>CAZLEF010000013.1:0-87831 GCA_964558465.1 uncultured Lewinella sp. | reverse complement strand
GGTCATCGGGTTTCAGATCGATCGCTTTTTGGTAGTTTTCGATGGCTTTGTCGTAGTCTTTTTTACGGTACCATGCAGCGCCGACCAAGTTCCAATAATCGGGTTCATCGGGTTTCAAGTCGATCGCTTTCTGGTAGTTTTCGAGGGCTTTGTCGTAGTCTTCTTTACGGTGCCATGCATTGCCGAGGATTTTCCATCCAAGATGATTATCAGGCAATAAAGCGGTTATCCCTTGGAAACAGGTTACCGTTAATTCATACTTGCCATTAATGTATCCTGAAACTGCTTTTTCGATTAAAGACTGCCAGGATTCCTTGTTATCATGGGTTAATCGAATCGGAAAAACCAGTGCCCATTCTCTCAAAGATTCAGCCTCAAGCTCCTGCCAGGCGAGGATAAAATCATTTATCGCAGTGGTCAAATACTTATTGGGTTGAGCTTCCAGTTTATGGTAGGTGATCTCTAAAGTCAAGTCTTTCCAAAGCCCATCTTTAAAGCCGTTTATCCGGTCTTCGATGTCCAAACCTTGTTGTTTTGATTCATAAAATTTTGCCATCCTTTCATGTAAATCCTCCCAAATTGCGGGGGAAAGCCGGCGTTTGTAGGTAAGCATCAGTTCTCTCACGATCGGGTGATAAACCCAATGCTCGCCCCGCACCTGGACAAAAGGCATCTTGCAGAGCCAATTGAATAATTCACCGGGGTCAGCTTCCGGAGCAAGTACCGCTAAAATATCCTGGTTCAGGCGACGCGGTATTGCAGCGGCAAGAGCTGCCTTGCGACGGATGGGGTCATCCACCCATTTCAAAAATCGCTCGACAGCCGTATCGCTTACATCGCCAATCTCATCAGCAGATCGCGGAGCAATTTCGGCAAGCGCCGTCAGCAAAACAGGCAGCCTGCCGGAAATATGAAGAATAGATTTTACAAGTTCAGTATCGACAATTTGACGCAGTTCCAGATACCTTTTGGCCTCCTCTTCGGTAAATTCTTTTAAAGGGATCACCTGGAGAAGGCTGCTAAAATCAGTCCACCCGTTGGGGTCCAGTTCGTCACGACCGGCAATCAGGAGCAGGAGGTTTTCAGGCACATCGCCATAATCTCCATTTAAAAGGCGCCGGAGCCACCCGTCCATAAAGATTCCGGTGACCTCGTAGGTGTCCACACAAAAACAAATGGGTTGTTTGTTTGCAAATTCGAAAAGATCATCCAAAAACAAGGGGGTAAGCACCGTTTCCGGTTCGATGACCAATTGCACTTCATCCCGGTTGGTGATTTTTTTGCGGACAAACGCTGTCCATTCTCCCACCTGATTTGCAATTCCTTCATCATCAATGAATTCCATGGCGACCTCCGTGCCGGGTATCCGTCGGATTGCTTTTAAACCTCCTTTTGTCAAGGTTTTGGCAAAAAAAGAAAGCGTTCCTTTAGGCGCGTCCGGGTCAGCCTCCAGTTGTTGCTTTTGCTGGCGGTAAACTTTAAGGGATTTGTCAAATTTTTCCAGGGGCACCCCCTGTTCTTTCAATTGTTTTGAAATACTTCCCAACCACTCCACAACCGAACGAACGCCTTCATCTGTATAGCCAATCAGCGCGTTTTGATTTTTTGCTATTTCAAGGTATCTTTTAACAAGGGTACTTTTACCGACTCCTCCTTGCCCATGTATATTAAAGATGTTATAAAACGCTGAATGTTCAGGGCCGCGTTCCAAATTTTGTTGAAATAACAAGAGTTGCTGTTCGCGACCGACAAAATTATCATCGCGCTTGCGCTGAAGCCGGTCCTTTAGTGTTTTACGTTCTTTTGACATGGGGTTTGATTTATTTAATCTTTCACCTGATAAGCCACCCGCGTCACGATCGACCTGCCCAGGGTCAATTCATCCGTGTATTCCAGTTCACCGCCGAAAGCGACGCCCCTTGCGATCGCACTGAGTTGGACGTCCAGTTTTCGCTCCCGCAGTTTTTTAGCGATATAAAAGATGGTGGTCTCGCCCTCGATGGTCGGGCTGATGGCCATGATGAGTTCGCGGATGCCGCCGGTCTGCACCCGGTCGATGAGTGCATCGATGCTCAGGTCGGAAGGGCCGATGCCCTCGATGGGTGAGATGATGCCGCCCAGGACATGGTAGAGCCCCTGGTACTGGTTGGTATCTTCGATGGCCATTACGTCGCGAATGGTTTCCACGACGCAAACCAGGCCGTCGTCGCGGCGTTTATCCGAGCAAATGGCGCAAACCGCATGGTCGGAAAGGTTGTGGCAGACCGTGCAGTATTTGATATTCCGGCGCATTTGCAGCAATGCCTCGGAAAACTGTTCGGATTGTTCAACCGGTTGCCGGACCAGGTGAAGCGCCAGTCGCAAGGCGGTTTTGCGGCCGATGCCGGGCAATGTCGAGAACGCCTCGACCGCCTGCTCAAGAAGTTTGGAGGAAAGATTCATGTTGCAAAAATAGCAAAAGGCCTTTAAATATAGGCGATACAGACCTGCGAGGTTTTAACGCGAAAGGCGCCCATATCGGGAAACCCGGAAGATCCTGAAACATTTAAAGTGGAAAATTGCTGAAAATATCGCATTTTTGCCCGCAGGATTATTCAAGAACAACGAAAAACACAAGGATTTATGGCAGAAGTGATCCGCATGCCCCGCATGAGCGACACCATGGAAGAAGGCAATATCGTCAGTTGGTTGAAAAAGGAGGGCGATACGGTCGAGCCGGGCGAGACCCTGGCGGAAGTGGAGACCGACAAAGCCACCATGGAGTTGGACAGCTATGTTGAAGGCACCTTATTGCATATAGCCGTGAAGGAAGGCCCCGTACCCATCGACGGCGTCATTGCCGTGATCGGCGCCCCGGGCGAAGACTGGAAAGCGCTCATCTCCGGCTCTGCCAAAGGTGGGTCCGTTCCGGCTGAAGCCGCGGCGCCTGCTGCACCGGCAGCACCCGAGCCGGCGTCTCACAACCAGGCGACAGGAAACGGTTCTGCCTCAAAAGAAGAAGACAAACGGATCAAAGCCTCTCCGCTCGCCAAAACCATGGCCAAAGAAGAGGGCATCGACCTCAGTCAGTTGGCCGGCAGCGGCGATTTTGGCAGGGTGATCCGCAAGGATGTGGAAGCGGCGATCGATGCCAAAAAATCTGCGCCGGCCCCCAAAGTGGCTGAAACACCGCCTCCTGCGCCTGCGGCGTCCAAACCCGGCCCGGCTGTTACCCCGTTTGTATATGGAGGCGGCGAAGCCAGCTATGAGGACTTTCCGCTCAGCCAGATGCGCAAGACCATTGCCCGCCGCCTGGGTGAGAGCAAATTCTCGGCGCCGCATTTCTACCTGACCATGGAGATCAACATGGACAAGGCCGTGCAATTGCGCCAGCGCCTGAATGAGGTGTCTCCAACTAAACTTTCTTTCAATGATCTGGTGATCAAGGCAGCCGCAGCGGCATTGCGCCAGCACCCTGCCATCAATTCGAGCTGGATGGGCGACAAGATCCGGCGCAACAAGGACATCCATGTGGGTGTTGCGGTAGCCGTTGAGGAAGGATTGCTGGTTCCTGTGATCCGTTATACCGATATCAAAACCTTGTCGCAGATCAATAACGAGGTCAAGGTTTTGGCGGGCAAAGCAAAAGAGAAAAAACTGCAGCCGGAAGAAATGCAGGGCAATACCTTCACCATTTCCAACCTCGGGATGTTTGGCATCGAAGAGTTTACGGCGATTATCAATCCGCCGGATAGTTGCATTTTGGCCATCGGCAGCATTATCGAGAAACCAATCGTAAAAGACGGCCAGATCGTGGTCGGCAATATGATGAAACTGACTTTGTCCTGCGATCACCGGGTAGTAGACGGAGCAACCGGCGCCCAATTTTTGCAAACATTAAAATCCATATTGGAAGAGCCGATTCGGCTATTGGTCTGATAACGGCGCAACTTTATGTTACTGAACATTTTATTGACCCTGTTCCTGGTGCTGCTGAACGGATTTTTTGTAGCGGCTGAGTTTGCTATTGTAAAAGTCCGGATCTCGCAGATCCAGATCAGGTCCGGGCAAAGTTTTTCGGCCCGGATGGCCAAAACAGTGGTCGATAATCTCGACGGATACCTCGCTGCCACTCAATTGGGCATCACCCTGGCCAGCCTCGGCCTCGGCTGGATCGGAGAAGGGGTGGTTTCCAAGATCATTCTGGCTATTTTCCACGGGCTGGGTCTGCAACTTGACGAGACGGTTGCCCACAGCATCGCGCTTCCGATTTCATTTGCGTTCATCACAGTGCTGCATATCGTTTTTGGAGAGCTGGCGCCAAAATCCCTGGCGATCCGTTATCCCACCCAAACCACCCTTTCCTTGTCGACGCCGCTGCGGTTTTTCTATATCGTATTCAAACCATTTATCTGGATGTTGAATGGATTTGCAACATTCCTGCTGAAAATGATGGGCATAGTGCCGGTTCCACACAGCGAGATCCACTCCGAAGAAGAACTCAAACTGATCATTGCGGAAAGCGCAGAAGGCGGCGGAATACAGGAATCCGAAAGAGAACTGATCCAGAACGTTTTTGATTTTGACAACCGGCTGGTCCGGCAAGTATTGAAGCCACGCACCCAGATCGTAGCCATCGAGATCAATACCCCTATCAAAGAAGCTGCCCGGCAGGCGGTCGAGGATGGCTATTCCCGATATCCGGTTTACGAAGGCAATATTGACCATATCAAGGGATTTGTGCTGACCAAAGACCTTTTGAATCTGTTGCTGAACGACCCTCAAAAAGGCCTTCAGGATATTTTACGCCCGGTTTTGATCATTCCTTCCGGCAAAAAGATCTTCAAGGTTTTGCGTACTTTCCAGAAAGAACACGCACAGATGGCCGTGGTGATCAACGAATTTGGCGGTACGATCGGGATATTGACACTTGAGGACATCCTGGAAGAACTGGTCGGTGAAATCCAGGACGAATACGATGAAGAACTGCCGCTGGTGGAAGAGATCAGCGAGAACGTTTATCGCATCCAGGCACAAAATGCACTGGAGGAGATCAATGAATTTTTGCCGCAGCCGTTGCCTTTGGGTTTCAATTACTCCACCCTCTCGGGCCTGATCCTGGATACGCTGGATATGTTGCCGGAAAACGGCCAGGAGATGGAAGTAGGGAAATATAAAATGAAGATCGTAAAAATGGACAAGGCCAGCCCGGAAGTGGTTGAAATTCAATTAATGAACTCGCCGACACCCTGATGGAGAGGATATTCACACCGGAAGCGCCGTCGCCGGGCGGCCACTATTCGCAGGCCGTTGTACACCATGATCTCATTTTTGTTTCAGGGCAGTTGCCCATCCGGCCGCATACCGGTGAAAAAGTGCTGGGGCCGATAGAAGAACAGGCCGGGGTGGCCATACAGAATGTCGTTGAGATCGTACTGGCTGCAGGCGGGGACCTTTCCACCATCCTGAAAACCACCGTCTATATTGCAGATATTGAACTATGGAGCCGGGTCAACCAGGTTTATGCCGGCATTTTTGGCGACCATACACCCGCCCGCGCCATCGTCCCGATCAAAACCCTCCACCACGGTTTTTTGATCGAAATTGAAGCCGTCGCCGCAAAAAAAGCCTCATCCAGATAGGCTTCCTGTTCAATTTCAGGTATTTTTACGGCAATGTATCCTTCAAAACAAGCGAAAATGACCAGACTTTCACTTGCCTGTCTATTGGCATCTCTTTCCTTTGCAGGGTTTTCCCAGCAACCGGTGCAACCGCCTTTTACGGCTGCAGACGCGCGGATCAAAAGTTTCGAGCAGCGGAAAGCGCTTGAGGCTGTGTCCATCGTCAATGGGGTTGAATTCCGTTCCATCGGGCCAAGCGTCCAGAGCGGCCGTGTAACCGACCTGGAGGTATGGGAAAAGGATCCATCCCATTTTTATGTTGCTTATGCCTCAGGCGGGCTTTGGAAAACCGAAGACAACGGGATTTCTTTCAAACCCCTGTTTGACCGGGAGATGGTGATGACCATCGGCGACATTGCCGTCAACTGGAACCGGAATATCATCTGGCTGGGTTCGGGAGAAGTCAACTCCAGCCGGTCTTCCTATGCCGGCACGGGGATGTTTAAAAGCACGGACGGCGGCAAAACCTGGCAACACCTCGGCCTGGGCGAAAGCCATCATATCGGAAGAATTGTTATGCACCCCACCGACCCGAATACCGTTTGGGTAGCTGTTTTGGGCCACTTGTACTCCCCCAACCCGGAACGCGGGGTTTATAAAACAACCGACGGCGGCAAAACCTGGAAAAAAACCTTGTTTGTCAGCGACAATGCCGGCGCGGTAGATCTGGTCGTCGATCCGGACAATCCCAATATTTTGTATGCAGCAACCTGGGAGCGCACCCGGCGGGCCTGGGATTTTACGGAATCGGGCGCAGGCAGCGGCATTTACCTGAGTAAAAACGGAGGAGAAAGCTGGGCGTTGATCTCAGGCGCCCAAACGGGGTTTCCTGAAGGCGAAGGCGCGGGCAGGATCGGCCTGGCCCTTTCAAAGGATGCAAAAGGCAAAAAGAAAATTCTGGCCTGCATCGACAATTATTTCAGGCGCCCCAAAGAAACCCCGGAAGAGGAAATCCTTACCAAAGACATGCTAAAAGCCATGAACCCCGAGGATTTTGACAAGTTGCCCAATTACCAATTGGAAGACTATCTGCGGGGAAATGGTTTCCCCAGAAAATACGACCCTGCCAAGGTCAAACAAATGGTTAAAAAAGGTGAAATTCAGGTCAAAAACCTGGCGGAATATACAGAAGATGCAAACTCCCTTTTATTTGACACGCCTGTGATCGGCCTGGAAATTTACAGCGCAGAACCTGACGGCAGGAAATGGGCCAGGACGCACGCCGATTTTCTGGACGGCGTCGTTTTTTCGTACGGGTATTATTTCAGCCAAATCCGGGTTGCGACTGACAACCCCAATAAATTGTACACCCTTGGCGTCCCCATTCTGCGTTCCGACGACGGCGGTAAAAACTGGAAGTCCATCAACGGAGATAACGTTCACGCCGATCACCACGCCCTGTGGGTGAACCCCAAACGGCCGGGCCACCTGATCCTGGGCAACGACGGAGGGGTTAATATTTCCTACGACGACGGCGAGCATTGGATCGCCTGCAATACGCCTCCTGTCGGCCAGTTTTATGCAATTGCCGCCGATATGGCTAAACCTTACAACGTTTACGGCGGCCTCCAGGATAATGGCGTATGGATGGGGCCCGGCAACTACCGGGCCGGTACCAGCTGGCATACGGAAGGCCAGTACCCCTACAAGTCCATTTTAGGGGGCGACGGCATGCAGGTGGCAGTGGATACCCGGGACAATGAAACGGTCTATACAGGTTTTCAATTCGGCAATTATTTCAGGATCAATACCCGGACAGGCGACCGGAAACCGATCACCCCAAAACATGAACTGGGGGAAGCCCCACTCCGGTGGAACTGGCAGTCGCCTGTACATTTGTCAGAACACAACCAGGACATCCTTTACATGGGGTCCAATAAACTCCACCGGTCTTTCAACAAAGGCGATGACTTCCACATGATTTCCGGCGACCTGACCAAAGGCGGCCTCAAAGGCGATGTACCTTACGGCACGTTGGCGACCATCCATGAATCTCCAATGCGGTTTGGCCTGCTCTATACCGGGTCTGACGACGGCCTGGTCCATGTGAGCCGCGACGGCGGTTTTACCTGGGCCGATATCAGTGCAGGATTGCCGGAAAACAGGTGGGTGAGCCGGGTTCAGGCCTCCAGGTTCAAAGAAGGTCGGGTTTATGTTGCTTTGAACGGTTACCGCTGGGATGATTTTGCGCCTTATCTATACGTGTCAGAAGATTATGGCCGGACCTGGATGCAACTTGGGCTGGATTTGCCCCTGGAGCCGGTAAATGTAGTTAAAGAGGATAGTGACAATGAAAACATCCTGTATATTGGGACGGATCACGGGCTATACGTCAGCCTGAACCGGGGCAAAAATTTTATGCTGATGAACAACGGTTTGCCGGCTGTGGCCGTCCATGACCTTGTTGTTCACCCCAGGGAAAAAGACCTGATCGTCGGCACACACGGGCGTTCGCTCTATACCGGCAGTCTGAAGGAACTGCAGCAACTCTCCCCTGCCCTGCTGGATGAGAACCTGCACTTGTTTGCCCTTGAAAAAGCCAGGCACAGCACCCGCTGGGGAAGCAAATCATTTTTTGGCGAAAACAAACCGGAAACCAGAATCCCCGTCTACAGCAAAACCAAAGGGAAAGTCAGGTTGACGGTGAGAACGGCGGATGGATTAACCCTTTTTGAAGGAGAAAGAGACGTAAACATGGGTTTAAATTATCTTTTGTATGATTATAAAATTGATGAGAAAATTTTGTCTGAGTATAATAAAACCTTAAATAAGGACAAAAAACCTGATGAACGCCCCGTCAAGGTGAAAAAGGCGGAGAACGGCGAGGTTTATTTGTTCAAAGGGTCTTACACCCTGATTGCAGAAAAGGATGGAGAGAAAAAGGAAGGGAAATTGGTACTGGAATAAATTACCGGGCAACATAGGGATAAATCATGCGCAGCCGTTTGGGAGTTATCGGATTACTGCTTATGGCGCTGACGCTTCACGGTCAGGTGATCTTTATCTTGGACCCTCTTCCGGCTAATACACCACCATCCGATACGATTTTTTTAAGCGGCAGCTTTAACAATTGGACGGCCGGCGACACGGCCTATCGGTTTTTCCGCGATCGTTCCGACCGGTTATCCCTTGTTTTGCCGGAGGATGTCAGGCCCCCTTTCGAATTCAAAGTCACCCGGGGAAGCTGGGACCGGGTCGAAACCAACGAAACCGGACAATTTGTAGACAACCGGCGATACGCCGGACCGGGTAAGGGGGATACGATTTTTCTGAAAGTATGGAACTGGGATGATCTGCCCGTGAACCCCCGGTATGGCTGGCTGGAGGTCGTGGCTGAAAATCTTCCTGACAACACCCCGCCCGACGCCAGCATTTTTGCAGTCGGCGATTTTAACGGCTGGTACCCCGGCGATCCGGCCTACCAACTTAAAAAACAACCCGACGGATCTATTCTGGTTTTGGTTCCCCTGATGAAAGATACCACTTATTTCAAATTCACGAGGGGAAGCTGGAAAACCATTGAAGGACGCAAAAACGGGCGCGCACGTTCGAACCGGTCTTTTATCCTGAGCAAAAATCCATCCAAAAGGATTGCAGCCCGTATTGAATCCTGGGAAGACCTGTCGGGCAATCCCATCAATCTTTATACCTTTTTTTTATTGCTGGCGGCGATCCAGAGTTTGCTGCTGATCCTGGCCATCAATACCCTCCAGAACAACAACCGGTCGGCCAACAAGGTATTATCATTTTTGTTGGCGGCTCTGGCAGTTGCACTGGCATCCAGAGTGTCAACTTACGACCGGGAGATATTTCAATGGGCGCCCAGCCTGTTGTTAGTGCCCGATCTGATCTATTTTCTTTACGCACCTCTTTTCCTGAGGTACATTAACAACCTGCTCCGGCTGCCATCCAGGGAAAAACCTCTTTTACAAGGCTTGCATTTTATCCCTTTGTTTGGGCAAATAGCCATTTATCTGCCGTTTTTCCTTTTGCCGAAACAGGAGCTTATCGACGCGGTAGTCAATCAGGATCTAAAAGTGTTTTTTGTCTGGTCGGCCGGAATCGGGCTTGTTTTCAATTCCGTTTACTGGTTTCTTTGTCGCCGTGTTATCCGGCAATACGAGGTCGACTCCGAAAACAGACACGCTTCCAACCCCAACCTCGCCTACCTCAAGGTTGTGATGTGGCTTAAAATGATCTGCCTGATCATTTGGGGGATCACCTTTGTGATCGGTGGATTGGGATGGTGGATGGAAACAGATCTGAGTTTTTTGACCGACAAGACCACCGACGCGCTGTGGGTGGCATTTGCCCTGACCGCCTTTTTTCACGGATATTATACCATGCGCCAGCCTGAGATTTTCAAACTGCCTGCACCAGATGCGCCAATTACCCAACAAGGGGTTGAAGAGCAGGAGAAGGCGGCCTCCCTGAGCGGAGAAGAAATGAACAAAATAAAAGAAAGACTCGAGCAAGTAATGCTGAACAACCAGCCTTATAAAAACCCGGACCTCAATCTGACCAGCCTTGCGGAGCTCTCCGGAACTTCCCCGCATTCCCTATCCCGGGTCATCAATGAGGGATACCGGGTGAACTTTAATGATTTTGTCAATTCTTACCGCATCCGGGAATTCAAAAGGCTGGTCCAGCAAGAAAAACACCGAAGTCACACCTTGTTGTCCATGGCATTTGATGTTGGATTTAATTCCAAATCAGCGTTCAACCGGTCATTCAAAAAACTGGAGCAATGCACCCCCAGGGATTACCTGCAGAGGATTGCCTGAATTTATTCAGCGAAATCGTGTCATTTCATAATTTGCGCCTTTCTGTTTGCCTGATTTCCGTCTCAATTTATAATCTGCCGCGACCAGGCGCGTTTCCTGCAATATTTTTGTGCCGCCAACAAACCGCAGCAGCGTGGCATTTAATTTTTCCAGGAACTGATATTTTAAAAACCATTCGTGTATGAAAAATCTGACACCTTTTTTCCTTGGGTCCTTTCTCCTCCTCTTTACGGCCTGCAACAAGGAAATAATCGACAACCCCGATAGCCTTCCTTCCGATATCGAAGGAAAAATCAACATCGTTCACGTAACCCACCATGATGGCTCTCCTTTCCGGACTGACGCCAATAATGACAGTGAATTATCCCCCAGGTCCTATACCGGAGGCCCGGGCGGAGGTGTGATGATGCAAGCTTTTTACTGGGATGTTCCCGCCGGCGGAACGTGGTGGGAAACTGCCAAAACCAAAGTGCCGTCCTGGGCAAACGCCGGGATTGAATCCATCTGGCTGCCGCCTGCCTCAAAGGCTCAAAACGGAGCTTTTTCGATGGGTTACGACCCTACGGATTATTTCGACTTCGGCGAATACAATCAAAATGGCACTGTTGAAACCCGGTTTGGGTCCAGGACCGAGTTGACGAGTTTAATTTCCGAGGCGCATGGGCAAAATATGAAAGTATACGCCGATATCGTGATTAACCACAACAGCGGCGGCCAACTGGAAAATAATCAATATACCGGAACCCAGACCTGGACCGATTTCACCCAGGTGGCCTCCGGCAAATTTACCCGGACGCAACATGATTTTCATATCAACGGGGTACACAACAACGACGAGGGGTATTTCGGCGGATTTCCGGACCTGTGCCATGAAGTGCCCAATGTCCAGGACTGGCTTTGGAAACGGGCAGACGGTGTAGGAAAATATTATAAAAATGTCATGGGATTTGACGGATGGCGGTTCGACTATGTCAAAGGATTTGCGCCCTGGGTGGTCAGGGAATGGAAAAACCATGTAGGCGGCTTTTCGGTCGGCGAACTCTGGGATTCCAATGTAGATTACCTGAACTGGTGGGCCAATGAAGCCAACAGCAGCGTATTTGATTTTGCCTGCTATTACAAAATGAACGACGCCTTTGACGGAAATAACCTGGCCGTACTTTACGACGACATGATGTGGAAAAGAAATCCTTACAAGGCGGTCACCTTCGTTGCAAATCACGATACGGATGAGATCTGGAACAAGATGCTGGCTTATGCTTACATCCTTACCCATGAAGGATATCCGACCATCTTTTACAGGGACTATGAGGAATGGCTGAACAAAGAACGGCTGAACAACCTGATCTGGATCCACAACAATAAAGCAACCGGCACCACCTCCATCCTATATGCGGATAACGATGAATACGTTGCCAGGCGGAATGGCTACAACGGCCCCGGCCTCGTCGTGTATTTGAATAATTCTGACTACTGGCAGGAAAGATGGGTGCCGACCAACTGGTACAACACCCAGATAAAAGATTTTACGGGGCATTCCAACTGGTACCCAACCACGCAAGGCGGCGGATGGGTGAAAATCCAGTGCCCGCCAAAAAGTTATTCGGTCTGGTCGCCAAATATTTGAAACGGCTTTTGCCTTTTTGAAAACGGGATGGCGCCTGATCGGCTTCCATCCCGTTTTCATTTACAATCTCGGGCATTCGACAGCGTACCGCTTGTTTTTGGGCGGACTGGTATAGATCATCGACAATTCAAAGGCGCCCCGTGAGTTATTTGCATTCGAGAGCAGCGAAGTGGTTACATCGTAACTCACGCCGATATTCAACGGCCCGGTTTCAAGGATAGCAGTAAAGATCAGGGCGTCCATTTCCATGCCTTTGTCCAGTTTGTTGGCTACATGCCCCCAAACGCCGGCCCGGATAGCCAGTTCTCGCCAATCCCTGTTGGTATACCGGAAATTTCCACCAACCGTAGTGCTGAGGGAGGGGCCTTGCTTCATAAAGGCAATCGCCGGCATAAAACTCAACTGGTCGGTAAACGGGACTTCGCCTCCGGCATGGATAGTATACCGGGAATACAATTTTTCATCCGCTTCATCCAGAAAAGAAATATTTGGCGTATTCAGGTGATGGATGGCGCCGCCAAAATACATGCTCATGTTTTCATCGAACGTGGCGTACCAAAGCAAGCCTGCATTAAAATCGATGTAAAGCCTGGTTTTGTCGTTCGGGAAATTCTCGCCGCTGGCTGCGCCATAATCCACCACGGCCTGGGCCTGGTCAAATTGCTGACTGAACCAGAGTTTGCCCCAGTCAAAGCCTCGTTGTCCGATCCCAAACTGGGCGCCGGCAATAAGGTATTGATCTGCGGACCGGTATCCGCCTCCCCCCATTTGTTTCATATAAGATGCCCCGAAAGTGGACTGAAAGCGGCTGAATTCTGCGATCCCGACCTCATCCTTCAGAAAATTGATACCAAACCCGGCGAAGTCGCCGCTCCGGTTGACCCTGTGCCGCAATTCAGCGCTGGCGGCCAGTGTTTTAAACGATTCCCGCCCCAAAATACTCGAATACAGCGACCGGTAGTTTGCTGTGAAACGGTACTGGCCGTCGAAAACGCCGGTTAGGGCCGGGTTCAGTTGTGTCGGGCTGGTATAAAACTGAGCGAACCTTGCATCCTGTGCAGCGACCTCAGCGGATACAAAAATTAAAAAAAGGATTCCTGCTATGATCTTGTAAAGATTGCGCATAAAACCGGATTTAAAATGTTGATAAAACATGCTTTTAGGCTTCCTTGTCATCAGAGCGCCGATTTAAATGTTACCGGATGATCGTTGTCTGGCCCTTGAATGACGCCTCTGCATTATCGTAGGGATAAACCACCTCAAGATGCCAAACAAAAACGCCGGCATTGAGCGGTTGCCCCCTGAAGGTGCCGTCCCAGCCTCTGGTAAAATCGTTGACATAAAAATCCGAATCCTGATAAACCAGTTCTCCCCACCGGTCGAATATCCTGAACACCTTGACGTAGGTTCCTTCCATGCCGTGTACGACCAGCAGATCGTTGGTCAGGTCCTCATTGGGGGTAAACCCGGTAGGGACCATGGCCACCCTAGGTTTTTCAACATTGACCCGGATCAGGTCGCTGGCCTCGCAGCCCTTGGAATCAATCCCGAACAGTTCATAGATGATGCTGTACATGGGTTTGGCCCAGGGATTGGCGCATTCGGTGCAACTCAGCGTGCCAACATAGGGTTCGGACCAGACATACTCAACAAACCCGGGAGCAGGGTCGATTGCCGCAGCTTCCAGTTGGGTGGAGTCGCCGAGGATAATGGTGATGTCTTCGCCGGCATCGACGATAAATTCAGGGGGCGAGCCCACCATCGTCTGTGCAGCGGAAAGACAATTGTTTGCATCTTTTACAAAAACCGTGTAATTGCCCGCAGGCAAACCAATAAAGGTGCTGGTTCCTTTGAATTCATTATTGTCCAGGCTGTAGCGGAAAGGAGGCGTGCCGCCGCCTGTCTGGATGGCGATGGAGCCGTCCCGCCTGCCGAAACAAGTTACAGCTTCTGGTGTCAAATCCGGGCGGATTGGCTCCGGTTGGGTAATAGTGATGGTCTCGACCAAACTGCAGTTGTTGGCATCCAGAACGGTTACCGTGTAGGATCCTGCTGCAAGGTCGTTCAACTGTGCAAGGGATCCGCCTGTTGACCATTGGTATTGGTATCCGGGCACTCCACCCTCGACGGTCAGCACGATAAAACCAGTCCGTTCACCGGAACAACCCGCATCCTTTGCTTTAGAATTGATGGTCAGGGGAGCGGGTTGGGTTACCGCAACGGATCCGGACGAAAAGCACCCTTTGTCATCCGTAACCGTCACGTTATAAGCGCCGGCGCTGAGCCCGGAAGCGGTGATACTTGTCTGGCCCCCCGCGTTGGCCCCCCAGGAAACCGAATACTGGTTATTGGGGCCATCGATATTGACGACGGCAGCCGTGCCGTCGGCCAGGCCGAAACAAGAAACCGGGGTAAAAGTCGTTTCGAAGGTAACCGGTTCCGGGTCCGTAAGGAATCTGCTTCCGACCCCTTCACAACCCTGGTTATCCGTCACGGTGACGGTATAGGTGATGCCCCCGGCCAATCCCTGGATCGTAAGGCCGGATTGGTTGTTGCTCCAGGAATAGGTGTAATTCAGGGTGTTTCCATTGCCGATGCCTCCGGCAACCTGGTTTACCCCCATCCGGCCGTCCGAGTACTCGTTACAGGTAGGCTCATTAGCAATGATCCCCACGGTTATAGCAGGCAGATCTTCCAGGGTGACTGTTGCGGAGGCTGGACATCCGTTTCCATCGGTGGCTACGACTGTAAAGGGCTGCGCTCCAAGGCCTGAAATCTGGCTTCCGCCCTGCTGGCCGGGGTCATTCCATTGGTAGGTATAGTTTCCGACTCCACCGGCGGCAATCGCTTCGGCAGCATTATCTGAGAACCCGTTACACCCTTTGAAAGTCTGGGTTGCGATCACGCTTACTGCTTCGGCCGGTTGCGCAATGGTCAGGTTGTTTTGAGAAGTGCATCCGTTGTTGTCAAAAACGGTAACAGCGTAATTTCCTGCAACAAGCCCGCCGACCTGCGGACCGCTATGGCCGCCTGTCCAGCTAAAGGTATAGGGGCCGACGCCTCCGGCAGGGGTGGCCGTTGCAGACCCATCGGATCCGTTGTTACACAAAACGTTTGATACGCTGGTAGAAACGGATAATAACGCCGGTTGGGTGACTTCAACTGTTTCGGTGATCTGGCACCCGTTGGCATCCGTTATCTGAACGGTATAGACGCCGGCGCCCAAAAAGGAGGCTTCAGGATTGATCTGTTGCAGGGGATCGTTCCAGAGGTAATCCAATGGGCCGGTCCCGCCGGTCGCATTGACGGTTGCCGAGCCCGTTTCGTTGTCAAAACAATCGACGGGCACGACATCAAAGGAGATTACCTCCAATGCGGTGGGAGCGGCAATATTGAAACAGGCGGTTTCAACGCATCCGTTGGCATCGGTAGCGGTTACACAATAATCATCAGCCCCCAGGCCGGTAATGTTCTGGGTAACGGCGCCATTGTCCCACGCGAACGAAAAGTTCCCGGTGCCTCCGTTTACCCCGGCGGAGACAGCACCGTTATTGCTGTCGAAGCAATCCGGGTTTTGTCCGGTCAATTCCAGCGTAATGGGTTCAGGATTGTTCAAGGTGACGGCACTCTGTCCGATACAACCTTTGGTATCCGTAACAAGGAGATTATACACCCCGGGCGCAAGGCCGGCAATGGAAGGGTTTGCAGTTGCTGCGCCATTGTTCCAGGAATAAGTAAAAGTTCCGGTTCCTCCGGTTGCGGAAGCCGTCAGGGAGCCATCCTGGCCATTGTTGCAACGCACTTCTTGTACAACCTGGATAACAGGCAAGACCTCCAGTGGCTCCGGTACCACAAAATCAAGGGTATCCGTACAACCGTCGATGTCCTGGGCAACAACAAAATGAGGCCCGCCGGTCAAATTTGAAAAATCAGGGGTGGGTTGTCCGTCATTGGATCCGTCCAGGAAATAAGTCAGTGCGCCCATGTTGAGGACGGCGGAGAAAGAAGCGGCGCCGTCAGAATCCCCGGAGCAGGTTACTCCTGTAATATTTTCTTCGCTCAGGGTTAAAAAGCAGCGGTCGTAAATACAGGAAGAACTGCCCGAATTGATGATACACAATAATGGCTGGGCGCCTCCGTATACCCTGACCTCAAGCCCCACATTGTCATTATTGACCAGGTTGTCGACCATATAACTGAGCCCGGTATAGGGGCCGGTCCAGGCGCCCTGGACGCCGTTTTGCGTAATGCGAACCTCGTATTGTTCAAAGGCTTCCACCTGGGTCCACCAGAAGGTAAGCTGGCCGTCGCCGGTGATATCGCAGGTGACAACGGGCGCTTCCAGATCGCCTACAACGCCAACCAATACGGTGTCGCGGGCAAGGCAACCATAACTGTCTGCAGCGTTCACATAATAGGTTGTCGTCACGGCGGGCGCAGCAACCGGGTTGGCGCAGTTGGTGCAGGAAAGTCCTGTGCCAGGCGTCCAGGTATAAGTTACCTGATTGGTAGACCGGAAAGTAATGGACCAGGACTTCAGAACACCGAGTTCATTGATTCCGAACTGATCGGAGACTACGAGGGCCCAGTTGCCTTCGACATTGGCATTATTAAATACGGCCCAGTTGCCTTCCGGCCTGAAATTGCCGGTGAAAGGCGCTGCCCCGGCTGTGATGGGCGTTGCGGCCGTCGGTGTAAAACAGGTATTGGTATAATTGTCGCCGGAACCTCCGTTCCCGGTAGAGAGTTCAAGGGTCTGGCCGCCGGGCGCCCTGAGGAATAACCGGATATCGGAATCATAATCCGTTTCAAGGTTTACGCAAACCGAGATAATCTGGGTGTTTGGATTGGTCAGTGTTAGCGGTCTGATGCTGTTGACGTTGATATAGGCATAATACGGATTGGCCGGCGGGTGATTGGAGAATCCGATCGGTTCGTTTGGAAAAGCTTCGAAAGTAATGTTGGTTTGCGCCTGAATGGGGGAAGCTACATTGAATGCGACATCATCGTTCTGGCAAATAACGGCATCCTGGGGCGAGGCGATCAGGTCTTCGCAAGAGCGGCATTCCGGGTGGGTAGGCGGCAATACCGGCACCACCATCGAGGTATCCCATACACAACCAAATCCGTCAGTGGCCGTTACCATAAAATTGGCTTGCCCGGCATTGGTCGGCACAGCCACCATGGAATCCTGATCGTAGTAGATGGAAAAGGGACTTTCAACAAGGCTGTAATCCGCAATGCCGGGATCAAACACTTCAAGGTCAGGAAATAAACCCGGAGCAAAATTAATGCTCCATTCAAAAATCCAGCCATTGTCTTCTCCCCATAAATCGCGAACTTCCAACGCCCATTCCCCGTTCAGTGGGCATCCGACAAGACCTGCAAACGACTCATAAGGCCTATAGTCGCCTTCCGGCAGGGTTTGCGGGTCAAAAGTGTTGGTATGCTGGGTCCAGGTAAAGAGGCCGGCGCCGGCAGTCCAACAATAATTGTATCCGACACCCGGAGCGGGAACCATTGGATTCATGGCGTCGTCGGCGGTATATGGAATGCCCAGAAAAACTTCATTCCCGATGAACTCCTGGTCTTGCAATTTTATGGAATCTCCATTAGGGCAAAAAAGGAAGATATCCAGATCGTGCATCCAGGAATGTTCCATATTTACGCAGATGGATTCCAGGTTGCTGGCGCCGGAAAAAGTTTGACCCGGTGCAAAATCTGTAATAAAGACCGTGTCCCGATAAGTAGAACCGGTACCGTCTGGCAAAGCAAGCGAATCGGACACAATGGCGCCGGCGAGGAAGGTTTCCGGATTAGAGAGAACTGCGCCGGAGTTTAAAGCGATTGTATCGCCCGCACAGATCTGGTCGGGCAATTCGTCTGTATCAAAAGTAGGAGAGCCGGCCACCCGGATCCTTAAACCCAGATAATTGGTGTTATAACAACCTTTGACGTCTCTTATTCTTAATTGCACCTTATACCCGCCAGGTTCAGTGTAGACATGGCTTGCATTGGGCCCTACGGCGGTGGAGCCGTCTCCAAACTCCCATTCGAATGCCGAAGTGGCGTCGGAATGCTGATAAACCACCCCATTTTGAGGGTAAAGGCCGGCGCCACTGAAAGCAACCCGGTCTCCCGGACAAATATCAATGTACCCTGTATCAGCCGGAACAAGCGGCGGATCGGTGGTCAAAACCTGAGACAAGATCGTTTGGCAAGCCGTCAGACATTCAATCTTTGCGCTCCAGCCTGGTCCCTGTTGACTTCCATTAGAGACAAACCGGATTGTAACGCATCCGGAGGTATTCTCGGCTGTCGCCTGAATGATAAAAGGCGCACCGGGTGGGAAATGATAATTGTTGGACAAATACGTGTTGGGGTTCACGGTTGTCCCGTCATAAAAATAAAGGGTATCCCCCGGCCCCATATCCACGCCTGAAAATACCAGTTTGATATGGGTGTTGGTTCCATCGGAACAGATGGTGGTGGTAAAGTTTTGGTTGGGTCCGTAATCACCGTTCCCACCGCTGTCCAGGAAAAACCCATTGCAATCATTGATCGGGGTCCCGTTCATAAGATAATTCTGACCAAAAGCTGAACCACTGATAAATAAAAACAAAGGAATGACGAAATAATTAGTCCGCATGAACATGGCGTTTTGATTGATTGATCAAATATGCTCTAAACAGAAAGACACAACCTTCTTAAAATGGATAAGGGATTTCATCGCCTAAGCGGTCGTCATGAGATTTGGCCGTACACGGCGCACTTCCGAGGGCGTTCAGAAGGGCAGCTGAATTTGAAACAGGTGCGTGGGTGTATTTTCAGCTCGGACAAAGATAAAAAATTGTGAATACATTCAACACGGATTGAAAATTTTTGTAACAATCGGGAAAAATATTTTTTATTTACAAAACGCTTACCTTTGCCAAACTTTTTGCCGGTTGCGGCCGAAACCAAGCCGGGTTAACGATTTAAATGATCAAAATGGTCGAAATGAACGGCACACTGCTTGCCCAGGAGATCAAAAAAGAAATTAAAGGGGAGGTTGAAAAGATTATCGGCCAGGGCCGGAGGGCGCCCCATTTGGCGGCCGTCCTGATCGGAGAAGACCCCGCAAGCCAGGTTTATGTCCGCAACAAGGTCCGGTCATGTGAGGAAGTCGGTTTTCTGTCTACACTCATCCGTCGGGAATCCGACATTTCCGAAAGTGCACTTCTTGAAATTGTCAAAAGGCTGAACGATGACCCTGAAATAGACGGCTTCATCGTTCAATTGCCTTTGCCCCGCCATATCAATGAAGAAAAAATTACGCTGGCCATCCGCCCGGAGAAGGACGTGGATGGTTTTCATCCCGTTAATTTCGGCAGAATGGCCCAAGGTCTGCCCTGTTACCTGCCTGCTACACCTTGCGGGATCGTTGAAATGCTGAAAAGGTATGGCATCTCCGCTGATGGTAAAGAAGTTGTAGTGGTGGGACGCAGCAATATCGTCGGAACGCCGGTTGCACTCTTGCTTTCACAAAAATCCAATCCGGGCAATGGCACTGTAACGATATGCCACAGCAGGACCCAAAACCTGGAGGTGCATACCCGCAGAGCCGATATTCTCATCGCTGCGATCGGCCGGCCTAACTTCATTACTGCAAATATGGTGAAGGAAGGCGCGGTTGTCATCGATGTCGGCATCAACCGGGTAGAAGCCCCCGGCACAAAAAAAGGATTCCGGCTCGCCGGCGATGTGGATTTTGCGGCCGTTGCACCCAAAACCTCGTTCATCACCCCGGTTCCGGGCGGTGTAGGACCGATGACCGTAGTATCCCTGATGTTAAACACGCTCAAAGCCAACCGAAAAGAAATTTATCCTTAAATTCTGGTAAATGAATGGAAGAATTGCCGCCCTGGAAATGGCGGAGCAAATTATTTCGCTGCTGAGGCAAATCGACAGAGGAGATTATTGCCGTCCGTTGCCGCTTTTCAATGATGCAACATTGGGCCAGCATTTCAGGCATATTTTCGATTTTTATCAATGTTTTGTTAAAGGCCTTTCTGAATGCGAACTCAATTACGCTTCCAGGGAGCGCAACCCATTAATTGAAAAAGACCCGGTATTCGCCAGCGAAGCATTCAGGAGTTTGTTGCCTGAGCTGGAAAACCTGGATGAAAACAAAAAAATGCTGGTGAAATCTCACGTAGAAAGCGCCGGACTGTCAAACGGTTTTTCCCAGTTTCATTCATCTGTCGGCAGGGAACTGATGTTCATTCATGACCATGCCATACACCACCTGGCCATCATCAAGATCGGGTGGAAATGGTTGTCGCCGCAAACCAGCCTGGATGAAAATTTAGGGGTTGCGCCGAGCACGCTTGCTTTCAGAAAAGGCAGGCAGGCGCCGACTGATTAATTCAGTCTTCAGTCTGTAGTTGGCAGTCCGCAGTCGACCGCAGACTACAGACTGCGGACTGAGAACTGCCAACTGGTTTCTTATTGAATATCCGTCAGGTTCCGGATAGCTACCTGCGGGGCGTTAAAATCGGAAACGACGCCCACCAGGGTCACAGCCCCGGTCGGCACGTTTGAGTTGGCAAAAGTAGCTTGCGATCTGGTGAATAGGACGATTGTGCCCGTCCCGTCCGTTACATTTTTGCTGCCGGAATAGGACCCTCCGTCAGGAAAAGTAGCATTCAGTATTTTGACAAGCGTGGATTCCAGTTTTTGATCCCCCTGCATGCTGGTCAGCACTTCCTGGACGGTTACCACTTTGGGGGTTGGCAGGACGCCTGCCCCAAGATTTTTGGCAAGACTGACAGGGACATTGTTGACTTGCAGCAAACCGTTAAATTCCGACAATTCCTGGCCGCCCACCTGGATCTCTACTTCCGACCCCAGCACAAAGGTGTGGTCAGCAGAAAAACGGATTACGATCCCTCCCGAAGTATCCTGGAGGACAATATTCCGGCTGGTAATATTGGCGTTTACATAATCAGACACGACAATTCCTTTGATCACGTTGCCGGCCGGGACGGTTCCGAGGCCTCCTTTAAAAAGCTCCCTCAACTGGAATGCGGAAACTCCCGTGCCGCCGCCGGTTGTACCGCCCTGGATATCGGCCGGGCTCCGGATAATGAGTTGTGCGCCGTCAAAGTCGGAGGCCACCGCGGTCACATCCACCTTGCCGGCAGGCACCGGATTGGCGGAAAAGTTGGCTGCGCCCCTGGTAAACATTGGTACGGTATTTGCACCGTCCGTCACGGTGACCGTACCGGAAAAAACAGCGTTTCCGGTCAATTCAACCGATGAGAATTTGACCAATGTCGACTCCCAGGCCTCGGCATTTGCCTTGTATTCCTGGATGGTAGTTGTCCTGGGGGTCATTGTTTGGCCCGAGCCCGTTTTCAGGGCGTTGTCCAGCGACACCTGGTTGACCTGAAGCAATCCTCTGAATTCGGAAAGCTCTTCCCCGCTGACGCTGATCTCCACCTCATCGCCCAGATCAAAGGAATGATTAGAGGTAAAACGCACCACAATCCCACCTGAGGCGTCCTGTACAACCATATTCCGGCCATCCCAGTTTCCGTTGGCGCGATCGGAGATCACAACGCCTTTGATGTTTTTATTATCTGGTCCGCTAACGCCTCCGCCCGTATAAACGGCCCGAAGGTCATTGATGGGCATTACGGTTCCTCCGGCAGTTCCGCCGCAGCGGTCGCCGGCCATTTGCACGTCCTCCGGGTCCCGGATAACCAACTGCCGGGTTCCCCTGAAAACGCTCATAATGGCTTCCAGGCTTCCATTTCCAGTGGGGGTAAGGCTGGCTGCAAAATTCGCGAATCCGCTTGAACGAAGAATAATTGTATTATCATCACAATCTTCGACGTTGCGGTTCAGGGAGAACTGTGTGATCGCATCGGCATAGGTTTGCCCGGCGTCGGCGCTGGAAAACTGCACATTTTCAAACCGGACCAGGGTATTGAGCAACGGCTTTAAAAATGCGTCATCGGCCAATTGTTCGATGGTCACAACTTTCGGCTCAACAGCAACATCCCGCTCCGTTAAAAAAACGTGTTGATTGATCCTGACTTCCTCGACAGACTGGCCCGGGCTGCCGTTCAATTGGGGCAAACCCTCATAATACCCGAGCGACAAACCCTGGCACTTGATCACCACTCTGGATCCGATCGGAAAATCATTATACAAACCGATGGCATTCAACCGAACCAGTATCCCGCCGGTATTGTCCTGAATAACGATTTGTTTGTAAAAGTTTCCGGATTCGTCGTCGGCTACAACTACGCCGCCGATATTGAATTCTTCGTCAATTTCAACGTCGCCGGTTCCGGCGCCCAGCGCCAGCAGGTCTGCGATGGTTTTATTGGGTTCAAGGGTACTCAATCCCCTGACAGGCGGCTCGTCAAAGTTCTGGTCGACGCAGCCTGTCCAGGTCAGAAGAGCTGAAATGGCAATCAAAAGAATCCATTGGCCATTCAAACGGATCATATTCGGTTATTTTGGATTAAAAATTTAAATTTTAAAGGCCAGGCTTATAAAATAATTCCGGCCGAAACTATAGAAATAGCGGTTGGGAAAAAGGTCGACGTTCTTGTTTTCAAAGTCAAACCTGAATTGCTCGTATCCGCCTGTAATGAAGTCTTTTTTGTCCAGGATATTGTTTACCCCGACATTGAGATAGATGAAGAGGTCGTTGATTTTCCAGGATTTTCCGCCGAAAAAGTCAAGGGTATACGCAGAAGGCGCCTTCTCCTGGTGGACAATCTTCCGCCAGAGTTCCGAATCCGGATCCACTACTTGCTGGGAATAGTCCGGATTGGGCACGTAAGAAACGGCCTCCAGCGTTCTCCGCTCCGGATAGAAATCCATATAAATGTCGTCAAAGAAATTGAAGTTGAGGCTGGCAAACCAGAAATCTTTTCCGCTGTAATTCAGCCCGAATGTATAGGCTTTCTGGGGGCCGTTGGGCACATAAAAATTTTTCAGGTAAATGATTTTTTCACCCAGTTTTTCGGCAGAATTGTCCAGGTAAATCTGGGCAACCGGCCTGCTGGTATACTGATATTGGCCAAGGGCCGCAACAGCGCTGACCTTCAGACGGGAAAAAACCCGGATCTCCCCTGCGATTTCCAAACCCATGTGCCGGGTATCGATGCCGGTCATAATATAATTGACAAATCCGCCTTCCGATATCAAACCCTCACCGAGGTTGCTGTCGAGGAACAAACTCCGGTTGTACAACTGGTCTTTAAATTCTGTATAATAACCGACCAGGCGGGCCTTGGCGTAGGGCGCCCTGAGCAGGTAACCGCCTTCCAGCGATAGGATCTTTTCATTGGTCATGTCTTCTACCAGGGTGTTGCGGACTCTCTGCGCCAAAAAACCGTTTCTTGAGATGGGTGCGCGGGAAAAATAACCGCCGTTCAGCAGGAAATAATTCCGGCCGTCGAGTTTGTAGGTAATACCGGATTTCGCCCCGTATTCGAGGAAATTCGCTTTTTCCGATTCACCCAGCGAGTTATCCGGAAACCGCCCGTTTTGCACCTTGCCTTCCCGCCAGAAGGTATTTTGATTGGCGCTTCCACCCAGGAAAAAATCAAACCGTTTGTAGGAAAAATCTCCCTGAAGCCAGCCGCCGGCCTTCCTTACATGGATATTGTAGTTGTATCCAAAAACATCTCCTTCTTCCAGTATCCGGTTGGGGATGGTCAGGTCGTTCTGAATATAGTCGTTGGTGGCCCCGGGCACAAATTCGGAGAACTTGTCAATGTCGACATAAAAGTCGGCGCCCAAAAGGTCGTCCAGTACTTTAAAGTTTTCGCTGACGTACAACTGGTAATTCAAGCCTCCGTTGATGGTGAGGTGGTCGTTGATATCCCAGTCCAGCACGGTATTCAGGTTGGCGGTTTTGCTGTCATAACGCCGCTCTTCGATCACATACTGCGCCCGGTTCCCTGTGACGCTGTTGCCTTCGATGCCATTGGCGTTTTCAATGGTCTTCAGATTATCGCGGTTAACCTCGAACATATAGTCCCAATCCAATTGGCGCAGACTTTCATTTTCGCGGAGCAAGGATTCGACGATGCCGGACTGTTCGTTCTGAATATAGCTGGGCAGGCGCCGGTAGTAGTCTGGCCGGGGGTCGCGGGCGTCGTACCAGTCCAACGCAGTGCTCCCGTTTCGGCCAAACTGGTAAGATCCGGCGGTTGTCAGCCTGGCTTTACCGGAAATATCCCAATCGTGGCGTAAAATGAACATTGGCTGGTGGTTGTAGGCCACCCGCGAATTCCGTTTTTCGCCGTTTTGATATCCCCAGTAGGAGTTATAATAATTCGTGCCGGCAAGGTCGTACATTTCCTGGGTGGCTGCAGCCGATCGTCCCCGTTTATTGGGGGCGCCCATGATCGTCAGGTTGAACAGATGTTTATCATTGAATTTTTTGTCGACACTCATAAAATACGACCAGGCGTCGTAAAACGTACCTGGCACGTAGCCTTCTTTTGCCCATCGGCTGGAAGCGCTCAGGGAAAGCGCCCAACCGTTTTTCAGCAAGCCGGTCGACCAGGTGCCCATCGCTCTATGCCGGTAAGCCCGGTTGGAAAGGGCATAGGAAACCCGGAACTGTTTGCGATGGTTGGAGGCGCGTGTATCAATATTGGAAGCTCCGCCGATGCCGCCGAAGGAAAACTCTCCGGCTTCCAGGCCGATGATATTATCCCGGTTGCGGGTAACGTCATTCAGGCCGCCCCATTCGCTCCAGAAAACACCGCCGCTTTCCGGGTCGTTCATGGGAACGCCATTAAAAAGGACCAATGAATTTTCGGAATCATACCCCCTGATATTGAACCGGTAAGTGCCGAAATTAAAGGCTGCCGCAGAGATGAAAACATCCCGGGAGGCCGTGAGTACACCTGAAATGTTCTGCGCTCCGGCGCTTGCATCTTCATCTGTACTCAGGGTGATGGTAGGAATGATCTCTTCGGAGCTGATCTGCTCCTGGTTTTCTTCCACTTCAAGGTTGATCTCTCCAAAATCGATCACAGACCTTCCGTCGGCTTTCTGTGAGAGGTTGAGGGTCCGGTAACCGGGGGCATTCAAGGTGATCACGATTTCACCCTCCCCTATCACCGTCTCGAGTTTAAACAGGCCATCAGCGTCGGTACTCGTCCGGGCTGATTGCATGCTGATGATGGCGCCTGGAATGGGGTTACCTGTCAATTGATCGATAACTTTCCCCTGGAAAATGGTTTGGCCATTGAGGTTGACACTGAATATGCAGCAGGCAAAGGCAAGCGCTGCAAGGGTTGATAGACGTTCAAACATACTTCTGTTTTGAAAAGCTGGGCAAAATTAAAACTATTTAACCATCTTGCTTTCTTCCGGCCTCAAATTTAACACTAACTTCACTTGACGGCATAGTTTTTTTAAGAACTTTGCAATCGATTCTGCGTTTAACCCGAAGAAGATGAAAGTCAAAATTGCATTTTTTATTTTATCAGCGTTCCTTTTCCGAACCGCTTCCGCCCAGGAAAAACAATACCGGGTCGGCGCTATTGGGTTTTATAATTTTGAAAACCTCTTTGACACCGAGGATGACCCGGCCATCAACGATGAGGAATTTACGCCGGATGGTTTGCGCAAGTGGGTTCCGAACCTCTACCAGGAGAAATTGTCCAACCTCGCCCAAGTGGTTTCCGAACTCGGCACGGAACTCACCCCCGACGGAGTGGCCATCCTCGGCGTCGCAGAAATAGAAAACAGGAGCGTGCTGGAGGATTTTGCCAAACAGCCGAAAGTAGCGGATCGCAATTACCAGGTTGTTCATTTTGATTCCCCGGACCGCAGGGGAATTGATGTAGCCCTCCTGTACCAACCCAAATATTTTAAAGTGACCGGAAGCCGGGCCATTCCCTTGGTTATTCACGACGACGCGGGTGAGCGGATCTATACCCGGGATATCTTGTTTGTTTCCGGCGAATTCGATGGAGAAGCGCTGCACGTTTTGGTCAACCACTGGCCTTCCAGGAGCGGAGGTGAAGCGCGAACCCAATCTTTCCGGAATGCAGGCGCGCTGCTGTGCAAACAGGTTTCCGACTCTTTGACCAAAGCGGATCCGGCTGCAAAAATCCTCATTATGGGCGATTTGAATGACGATCCTGTCAGTCCCAGTGTTCGGAAAATTCTGGCTGCGGAAGGCAATTTAAAAGACGTCCGCACACGAGGCTTTTATAATCCGATGTTCGAATTGTATAAAAAAGGGATCGGAACCCTCGCCTATCAGGATGCCTGGAGTTTGTTCGATCAGATCATTTTGTCAAAAGGTTTATTAAACCCCAGGAACAGCGGGTACCGGTTTTATCAGGTGAACATCCACAACCCGTCTTATCTCTACCAAAAATCAGGCCATTTCAAAGGATACCCGTTCAGAACGTTTGGCGGCGACGTCTATATGGGCGGGTACAGCGATCACTTTCCGGTTTATGTATACCTGATCAAGGAATTATCCCCGCCAGGGAATTAATTCAGAAATCACAGTTGTGACCATTTTCTTTTAACCACCGTTCCGCTGCAAGGTAGTCCGGCATTGCCCGTTCTACCACCTTCCAATACCTCGCTGAGTGATTGTGTTCCACCAGGTGCGCCAACTCGTGGATAATGACGTAATCAACGACCGGCTCAGGTGCAAACAGCAGCCTTGTTGAAAGGTTGATGTTGCCCGGTCTGGAACAGCTTCCCCATCGCCCGTGGGTATACCGCAGGCTGATGGATTTTATCTGTTTTTGAAAAAATTGCTGGTTGAGCCGGTGGATTTTTTGAGTAATCTCCGGCAAAAAATCAATGGCGACGACGCGGCTCAGCAAGGTCTGGATATTTTTTTGCAGCCCGGACCCCGTTTCCAGGTCAGACAGGCGCAACTCAATGGTCCCGGCTCTAAGGCGGGCGCTATGCGTCTGCCTGGATTCAAAACGAACATCCAGGGAATATACCCGATGGCCAACCTGAAGCAACTGGCCCGTTTCATATTTTTTTTCCCGAAACCGGTCCAGAAACCCAGGTTTTTTCCGGTCCAGTTTTTCCAGCCAGGCCTCCAGGCTTTTAAACACCTGAGTAAGGTCAACTTTTACGAAAGGACCGGAGGGCAGCCTCAGGATCAATTCTGCTTTGCCGAGCGCCATACGGATGGAATTTCGCGGTTCCCATACGAGTAAAAGCGGGATCTGATGGTCTCGCCATTTGATGTTTCTGCGCTCTTCTTTTTTTGCCCGCTTTGCCTTTTTAGCCATGTTTCCGGGCCAGATCCTGCATTACGTCCACAAGAACCTCGATGCTTTCTTCATTCATTGCATTATAGATGGATGCCCTGAATCCGCCAACGGACCGGTGGCCTTTGATGTCCACACATCCGGCTTCCCTGGCAGTCTTCAGAAAAGCGTTTTCCAGTTCTTCGTTCAGCGTGACAAAGGTGACGTTCATCAGAGAACGGTCTTCGGCGTTCCTGACGGTGCCTTTGAACAAAGGATTGTTGTCGATCTCATGGTATAAAAGCCCGGCTTTCCGGCGGTTATGGGCTTCCATTGCAGCAAGCCCTCCATTCTCCTTGATCCACCTAAGGGTCAGCATCATCACATAGATGGGAAAAACCGGCGGTGTGTTGTACATCGAATCGTTTTCCAGGTGGATCCGGTAATCCAGCATGGATGGCAGATGCCGGTTGACGGTTCCCAAAAGATCTTTCCGAACGATCACCAGGGTTACCCCCGCCGGCCCCAGGTTTTTTTGAGCCCCTGCATAGATCAATCCGAAGCGTTCCCAATCCAGGGGACGGCTAAACATATCCGACGACATATCTGCAACGATCGGGACCGAAGTTTGAGGCCACCAATGGTACTGTGTGCCAAAAATGGTATTATTGCTGGTCAGGTGCAGGTATTTGGCCGTATTGGGCACATGATAATCTTTTGGAATATAAACGTAATTGTCTGCCTTTGAGGAAGCGAGCACTTCAATCTGCCCAAATGCTTTGGCCTCTTTGATGGCTTTGGACGACCAGGCGCCGGTGTCCACATAAGCAGCCGAATCGGTGGCGTCCAGAAGATTCATAGGGGCCATAAAAAACTGGGTGCTGGCGCCCCCGGAAAGGAACAATACCGCATACTCCTCTTTCAATCCCGTCAGTTCCCGGACGAGTTCTTCAGCCTCCGACAGTACCGGCATGAACAAGGCGCTCCGGTGGGAGATCTCCAGGATGGAAAGCCCGGAATTATTGTAGTCGACACAGGCCTGGGCTGCTTGTTCCATCACACTGGCAGGCAGAATAGCAGGGCCGGCGCTGAAATTATGTTTTTTCATGGATTGATTGACATTTAGCATTTTTGGCTTTTTTGCGTTTTTAAAATCGCGGCAAAAATAGGCTTTTTTAAGACGCCGGGAAACGCCCAAATAAAAGTTGACCAAATATTCACCATTCTAAAATGAGAAATTGAGGATTTTTCCACCTTGCCAAAGGCGCTGCCAGGTCTTTCCCAAGGATCCTGAGTTTCAAATGCGCAGAAGGAAATCCTGCCGAGCGGGCCGATTCAAGAATGACCGGCCCGATGGAAGCGTTTTTGGGGGATAGCCGGATCTGGATTTTTATCCCGTGAGGCTGGGCCGACCTGAAAAGCGACCACCAGTCCGGATTAGCCCAATACATATCCCCAGCTGCGTCTTTAAATGCCTGGAGGGCGCTGAATGCCCGACCGGCCTTGGCGAGAACCGGCGCCCAATCTTCAGGCGAAATCAGCCGACTTGCCTTTTCGACAACAGGCAGATGGACTTGAGGCCGCAAGGTGGCGGCGTCCAAAAGAATAAGCGGTTGGATGAAATCAATCAGTACATTTCCGTTATAGGGGTGCGCCTGGGCGTTTTCAGACGCAGCTTCAATGATCAAATGATGATATTCCTTTTCTGGGAAAATAACGAATTCCAGGGTCTGCCAATCCGTTCCGGCGATCAACTCCGAGACCGCCAGACGATCTTTGTTGTGGCAAAACTGATTTCCGCCCCATACCGTCAGCCTCACAGGGAGGTTGTAATTGGCCGGTTGAAGGGTTTTGCGGCTGAAACTCAGGTAGTTTTCCGACCGGCAGGCATAAAATCTCAGCAGGTAACATTTGCCAGGCTGCAGCGGTTGTTCAAGCCGTTGGCCGATCCCCTCGCGGGTCCCGTTATCGCGAAGGACAAGTCCCACAAAAGTTGCTCCATGCGCGGCTTCCTGCGTCACCCCGTACAATCCGTTCGGATGAATATCCGGGGGAGATTCGCCGGCAGAACCGCAAAAAAACCACTCTGCGGGTGGTCGGCCCGGTCCGGGGTTGTCCTCCAGTGAACCGTTCCGAAATCCGGTTGCCTGGCTGTCGGCAACCCCTGCAACCAGACAGGTGAGGCCAAAAATCGTCCATTTTTTTGGAATACCCGCCATTCGGACAATGGGTTGTGATGAATACAAACCCGTTTAAAGATGCACATTCCACCTCATACCACTACCGGGTTTCGGTTAAAGGCAGATTTTTGGCGTGGATTGGTTGCGTTCAGGCTTTTTTCTTTTTATTACGATAGTCCATGAAAGCTACCGCTGCGACGGTAATGACCGTCAATGGCATTACAAACCAGACCATCGCCTGGGTGAAAACGCCCAGGGAAGCATGTTTCTGGCTGTATAAAATGAGGAAAATGGTATAGGCGACATAGTATCCCAGAAACACGGCCCCTTCCCAACGCTCCAGTTTTCTCCCGGTAAAAAAAATAGGAAGACATGCAACGGCTGTTGCGACCATGACCGGTATGTCAAAATACAAAGCTGAGGCGGCAACGGCAATTCCGTTTTTTCCGATCACGCCGGAAATACCGAGAATAATAAAAATATTAAAAATATTGCTGCCCACAACATTTCCAACGGCGATGTCGCGTTCGCCCCGGATACTGGCGATGATCGATGTGGCTACTTCCGGCAAAGAGGTACCTGCTGCAATGATCGTCAGGCCGATGATCAAATCGCTTACGCCCAGGTTTTTTGCAATAAGTACGGCGCTGTCCACCAGAAACCGGGATCCAAAAACCAGTGCGGCCAGGCCCGCTGCAATAAATAAAACGGAAAGCGCCATTCCGCCCGGCTTTTTGCCTGCGGATTCTTCAAATTCCTCCTTGTACTCGTTGATGACCTGTTTGTTCTTTTCCTTTTTGCTGAGGTAGATCACAAAGACCGTATAAGCGATCCCGAGGAATAACATAAAAAAGCCCTCCCAGGGTCGGATTACCCCGTCGAAACTGAGGAGGAATACGAGAATGGAAGCACCGATCATAATCGGCACATCGAGCCGGATGAGTTGTTGGGCAACTACAAGGGGAACGATGAGCGAAGCAATTCCGAGGATAAAAAGAACGTTGAAAATATTGCTGCCGACTACGTTGCCAAGCGCAATATCTGCTTTGCCGTCAAGGCTGGATACTACGCTGACCACCAATTCCGGCGAACTGGTGCCAAAAGCCACCACAGTCAGGCCGATCACCAATGAAGAGATCCCCATAGCAGAAGCAATCCTTGACGCTCCCTTTACCAGTATCTCGGCTCCGACCAATAACAAGGCTAATCCCAGAATCAAATTGAGTATCACCATTTCCGAACAGTTTTTTTTTAATCAGAATCTTTACCTGAGCCTGTTTAGCTCTTTCGGCGACTTTTCTTGAAATCCAGGAAGGTAAGCGCCCCAATCGTAATGATCGTCAAAGGGATTACAAACCAAACCATAGCCTGGGTGAAAACCTGTAAGGAAGCGTGCTTCTGACTGGACAGGATCAGGAATACGGTATAGGCAATGTAATAAGCCAGAAAAACGCCTCCTTCCCATCTCGCCAGTTTTTTGCCGGTAAAAAACACAGGCAGGCATGCGAGGGCCGCAGCGATCATAACCGGGATGTCGAACCGCAGGGCCGACCCGGAAACTTCAACCCCGCCTTTGCCGATGACCGCGGTGGTCCCCAGAATAATAAAGATATTAAAGATGTTGCTGCCCACGACGTTGCCAACGGCAATGTCCCGCTCACCGCGCAGACTGGCAATTACGGAAGTCGCTACTTCCGGCAGTGAAGTCCCAACCGCAATGATCGTAAGGCCGATTACCAGGTCGCTTACCCCAAAGCTGGTGGCAATTTGTACAGCGCTGTCGACCAGCCACCTTGAGCCCAGTATCAGGAGCGCCAACCCGGCCACTATAAAAAAAACAGATAAAAGCAATCCACCCGGTTTTTTCCCGGCTTTTTCCTCAAACTCTTCTTTATATTCCCTGATTACCTTTTTATTGGTTTCCCGCTTGCTGAGATAGACAACAAAAGCCGTGTAGGCAATCCCAAGAGCGATCAGGATCATGCCTTCCCAAGGGCTGACAACGCCGTTGAAACTGAATAAAAGGACCAGGAGGGAGGCGCAGATCATGATGGGTACGTCCAGCCGGATGAGCTGTTGGGCAACCACCAGGGGCACGATAAGCGCGGCAATACCCAAAATAAACAATATATTAAAAATATTACTGCCGATCACATTGCCAAGGGCAATGTCGGCAGTACCGTTCAGACTGGAAATGATACTTACGGACAATTCAGGCGAACTGGTGCCAAAAGAGACCACGGTCAGGCCGATCACCAGGGAAGAAATACCTATTGCGGCAGCAATTCTGGAAGCCCCTTTAACCAGAATTTCCGCTCCAACCAACAATAAAACAAAACCCGCAATCAATTTGAGTGCAACCATTTTTCTTTCAAGTTATACCGCGCGTCGGATGGTTTTTGGCAAACCATCCATCCTGCGGCATTATACTTCGCGCTTTTGGGCGATTCCCTATGCACCACGCCTCGGCGTGGGCGGCGCGAAGTATAGAATTCATGGATCTAACAGCCTGAAAATTTGGGATTTAACTTAATTGGCCCAAAACGAAATCACCTTTGACGGTGCAATTATATGAATTTTCAATCAGGAATAAGCCAGGTTTCAAAGAAACAGGTGCAAATAATCACTCAGCTTTTCCCGCAGGATTTTAAGGGCCTTCCCCATTTGGTTCTCAACTGTTTTTATTGAAATGCCCATTTGATTGGCAATTTCCTGGTAGGTCATTTCTTCAAACCTGCTCAATTGAAAAACGGTTTTGCATTTTGGCGGGAGGGTATTAATGGCCAGACGGATATTGGACTCCAGTTCGGACTGAAGCAGACGGTCATCACCTCCGGGTTCAGCCATCATCATTGGAGTGTTATCCGTAAGTTCTTCTTCAAAATATTTTTTCTTCCGCAAGTGGGCAAGGGCTTCGTTAACCGCCATACGCCGGAGATAGCCCTCGAGAGAAGAATTGATTTCAAGCTGGTGGCGCTTTTCCCAGAAACGCAGGAAAACCTCCTGGGCGAGGTCTTCACACAAGGATTCGTCCGGGATAAAACGGCGAATAGTCTTACAAACCGCCCTGTAGTGCAGTTGAAAGAGTTCTTTCAAAGCCAGCCGGTCATTTGATTTCAGGCGGGCCAGGACGTCAATGGATTCGGTCCGGAACATAATCTATTCGCTCAGCTTTCCATGTGCAAGAATACATACAATTACCTGTCCATGCGCCTTACCTTCGACCAATACCCTGAATTCTCGGATGTAGAGCCTCATGGACTCACCCTGACGGCCTGGATCTCTTCAAAAAAGATATCGTCATTGGGTACGTCAAAACGGAGAGAATGGATTTTGGCGTTGTTGTCCAATACAAACTGCACCGTCCCAAAGTCAAACCAGGCATGGTTTTCTTTCCATTTTATTTCAAAAGTATCATAGTGCCAATGGCTCAGGTCTGCGTCCAGTGAAGGAGATTCCGGGAAGTGCAATTTAAGGTTTCCACCCTCGCTGATTACCTCGATGGCGCCAAAAAGATTACAATGGTATTTTCCGGCGTAATCGCTCAAAACCAGGCTGGGTTTTGTACCGGAAACCCGGGCGTCCCTGCGGCTTTGTTCCCGGTCATTCCAAAATTTATCGCCTTGCCGCTGTTGATCCAGGTAATAATTGCTCCAATCCCTGCCTGACTGAACGCCCAGGTATTGGTCGAGGACATAATACATGACCGCATTACCGATCCCGGTCATACTGTTGGTGAGCACAACGACCCCAAGTTTTTCTTCTGGTACAAGCGCTACCCTGGAATACATTCCGTCGTATCCGCCGCTATGGGTGGCTACCATCCTGCCGCCGTAGTCAAAGGTCCCCCACCCCAGCCCGTAACCGTTGAAATGCCGGGTCGGCATAAACTCCCGGGCTGATTTCGACAATTTATAGTTATTGTGAGGCGTCCAGTATTCCGTTTGGCTGGCAGGGTTCAACAGGGCTTTTCCTGCGTAACGGCCTTCGTCCAGTTGCATTTGCAACCACTTTAACATGTCATTCGTGCTGGACAGAATCCCGCCTGCAGCCCCCATATTGTCCCAGTTGGCATACGGGATCGGGGTATGGACATCGCCGCGGGTTTTATGCGGCGCCGCAACGTTGTCCATGCCCTCCAGCTCGGAGACGGAAGTTTTGGTCCTGGTCATTTCCAATGGGAGGAGGATTCTGGCTTTGACAAAATCATCCCAATCCTGCCCTCCGGCAGCCCGGATCACTTCGCCTGCAGTAATGAACATCAGGTTGGAATATCCGTAACCCGCCCTGAACTCATAGGCCTTGGGCAGAAAACGCGCCCTGCGCACCACTTCTTCGGCGTTGTACCGGCTCTTATACCAAATCACATCCCCGCTGAAAGTGCCCAAGCCGAGGCGGTGACACAAAAGGTCGCGAATCGTGGCGTGTTCGGAAGCATATTCGTCGTAAAGGGAGAAAAAAGGCAGGTATTTCCGGACCGGGTCTTCAAAGTCCAGTTTGCCCTCTTCATCGAGCATGGCAATAGCAGTGGAAATAAATGCTTTGGTATTGGAGGCGATCGCAAAAACCGTATTACCGTCAATCGCCCGGCTTTTGCCCGTTTCAAGCACGCCATAACCGTTTGACAACACAACTTTACCGTCCTTGATGATACCGACAGCCATCCCCGGAATGGTCCAGGTTTTATGGGCCTTGTCAAACCAGGCGTTTAATTCGGCGGGATTGACCTGGGCAGAAGTCTGGAGCCCAAGGAAGAGGAGTAAGGAAAAAATAAGCCGGATGCGCATAAAATGGTTTTGCGGCTAAGATAAGCTCTTTGCCGCAAAACTTGTTCAAAACCCTTATTTAATAAAAACCTCGACAACGGCCGTTTTAGGCTCATTCCCGTTCTGGGAAGTCGGGAAGGGTGCGATCTCTTTCAGGATGACCCCATAATTAACATTGTCCAGGCTGATAAAACCGGTATCCTGGACATTGTACTTTTCAGCACAACTTCCCAGGCACAGGTCCAGATCTCCGGTAGCTCCGTTGTGGGAAAGTTTGAGGGAAGCCGTTGCGAATCCGGCCCAAACGCAAATCACATCGGACGGGCACCTGCTTTCCTGGATATCCTTGGTCTCCACCATCAGGTCGGCGTTGCCTCCGTTTTGATTTAACATTGCCGATTGCCCCTTCGACAGTACAAGGTCTTCGCCAAAGGCTGCAGACCGGGGATCGGGCCCACTGTCCTTTTGGCATTGCCACATCGCAAACGCAATAAACACGATCAGTAACTTCTTCATGAATAACAGTTTTCTAAAGAAGACGGATGCCGGCTGACTTTGCGTTTGGCTGCCTGCCACAATTTTTTAAAAATCTTTCCGCGCGGCCAGTCTCCGGATCCCCAGCACAGGAAGGACCGTCCACAATAAAAGAGACAAAAGCGCGATAATGACGCCCGTCGACCCGCCAAAAAAATGATTGAACACCGCCCCTGTGTATCCCATCAATGCAGAAATATCCAGCTTCAGCAACACCAGTATCCTGGATAAGTCTATGGGGTTGAAAAGGGAGGCGCCCAGGGCAAATTTATCGAGCGGATAATCACTGAAAATGGCCAGGGCAAGTAAAAAAAGGCCGTCATAAACCACCGCAAAAAACAGCCACAACAGGATAGTAAAACCAAATCCCTTGATTTTATTTTCCGTTAATAAGGCTATAAAAAAGGCTAGCGCTGAAAAAATGAGCGATAAAAAAATGCCAACGCCCAGCAAGGTCATAAAATTCCAGATTTCGGCGGAAACCAAAAGGCCGTAAAACAGGAACGGCCCGCCGAGTCCGATCAGCAAGCTGAAGACCATTGACAAGGCAACGCCAAAATACTGGCCCAAAAAAATGGCTGTGCGCCTGACGGGTTGTGCCAGCAAGAGCTCCGTGAATTCTCTGGATTGATTGAAATACAGGGTGGAAAAAATAGCGGCAATCAATGGAGACAAGACCAGGACAATGTTCATCAGGCTGATGATGACTTTGGAAATATCATTGTTCAACCACAACAATGCAGTGGTCAGCGCAAGATAAAATGCGGCGTATATATACGTCCACCTGCTTCTCATCAGGTCAAAAAAACTGTATTTCAGTATCTTGAACATGGTATTTTTCTTTTGGCTGAATTATTGGAAAGCTGCACTTACAGGATGACCTGCTCTTTGTACAATGTTTGTATCCCCGATGGCAATACATTCGCCTTTCAGCAATTTTGCTATTGCGCGTTCAAGGTCTTCTTCTCCGCAGCGTTGTTTCAGAGCCGGGACAGTGCCCCTGAAATGGATATGGCCTTCCAGCAGAAAGACCACCTCATCGGCCATTTCCTCTACCAAACTCATGACGTGAGTGGTGATCAGAATGATCTTTCCCCTGGCTTTTTCAGCATAAATCAGGTCTTTCAGGTTGATCATGGCGACTGGATCAAGCCCTGCCGTTGGTTCATCCAAAATGATGACCGGGTTATCGTACATGAAGGTCAGCAGGAGGTTTACTTTTTGTTTCGTCCCGCCTGAGAGTGTCCCCAACCGGCTGTTCAATGCAGGTTGCAACCCAAACAAACGGATCATTTCCTCTTCCCGGCTGCAGTTAGGGCGAATGTCCCTGATCATGCGCAGTAATTCGGCGACGGTCAGGTTTTCGGGAAACCGGGCGATCTGCGGCAAATAACCGATCTGTTCCCGGTATTTCCACTGATTAGCGATGGATTGTCCGCCAAACAGGATCTGCCCGCAGTCCGGCAGTACCATTCCCAGAATACATTTGATGAGCGTGGTTTTACCGGATCCGTTAGGGCCAAGCACAGTCAAAATTCCAGGTTTGGAAATGTCAAGGCTGACCCCTTTGAGGACGGAGTTCTTCCGAAATGACTTTTCAAGATTTTGAACAGAAAGCATGTTCTCAATTTTTCAATTCCAGATAATAGGGTGCATCAAAGGCCGGTTGTCGGCTACGTTGGCCGGTGTCAGCACCGGGCTTATTTTTTCGGATAAATTGACCAGATCGACAAAAAGACTTCTGAGCAACACGATGGATTCGGGGGTTTTATTCACCACATAACTGAACAACCTGACCGGGTGGTGGGGCACATCGCCTACATTATTCCGATCGAGGTCGTATCCGGCGTATTCGTTCCAGAAGTTACCGTCAAAGGTGTTGGACCGGGTATTGCTGTCGGTCGACAGATCAAAGGTGTTGGAAATAAAATTATTTCCGGTAAAAGCATTGTCCAGGCAACCGCCGGCCATTTTCAGCGCCCAACCGTTGCGGATGAAATCGTTGTTGTTGTATTGGATCCTCGTACAGCTTTCCAGGTAAATACCGACCGTGTTTTCCGTAAAAACATTCCGGTAGATCGACGCGTCGTATATTTCCTTGAGCAAAAGGCCGTAGGAGGCCTGCCCCCAGTTTTGTTCAAAAAGGTTATCCCACATATTGATCTTTTTGGAATACATCACCGCCACGCCTGCGCCATTTTCCAAAAACCGGTTGTTGAAATAGTTGTCATTGTTGGAAAACATAAAATGCAAACCGTACCGGATGTTGGCGTAACTAAAGTTTTTGGAAACACGGCTGCTGTCGACAAATTCCAGGTATATGCCATCCCGGTGGCCGCTTACCCGGTTGTTGTCAACTTGAATGTTCCTGCAATACCATAAGTGGATCGCATTACCCGAATTATTCTCCTGTACCGCCTCCCCTTCCACAATATTTCCTTCAATAACGCCATCCCTTGCATGTTCCAGATAGATCCCGAAGAACGTATTCAGAAGTTTGTTGCCGCTGACTATAAAATTCCGGGCTTTCCGGATCCTGATGCCTGCGCGGTCTTCCACATAACTGGTGCCTACATTCCGGATGACAAAGCCCTGGATGGTCACGTGGTCGGAGACCACCGTAATGACTTCCGATTGGAAACCGCCGTCCAGAACCGGAGATTGTTCGCCCAGAAGGGTCAGAGGTTTGTCGATGACAATCCGGCCTTCCTGATAGACACCCGGACATACCCGCACTTCGTCTCCCGGGGCAGCTGCTTCTATAGCTGACCTGATCGTTGGGTACCTGCTGCCGGGGCCGACTTCCAGCCCTTTTCCCGAAACAGCCTGTACTGCCCCAAAAATCCAGATAATCAACCAAATTTTACTTTTCATCGCGGCTTTGTTTTCCGGTTATTTCCTGTCGGATCTCTTTCCAACTGTAAAGTGTTCCCCCTTTTAAGTCCCTGACTTTTCCGGCTTCGGCAGCATTTAAGAAACCGGACAGATTGGCGCCCATCGGGCTTGGGATTGCCTCACTGACAAGATACGTTGCCACAGTGGCGTCGATCAGGACACCCGGATCGGCGTAGTCGTTGATCAGAAACAATTCAAAAGGTTTACCGGGGTTTTCCGCAAGATAATTGACCATGCATTCTATGGCGTCAAAAACATATACCTTGCCTTTGGCGGTTACGGTTTCGGCGGCGTGGCGCGGGTCCACAATGCTCATTTTGCAAAATTCACATGCTGCAACACCATAATCAATGGGTTTGGGGGACGGTTTGCATGACAGCAGCACAAGAGTCAGCAGGGCCGGTACGAGAAACTTCATCATTTCCTTTTATTTTTTAATTTGATCCGCCATGCTACAAATGACAGAACTATAGATAAACCTGCCAGGTAACCGGCTATATGGGGGTACGATTGCGCAGTAAAATTCAGGATCTGTTTGGTGCCCAGGAGCGGCGGCTGGAAAGAAGCCCCTGGTATCTTGATGGGAGCAGTAGGGCTCAGATTGTGGCCATAGTCGTATTCCCAAAGGTAGAAATCATAAATACCCGCTGTCGCCAGCACAACCATCATCAATCCCCAGGTCAGGTAAAGCCAGGGTTTGTCAATGACGATGGCCAATAATGCGATTGCACCCATCACCAGGATCACCATCGGGAAATATTTCAACTCGGGTATGGAATCGGGTTCGATAAATTTCATTCCGACGTAATGATTCAGGATGTTTATATTCTGAAGCACGCCGGGCGTTTCTCCCCCCATTTTGTTGATCCAGATATAAAGGTCTACACCGTCCGGATATTGGGGCGCGATCAGGGTGATCCGCCACATCGGGAAAACGAACAACATCATCAGGGCAATAACGCCCGTCAGCATCAGCAATCTTGGCAAATGTTTCATTTTGAATCGGATTGTCCTTGGAAGGAAGCGGAGCCGTTTACCGGCTCCGCATGAACAAAATTAATTGAGAACATCTGTTATTGTGTTGCTTCCTCATCCCCCAGGCTCCACTTCAGCGCAACGTTTGCGTCCCGGGATGAAACCCGGACGTATCCTTGCATTTCCTGGTGGAGGGCGGAGCAGAAGTCCGTACAGTAGAAAGGAAATACACCTTCCGATTTCGGTTCCCAGTAAAGCGTTTCCGTCTGACCCGGCATCACCAGCAACTCGGCATTGTTGGCGCCCATTATTGCAAAGCCGTGCGGCACATCCCAGTCTTGTTCAAGGTTGGTGACGTGGAAATAGACCTTGTCTCCTACCTTGACTCCTTCGATATTGTCGGGGGCAAAGTGGCTTCGGATGGTGGTCATATAAACATGGACCGTATTCCCTTCCCGGACAACTTTCGCCTCTTTTTCACCCAAAGCCCGGTATGGGTGTTCGTTTTCTTCGATCGGATAGAATTTTTTCGATTTGCTGACAATCCGGTCTGCGGAAATCCCCTGCGCATAGTGCGGTTCGCCCACGGTTGGAAAATCGAGCAAAAGCTTGATCTTGTCTCCGGATATATCGTATAATTGAGCGGCGTGGTTCAGCTCCGGTCCGGTGGGCAGATAACGGTCTTTCGTGATCTTGTTCAAGGCTACCATGTACTTGCCTTCCGGGTTCTTCGAATCGCCGCCGGGGATCATCAGGTGACCGACAGAATAGTAGCAGGGCGCCCGGTCCAGCACTTCCCATGTACCTACTTTCCATTTCACAATTTCAGAGGAAATAAAGAAGGTGGTATAGGCATTGCCGTTGGCGTCAAATTCGGTATGCAATGGCCCAAGTCCGGGTTCTTTAACAACACCTCCGACCACTTCTTCAAATTTGAGCACGGGTATGCCGGCAATTTCGGTTTCAAAGGCTTTGTTATCAATCGCTTGCAGCATTTTGGTAAAGGAATGAACCGTGATATCGGCGGAGAGTTTACCCGCTCCGACAATGTACTCGCCTGTCGGGTCAACGTCAACCCCGTGCGGTGATTTCGGCGTTGGAAGGAAATAAACCAACCCGGGGCATTCGGAAGGAAGCAAAACCTTGACCTTGTCTTTCATCGTAGAGGTAGCCGAGTGGGTTTTATCGCTGTATACATTATGGGCATATCTGGCCGGAACTTCCTGGAATTTTCCTTGCTGGATGTACTCCTCCGCCTTTTTCCAGTTTACGGCAGCGATAAAGTCCTTGTCATTTTGGGAAGCCTGCACTTCAAGCAGCGTATTTTTTTGCTCCGTATTGTAGGAAGTAAAGAAGGTCCACCCATGAGATTTGCCTTTTCCCGAGTGTGCAAGGTCATAGTCAAAAGCAGGTAGCAATACCTGGAAGGCAATATCCATGGTTCCGTCCTGGCCAACCTTGATAAAGGTAAGCATTCCCCTAAAGTTTTCAGCATAGGTGTTGATCGCAACATCCTTTTGCGGGTAAGGCACGCTGAAGCGTGTTCCAGCTACTACATATTCGGTATTCTCCGTGGTGAACGGCGAGCTGTGGTTGCCCCCGCTGTTGGGGATCTCGATGATCTCGGCTGTTTCAAACGTCGTAAGGTCTATCCTGGCTACCCGCGGGGTGTTATTCCCGTTAATGAAGATCCATCGGCCATCCGTAGTGCCGTCGGTTTGGGAAAGTTCTGGGTGGTGGGCGTCGTCCCAGGGTACAAAACCGTGTGAAGTATTCAGCAAAGGTTTGGTTTCTTCATTAAAACCGTATCCCTTTTCTCCATCGACTGCAAAAACAGGGATGACCTTGAGCAGTCTCCCGGACGGCAATCCATAGACGCTGACCTGACCGCTGAACCCTCCTGACATAAAGCCGTAGAACTCGTCGAATTTGCCGGGCGCTACATAAACCTGCGATGCAGCATCCCCTGATAATGCTCCGGTACCGGCATTGCCGCCCTTGTCGCCACACGAGGGGAAGAACAACACGATGCTCAGTGTGAGCACTGCCGGATAAAACAGCAGGCGGAAACCTGAATGGATTCTCATGGTGAAATGATTTTGTTAGAAATTGATATAATAAAGGACATCCTCATCCTTTTTGCAAAAGTACCTGGAGAAAAAAAGCGGATCAAAGACAAAAATCAGCCCCTCCGGTGATTTTCATCAACTTAACAGCTCTCAGATTGTCAATATTTTGCCTTCGATTTCTTACCGGCATTCTGAAAAAGGGATTTGGGATCCAAAAAATAAAATACTTTTTTATCTTTTTTTATACATTTGCAGAAAATCACCCGTATGTTTTCAAAATCTTGCAAATACGGAATACGCGCAGTGCTGTACCTCGCATCGTTTGAAAGCCACTCCAAAAAAGGGGTGAAGGAAATTGCTGAAGCGTTGAAAGTACCGGCGCCGTTCCTGGCGAAAATCCTGCAACAGCTCGCCAAGGCCGGTCTGATCTCTTCAGCCAAAGGCCCGGGAGGCGGTTTTTTCCTGAGCGAAAAAAACCTGAGATCCAATATCGATGACATCATTAACTGCATCGATGGGCCCGAACTAATGCATTCCTGCGTTTTGGGGCTGCCGTCGTGTTCAAATGTCCGGCCGTGCCCGCTGCATGTCCAGGCGATTGCTTACCGGCAGGGGTTACAGTACCAATTGGAGCACCAAACCATCCAGGAACTGGCAAAAGGGATCAAAAGAGAGCAATTAAATTTTTAAACCGTTAAACAAAAAATTATGAAAAGTGGAATTTTAGTCATCACGCTGGCGGGCCTCATATGGGCCTGTGGCGGGAACACCGATCAAACACCGGCGTCTGGAACCGCCGACGCCTCCACCCCTGCTGCAAGCGCAAAAACAGATGACGGCAAAGGGATCGGCGAGATTAAAAGTGTAACGCTGAATAACCCCCTTGACCAAACCATGGTCGGTCGCGGGAAATCAGTTTATGAAATGAAATGCTCTGCCTGCCATAAATTAACGGATCAAAGGGTCGTCGGCCCGGGTTGGCTCGGAGTGACCAAAAAACGGAAACCGGAATGGATCATGAATATGACCACCAACGTGGAGGTCATGCTGGAGCAAGATCCCGCAGCGAGGGAACTCCTGAAGGAATGCCTTGTCCGCATGCCCAACCAAAACCTTTCCATCGGCGACGCCCGCGATGTTCTGGAGTTTATGTTTGCCAACGATGCCGGCGAAATCAAATAGGGATCCAATGAAGTGGGGAAAATGGCTGAAAATCGGGCTGATCAACCTGGTCATAGCTGCTGTTCTCGGGGCTTCTCTGCGCTTTGCGTTCATCCGGGAAATTCCCGGTTTTGATTTCCGGAATGTTATGCACGCCCATTCTCATACCGCCATGCTTGGCTGGGTGTTCGTGGCATTGTTCTCCCTGTTGCTGGCTTTTTTTCTACCCAAACGGGAATCTCATAACCGGTTTTATACCTCTTTATTCTGGCTCAACCAGGTCGCTTTGACCGGAATGCTGATCGCATTTCCCATTCAGGGATATGGTGGTTGGGCCATATTTTTTTCAACTTTCCAGATCGTCATCTCTTATATTTTTGCCTTCCGGTTTTTGAAGGAGTTGAAACAAGACCCTGACCACCGGAACTTTTCTGCAAAACTGGCCCGGACAGCCGTATGGTGGATGCTTTTTTCGACTGCCGGGTTATGGGCTATGGGCCCAATCGGGGTGCTGGGCCTGAAAGGGAGCGCTTTTTACTATGGGGCTGTGCAATTCTACCTTCATTTTCAATTCAACGGATGGTTTATTTTTGCCATTCTGGCTTTGTTTTTCAGAACATTGGAAAACCTGGGAATTGCCGTTAACCGGAAAACAGCCGGTCTGTTCTACGTTTTTTTGGCGCTGTCCTGCCTCCTGACCTTTGCCCTTGCCGTTACCTGGTCCAATCCGGTTCCCGTGCTGTTCTGGATCAACAGTACTGGTATTGTATTTCAATTGATCGCACTGTTCTTCTTCTTCAGGATACTGCAGGAACGCTGGCCGGAAGTTACGGCCCGGATCAAAGGCAGCGGCGTTTTTTTGATGGTTATTTCACTGCTGGCTTTTATTTTGAAAATCCTCATCCAGGCTGCTGTGGTAATACCCTACATTGCTACGATCGCCTATACGATCCGTAATTATGTGATCGGGTTCATTCACCTTATCCTGCTGGGTATGGTCACTATGTTCCTTTTGGGATTTTCCATATTTAACCGTTGGTTTTCACTCAACACTTCCCTGCAAAGATTGGGCATCTGGTTGTTTATGGCCGGCTTTTTCCTTTCCGAAAGTCTGCTGTTCCTCCAGGGCACATTTTTTTGGGCAAAACTTGGTTTTATACCCTTTTATTACGAAATACTTTTCGGCTTTTCCGCTCTTCTGCCGGCAGGTCTGCTGATCTTTCTGGCAGGACAAACCACGCAAACCAGTCCGCCGCCTTCCTCCCTATAACCTTTAAAAATGGAATGGGGCTGAAACCACAATTTTATTGCCCGAATCCGGGTCCTCAAACGCCAGCAAGGACGCATGGAGCGCAATGGCGTCAGCCAAAAACGGTTTTTCCGATCCGTATTTTGCATCCCCTACGATGGGCCAGCCGGCCCTTGCCAATTGAACCCGGATCTGGTGAAATCTCCCGCCGGCCGGTATCACTTTCAATAACATATCGCCTCCGGACGAATCAACTTTTTCAAAAGACAAACTTGCCTCCTGCGCTCCCGGAACCGGTTCATTATACGCCCAGGACCTTTTCCCTTTTTGATCTTTTACCAACCAATGCCTTAGAATGCCCTTATCCGCTTCAGGGCCTGGACAGACCCGGGCGTGGTATTCCTTTGTGATTTTCTTTAACCTGAATTGCTCATTCAGCGACTTTAAAATGCTTTTTTTTCTGGCCACCAAAAGCGCTCCGGTCACCGGCCGGTCAAGCCGGTGAACAATGCCTGCAAATGGTTTTTTAACCCCCTTCCGGAGGAGATAGTTTTCAACCATCGCCTCCACGGAGGCCGGTGCATGGAGAAGTCGCTCAACATTTATTCCCGCGGGCTTATTGATCACCAGGTAGTTTTCATTTTCCAACAATATTTCGAGGTTTGCGGCCATGTAACAATTTTGCAATTTTGGTTTAAATTTACGCGGTTTTCTCAAAACAAGTAATACCCATGAAAAAGCATTTGGTAACCTTCGGTCTCATCCTGGGGCTGGGAATATCTCCCCTGCAGTCTTTGATCTTTGTACAGGTTACCCCCGACCCGTCTATCGACTGGCGGGCAATCGTTCAGGACCCGGAATGCCCCGATGAGATCAATTTGCTGGAGACCTGGGCGTTCCGCAAGTCTGTTCGAAAACTTATCGAAAACTACCTCCGGAAAGAGCCTACCGCCGGCATGAGCGCAGCCATCGCCGCAGATGGAAAAATCAGGTTTTTAAGGAACTGGGGTTTTGCTGACATTGAAAACCAGGTAAAAACCGATTCCCGCACTGTATACCGCCTTGCCAGTATTTCAAAAGCACTGACCAGTGTAATGGCCTTCAAACTGGAACAAGAAGGGTTGTTCAGGGTAAACAAACCGACCCGGTCGTACGAGCCCCGGTTGCCCAAACACCATACCCATACCGTGGCTCAATTGCTGGCCAACCGTGGAAAAGTCAGGCATTATTTACCAGGCGACTCACTTGTGGCGGGCACCAGCCAGGTTTTTCCTACAGCGCTTGAAGCCGCCGCCCTCTTTGCCGCCGACCCGCTAGCCGGGGAAACTTACCTTTATTCCACCCATGGGTATACCCTCGCCGCCGCCGCTATGGAAGCAGCCACCCGTAGGCCATTCCCGGCGCTGGTAGAAGAATTGCTCGGTTCGACCAACGGATTCAATTCTTTAAAATGTGAATTACAGGACAGCGCCGCCGAATTCAGGTCCAAGATATACCGCTACGAAAATGGCGAATTCATGAAAATAACGCCCTTGAGTTTAAGCTGGAAATATGCAGGCGGCGGTATGGAATCTTCGGCAGCCGACCTTGTCCGGTTTGGCATGGAACTGATCGATGGAAAGATCTTGAATAAAACCCAACTTGAAAAAATGATCTCGCTGCCCGACGAAGCCGAAAAATATGCCTATGGCTGGGATATTGGCGAGGACGCGGCTGGTGCGTTTTTTGCCAAATCAGGGGGACAACCCGGTTCGAGGGCCTATATCCGGTGTTATCCCGACAAACAAATCGTCATTGTATTGTTGTGTAATACTTCCGGGAAGAATATTGTCCGGCTGGGAGAAGAAATCGCACAGGTACTTGCAGAATAATCCGGGTCAGTTCAAACTGTAATCAACGCCAAGTTTTACCAGTTCAGCAACAAAATGATTGTCGGCATTCACCTTCCGGTCTTTGGCCATCAATTTTAATTTCAGGCGGTTCGAGGCGTCGATCAATTCCAGTTTAAGCCGGTGTTTACCCTGGTATTGGAGGCAAAGTTCATCAATCCGGTTGATCATTTCCAGAGTGACCTTTTCCAGGGGCAGCCGAAGGGTTACAGATTCCGTAAGGCTCTCTGCCACTCCTTCCAGCAATTTGATCTCTTTCACTTTGAATTCCATTTCATCTCCTCGCCAGCCCTTTTGAAAACCGCCTTTCAGGAACAGCGCCTTGCCTTCCTCCAGCAGATGTTTAAACTTCTGGTAATCTTCCCCGAAAAGTTTAAATTCCATAGAACCGTTATAATCATTGATCTCAAATATTCCCCAGCCATTGCCGTTTTTGCTCACCATATGCCGGGCCATGTTCACCATACCCGCCAGTTGAAGTTGCGGCCGGTGCATCTGGTTGTTCACTTCCTCCAGCGGGCAGGAAATAAAATGTTCAATCTCAACGCGGTAATCATCCAGCGGGTGACCGCTGATAAAGATCCCCGTCACTTCCCGCTCCCGGTTAAGTTTCACCAGCAAAGGCCAGGGCGGGCAATTGGGCGGAACCGGGGTGGACAACATGGTTTCGGTCGTTTCGCCAAAAAGCGACGTCGACGCTTCCACCTTTTGGGAAAGGTAGGCAGCGCCGTAACGCAATAAATGTTCAATGAAACTATCGTACTTGTCGGAACCCGCAAAATATTGAGCCCTTTGAATATCACCAAAACAATCAAAGGCGCCCCCTAAAGCCAGGCTTTCCATCACTTTTTTATTGATAGCATTCCCCGTCAGGCGCCGCACAAAATCAAAAACATTTTCAAATGGTCCGGCTTTGGAACGCTCCCTCAGAATTTCGTCAACCGGCCCCTCTCCTACCCCTTTCAGGGCTGAAAGACCGAACCGGATCTGTCCCTGGCGGTTCACTGAAAAATCCGACGCGCTTTCGTTCACATCCGGCCCGAGCACCGGTATGCCGATCCGTTTGCATTCCTGGAGGAAAAAAGTGATTTTGGAAATATCATTTTTGTTGTGGGTCAGAACCGACGCCATGAATTCGGCCGGATAATGCGCCTTCAAATACGCCGTCTGAAACGCCACAAACGCGTAGCAGGTCGAATGGGATTTGTTAAAGGCATAGGAAGCAAAGGCTTCCCAATCCTTCCAGATTTTCTCCAATATTTTTTTGGGGTGCCCCCGCTCTTCGCCGCCTGCCAGAAATTTAGGGAACAGAGCATCCAGTTCAGCCTTCAGCTTTTTGCCCATGGCTTTCCTTAGTTTGTCGGCCTGGCCCTTGGTAAATCCGGCCAGCTTCTGACTCAGCAGCATCACCTGCTCCTGGTAAACACTGATCCCGTAAGTGTCCTTCAGGTATTCTTCCATGTCGGGCAAATCATAAGTTATCGCCTCTCTTCCGTGTTTTCGGGCGATAAAATTCGGGATGTATTCAAGGGGGCCAGGCCGGTACAATGCATTCATGGCGATCAGGTCCTCAAAGGTAGTAGGCGCCAGTTCCTTCATGTATTTCTGCATACCAGAGCTTTCATACTGGAAAATGCCCACTGTATCTCCACGTTGAAAAAGCTGATAGGTTTTTTCGTCGTCCAGCGGCGCCTCGTCCACATCCAGTTCGATGCCATGGTTCTCTTTGGTCATCCGTACTGCATCTTTGATGATCGTAAGGGTCTTGAGACCCAAAAAATCCATCTTCAGCAAGCCGGCAGCCTCGGCAACACTGTTGTCGAACTGGGTGACCAGCATATCCGATTCTTTGTCCAGCTTTACCGGAACATATTTTGTGATCTCATCGGGGGTGATCACCACCCCGCAGGCGTGAATGCCTGTATTCCTGACCGACCCCTCCAGTTTTCTTGCAGTCTGGATCATTTGCCCGATTTCATCCTCACCGCCGGAAAGCCCCCTGAACCGGTAAGCTTTTTCCAACTCCTCCGAGTTCAGCTCTTCCTTCAGCTTGGGGTCAATATCCGGATTGGCCAATACTTTGGCCAGGGTAGCTTTCAGGTGGTTCGGGAATGTTTTGGTCACTTTGTCCACTTCCGGCAACGGCACATTCATGACCCGGCCGACATCCCGGAGGCTGAGTTTGGCAGCCATGGTACCGTAGGTAACGATTTGGGCTACCTGGTTTCTGCCGTATTTATCTATGACGTAATTGATTACCTTGTCCCGCCCTTCGTCATCGAAATCAATATCTATATCCGGCATGGAAACCCGTTCCGGGTTGAGGAATCTTTCAAAGAGCAGATCGTACTTGATAGGGTCGACATTGGTGATCCCGGTACAATAGGCGACCGCTGAACCGGCCGCGCTACCCCGGCCCGGGCCAACCGAAACCCCCATTTTCCGGGCCGTATTTGTAAAATCCTGGACAATCAGAAAATAGCCCGGATAGCCGGATTGCCGGATAACTTCCAGTTCAAAATTCAGCCGCTCTTCTATTTCCGGAGAAATGGATTTGTACCGCCGCTTTGCGCCTTCAAAGGTCAGATGCCTCAGGTAATCGTCCTGGGATTTGAAGCCCCCGGGCACCGGAAAGGCGGGCAAAAGGATATCCCTTGCCAATTTGAGGGTTTCCACTTTGTCGAAGATATCCAGGGTGTTGTCCAGCGCTTGCGGAATATCTTTAAAAAGCCGCCCCATCTCGGCCTGGGTTTTGAAATAGAAATCGCTGCTGGGAAATTTAAAGCGCTTCTCGTCCTGAAGCAGGCTGTTGGTATTGATGCAGAGCAATATGTCATGGGGCGCCGAATCATCCTCATCGACATAGTGGGAATCGTTGGTGGCAATTACCTTGATGTTGTATCTGGCGGCAAATTCCAGCAGCTTCTGGTTTACATCTTCCTGACTTACGCCGAGGCCATCTATGTTTTCAAGCCCTCTGTGCCTTTGCAACTCGATATAATAATCTTCGCCGAAAATATCCAGCCACCACCTGAGATGCCGTTCGGCTTCTTCCAGACGGCCATGTAAAATGGCTTGCGGGATCTCTGCGCCGATGCAGCAACTGGTGGCAATCAATCCCTCATGGTGCTGCTGAATGAGTTCTTTGTCGATCCGTGGGAATTTACCGTAAAGCCCATCCAGGTAACCCAGCGAACATAATTTGGAGAGGTTTTCGTAACCCTTTTGGTTTTTGGCCAGTAACAACTGGTGGTACCGGTCATCCTGCTCTCCGTTGGCCCTGGAAAATGATTTTTTATGCCGGTCCGGCACCAAGTAAAACTCACATCCCACAATCGGCTTCAAATCCCTTTTCTGCGCTTCATAGGTAAATTTGAAGGCGCCAAACATATTGCCGTGGTCGGTCAGGGCTACGCCTTTCTGCCCGTCAGCCTTGGCTTTATTCATCATTGCCCCGATATCGGCGGCGCCGTCGAGCAGTGAATATTGGGTATGACAATGTAAATGAACGAATTCGGGCATGACTGGTAAATCTTAAAAATCAGGCCTAAAGTAAGCCATTCGCCGGGAAGGCCGTTTAATTTCGCGGCAAAAGTTTTCCACAAATTTATAAAACATTATTTTTTATTTAAAATTTTTTATCTTTTTTTTGTTTCTTTCTGAATTTGTTTTATTTTTGTTTAAAATTCAAGACACATGGAGCAAAACACACAAAATGTAGTAGGCTGGTTCGAGGTGCCCGTTTCCGATATGGACCGGGCCATGCGTTTTTATCAAAACGTTTTCCAGTTCGAGTTATCCAAAAACATTATGGGCCCGCTGGTAATGGCGTGGTTTCCCTTCCATTCGCAGGGTACAGGGGCTGCCGGCTCATTGGTGTATCACCCTGAGTTTTACAAACCTTCCGCGGAAGGAACCCTGGTTTATTTTTCATCCCCTGCAGGAGATTTGAATGTGGAATTGGCCAGAATAGAGCCCGCCGGCGGAAAAGTGCTGATGCCTAAAACCCTGATCGCCGAAGATATTGGATATATGTCCCTTTTTCTGGACACTGAAGGCAACCGTATTGCCCTCCACTCCGTGAAATAACATCCGAAATCACCCGATTGAACCGCCGGACTGCCTGTTTTCTGCCTGCATTGCAGGTTTCTTTTCCGGCCCGGGGCCTGTAAACGCACTGGTTTACAGGCTCTTTGTTTTTCGCGAAACAATACTTTGGCTTCATCGTTTAATCAATGTGCAGGCAACCGTGATTTATTTTCATTTTTTTTCAACCCCTGCCCGCATCAATTTGAAAAAAACTTTACCTTAGTTCCAATATTGAATCATCCATGATGGAAGCGGAATCCTCTTTTTCAGAATCTAAAAGATATAAGATCAAGGAATTAAAGGTTTATTCCTCGACCGAATGGCTTGCGGACAACAAAAAAAAGTACCGGCAGGTTTTTGACCGGTTTTGCACTTCCTTCATCTACGCCGAACTTTCCCTTTATAACAAACACTTTGATGTCGAGGACTGGGATATCGAGGTGGAATTGCGCTGCTATTCCCTGAAAAAAGGGAAAAAAGAGATCGCCAGAATCCCGGTTAAAAGGAAAGTCAGCAAATACGACGCCGTGTTTTTTATCCGCGAAGGTTGGGGCAATAAATCCGATGGCGTTTTCTGGAAAAAAGGCACCTACTTCTGGGAAGCCTGGAGTGAAGGCGAAAAACTGGCTTCCAAATACTTCTACGTGGAAGAAGCCGGCGACGACCTGAGCGGGGAAGATAACCCCTACCTGGAAGTGGAGTCGCTGAGGCTATACGAGGGCCCTTATGACGATATCATTGAGGATGAAAGGGTTTTTTATAAAAAATTCAGTTCCGAGGAAAGCCGCTATATATATGTGGAGATCATGCTGAGGAACCTCCACCCCGACAAATCCTGGCAATGCGAACTGTTTATTAAATTTTTTAATGACGCCAAGGATCTGAAAGGGCAGGTGATCCGCCTGCAGCGAATTGAGAAAAAGGATGATATCCTGAAACTGAGCGCCGGATGGGGCTCCAACGTCAAGGGTTCCTGGCGCAAAGACCGGTATACTGCTGAAATCGTTTTTCTGGACAAATTACTGGCTGTTGTCCCCTTTGAAGTAGGCGAGGAATTTGAAGAAGGCATTTCCGGCGTCCTTTTGCCCGACCAGCACACCCCGGTCATTCTCACCCACACCGATGAGGACCGCCAGACTTTTGAAGACGTAATGACCCGGTTGAATTCCCTCATCGGCCTCAAAGAGATCAAGGAGCGGGTGCAGGATCACGCCAAATACATCCAGTTTCTTCAGTTCAGAAAAGAAAAGGGGTTCGACGAAAAGGAAGAGATCAACGTCCACTCGGTATTCATTGGCAACCCGGGAACCGGCAAAACCACAGTGGCCGGCATGATGGGCATGCTCTATAAAAAAATGGGGCTTTTGAGCAAGGGGCATGTTCACGAGGTTGACCGGGTCGATCTGGTTGGAGAATATATCGGTCAAACCGCTCCGAAAGTGAAGGAAGCTATCGAAAAGGCCCGCGGCGGCGTCCTGTTTATTGACGAAGCCTATTCACTGGCGCGTTCTGTGGACGATACAAAGGATTTTGGCCGGGAAGTAATCGAGATCCTGGTCAAAGAACTTTCCAACGGCCCGGGCGATCTGGCCGTAATTGTGGCGGGTTATCCGAAGGAGATGCGCCAGTTCCTGGACTCCAACCCGGGTTTAAAATCCCGGTTTAAACTCTATTTCGAATTTACCGATTATCTCCCGCAGGAGCTTTCCCAGATCGCCGAATTTGCTGCCCACCAGAAGGGCGTTCAGCTTTCAGCCGACGCAAAAAAACGCATTGATGAGATCATTGTCAACGCCTACAGGCGCCGGGACCGGACCTTTGGCAACGCAAGGTTTGTTTTTGACCTGATCGAACAAGCCAAAATCAACCTGGGGCTTCGGATCATGTCGCAAAGTCAGTATCGCCAACTGCCCAAGGAAATCCTCTCTCAAATTGAACTGGCAGACGTTTCGCGGCTCGATATCGGCCGTAAAAAAGAATTACCCGATATTCCCGTCGACGACGCCCTCCTCCAGGAGGCCCTTGTCGAACTGAGCAATCTGATCGGAATGGACCGGATCAAAGCTCAGATCAATGAAATGGTCCGCCTGGTTAAATACTACCGGGAAAGTAAAAAAGATGTACTCAACGCCTTTTATCTGCACACCGTCTTTATTGGAAATCCAGGAACCGGCAAAACAACCGTCGCCCGTATCCTGACCAAAATCTACAAAGCGCTCGGCATACTTGAAAGAGGACATATGATTGAAACCGACCGGCAAGGGCTGGTAGCAGGGTATGTCGGGCAAACCGCCATTAAAACAGCTGAAAGGATTGACGAAGCAATGGGCGGCGTTCTCTTTATCGACGAGGCTTATGCCCTGACACAACGCGGATTTGGAGCCCACGGTGATTTTGGCGACGAAGCCATCCAAACCCTGCTCAAGCGAATGGAAGATTTCAGGGGGCAGTTCTTCCTTTTTGTTGCCGGTTATCCCGACAATATGGAAGCGTTCCTGAAAGCCAACCCCGGTTTGAGTTCCCGCTTTGACAAAATACTGAAATTTGATGATTATTCTCCGCAGGAACTCAACCGGATTGCACAGCTTATGCTGTCCCGCGAAGGTTTGATCCCAAGCCCCGAGGCCGAAGAGCACCTGAGAAATTATCTTGACTTCATCCATCAATACCGGGATAAATATTTTGGCAACGCCCGAACCGTCCGGAGCATCGTTCAGGAAATCATCAAGGCCCATAACCTGCGGCTTGCAGGGCTCTCGTCTAAAGAAAGGAACAATCAGCCCGGCAATATTCTCACAACCGAGGATGTATCGCACCTCAAAATGGATAAAAGCGATTTCCTTTTCTCCAAGGCTGCCATTGGCTTCAGGCGGGCTGGAGAAAGCTGATCCGACCGCTGACAATTTGTCACATTTTGTCAGCCTGTTTGCTGCCATATGATCAAAATGGCGGCTATCTGCCTTCCCCTGGTCCAATTTGTCACCCTTTTGCCTTCGGAAACCGCTTGGCATGTAGCTTGATAGTTAATCCATGAACTTCATTTTGCACTCAACAAAACATTATAAAATGGGTAAAATTATCGGAATCGACCTAGGAACTACAAACTCTTGCGTGGCTGTTATGGAAGGAAGCGAACCTGTCGTGATCGCAAACGAGGAAGGCAGAAGAACGACCCCATCGGTTGTAGCTTTTATGGACAATGGCGAACGCAAAATCGGCGACCCCGCCAAACGTCAGGCCATCACCAATCCCACCAGAACCGTATCCTCTATCAAAAGGTTTATGGGCCAGCGCTTTAGCGAAGTTGGCAAAGAAACCACCAGAATGTCCTATAAAGTGGTGAGCGGCGATAACAACACGGTAAAAGTTGAAATCGAAAATCGCTCCTATTCGCCCCAGGAAATCTCTGCAATGATCCTGCAGAAAATGAAAAAAGTAGCCGAAGACTTCCTCGGACAAGAAGTCACCGAAGCCGTAGTAACGGTTCCTGCTTATTTCAACGACTCCCAGCGCCAGGCCACTAAAGAAGCCGGAGAAATTGCCGGTCTGAATATTAAAAGGATCATCAATGAGCCTACGGCAGCCGCACTTGCCTACGGCCTGGATAAAAGAAACAAAGACCTCACCATCGCAGTTTACGACCTGGGCGGCGGCACGTTCGATATTTCCGTCCTGGAATTGGGCGACGGCGTCTTCGAAGTGAAGTCAACCAACGGCGATACCCACCTCGGCGGCGACGACTTCGACCATGTTATCATCGACTGGCTGGCCGACTCCTTTAAAGAACAGGAAAGGATCGACCTTCGGAAAGACCCCATGGCGCTCCAACGGTTGAAAGATGCAGCTGAAAAGGCTAAAGTCGAGCTTTCTTCTTCTACGGAAACCGAAATCAACCTGCCGTATATCACCGCCGCAGACGGCGTACCTAAGCACCTGGTCATGAAACTGTCAAGGGCAAAGTTTGAACAACTGGCCGACGGACTGGTGAAACGCACCCTCGAACCCTGCAGGCTGGCGCTCAAAGATGCCGGTCTCACTGCAGCGGATATCGACGAAATCATTCTGGTCGGCGGTTCAACCCGTATCCCTCGCATCCAGCAGGCCGTTGAAGAGTTTTTTGGCAAAAAACCCAACAAGGGCGTCAACCCGGATGAGGTGGTCGCAGTAGGCGCAGCCATCCAGGGCGGGGTCCTCAGCGGAGATGTTCAGGATGTCCTGCTTTTGGACGTTACGCCGCTTTCGCTGGGTATCGAAACCATGGGCGGTATCTACGACGTGGTCATCGATTCCAACTCAACCATCCCGACCAAAAAATCGAAAACCTATTCCACTGCAGCGGATAACCAGCCCTCGGTTGAAATCCACATTCTGCAGGGCGAACGCCAGATGGCCCGGGATAACCGCACCGTCGGCCGGTTTATCCTCGACGGGATCCCTCCGGCCAGACGCGGCGAACCGCAGATCGAAGTGATCTTCGATATCGACGCCAATGGCATCCTCAATGTTACGGCAAAGGACAAAGGTACCGGTAAAGAGCAGAAGATCCGGATCGAAGCCTCCACCGGCTTGTCCAAAGAAGAAATCGAAAAAATGAAGGCCGAAGCCAAAATCAATGCCGAAGCAGACCGCAAGGCGAAGGAAATGGCTGAAAAGATCAATACTGCCGACTCGATGATTTTCCAGACGGAAAAACAATTGCAGGAATACGGCGACAAGATTCCCGGCCACAAAAAAGATGCGATCGAATCAGCCCTCACCGAGCTGAGGGAAGCGCACAAAGTGCAGGACCTTGGCCGCATTGATACCGCGTTGAACAACCTTAATGCCGCATGGCAGGCTGCCAGCCAGGAAATGTACCAGGCGACTCAAGGCGGCGCCGGAACAGGTGAACCCAACGGCGCACACCAGGCTTCCGACCATTCAGCTAAAGGAGCAGACGAGGTAACAGACGTCGAATATGAAGAAGTGAAAGATAAAAAATAACCTTTCAGGCTTTTGTAGAAAGCCCCCTTCCCGGATTAATTCAAGGAAGGGGGCTTTTTTTTTACCTTCCCAGGCATTGGTCTCCCTAAAATCAACAAATCCTCCATTCGTGACCCAGCCGGCCGATACAACCTGGTCAGCCCATCTTCAAATAAACGAATAAACAAATAAACAAATAAACGAATAAACAACCCTACCCCTCCTCCATCACTGGTCTCCTTCCGGTTTTCCGGTTTCCGGCAACAGAACAAACCGCATAAAATTAGCCGGATTAAAATACGTTCCGGCCGCCTCCTGAAGCGCCTGGGCACTCAGACCGGTGATGGATTTTTCGTATTCTTCCAGCAAAATACCTTCCAGCGGCAATCCATTTTCATACCGGGCACGCAATTGCCCCAACCAGAAACGGTTTTCTTTCAGGTCTTTTATGCGCCCCTGGCGCTGGGTCTCTTTCACCTTTTCCAAATCCTTTTCTTCAGGCCCGGAGGTCTGAATTTTCGCGATTTCTGCAAGCGCAGTTGCAATCAACTCTTCCGTCTTTTCGGGTTCTGCATTAAAACTGATCGTGATTGAATATTTCTCTTTAGGAAATTGGGATGCATTTCCGTTCACCGTTACGCCGTAAACCCCTCCTTTGTCTTCGCGCATGGACTCCCGCAGTTTGATCCGCAAAACGTCCATTAATGCATAAAAATCATACCGCTGCCGGGCATCCTTATATGGAAAATCCCCATGGTATAGCAATTCCACCAGCGATTTGGGCGCCTGCCCGCGGACAATTGTTTTTTCAACTTTGCCTTTGACCAGGTCTGAATTGATGTCTTTCCAGGATTCTTTTCTTCCGGTTGACGGCAAATTGCCGAGGAATTTCAGGACCATTGGCCGGATCTCATCCAATTGAAAACTTCCGACAAGGAAGAACGTAAAGTCGCTTGCATCCGAAAAACGATCGTCGTAGATGGTTTTCATCCGGTTCAGATTCAATTTTTCTACAGACTCGAGGTCGGGTGTTTTCCTGCGGGGGTGATCGCTGTACTTGATTTTGTTCTTTTCCTCATTGAAATAAAAATATGGGTTCATCATCATATTTTGGAGTACCGATTTTTGCTGGGACTTGAAGGTCTCCAGGGCTTGTTCGTCCACCCTCGGTTTTTTGAAATACAGATAAGTGAGCTGAAACATCGTCTCCAGATCGGCCGGCGAGCAGGACCCGTTCAGCCCTTCTCCAAGTTCTCCGATATAGGGCCCCACGCTGACCGTTTTGCCGGCCAGCATTTTTTCCAGTTCTACCACATTAAACCCCGAAATCCCGCTCTGGTCAATAATGCCGGCCGCGTTTGAAGCGTCCTGAAAGTCCTGGTCGGGGTAAACAGAGTGTCCGCCCGGACTGGTGGCCACCAGGAGGATTTCATCATTTTTAAAATCGGTAGGCTTCAAAACGACCCGGACGCCATTGGAGAGAATCCATTCACTGACACCCAGCGATTCCATTGTTTTTTCGGCTGAAACCGAGGCTTCATTCAGGGTTTCTTCCATCAGGGGTTTATCGGAAACCTGGTCGATATAGGGCACCGGCTGTAATTGATCGATCTTGTCCAACAATGCCAGAATCTCCGCTTCAGCCGGCAGAGGCGACCCTTCTTTTTCAGGAGCCGTCACGGTTACCACCCGGTTTTCTTTGGTGATCCACTCCACAGGAAAATGGTTGATTTCGGTCAGGCCGACCTGCGGCAGGAATTCTTTGTAGAGGTTAAATACCTGGGCCGGGTTCAGCAGGGGGCTTTCATTCAGGAAATGGTAGACAGCCTGCATAGCCAACTGGCCGGATTGGGATTTATCTTTTTCCTTGAAGGCCTTCTCTGCAGAACGCAACATTTCAGCTTTCGCCCGTTCCAGTTCAGTTTCTGTAAAACCATGCAAAAGTGCGCGCCGGGTTTCGGTCAGAACAACTTCAAGGCCGGCAAGCCCCTTGCCTTCCGGGGTAAAAGCGGAGATAAAATAGGCGTCGAGGTTACCCAGGTCACCGCCATACCCCGAAGATGCAAACGTGAAAGGGGGGTTCGTCTGCTGGCGCAATTCGTAAAGCCGCGCATTTAACATGCGATTGTACAGGGATCGGGCCAGGTTATCTTTAAAATCTCCGAGTGTTTTCAATTCTTTTTTCGGATGATGGTAAACCACCTGGATCTGGGTAAAAGGCGCTTCTTTATCGGAGTTGATCGAAAAGCGGGTACCGCCTGACAGGGGTATTTCAAACTCATAACGCGGCCTGGGTTCTAACGGGTTTTTCAGGGATGCGAACCGGGTTTTGACCTGGTTTTCCATCCAATTGAGGTCAAAATCGCCGACAATCACCAGCGCCATCAGGTCGGGCCGGTACCAATCCCGGTAGAAACGTTTGAAAACCTCATAATCAGCTTTTTCAATCAATTCGGGTTTACCGATGGGCAAGCGATCGGCATACCTGGACCCCTGGTAAACCACCGGAAATGATTTTTGCTGCATCCGCTGGTCGGGGCTAAGCCTGGAACGCCATTCTGCCACAACCACCCCGCGTTCCTTGTCGATTTCCTCGTGGTCAAAGGAAACCGCGCCGGCCCAATCCTGGAGGACCAGGAGGCCCTTCTCAAGCAAGGCCAGAGAATCCGTCCGGGACTGGATCATGTAGACGGTCTCATCAAAACTAGTATAGGCGTTCAGATCGGCTCCAAACCGGGTGCCGATCGATTCGAGGTAGTCAACCAGTTCATTTTTTTTGAAATTGGCCGATCCGTTAAAAGCCATATGTTCGACAAAATGCGCGATTCCCAACTGATCATCGTCTTCCTGCAATGATCCTGCATGGATGGCCAGCCGCAGTTCGGCCCGTTTTTCAGGCTTGGCATTGACCTTCAGGTAATATTTGAGCCCGTTTTCCAGGACACCCCACCGGAATTGGGGGTCGACCGGCAAAGGGTCGGTCATCTCGTAGCTTCGCCTGACCGTCGCTTGCTGGCTGAAAGAAAATGAGATTGCCAGCAGGAAGATCGAAATAACGGAAGTGAACCGTTGCAGCATCGTTTAAAGATTTGTTTGATTCGAAGAAAATCATCGTTTCGCCCTGAAGCCCGGTTTTTTACCGGGCATTCCGGGGCCTGCGCCCATGGCGGGTGATTTGGCCATCTGGTGCATAAACTGGCGCATTTGTTCAAACTGCTTCATGAACCGGTTGATCTCATCCAGTTTTTGCCCGCAGCCCTGTGCAATACGTTTTTTGCGGTTGGCGTTGATGAGGTCCGGATTCAGCCTTTCCTGAGGGGTCATGCTTTGGATGATGGCCTCAACCCGGTTCAATGCTTTATCATCGATATTGATATCCTTGGTCATTTTGGAGATACCGGGAATCATACCCAGCAGGCTTTTCATATCCCCCATCTTCCGGATCTGTTTCAACTGGCCGAGAAAGTCGTTAAAGTCAAGCTGGTTTTTTTTGATCTTTTTCTCGAGCCGCTTGGCCTCTTCCTCGTCAAACTGCTCCTGGGCGCGTTCTACAAAAGAGACAATATCACCCATTCCAAGGATGCGCTGCGCCATCCTGTCGGGGTAAAAAACGTCCAGGGCGTCCATCTTTTCGCCCGTGCTGATGAATTTGATGGGTTTGCCGACCGTATATTTGACGGAAAGGGCGGCGCCGCCGCGGGTATCGCCGTCCAGTTTGGTCAGTACCACGCCGTCGTAATTGATGCGTTCATTGAACGCCAGGGCCGTATTGACTGCGTCCTGACCGGTCATGGAATCCACGACGAATAAGGATTCATCCGGAAGGACTGCATTTTTTATATTGGCGATTTCAGCCATCATCTCTTCATCAACCGAGAGGCGGCCCGCCGTGTCCACAATCACCACATCGCAATGATGACTTTTGGCGTAGGCGATCGATTTCAGGGCTATTTCAACGGGGTTTTTATTTTCTTCTTCCTTATAGACAGGTACGCCGACCTGTTCGGCCAGTACGGAAAGCTGATTGATGGCGGCCGGGCGATAAACGTCGCAAGCGACCAGCAAGGGTTTTTTGTTGCGTTTGGTTTTGAGGTGCAGCGCCAGTTTTCCGGAAAAAGTGGTTTTGCCTGAGCCCTGCAGGCCGGCGATCAGGATAACCGACGGGTTGCCTTTGAGGTTGATCCCTGCCGCTTGTCCGCCCATCAGATCGACCAGTTCGTCCATCACGATCTTGACCATGAGGTCGCCGGGTTTGACGGATTTCAGCAGGTTTTCCTTCCCAAGGGCAGTATCCTTGACCTTGTCTGTAAATTCTTTGGCAATTTTATAGTTGACATCGGCGCCAACCAGGGCTCTTCGAATTTCCTTAACTGACTGAGCTACATTGAGTTCTGTTAATTTGTTTTCGCCTTTCAGTGCCTTAAAGGCAATATCCAGCCGGTCGCTTAAACTTTCGAACATTGTATTATCAGATTTATTTTTTATTTTGCAGTGGCAAATATAGCCATTTTCAGCAAAAGCTGCCCGTGAACATTTCAGGCTTTCAGCCGGCAAAATAAACCGGCTGCAGGCCGGGACACTTACCCTTTCGTGTTCGGGTTTCCTAACATCCGGATCACGGATGGCCAGCTGCCCTTCCTCTTTACATACAGGATATAACAACGTCTGCCCGGCTGAAGTCGCCCCATTTTAAAAAGATGGAGGATCTATGATGTAATTAACTAACCAATTATAACGTGTATGTCAGCACCCATTAAAATCATTATCATGCTGGCGGTGTGGCTGCTGTGGTCCTTTCTAGCCTACGAAGGGGCCCTCAAGCAATGCTGCGTCAGCGAGGGTGGAACTGAAGTCACCGAAGCGCCGGTTACACCTGATGACACCGGTCACAAACGTTTTCCGATTGATTTTCAGTACGCCAAGGCAGACGCCTTCACCAATGCCGGTTATGCCGAATTGAAACAACGCCTGGTTTCGGAAATGAAGGACAAAAACATCCTCGAAGTTACCGGGTTTTATTTCGAAAGCGAGCCCAAACCGGAAGGTTTTGAGAACATGGGTTTTGCCCGGGCCGACAAAATCAGGCAATTGCTGATACCGGATATTCCGGCCGACAGAATCCGCCTCCGGGCCCGGCTGGTAGATGAACCCGGGGCAGCCAAAACAGGTTACTTCGAAGCGTCCGATTACGGTTGGATCACACCGGAAGAGGCGCCCGCCAAACCTGTTGAAGAACTGGCCGACCGCGTGATCATTCGTTTTCCTTACAATTCAACGGAAAAGGAACAGGACGCCAGTGTCGACGAATACCTCAACAAACTTGCCGAGCGCATCAAACAATCAGGAGAAAAGGTCTCCCTTACCGGTCATACCGACAACAAAGGGAACCCCGAATACAACCTCAGCCTTTCTGACAGAAGGGCCAGGCAAATCCGGGATATCCTGGTCAAAAAGGGTGTGAAAACAGACCAGTTGATTGTTGAGGCCAAAGGCCAGACACAACCGGTGGATTCGAACGAAACGGACGAAGGCCGCCACAACAACCGCCGGGTGGAAGTGCGCCTGATCAAAAACTAATTCATCAAATAAAATTCTGACGTCATGCAAATGGATATTTTGCTGCTCGATACTTTCATGGGCCTGCCCTGCTGGTTATTATGGGGCCTGGCTTCCCTGCTCTCTTTTCTCCTTGGCCTCCTGCTGGGATCCTGGTTATGGCGCAAATGCTGTGTCAGGGTGGGCGAACTTGAAGCCGATCTTAAAGTACACCATGCCAAGATTACGGACATGGAGAAAAATTATATGGACCTCAAGTACCACCACGATGAATTGCAGAAAGACAATCTGGCCCTTCGGGCTTCCCTGAATTCCTGCGAGGCAGACAAAGCGGTACTTTCCCATAAATTGAAAGTTGCCCAGGAAGGCGGAGGCATCGTTACCGGGTCCGCGGGCCCTGTAAATTATGCCACCCTGCTGGGCAATGAAAACCTCCAGATCGTAGAAGGCATTGGTCCGAAGATAGAGGAACTGCTCAAAGCTGCAGGGATCAAAACCTGGGCCGATCTTGCCGGCGCTTCCCAGGATAAAATTAAAGCGGTGCTGGAAGAAGCCGGGCCGCGTTACCGGATTCACGATCCAAAATCCTGGAGCGAGCAGGCCAAACTCGCCAATGAAAGCAAATGGCCGGAACTGATCCAGTATCAGAAATTTCTCGATGCAGGAAGAGAAGACCGCGGCGACCTTGAAAATGCTTCAAAAGTCGAAAAAATGATCGCCAAACTGCTTGGATTCTCCAACAACCCTGATGACCTCAAAATTATAGAGGGTGTTGGGCCCAAGATTGAGAAACTGCTGAAAGACGGAGGCATCCATAACTGGTCGGATCTGGCCAGGGCCTCCACCGACCGTATCCAGCAGATCCTGGATGCCGCAGGCGACAATTACCGGCTCGCCGACCCAGCTACCTGGCCCAAACAGGCCGAACTGGCCGCTGCCGGCAAATGGGATGAACTTGCGGCCTATCAGGAACAACTGCAAGGGGGGAAAGAATAATACTGGCCACGCCTGGGGCGTGGTGGATACTGGATGCAAGCATCCAGTATCCAGTATCTACAAACAAAATCCCCGCCTCGGTCAATCCAGGCGGGGATTTTTTCATCCAACTTACCGGCCTTCAACTTTGTTACATCAACAAAAAGTCAAAAATGAAGTTATTTTTCTTTGTTCTGATCATCTTCCTGGCAAGCGCCTTCCAACTATGCGGCCAAGCCGATTCACCCAACCCGCCTGCGGAAGGTTTTGATCTGGCGGGTTCTGATGCCAAAGCCGTCGAATTGGCCGACAAGGTAATGATGGCCATGGGCGGCAGAAAAAACTGGGATGATACCCGGTTCATCCAATGGAATTTTTTTGGATCAAGGCGGCTTTTATGGGATAAACACATGGGCAGGGTCCGGATTGAATCGTTGAGGGACAGCATGACCTATCTCGTCGATTTGAACCGGGAAACCGGCAGAATACTGCACAAAGGAGTGGAGATGACCCATCCGGATTCACTGGCCAAATATGCCAAAAGAGGCAAAAGCATCTGGATCAACGACTCCTATTGGCTGGTAATGCCTTACAAGCTGAAAGACTCGGGCGTGACCCTGAAATACCTCGACGAGGGCGTTACCAGCGCCGGAGGGACGGCCAATGTGATCCAAATGACCTTTAAAAATGTCGGCGACACCCCCCAGAACAAATACCTCATCTATGTCGATCCGGTTTCCAACCTGATTGTGCAATGGGATTATTTCCAGAACGCATCCGACCCCAAACCCAGGGTTTCAAACCCTTGGGCCGATTACCGGCAATACGGTAATATTCTCCTTTCCGGTAATCGCGGACGCCGCGACCTGACTGAAATCAAAGTAATGGATGCAGTGGACGACAAGCTTTTTACAGAATTCTGATCACAGATTTTGCAGTATACCCGAATTTGGGGCAAAAAAAAAGAGCGCAAGCATTTGAAATGCTCCGCTCTTGTAAGAAATCACCCGACTGTTATTATGAAGGATAAAAAAGAAATACGTGTTAATGTTGTTTCCTGGGTCAAAGATAACAAAACCGTAACGAAATTGTTAAACTTTTCTTAACAAAAAATTTTACGCCTTGTTTTTTTGACCAAACAGGCCAACTAATCTACGAAAAATCTTACCTCTTTCTAATAAGAATACGTAAAAACCGGCCAAAAAGTTCTCAGGCAGGTAAAAATTTGCCTGTAAGCCTCTTTCTCCAAACTTATTCAACTCAAAGGTCGCTTTTTTGAACAACGCGCCAGCTTGCCCACAGAAACAGACCGATATACACAAAAGATATGGTTGCAGCGGTAGCCGGGTTGAGGAAAAGACTAAACCCAAATTCTTTGAGAAATTCATCAGCAAATCCGATAAAAGGCGCTGGTACCAGGTCCTCAAAAGCATTGACGGGGTAATAATGCATGCTGGGGTGCAACCAGATGTTGCGGTGGACCGCCCAACGGATAACCGGTTCCAGGAAAAAACTGTATCCCATATAAGCGATCAGTGCGAGGGCCGTCCGCTTGATCAAAAAACCAAAAAACAACCCCAGGCTCATATAACCGAAACACATCAGGAAGTACCTTGGGATAAAATCGGCGTTTTGCCAAATCTTATGCCAGTACACGGATTCCGTGTTGAAATACCCGATCAATAACGTCGCCAGCACATAATAAAGGGTAGCTGCCAGGCAGATCAAGAGGTAAAAGGCTATTTTGGAATATAAAAAGGCTTTTCGCTCCAACCCGTTGATGACATTTTGCCTGAAAGTTTTTTCCGCATATTCGGTTGTAACCAGGATAACGCCCAACAGACCGAACAGGAAATAACAGAGCCAGTTTCCGACGTACCCAAGGTATTCCCAAACCGTAGGAAATATAAAGAGGACCTTGTTGGAAACCATAGGTGGCGGCAGTTCGGGAATTCGTTTGCCGGCAAGCAGAATGGCAGGCAACAAGACGACGTATGCAATGGTGCAAAGCCTGAAAACATTATGTTTCGACCATTTAAGCCATTCCAATACGATCCAGTATTTCAACATAATTGTAAAATTCAAAGATTGAAAAAGCCGTTAAGCGGATTTTGTAATTTCGAGGAACTGAGTTTCCAGGCTTTGCTGGCGTTTTACAAGATGTGTAAGGACCTGGCCCGATTCAAAAGCCATTTGGTTCAACTGTTCGGTATCAACAGGTTCCGACAGGTGGAGTACCAACCGGGTGGATTGATTTTCAATCTTTTTGAGATGGGGCAAACCGGAAAAAACCGCACTGAGCCTTGAAAGGTCGCCGGAAGATACTTCCACCAGTACGTCGTTGCTGAGGATGGCGCCCACCGGACCGGAGGCCAGTAACCTGCCGGATTTTAGAATGCCGACATGGGTACAGGTTTTTTCAACCTCATCCAGGATATGGCTGGCCATGATGATGGTTTTTCCGGTTTGGGCAATTTTCAGGATCGTTTGCCTGACTTCGGCAATCCCCTGAGGGTCGAGGCCATTTGTCGGTTCATCGAGGATAACCGCCTCCGGGTTTCCTACCAGGGCAGCGGCAATGGCAAGTCTTTGTTTCATACCCAGGGAGTAGGTCCGGAATCTGGATTTTTTCCGTTCATGCAGATTGACCAGTTTCAGCAACTCATCCAGATCGGTCGCCGAAGTTTTTTTTACATGGGCTACGATCTTCAAATTATCCTCCCCGCTCAGGTAAGGGTAAAAGTTGGGCGTTTCAAGCAATGCGCCTAATTTCCGGCGCGGGTTGTCGCCGTATTTGCCCTCAAACCAATTAAAATGGCCGGAATTGGCATTGATCACCCCAAGGACAATGCCCAATGTGGTTGTTTTGCCGCTTCCGTTGGGGCCCAGAATGCCGTAGATCATTCCAGGTTCAATGGAGAGGTCAAGGTTTGCCAGGGCCTGTATCCGTCCGTACGACTTGGATAGCCCCATGGTTTGAAGGATCGTCATCGGGTTTCAATATTTAAGGCCAAAATAGGCAAACAAGAACCATGGCGCCGGATAAATTGGATGAATGGAAGAAATCCGGGGATAAAGCAAGCATTAGCGCCTCCTAATATCCCCTCGCGTCGTCATCCGGGTTTCTTGGATCGCCGGCCCCGTGGATCCTGCCTTCGCTGGTGCGGACGATCGCTTTGACAACCGCAATCGAGGAAACATCCTTGATCGAATGCCCCCGCGCCGTCAAAGCCTCCCTGACGGTGGGGTCCAATGCGTCTTTTTCGGCCATAATTTCATTTGGAAGCCATTGGTGGTGAAAACGGGGAGCGCTGACCGCCTTGTCCAGGGGTTGTCCAAATTCCGTCACATTGAGAAAAACCTGCAAAACAGCGGTGATGATGGTGGATCCGCCGGGCGAACCGACAACCATGAACCACTTTCCGTCTTTTTCAATAATGGTGGGCGTCATTGAGCTCAACATTCTTTTTCCCGGCGCGATCGAATTGGCTTCGGCGCCAACAAGCCCGTAAACATTCGGGACGCCAGGTTTTATGCTGAAATCATCCATTTCGTTGTTGAGAAAGAACCCTGCTCCATCCACCCAAACCTTGCTGCCGAAATTCCCATTCAGGGTTGTCGTCACGGCGCAGGCATTGCCGGCCGCATCCACGATCGAAGTATGGGTGGTTTCAAAACTCTCTTTGGCCAGGATAAAAGAATGGGCTTTGGAATTTTCGATGGTGGAGACACTGTCCGGGTTGAAATCAGCCATTCTTTGGGCGATATAGCCGAGGTCAAGCAGCGAATCTACCGGTACAGGATAAAAATCACTGTCTCCAAGGTGTTCGGCCCTGTCGGCGTAGGCCCGGCGCATGGCTTCCACCATCAAATGAGTGGATTCAGGTTTCTGGAATCCCCATTGGGCGATCGGGTAAGGCTCCAGCATTTCGAGCATTTCGACCAGTGCAATCCCTCCGCTGGACGGCGGCGCCATAGAAATGATCTTATACTCCTTGTATTGCCCGATAACAGGTGCGCGCCACTTTGATTCGTAAGCGGACAGGTCTTCAGCCGAAATAATGCCGTTCCCCTGAGCCATTTCCGAAACAATAAAATCAGATGTTTCGCCGGCATAAAAACCCGCCTTGCCCTGATTGCGTATCCGGGTAAGGGTAGCCGCCAGTTCGGGCTGTTTGAGCAGGTCGCCCGCCTTCCACTGGTCGCGGATAAAGGGGCAATGGTCGCCGTTGTATTTCAGGAATTCATCCTGGTACTCATTTAAACGGTCTGCTTCATTTTGCGATACCGCATACCCATCTTCCGCCAATTTAATGGCCGGATCAATCAACCGGGCCAATGGGAGTTTACCCAATCTGGCATGGGCATTCAGCAAACCATGCACTGTGCCAGGCACACCGGCCGCCAAATGGCCTGAAACGCTGAGCCCGCTGACAGGATTTCCCAAACTGTCCAGGTACATATCCCTGAAAGCCGCCAAGGGCGCCTTTTCACGATAATCCAGTGTCGAGGTTTCTCCACTTTCGGAGCGATAGACCAAAAATCCGCCCCCGCCGATATTCCCGGCTCTTGGATAAACAACTGCGATCGCAAACTGAACGGCGATCATGGCATCGGCCGCGTTACCCCCTGCTTTTAAAACGTCCACACCAATCCGGGAGGCCAGCGGATGGGGGGAAACAACCATAGCAGAGTCGGCAATCATGCTTTTTGTTGCTGAATAGGAAGGGGCCTCTGTTTTTTTACAGGAATATAAAACACTGAAAATCAATGTAATAAAAATAAATCGTGCGGTGATTTTCATTTTTGGCATGATAGTTGGTTAATCTGTTACAGGAAAAATTGTGTGAAATTTCGAAAAAAAAACTTAAAGTCCAAATATTAACTGACTTCAGCAGAAGAATGTGTTCCAATGTTAGCAGTTGTGCTACACAACTGTTCCGGGTGTAACCAGCGATTATAAGAAATGGGTATTTCATCTTCGCATGGTCTACACCCTTTTTTAAGTATGGCAGTCCGGCAGAAATAAGTTTGACATTTTCTGAAAAACCCTTAAATTGTAGGCAAGAAACTGATGACCGGCGCTCTTTCAGCAATTGCTCCGCGCTCCATACCAGATTCCTGAACAGACCGGCTGCCTACGTACCATGTACAATCGAATTCCGACGCCCGCCACCACACGCGATCCGTAAAACCTTCCTGATTTTTAAATGAGAGCTCATGCAAAAATTAATATTTTTTTCCATATTGACGCTTCTTTGCGCTTCCCCCTTGTATGGCCAGAAAAAACAAAACGCGGAAGCAGCCATCCAATCGGTGATCGAGAACGAATCCAGATATTTTTGGGGAAGAGACCTGAAAAACTGGCGGAAACAATGGGTCCATGCAGATTATGTGATCTGGCGATCCGCTACCCGTGACGGGGTAACCCAATACCTTGGCTGGGATCAATGGAACAAACAGGTTGAAAAGTTTTTCCTGGAAAGCCCTACCCCCGAGCCTTACGACGGCCATGTAACCAAACAAAATTATGTATTCCGGATTTACAGCAATGGCGCCTGGGTATCTTTTGAGCAAGTCAACAATGGGGTTATCACCTATGAAACCAGGGTTTTGGAAAAAATAAACGGGGAATGGCGCATTGCTTTGGTTGAATTGATTTTTAACGCCAATGAAAGGCAAAGCGAAGATACGGGCGGGTAGGTTTGTAGTTGGCAGTTGGCAGTCTTCAGTTGGCAGTTGGCAGTCCACAGTCTGAAATTGGCAGTTTGTTTGGACTGCCGACTGCAGACTGTCAGGCTTTAAAACTGGATTCTTTCCTGAGATGTTCGATTTGGGTCATAGCCGACTCGTACCCGATCTCGTACAATTCACTGTATTTCTGGAATTGGAAAATATGGTACTTGTGCACTTCTTTAGGCTCGATCACCCAATCGCATTTTTTGAGTTCCGGGCGGGTATTGGCCCAGATTGACATCTCAAAACAGCGTGCCGAAACCCCGAGGAATGAACCGACGCTTTTTTTCCGGGCATGAAAGTTCGGCATTACATTCACCCCGATGATATGGCTGACCTTGCGAATCAGCGGGAAGGCCGGCAAATTGCATAACAACCCACCGTCCACATACAATTTGCCGGCGATTTCGACCGGTTGAAAGACCAGCGGGATAGAAGAAGAAGCCACCACCACATCAAACAGTTTGCCGGAATCGCGGATCTCCAATTTTCCGCTTTCCAGGTTGCTGATGGCCACCGATAAGGGTATAAATAAAGCGCCAAAATCATCAACTCCGATCAATTCTGCCAATTGTTCCCTCAGGTAGGTCAATTTTGCAAACCCGGCATTGGGTAACCCAAGCCGGAATATCTTCCAGTTCTTGCTGTTTTTTACAAAATCCAGGATTTCATCCGGCTTTTTACCAGCAGCATATAAAGCAGCTACAATAGCCCCTGCGCTGGTACCGGAAACCCGGTCGGGATAGATCCCGTTTTCCAGGAGGGCCTTCAACACGCCAATATGCGCAATGCCGCGCGCTCCTCCGCCCGAAAAGGCAATGCCCGTCGTCATGGATTGTATTTTTAGGGTTTATGCTGAAGGGAGAAGCGCCCGGCTAAACAAATCTTTCAGCGCTTCTCCCATTCAGATATTTAATGCTTGATGATCCGTTCGCTCCAGATCCGGTTCCCTTTGATCAATTTGATGACATAGGCCCCGGCAGGAAGCGTCTTCAAATCGATCTGAAGCGCCAACCCGGCGGCAGACTGCCAGATCACGCTTTCTCCCAGCATATTCAAAATCTGCACCTGATCAAACTGCCGGTCCGTTTCAATATGCAAGGTTTGGCCGACCGGATTGGGGTAAATCTTCAGTCCTTCCGCCAGACCCGGATCAACTACGGCATTGAGCAATTGAATATCCGCCAGGTACCGCGGGAAGATCTGGTAGCCATCCGTATAAGGGCTGCTGCTGTCGAACTGCCCGCCAAGGCCGACCAGGTTAAAAGGAACGGATGGAGGGTCCGTTCCAAAAATATTGACATCGTTGTCGATCCGCATGGCAAAGGTCTGGGTCCCGTTGGTCACATCGACATTAAAACCAGACCCCGAGTTGGTCCACTGAGCCGGATTGACAATGGTCAGGTTATTGATTTTGACCAGTTGGGATTCGGCGTTTTCTCCCAGGTCGGTGATGACGGTTGGGTCAAAGAGCGCATTTCCGGAAGAGACCAGGATGACGGTATCCGGATCGATCTGGGTCAGTCCGTTGAACTGGTTGATCTTTCCGCGGATGATAAGTTCGTCCCCTTCAACGGGAGAGAGTCCGTAGTCGCCGGTTTGTTCGAATACACCGATCCCTTCATTTTGGCTGTCGATCAGGGTAAACTGAAGCCCGCCGGGTCGAAGGTTGACACCGTACATAAGACCCTGGATCTGGCAGGTAACGCCAAGAGAGTCCGTTTGGCCATTGGCGTCCAGTGTTGTAACCAGACCAACCGGATAAGCAGGATAAGAAACCGGAGGGGGCTCCGAACAATCATTCGCAGCGCCGGGGGTGCCCAGGATTTCAATCCCGTTGACAAAGAACCCGGTCCCGGTGATGGAAGCCTTCCAACTGGCGGCCAATTCGTTGTCAGAATCCGGATCGCAGAGTTCAAGTGAACCGCCGGCGCCGTTGGCATCTGCATCCCAGGGGGCGCTTGCGGAATAGGTCACCTGGTCGATCTCATTGCCGAGCGAGTCCCGCAGGGTAACACTTTCCCCGGTATTGTTCAACTGACCGCCAAACTGAAGGGCCTGCACACCGAGGTTTTGTTCAAACAAAACCGAATCAATTGCCAGGACCAGGTATCCGCCCGGCGCCAGGGTCATGTCCGGAAAGGTATAGGTGATCCCGGATGTAAAATTAAAACCTTTCAGGTTGACCGGGATTGTTTCATGATTCAACAATTCCAGGTACTCGTAGGTATCGCCGCCGGGGTTATTATACATGATCTCATTGATCACGATCTTGGGGATATTGGAGTCGTTGTCGGTAATTGTCAGGATAAAAGTCGACCTTGCATTATCGACAGAGGCATTGGAACTCGGCGCACTCAGGCCGACCACAATCGTTTCAAGGCCTTCGGCCGTCAGGTCGTCCGTGATGGGGATCATCACGATTTGGGTGTCTACCTCCTGGGGGTCAAAAGTGATCAGTACCTCTGAAAAATCAAAATCGGAACCGTTTAAAGCGGTTGAGGCGGCATCAAGCCCAACGGTGACAGAGGCGCCTGAGCCGTCTCCGTTCGCCATAACCACACGGATCGAGGCCGATCCTCCGTTCTCAGGAAATTCCATGCTCCCGGTTGGAAAATAGATAGACGGGCCTTCAAGGCATTGTGAAGGGCCGTTGGGATTGCCCAGGATTTCAATACCATTGGTCACATACCCGGTGGGTGTGTTGGCGGCCTGCCAGTTGGCCGGATCGTTGTTATCCGATGTCAGGTTACATAAAACCAGGGAGGGACCGCTACCGTCCGCCGTGGTGGGCCAGCCGTCGCCATCCGAAAAATCAACGCTGTCAACTCCAATACCGGCGGCGTTCAGGAGAGCGATCAGTTCTCCGTTGTTGTTCAATCCGCCGGAAACCCACTGGAATGCAGTGACGCCGAAGGCCGACAACATCGCCAGGGAATCCTTTGCCACCAGGACGTACTCCTGACTTTCCAGTGTAAAGGCCGGAAAGGTAAAATCCACCCCCACCAGGCTGAAGTCCGTCATATTGACAATATCCTGGGTATTGTTGTAAATTTCAATATATTCGAGGGTATCCGGACCATCAGGTGGGTTATAGTTGATTTCTGTTATAAGGAGGGATTGTCCCCACGACAGAACAGCTCCAAACAAAAAGAGCGACGACAAACTTAGTTTTTTCATGACAGGCGAAATTTGGTGTTTAGGTACAAAGTTAATAATTGTGCAGATCATTAGGCGACCATCCACCGGCTAAAACCCGTATAAAAAATGAAGGAAGGCAGTGAATCTGCATTTATGTGTTTTATTTTCTCATTTCTCCGTTCTTCAAAAAGTAATAAGGCGATGAATACAGCGGGTCCAAACAAAATTAATTTTCAAGAGTTTACGCAATAATTCTTTACACGAAAAACAAAGAACTTAACAAAATCTTAACTTTAGCGCCGTATTTTTGCCCTATCATTTTTAACCAAAACTGCACTGGTTTATGAAATTTTTCAGAATCACACAATTGCTTTCGGTTCTTGGACTGATCTTATTCGTCCAGGCAACCGTATCCGGCCAAGGGGTGACGACGTCGTCCATGAGCGGCCAGATTACCGATAAAGCTAATGGTGAGGGCCTCATCGGGTCCAACGTGCTGGCGGTACACCTTCCTTCGGGAACAACTTACGGCACCTCCACAGACCTCGATGGCAATTACCGGATCGCGGGGATGCGGGTTGGCGGTCCATACCGGATCACCATTACCTACACGGGATATGCGGACCAAACCTTTGAAAACGTTTTCCTGCGTTTAGGTGAATCCCTAAAGCTCAACAGCACCCTGGAGCCGTCTGCCGTACTTCTGGATGCCATTATGGTAACCGCTTCCGCCGGGGTGACCGGGCAGAATGTAGGGGCCAGTACACAGATCACGTCGGATGATATCGATGTCATGCCGACCCTTAACCGGGATATCAACGATTTTCTGCGGCTCACCCCCCAGGCCAGCGCCTACGGCGGCGGTTCTTCCTTTGCGGGTGTGAATAACCGTTACAACGCAATCTACATCGATGGCGCAGTGAACAACGACGTATTCGGCCTGGCAAGCTCCGGTACCAACGGCGGTCAGACAGGTATTTCCCCGATCAGCATTGATGTGATCGACCAGTTCCAGGTTGTTCTGTCGCCGTACGACGTCACCCTTGGCGGATTTGCCGGCGGCGGTGTCAACGCGGTTACGAAATCGGGTACCAACACTTTCCGCGGTACCGCCTATTTTTTCAACCAGAACGAAAGCCTTGCCGGCAAAACCAACCAGGTGCTTTCCGACCGGCTGGGGATTGACCGGACGAAACTGGCCGATTTCAGCCAGAAACTTTACGGAGTATCCCTGGGCGGGCCGATTGTCAAAGACAAAGTCTTTTTCTTTGCCAACGCCGAAATCCAGCAGGACGAAACACCCATCCCCTTTGAATTTGAGAATTATAACGGGTCGGTTACTCAATCCGAACTCGATAATCTCCGGAATTTTCTGATCAATACCTACGATTACGATCCGGGCGGATACTTGTCCACAGCCGATGAACTCAAGGGATTGAAACTGTTCGGCAAACTGGACTTCAACCTGAACCAGAACCACAAACTGACCATCCGCCATCAATACACCAAGGCGGAACAATATGACCGGTTCGGCGGAAGTTCGTCCACGATCAACTTTTCAAATAATGGGATTTTCTTCCCCAGCATTACCAATTCGTCCGCCATTGAATTGAACTCTCGTTTCGGAGACAAACTGTCGAACAACCTCATCCTGGGTTATACCAATGTAAACGACGACCGGGATCCGCTGGGTTCCGATTTCCCTTACGTGTTCATCAACGACGGAGGGACGTCCACCGTGCTCCGGTTGGGGTCGGAAGAATTCTCAACCGCCAATCAACTGAAACAAAAAATCTTTACGATTACCGATAACCTGAAGCTGTATAGCGGCAAACATACTTTTACCTTCGGGACCCACAATGAGTTCTACGATATTTATAATATTTTCATCGGACAGAACTACGGCACCTATCGTTTCAGCAGCCTCCAATCGTTCCTGAACGGAGAACCTGCCATCGAATACGACCGGGCCTATTCCCTGGTGGACGAACTGACCGGGGACGGCTCTGAAGCGGCAGCCGCTTTCAAAGCAATGCAACTGGGCGTTTATGTGCAGGACGAGATAGAATTGAGTAAAAAGTTCACCCTGACCGCAGGCGTTCGTCTCGACGTCCCTATCATCACCTCCGATCCGACTGAGGATACGTACTTTAACCAGACGGCCCTGCCCAAAATGCAGGCTCAGTACCCGATCGCCAACGATGTTCAGGCAGGAAAAGCGCCGGACGGCCAATTGATGATTTCTCCGCGCGCCGGTTTCTCCTATGATTTCAAAGGGGACCGTTCCATAATGCTTCGGGGCGGCCTGGGCATCTTTACCAGCCGTATCCCCTTCGTATGGCCTGGCGCCATGTTCAACAACAACGGTTTGACCCAAGGCAGGGTAGATGAAACCAACCTCGGCGGACCGGCCAATTTTATCGCAGACTATACCAAACAACCCACCAACCCTAATTTTGCGATACCATCCGGCCAGATCGATATTTTCGTCAAAGACTTTAAATACCCGCAAGTGTTCCGTACCAACCTGGCGCTCGACTATTTGCTGCCGGGCGGCATCCAGGCGTCTCTGGAAGGTATTTATACCAAAACATTGAACAATATTTTGTACACCCAGGCCAACTCTGACCGCACGGTCAGTTTCAACTGGAGCGGCACCCCCGACGACCGGCCCGTTTACATCAACCGCAATATTGACAACACGTACAGCGCCGTTTACATTGGCCATAATACCAGCGAGGGATACACCTATAATATCACGGCAAGCCTGGCCAAAAATTTCAGTTCGGGCTTCAATGCTTACCTCGCTTACACCTACGGCGACGCCTATGCTGTAAACGAAGGCACTTCCTCGCAGAACTCCTCGCAATGGCGCGGCCAGGTTGGCGTGGACGGCCGGAACTTCCCCGTACTCGGGCGGTCGGATTTTGCACTGGGCCATCGCATTCTTTCCTCGCTGAGCTACAAACTCCGGTGGAACGCCGAAGAAAACGCCGCCACTACTTTCTCCCTGTTCTACAACGGACAGTCGGGTACGGCCTTTTCTTATGTTCTCGGCGGAGCAAACGGCCGCAACGCCAACCTGGACAGGGGCAGCACCAGCGCCAACCGTACCCTGGTTTACGTGCCCGCTTCTCAATCCGATATTGTTTTGGCGGATTACACCAGTGGCGGCCAGACCGTGACTGCAGCCCAACAATGGGCCAACCTGAACGCCTTCATCGAGGCAGACAAATCCCTGCGCGAAAGCCGCGGCGGTTATGCCGAGAAAAACGGCGCAACGGCGCCCTTTGCCAGCATTTTTGACCTTGCGATCCGCCAGGACGTGGGCCTCAAAGCCGGCGGCTCAACGCATAAACTCCAATTCTCGGTTGACATTTTTAACGTCGCCAACCTGATCAACCCGGAATGGGGCGTTGTGTACATCGTACCCGGCAGCAATTTCAACAACTATGAATTGCTGAACCTCGAAGGGTACAACCCCGACGCAAACGGCAACAATACGATCCCGAGGTTCACCTACCGGCGCGGCGCAGTAACCGGCAAAGACGCATTTGACATTGCCGGAACCGCTTCCCGCTGGAGGATGCGCTTTGGTGTCCGGTATATCTTCAATTGATCCGGCATCACGCGGATTCAACAAAAAAGGCCCGGCGGTTCTCTTCCGCCGGGCTTTCTTTTTATTTTATAATTGATTTATGGCAGCGGAATGACTTTCAAAAGCGCCCGGACGCCGGCCGGCAAATCTTCCCATACCGGTTTAAACCGGGGATAAAGCGCCACCAGACGCGGCCCATAAGTGTACACCCCTGCCCCCGCAGCCTGCGCATAAATGGCTACGCTGCTGGTGGCCAGATAAATATCCGGTTGTGCGCTTACCGCGATTTCTTCGAGCGAGATCCCGGAAGGGATTTCTTCCCAGATTAATTCCGGCGACTGGGAATCGAGGATTTTGCGGATCGCCGGGGCCGGTTGGCCGGCCTTAACCTGCGCCGGGTGAAATTTGACGTACAACCTCCCCACCTTCCGGCTTTTCAGGTAAGCCAATACTTCTGAAATCGCCTGAACATCAACTTCAAAAGGCAATTCGCCAAATTCAACATAAGGCCCCAATACCAGGATCGGGTTGAAATGAGCCAATTCAGGTTTTTTTTCAAACGGCAGCGGTAATTCTATCCGGTTCCGGAAGCCCTTGAAAGCAAACCTGCTGAAAGCCACCGCCCCTTTATAGTTCGGGTGGGCGACGGAAAACGGCGGCGGGAACGCCGGAACCCTGCCGGAAAGGAAATAGCGGTGAGCCAGCCCAAGCAAAGGCTTTTTCCAGGTCCTTTTTGGGGGAGGGTTTCCCGCACAACTCAATTTCCCCTCTTCCAGGTAATAAAACCCCTTACACAACGGATGGGTCAGCAAAACATGATAGCGGTAATCGTTGCTGTGGGGAATCGCCAGCCAATATCCTTCCGGGCAAAAATCAGACAACAGGCCGTCCAAAAGCGTCAAAATCCTGCGATTGTGCCGGCCCTGGGCCAACCAACGAAAGGCGTTTTTAAACCTGAATTCGAACAAAGGGAACTGCGCAAGGTCCAGCACATTCCGGAAAGTATCCGGTAGCTGAACGTTCCGGTCGCGCACCCAAAGACAATCCTCCAAATCCCATTGAAAACTATCGGCCGCCTTCCGGGCGAATTGCAGCGTCAGGTTATTATGGACCAGGAGGACATACTTCATGTCAGGTCAGGTAGGTTTCGTAAAATTCACGGACTGCCCCCTCCCCTCCCCTGCATTTAAGCTGCAGGATGCCCGGGATGTTTTTGATAGATGGAAGGGCGTTGGCGGGGCAGGCAGCGACGCCTACCCTGAGAAGGGCTTCCCGGCAGTTGATGTCGTCGCCGATATAAGCCACTTCGGCAAGATCGATCCCTTCTTTTTTGCAAATATCCAGGATTGCGTCCAGTTTGTCGCCGTGCCATTTTCCCTGGTACAGGTAGTCCACTTTCAGTTTTTTGGCCCGTCTTTCCACCATTGTGGTTTGTTCGCTGGTGATCATGGCGGTTTTGATGCCCGCTTTTTGCATCAGGTTGAAGGCCATTCCGTCGTGGGTGTTGAATTTTTTCAATTCGTCTCCGTTTTCAGAATAATACATGCCTGCGTCGGTCAGCACCCCGTCTACATCGGATGCAAATAATTTGATCCGGATCTTTTTGTTATTTCCCTTCATTCTGTGTTCCCGGATAAGGGCGTCCATGATTTGCCAATCATGGGGTTCATCCAGCTCGGTGGCCATAAATTCCGGCAATTCGAGTACGGCAATTTTACCGCTGAGCCGGTTGCCGGAAGTTAAAACGGCGCCTGCACTGCTGATATAAAACGCGCCGTTTTCCATCAACTGCCCGTCAAAATCCTGTCTCCGGGGCCGGCGCCGGTAATCATAATTGATACTTTCGCCCGATTCCGTCCAGAAAAAACGTTTGATCCGGACACAAGTGAGCAGAGAATCGGCGCCGGTCTGACGAAAACGATCCAGGCCGGCTGAAAAATCTTCGGGGCGGGTCAACGGAGAGGTAGCCTGAACCAGCATAAAGACGGTGTCCGGTGGCTGCGGTTGTGCCTGTAAAAACTCCAGTACCACCGATTCAGTGGAGGAATGATCCAGGGCATTGGCAGGCAGGCGGCGGTAAGTCCTGAGTTTGGAAAAATGAAATCCGGCAGCCACGGATTCAATCTCGTCACAATCTGTAGCCAGGTAAATTTCATCCACCTGGTCGCATTGCTGGAGCGCTTCCAGGTTCCACCAGATCAGGGGCCGATCTGCGATCAGCCGGATATTTTTGAATTCGATGGATTTGCTTCCGCACCTGGCAGGCACAAAGGCGATCACCCTGGTCATGATGTCCGGTATTTGAGCTTTTCCCGCTGGATGGTTTCGATGCCAAGAATTTCGACCGGTTTATATTGAAGCGCCTTGTAAGTGGCGTTCAGGTCGCGGATCATTTTGCCCATACCTGGCGGTTCGAGGGAGGCGGCGTGATCGGTCCCTTTCCAGGTCCGGTCTTTGGTAAAATGCCTTTCGATCCAGGTTGCGCCAAGGGTATATGCGGCAATGTCGATGGCAATGCCCAGGTGGTGGCCGGAAAATCCGATATCCCTGACCCGGTTGCCGAAACGGTCCTGCAAACGCCGGATCTCCAGAAGGCAAACATCTTCAAAAGGGACCGGATACCCCGAAGTGCAGGCATACAGAACCAGCCGGTCCTTCGCCTGGCCGGTTTCTTCAAAAAATTCGACCAGCGCCTCTTCTTCGTCGAGGGTGGTCATGCCGGTGGAGGCGTGCACTTCGCCTTTGAATTCATCCCTCAGGACCCGGAGCATTTCAAAATGGTTGTTGCAGGCGGAAGGCACCTTCAAAAGCACCGGATTCAGCGCTGAAATTTCACGGGCGGAGGTAACGTCCCAAACGGAAGTTGAATAGATGATGCCGGTTTGCTCGCAGAAAGCTTTCAATTCCGCATGCTGGGCTGCGCTGAATTCCAGGAACTCCCGGTGTTCGCCGTAAGTTGCGCCATACGAATTATACGGCACGGGGTGAGGGGCGTTGTATTGCTCCGGGGTGAGCAATTCCCTGGGTGTGCGTTTCTGAAATTTGGCAACCGTTGCGCCGCATTCCCTGGCCAGGCGGATCAACTCTTTGGCGATGTCCATCTGGCCCATATGATTGCAGCCGATCTCGGCAATGATTTTAGCTGGTTGATACGGATTAAGCGCCATATGATTTTTTTATTTCTTCAAGGTTTTGAATAGTAATGTCCCAGAGGCGATCCTGTTTTTCCCGGACCTCCTGTTCACAGGCTTCCAGATTGAGGATCATTTGTTCCACTTTATGAAACAACATATCCGGCAAATTCGGTTGATTGATGTCGATTCCCCAATGGGGCGCCTGGATATCGTCCAGAAAATACTGGAGCTTGTTGTGGGATACCACCGAAATGATCGGCCGTTCGCAGCCGAACGGGATCAACTGGGCATGGCCCCGCATACCCAATACCAGCAGGGGTTTGCGATAGGCTTCCAGGACGATGGCAGGCGGACGTTTGTACAGCCGCTCCAGTTTGTAATCCACTTCGAGGGCTTCGAGGAAAGGCAAAAAATGTTCGTCGTCAGGGTGATGTGCGTAATAGTGGATCGGAGCGATCCGGGAAACGGCCTTAACGGCCCTGGCGAGTTCGGTCAGCAACAAACCCATTTTTTCACCATACCGGAACTGCGGCCGGTCAAAAGCGCAATTGAGTGCAATGAACGGCGGCACGTCGATGGACCGCTTCGCTTTTTCGCTGTACAACCGCGAAACCAGGGTAGTCATGCAGGGCTGAAAACGCAATTTATGGTGGAGTCCGGAGGGAAGATAGGTTTTGACCTGCTCGATGCTCCCGGAATTGCGCAAACCGATGAAAACGGATTTTTCGGCCAGCAACTGCAAGTGCTCGCGAAAAACAGGCGCAAAGTCGGGTTGGCCCCTGAAACGGTTATAACCCACTGCAAAAACGCTGATGGGGACTTTAATCTTTTCAAGGGTATCCAGGCTGCACGACCATTGCCAGCCGCTCAGTTGATTCGGGTTGGTGTCCCGGAGAAACAACCCGCCGCCGCCGATCACCAGGCCGTCCCTTGCGTTGATCCGGTCGAGGGTTTTGCGATCGACGACCTTGTGAACGTGCTGTTGGGTCCAAACAGAGCGGCCCATTTGCTGGTCATACAGGTCGCGCAGAACCACCGGCAGCAAGGTGTCCCCGGCGTTGTAGTGGCCGATGAAAGCCACATGTGTGAGGGATAATCCGTTTTTGGGGGGGATTAAGGGGGCCAGGGTGTATTTTTTGCGCCGGCTTATGAAATCATATGCTGCATCGGCAAAAGGATAAACCAGGTCTACAATTCCATTTTTTAACCGGTTCCGGGCTTTATAAAATTTATCGAACCTTTGCCGGAGTTTTCGTTTCCAGCGGCTGTTGTCATAACCTGCAACCCTGCTTTTGATCCTGGACGGTTGATCAAAAAATGATTCCGGTGAAAGGGGCCCGGCGGATTTCCTGGCCATTAAATTGATAAAATTGCCGTTCCATGCGTGGTGTGTTACTTCAAATCCGTTTTTAGCCAGAAAAGCAGTCAGGGTTTTGAAGGAAAAGGTATTGATATGGACATCCCAGAAAAAGAAATCTTTGGTGGGGCCGTAAATCCGGTCGATTGCCGGGCATTCCAGCAGCAGGATACCATCATCCGACAGTAATTTCCGGCATTTTCCGAGGAATGCATCCGGAGAATCCACATGTTCAATGACGTGGAAACTGGCAATCAGATCAAATGTGGAACTGGCGTTAAAATCCTCCAGAAAACAGTTTTCGATCTTCAAACCAAATCGTTCCCTGATGTTTTCGGTATAGGTGGCGTCCGGTTCTATCCCCAGGGTTTCCCATCCGGCAGCGGACAGATAACGCAACAAACTGCCGGCGCCGCAACCGATCTCCAGTGCCTTTGGTCTTCCGTCCGGCCCAGTTTGCGGCCGGATCCTGGCGCCTATATAGCCGGCCAGCAGTTTGAAACGGGCAGCAGCCTGTTCTTCCGTTTGTCTGAGTTTTTGATAAGTGGGTTTGTCCGATTGGCGGGCATTTGCGGAAAACCCCCCGGCCCTGTAGGCATCGGAATGCTGCGACCAATCCGGACGGGGAAGGATAAATACAAATCCGCAATTTTCGCAAATGAAATTTTCTACTTTTTTTCCACCCCTGCCCCGGTTATGCAAAAGAGAAAGCTTTGTCTGACCGCAGAGAAGGCATGGTGATGTCTGGCTATGCTCCATCCGGATATATAAACAACTTTTGAAAGGGCAAATATACTTCGCCCCGGCATTATTACCTAATTTTGGCGCCCATGGGGATCATACAGCGGCAAAGTATCAAATACAGCCTGGTCAATTACCTGGGCGTGGGGCTCGGGATGATCAACGTTTTGTTCGTGGCCCCGCTGGCCCTGAATGAATATGGGCTTTTGCAGGTCCTGATCGCTACTGCGACCCTTTCGGTTCCCTTTGCGAGCATCGGCAGCCATACGCTGGCGGTTCGCTTTTTTCCGAATTTTCGCAATCCCGGCCTGAAACATTCCGGTTTCCTGGGGTTTCTTCTGACGGTAGCCTCAACCGGTTATTTTCTTTTTACAGGCGCCGTCATCCTTTTGTGGGATCCCATCTTTGGTTTTTTCACGCAGAAGGATCCCGGCAACAGCTATCTCCCCCAATTCCTGGTTTATTTTGTTCCGCTTGCCTTTCTGGTTTTGCAGATCCATATTCTTTCGGCTTATATATCCAATTTTCACCGGATCGTCTGGCCTGCTATTGTCCATGAATTATTTTTGAAGGTCGCCATGCCGATCCTCACCCTATTGTTTGTCTGGCAGCTTATTTCAGTTGCCGGACTTGTAAAACTTCTCCTTGGGACTTATGCAGCCGTGGTCTTCATGCTGATCGGCTATTTGGCTTCACTGGGTGAATTTCATTTAAAAACAGACTGGAAAAAGATTCGCCCCTTTATTCCGGAAATGGCACGGTATGCCGCATTCAGTTCGCTGGGAAGCATCGGAAGCCTGCTCGCTTTTCAGATCGGCGTCGTGATGCTGGGTGGATTAAAAGGCGAAAAGAGTTCCGGCATATTCTCCCTCAATGCCTATATTTCCAATACCATTGACATTCCGCAACGAGCCATTCAGAAAATTACGGCCCCAATTATAGCAAAGGCCATCCAGGAGCAAAACCAGACTGAAGTCCGGTCCATCTATAAAAAAACCTCCATCAACCTTTCGCTGGCGGGCATCGGCCTGCTTATCCTGATCTGGTTCAACCTCGACAACTTGTTGAATATTTTGCCCTCCGGCGACACCCTCCGGCAAGGCAAATATGTGATCCTTATTCTGGGAATCGGCAAGATCACCGATCTGATCACCGGAATCAACGGGCATATCATCTTCTATTCAAAATACTACAGATCCGGGTTTTACCTGGTCCTTGTTTTAGGGCTGCTCAACGTCGTATTCAACCATTTTCTAATCCCCCTCTACGGGGTTAACGGCGCTGCTTTAGGGTCGGCTCTAGCCCTCGTTGTTTATAATCTTCTGAAAACCCTTTTTGTTTACCATACTTTCAGGCTCCATCCATTTTCCATAAAGACCCTGTACCTGCTGCTGATCACCGGGTTGACCGTCGGACTTGCCGTTGTCTACCCTTCGAGCGGCAACAATTTGCTGGACATCGTCCTGAGATCTTTACTTCTGGGGGGCATTTTTGGCGGAACGATCCTCTATTTCAGGGTTTCGGAAGACCTGAACCATTTGGTGGGACGATTTTGGAAAAGATGGTAAGGAGCAATTGGGCTATATTTGCCGTCAAAACAAACGAATATGCACCTTCCGCCGGAATTCAAAGACCAAATGTCCCAATTGCTGGGCCCTGAATTTCCGGACTTTCTACAGGCGATGGACTCCCCTCCCCCGGTAAGTGTGCGGCGTCATTTTTTAAAGTCAGAAATTTGGTCAGAAATTTATGAAGGAGTAAAATGGTGCGTCGACGGAGTATATTTACCCAATCGCCCCGTATTTACCCTCGATCCGCTTTTTCATGCAGGCGCCTATTATGTACAGGAAGCTTCCTCAATGCTGATTTCGCACGCGCTCCGGCAGATTAATCCGGACACCCCGGCGCCAAATGTACTGGACCTTTGCGGAGCGCCCGGCGGAAAAAGTACGCTGCTGGCTTCCGAACTTCCGCCCGACCGTTTTCTGGTTTGCAACGAAGCCATCGTCGCCCGGCACCCGGTATTAAAATACAACCTTGCCAAATGGGGCATGGCCGGCGTTCACAGCAGCCAGGCAGACAGCCGGGATTACGCCGCTCTTGCTGATTATTTCGACCTGGTTTTGGTGGATGCGCCATGTTCGGGAGAAGGGCTGTTCAGAAAGGACCGGAGGGCGATGGAAGAATGGTCTCCCGCACAGGTACATTTTTGCGCATCCCGCCAACGGCGGATATTAGGCCAGGCTGCCGGTCTGGTTAAACCCGGCGGTTATTTCATCTATAGCACCTGCACCTATAATTCAACCGAAAACCAGGACAATGCCCGGTGGCTGGCAACTGAGTTGGGATTTGATTTTATTCCACTGGAGACGCCTGCCGAATGGGGCGTTACTTCGGGAGACTGGGGTTTGCAGTGTTTTCCGCACAAGGTCAGGGGAGAAGGTTTCTTCCTGGCGTGTTTCAGGCGAAAACCTGCCCAACGCCGGCAAAGGGCGGGTAATCCAAAAAGCTGGAAGAACTGGACCCGGGCGCCAAAGGCGGTAAAAACCGACCTGATCAACTGGATATCGCCATCCGGGGAAATGGATTTCATTCAATCGCCGGATGGTGAGATCAGGGCCATCCTGAGCCGTGAAGCAGAACAAACGATGGAGTTGGAAGGCCGGATCAAACGATTTTTGCCTGGCCAGGCCATTGGGGTGTTCAAAGGGAAGGATTTTATTCCGGCGCCTGAACTTGCTCTGAATACCGCTATCAGCGTCAACCTGCCGGTGGTTGCCTTATCCAAAGAGCAGGCCCTAAGGTTTTTGAAAAAAGAACCTTTCGAATGCGTTTCCTGTCCCGGCGGGTGGTTTGGCGTACAATACAACGGTCTCACCCTGGGCTGGGCAAAGGGGCTGAAGGACAGGGTCAACAATTATTATCCGAAGGAGTGGAGGATACTGATGGAATTACCGGAGCGGTGATTCATGGTTGCATGGTTGCATGGTTTCAGTGATTCATGGTTTCAGTGTTTCATGGTTTCCCTAAAACCATGAAACACTGAATAACTGCAACCATGAAGTCAGTCGGATCAAGCCAGCCGGGTCATATCCCTGACAAGGATTTTACCCCGGTTGAAATAGATCAGGTCCGATTTGCGAAGTTCATTCAATACCAGTGTAACGGTTTGCCTGGATGTACAGGTAATATTGGCAATATCCTGGTGGGTAAGGGAATGCTTCAGCAACATTTCATATCCGATCCTGCGTCCGCGGTCGGAAACCGATTCCTTTATAAATTCGATGATCCGGGTTCTGGCGTCTTTAAAGATCAGGGATTCCAACTTGTTTTCCGCCCTCAGCAGCCGCGCTCCGAAAAGGTCCATCACCCTTGAACACAGATCAAAGTTGAAACGCATAACCTTCTTAAAATCTTCCACTTTCAAAACATACACCTGCACTTCTTCTTTCAGCACCTGGGCAAAATCCTGCCGTTCTTCTTCCCCGATCAGGCCAAGTTCGCCGAACATGGCGAGGGGATGCACCAACGCTTTGATCACCTCCTTTCCATCGCTGGAATGGGTGCCGATCTTCACAGAGCCCCTGGCTAAAAAATAGACCTGCTCGGAGGATTCACCTGGCAAATAAACAAAACTGTAACGGGTAAAAATGACCGGCTTCATCATTTCAGCCAGGCGCAACTTCTCATCATCGTTCAAGTTCTCAAACAAAGGAAATTGTTGAATAAAACCTAGTTTTTGCTCTGTAGTCATGATCGTGTTTTTCAGATGAAATTCAAATCAGCAGGATTTCCGAGGCACATTCACCTGTATTGACACGAAATATTTTGCCTTCCCCTATGCGAAGGATTTATATTTTCGAAATAACTAAAAAATGAAGAATTAATTACCAACCAAAATGGAGTCCTGAGACTGGCTGAACCCGGCGAAATTGCCATGTCCGTTGAGGATATTATTATAGAGGATAACCGGATCGCCAAAGAAACCGCCTCCGTCGGCGTCTTTGATCCGGGATAAAGACCGGTAGTAAAAATAATAGTCGTCAGAAACCGTGCGCAGGTCGGCAAAGAGTTTGCTGATCAATTGAATTTCAGGGTCAATTACTGCAGAAAACCTGAAAGAATAATCCCCTTTAAAGGGATCATCTTCGAGCAAAAGACCTCCGCTCAGGTGCGCCGTGACCTGATTGCTGTTAATCGATTTTCCAAAATACACCGGATAAAGCCTGGAATCAACCACTACGGTATCGCCGTTCATTTCGATATAATCATTGATGCGCTGGTAGAGGATGAGGTGGTAAAAATTTTTCTGCGAGGGGTCGTCTTCGAATCGAAGGGAAACAGAAAATGAATACCTCAATTTATGATCCGGGGTTTCTTCAACCTGTATGTCGTCCATCACAAACTCTGACAAGGCCGTTATCGGCGGGATTTTGCTTTTCGCCATAATGGTTTCGAATCCGGGGGCTTCCACTTTTATGGTGTAATCCACGCCGACTTCCAAAGTGCTGTTCCGGGTGGTGAAAAAGGGCCCCGATTTTGTGTTCTGCGGGATAACCAGTTCGAGTTCTTCCAACAATTCTTCGCCTTTCAGGAGCCAAACCCGGGCTTCGGAAATATATTCTCCGGGGGAGTTATCGAGAACGGGACGGCTTCGGGAAACCTGCACGCGCAAAGCCCTTTCGCTGGTAAAGTTGCTGATCACCACCAATTTAGAGGCCGGCTCGGGTTGGTCAAAAACCAGGTCTTCCTCGCAGGTGGAGGCCGAGAATAGCAGAACCAATAAACCGCCTAATAAAGGGAACAGCCGTTTCATGAAAGCTGATTTGCCAGACAAATATATTGATTTTTTTTATTCTGAAGAAAAAACATTTCCCGGATGACGACGCAGGCCTTCGTTTCAACAACAGGACGGCCCGATCCCCCAATAATTATACTCCCCGGTTAAAGGACATCAATAACGAGGTTGCCGTTCCAGTCAAGCCATAATCGGGTATCTGCAACACCCTGATTTCCCAGCATCCAGGCTGCCAGCGGGGTTACGACGTATCGCTCGATCGCACGTTGCAGGGGGCGGGCTCCATACCTTTCGTCAAACCCGATATTCACCAGCCAATCCAGCAAAACATCCGAAAAGGTCAGTGTCAGGCCCCGTTTTGCAATGCCTTCCCTCGAATTCAGTTCATTGAGTTCCTTAAGCGTTATTTTGCGGATATCCGCCTCCAGCAGCGGCCTGAACAGGACGACGCCGTCGATCCGGTTAAAAAATTCCGGCCGGAAATGGCTTTCGATAGCAGCCCTGTAGTATTTTTCGTCGGAAGTAGTTCCTTTGAAACTGATAGAGTGTTGCCTGGCAGCGCCCAGGTTAGAGGTGAGAATGATCACGGCATTCCTGAAATTGGTGATCCGGCCGTATCCGTCTACCAGACGCCCTTCATCCAGCACGGTCAGGAGGGCGTCGAAGATAGCCGGATGCGCTTTTTCGATCTCGTCCAGAAGCAGAACTGCAAAAGGTCGTTCCCTGATTTCCTTCACCAATTGACCGGGTTCCTTGCCTTCACCCACCAGCCTGGAAATCATGGAAGGATGCTGGAATTCGCTCATGTCCAACCGGATCAGGGGCGACTTGTTTTGTCCGGCCCCAAAAAAGTATTCAGCCAGTACCTTGGCGCTCTCCGTTTTTCCGACACCCGTAGGCCCTGCAAAAATGAGGGTGGCGATCGGCTTGGCAGGGTTGTTGATGCCTGCCTTAAAAACCTTGATCACCTCAGTCAATTTCTCAACCACCTCTTCCTGGCCGATGATCCTTGCCCGGAAAAAGTCCTGCAGAATTTGGCTGTCCAGCAGTACCTCATCCCTCAAAAAAAGCTCCGGAAGGCCGGTCTGTTGTATAAAATGCCGGATTACTGTATTTCGATCAATTGTTTTTTTATCCTGATTTTGGGCTTCGTTGAGGCAATTGCCCAAAAAACGGATGGCTTTACCGGGAAAAGCCTCGTAGGGATAATACCGGAGGAGAAGCCGGTGGGCCAGCATTCTGGCGTCCTGCGAAATTGAAATTTTAAACTTTTGCAGGGCAAAATCCGACAGTTTGTTCAGGATGGAAAAAACCTTGGTTTCCGGCAATTCTTCCAGTCTGATGATCTGGAGATTCTGAACAAAACCCGGCAACAGGCGGCGCATGGTTTCCAGTTCTTCAAAGGTGGCTTCACCCGTAATCTGCAATTTACCGCTTTGCAGGAAGGGCGCCAGGAAAGCGCCCACACTGTCTTCAGCGCCTTCTCCTCCCGTTTGAATCAGCTGGATGATATCCATGATCCACAGGATGCCGTTGGCGGAGGTCAGTTCTTCCACCAGCAATTCGCAGGTTTCCTGCCATTCGCCCAAATACCGTGCACTGGCCGTAATGCGTTGCGACATCATCCGCCAAAAAGTAAAGTCCAGTTTTTGACTGTGGTTTCTGGCGCTGAGTTTTCGGATAGCCGCAGCAATCAATGCACTTTTGCCCACACCGCGCGGCCCCACGACCAGTACGTTAACCCTGCTGTTGATCAGTTTGTCGATCAGGTCAGACACCTGATCTTCCATCTCCCATGCGGCTTCCGGCAAAAAGCCGGTTTTTTTTCCTCCCCCTCTCAATGGATATTGTTCAGCCAGCCTGCTCAGGTTCGGCAGCGCCCGCTGGCCTGAGAACTGGTCCCAGACAAGGTCTCTATCCTTGTTTACCTTCAAATGGACCAGGTCCAATTGAGGTTTGGGATAGGTGAGCAACCGGTAGATGTTCTCCGGTTCCAGGGAATTGGCCAGGGCGGTTACAAAATGCTGTGCCAGGACCTCAAATTGCTGAGCCTCGTAATAAATGAAATGTTCGTTGAAAAGCGGGAAATAACAGACAAAATGGCCCCTTTCGGTTTCTCCGTACACAGCCGGTGTCTGGACTTTGACCTGGCGGGCTACCGGGTAGGCCCCCTGCCGGTCGCGGTAAGTTGGCTGGATCGGGACGATGATCATTTTCAGCTTTGGTTCCAGAATATCGATATGGGGATAATCATTGAATCGCTTGTAAACCCGCTGCAGGTGGTTGGCCAAAGCCGTTTTCATACTTTTAAGGTCTTTTTCCACCAATTCATAATCGGTACCGACCAGCAAGCCCAGCATCAGTCCGGTATCAAGGGTATAATACAACAGTGGGTAGGCGATTTTTTCCATATCGGGTGGAAGATAATCCTTTTTGTTTATTCTACCTGCAACATTAATCCCTTCAGGTAGGACCCTTCCGGATGAAACAGGTTCACGGGATGGTCTGCCGGTTGGCCGAGTTCCTGCATGACCCTGATGTGTCGCCCGGCTTCCAGTGCGGCCGCCACGACGGTGTTGTTAAAAAGTCCGCGGTCAATGACCTGCGAACAAGAAAAGGTAAAGAGGATGCCGCCGCGAATAATATTTTTCAGGGCCAGGGCATTCAATCGTTTGTACCCTTGTACAGCGCTATGCCGTTTGGCGATATTTTTGGCAAATGCGGGCGGGTCGACGACCATCAGGTCGTATTGGTTATTTGTCTGATTCAGCCATGGGATAACATCAGCAACGATGGATTGGTGGGCTGGGGGCTCAAAATGGTTGAGGGCCACATTTCTGTTGGTCCATTCCATAGCTTTGGCTGAAACATCCACCGAATCTACATGGCTTGCCCCGGCGCCCAGGGCGTATACCGAAAATCCGCCTGAGTAACAAAAAGCGTTCAGGACCTTTTTCCCTTTGGAAAATTGTGCCATCAATCTGCGGTTTTCCCGCTGATCCAGGAAGAATCCTGTTTTCTGGCCGGTTTCCCAATCCACATGAAATTGATAGCCGTTTTCCAGCACAATATTTTGACCGGGGCCACCGGATAAATAACCATTCACAACGCCTGCGGCATAATCAGCCGGCAGGGTTTCCCTGCTTTTATCGTAAATGGCTTTCAGATCATCCCCAAAAACATTCCGGAGCGCATTTACAAAATGGCTTCGTTCCAAATGCATGCCGATGGAGTGGCATTGAACAACCGCGACACCTGCATACCAATCGATGATCAGCCCCGGCAGGCCGTCGCCTTCTGCGTGGATCAAACGGAAACAATTTGTTTTTCCGGCGTCCGGCAATCCGATCGTTATCCGGTACCGGCGTGCATTGGCAATTTTTTCGGTCCAGAAAGCTTCATCCGGCCAAACGGGTTGAAAAACAAAGATCCGGACACAAATATTGCCGTTTTGATAATGGCCTGTAGCCAGGTGACGGCCGTCGTGACTGCAAACGGCCACCGTATCGCCATCGATCGGGTTTCCTTCCATCCGGTTCACAGCCCCGGAAAACACCCAGGGGTGAAACCGAAGGATGGCCGCTTCTTTTTTTGGCTTCAGGTAAATTGCTTTCATCTGGCAAAAATATGCCACGTGTCGGATAGTTTTGAAAAAACTATCCGTCCTGCGGCATTATCCTTCAATAAAAAAAGCCGGCGGATGAGGTTACTCGCCCGCCGGCTTCACTATAAAAATTCCGTAAACGGAAAAATGTTAATCCCAATCGTTGCGACGTTTGAACCCGTCGCGGTCGCGGTTCCGGTCGCGGTTAAACCCGCCCCGGTCGCCGCCGCGATCCCGGTCTCCACCGCGATCCCGGTCGCGGTTAAACCCACCGCGGTCGCCGCCGCCACTGCCGCCACGGTTGAATCCGCCGCCACTGCCGCCGCGGTTGAACCCGCCGCCGCCACGGTTGAATCCACCGCCGCCGCCTCGGCTTTCCCGGGGCTCAGCTTGTTTTACTACGATCGTGTGACCATCCAGTTCTGCTTCATTCAAAGCGTTGATGGCAGCTTTTGCCTCATCGTCGTTCGGCATTTCAACAAACGCAAAGCCACGGGAACGGCCAGTCTCGTGGTCAGTGATGACTTTACAGGAATCCACAACGCCATAGGCTTCAAACGCCGTGCGCAGATCGTCGCTGTCAGTCTCGAAATTCAACTTTGCTACAAAAATGTTCATTACAAAAAAAATTAATAATTATAAAAGTTAACAAAGCACACAAAAATAATAGCGTCAATAACCCGCCTGATCATGGTGGAGCCAGATGGATGACCTGTTCATCTCAAATGGAACAGGCATTGCATCCGGGCGTCCATGCTCCCGAGCAACTCAATTATCATCTTAAGTTGTAGCTAGCGAATTGGAAAACCATACAAAGGAAGGCCCGAATGACTGGCTAAAACTTAGACCCTATTCAGCACAAGCCAGAGATACGCCCGCTTTATTTCCTTGCGGGCTTTTCATAAAGCAAGTGAAAAGCCACTTTTACTTTCTCGTCGCAAATATACACGATTTTACAATTCCAAACCCACGCTCCTGCTAAATTTTATCATTTCTCCCTAACGTTCAGCTTTTTGTAGCCATTTTTGATTAACTTTCGCGCAAAAAAAAGGTGTCATGAATAATTGCTATCTACGTCTCCTTCTTGTCTCCGCCGC
>CAZLEF010000012.1:3706-104350 GCA_964558465.1 uncultured Lewinella sp. | reverse complement strand
TCGAACCAATCGAACCAATCGAACCAATCGAACCAATCGAACCAATCGTATCAATCGAACCAATCGTATCAATCGAACCAATCCAATCAATCGTATCAATTCACAAAATAATCATACACCATTCCGGATACATTGGCCATGATCTCCGTCGCCAGTTCGTTGGATTCCCAATCCTTTGACAACAAGATCAATACGTAGCGCCGGCCGTCGGGCAGGGTAACCAGGCCGGAATCGTGACTTACGCTCGTGATCCACCCTGTTTTATGGGCCACCCTGACATCCGGAGGCAGCTTTGCCGGGATGATTTCATCAAAATGCTGCCCCTCCAGTATGGCGATCATTTCCCGGCAGGCATCCGGGTTCACGACTTTCCCGCGGCCCAGGTTTTCGAAGATCACCATAAGGTCATAGGCCGTTGTCGAATTGCTCAATCCCTTGTCAAATGCCTTTTGATCCTCCACCCCGCGAAGCACCTCGATATAAGGGGCGCCGAGGTCGCGCATGGTACGGGTCACGTTTTCCGCCCCGACCCACCCGATTAGGATATTGGTAGCCAGATTGGAACTGTATGTGATCATATCCGTAGTCAGATCATAAATGGAGACTTTTTTTCCAATCTGATGGTACAATTCCGCTTCTGAATCTTCTCCGATCTCCATACTGTAAAGGCTGCTGTCGACAATACTGTAAAATTCGTTGCGGACAACCAGGGAATCACCCAGGCTGAATTTTTCGGCGGCCGCCTGTTTGTACAATTCGATCATGACCGGCGTTTTCATGGTACTGGCGGCATGAAAACGAAGGGTATCGTTGATCCGCAATTGCCGGGAAGGGTCGTCAAGATCCAGGAAAGCAATGGCAAATACGCCGGGCGAACGGGCAAACTCGGCTTCCACGCCGGCTTTGAGGGCCTCCAGGGGGTCCCGCCGGCAAGACGCACAGGCAACGATGGCCAGAACAAACAGGATGGAATTTTTGATATGCATTTTATTTTTTTTTGAGAAACCGAGGAACTGATCTCAATTCCTCAATTCCTCAATTCCTCAATTCCTCAATTCCTCGATTCCTCGATTCCTCAATTCCTCGATTCCTCATTTTCAAATATAAGATTTTTCCCGTAATTTTCCCCCGGAATCAACCAATTCCCTCCTTGCCGGTTATTCAACAATAGTAAACCTGAAATTGGTGAAGGAACTTTCCGTTCTCAACAAATATTTCCTCAAATATCGATGGCATTTGCTGTGGGGTTTCATTTTTGTATCCCTGTCCAACTATTTCCGGGTTCTCCAGCCGCAAATGATCCGGGAGGCCCTCGACCTGGTGGTAGATAATATCAGCCTGTACAACTCTTTCGACGGGTTTGTTCAACAGGAGCGGTTCTATGGCATCCTGGGAGATACCCTGCTGTTTTTTGGTGTGCTGGTTCTGATCCTTGCCCTGGTGATGGGCATTTTTATGTATTTTATGCGGCAGACCATCATCGTCATGTCCAGGCTCGTCGAATATGATATGCGAAAAGAGTTGTTTGCACAATACCAGCGTTTGACGCAGGCATTTTACAAACGCAATAAAACAGGCGATCTGATGTCGCGCATCAGTGAAGACGTTTCAAAAGTCCGGATGTACCTGGGGCCGGCGGTGTTGTACGGCTTCAACCTGGTATCGCTGTTTATCCTGGTGATCTATGCCATGTTATCTGTCAATCCGGTTCTTACGCTGTACTGCCTCTCTCCACTGCCTGTTCTTTCTGTTTCCATCTACTATGTCAGTCATTTGATCAACAAACGCAGCGAACGCATCCAGGCCCAACTGGCCGTGCTCAACAGCAACGCCCAGGAAGTCTACAGCGGGATCCGGGTGGTTAAATCTTATGTCCAGGAAGGCCAGATGGTCAAATATTTTGCGGGCCAGAGCGACTACTACAAAGCCAAGTCCATGGGCCTGGTCAAAGTAGACGCCTTCTTCTACCCGCTGATGCTCCTGCTGATCGGCATAAGTACGGTGGTGACCGTTTATGTCGGCGGCATCCAGGCGGTTCGCGGGTCAGTTACAGCGGGAAATATCGCCGAGTTCGTGATCTACGTGAATATGTTAACCTGGCCTGTTACGGCCATCGGCTGGATCGCCTCGATCATTCAGCAGGCGGCCGCCTCACAAAAACGCATCAACGAATTCCTGAAGATCAAACCCGAAATCGCCAGCCCGGTCGAGAACGACCAACCGCTTTCAGGCCATATTCAATTTGATCATGTCACTTTCGTTTACCCCGATACCGGCATCCGGGCGCTCAGCGGCCTGAGCTTTGAACTCAAACAGGGGCAAAAAATGGCCATTATCGGCCGAACCGGCAGTGGGAAATCCTCTGTTGCCGAATTGCTGGTCCGGCTATACGACATCACCTCAGGCAGCATCCGCCTCGACGGCCGGGAAATAAAAGACCACGATCTTTTTAACCTCCGGCGACGAATCGGATACGTGCCTCAGGAAGTGTTCCTGTTCTCCGACTCCGTTGCCAATAACATCGCCTTCGGCCGCCCGGGCGCCGACCGCGCAGAAATTGAAAATTATGCACGGCACGCCGCTGTTTACGATGATATCCAAGGGCTTCCCCAGGGTTTTGACACCATGGTTGGCGAGCGGGGCGTGACCCTGTCCGGCGGCCAGAAACAAAGGGTCTCCATTGCCAGGGCCCTGATCAAACAGCCCGACATCGTTATCCTCGATGACTGCCTCTCAGCCGTTGATACCACCACGGAAAAACAGATCCTCGGCTATTTCACCGAAGCGCTCGCCGATAAAACAGCTATTATCATTACCCACCGGATCTATTCTTTGTTGCAATTCGACCAGATCATTATTCTCGACGATGGGAAAGTGGTCGAATCGGGTACCCACGACGAACTGATTGCCAGAAAAGGGTACTACTTCGAATTGTTTGAAAAACAAACAGTCGAAGAGCCCGGTTAATTTCGATTCTTTTTTATCGCTTTTTTTTGAATTATTTGCCAAATATTTACTTTTGTACGGTAATGTCCTCAGGGGTTCCGGCGCCCATACCCGTTCGACATGGCAATACATGCTGATTATCAATCATTTAAAAGGGCGTCAAATCATTGTTAAACCAAAAAGATTATTGTGGAGAACGAGCGGAATTCAAAGCGGTTGGAGAGCGTGTATTCCATAAAAGTAAAGGCGGGCAAACGAAGGACCTACTTCTTTGACGTCCGTCGGACCAAGGGAGAAGACTTCTATCTCACCCTCACGGAAAGTACAAAAAAATTCGACCGGGACGGCTATGAGCGCCACAAAATTTTTCTCTATAAAGAGGACTTCAACCGTTTTCTGGCCAGCCTGGAAGAAACCATCAATTACATCAAAACGGAGTTGATGCCGGATTACGACTACGAGGAATTTGATCGCCGCCATGCCGAAAACGAAGAAGACTATGCGGATGATGGAGAAAGAAAACCGGGGACCGAAGAAGAAGACCTCACCTGGTAAGCCCGCCGCTGATCCCGTCCGGCATTTACCTCGTCCGCTCCAAAAGAATTGTACCGCCCCAATTACCTGATTTTTTTATGCCGCTCGCAGCCGGCTCCGCCGTCCGGAAGCCGAAGCGCTCCTCGTCCGGCGCACCCTTCTCCGACCGACGCACCACGCAGGCTTTGGGCTCTCACCTCTCTCACCTCTCATGCTGAGCGCAGTCGAAGGCCCCCTAATATCCCCCCAAATACCGCCGAAGGAACCACTCCAGCGTCAGCAAGAACAGCAGGAGGAAAAAGATCCACTTCAGATTGATCGCCGATTGGGTTTTAGTGGTGGAATAAATGACATCCTTGACCGTGTTTTTGTTGCTGATCAGGTCGGACAGGGAACCGATCTGGTCGGGGTAGACCAATTGGCCGCCGAATTGTTCGCTCAGCAACCGGAGCATGCCATGATCGGCAGTCGTTTCAAAACGCTCGAGTTGAATGGGCTGAACGCTGAACTGGCCGTCGAAGGTCAGTTGCTGGCCGCCGGTGTTTGTAAATGCCTTGTAGGTATAATTGCCCACCGGAAGGATGCCGGCGTTCAGCGTATAGGCATTGCCGGCCTTGTTAAAGGTTGAATTGAACTCCTTGCGCTCTTCATCCCGGATGGTGATGGTAGCGTCCGGATCGTTGATCAGCTCGTAGTTTTCATTGTACAACTCCGCATCCAGGATGACCGGCTCGTTTTCGTTGAAGATCGTTTTGGGTAAACTCACCCTGAAACGGCGTTTATCCTCTTTGAGGCCGACGTACTGGATGATTTTACCGATCAGCTCGTTGGTCAGGTTGTGGTTCTGGTTGTCCAGAAAATCATACAACCGCCATTTCCAGATGCCTTCGGCGCAGAGCACGGCAGTGCGGGCATTGTTCGGGGAGCCAAGCGCCAGCAACGGATACCGGGTCTCAATCCGGCCGATCCGCTGGTACAACAGGATTTGCCCGTTGCCGGAATCTGAAAAATCAGCAAAAGGCGCAATCAGCGGCGGGAGCTTGTTGATGATCTTCCGGAGGTCTTCGCTCACAGTGAACAGGTTAAACTCGGGCGCCACCACTGCCTGCACTTCATTGCTGCCCGGGCCCGATGCCTGGATAGAAACCAGGGATTGTACCCTGTTCAGCGCCGATAAATTACTTTGGGCGCCAACAATAAAAATGGTCGGTATATTCCGTGTCCGGATCTGGTTTAAGATATTGGTTGCGTCATTGGCAAGACTGGGCAATTGGTGAAGCGCCAATATATCGTACCCTGCCAGGTTGCCCGAAAAATCCGCGATGTAAACAATATCGACCTGATAATTTTTACTGGTCATCAGGGATTGCCGCAGGGCGGAAAGGTCGGGATGCGGGGAGTTGGCCAGGATCAGTATCTTCTGCCTGGCATCCAGCACATCTATAAAGATTTCTTTGGCATTGTTCACCGTGGTCGCTTCCCCGCTGAGGGCCTGAACGGATACCCGGTATCGCTGAACACCCGGTTGGTCCGCATCCAAAATAATTTCCCGTGTCGTGAAAAAATCGTTCTGATCAATGGCAAACGGGATATCCTGCAGTTTACGGGAATTGCCGCCTTCTACCTTGAACACGCTGAGCACACTGTTGCTCCCGGTGCAATTCAGCGCGGAAATATCCACCTGCACGTTGAATTTGTCGCCCAGATAGGCGATCTTGTTGTGAAAGACCCGCCGCAGTGCAAGGTCCTTTTTCGGCGTGGTATCGCCAAGGGCAATCGTATAAATGGGAACGGCCAGTTGATTGCCGCTGTAAACGGGATTGCTGCCTTCATTGTATATCCCGTCGCTGGCCAGAATAAGGGCGCCCAGATTCTGGTTGCTGTACAGATCGTAAATTTCCCCCAGAAACTGGGAAATATTGGTCACTTTATCGGAATACGAAAATTCAAGACCCTCCCGGACTTCGTCGCCGAAAGTGTAGGTCTTGAGGTCATAGTCATTTCCGAGTTTGTCCTGCAATTGCTCAATGGCAAGCTGGTACTGACCGCGTTGCTCCTCGGTCATACCAGCGGTTAAGGACTCCGAATTGTCCTGGGCCAATACAACAATGGGTTTTTTAACTTCGGTATCCAGGCTTTTGATCAGGGGGGACAAGAGCAGGGCAGCAATCATGGTCAGGACCAGGGCCCGCACAACCGCCATCACCCATTTGACCCAGCGCGCCTGCTCGCGGAAGGTTTGGTCTCTGTAGTATAATAATGCAGCGCCGCCGGCTCCCAAAGCCAGACACAGGATCAACCACCAGGCCGGGTACTGAAAAGAAATTTGCTCCATAATGATTCCTTCATCTTCCAAAAACGCGCCACTCGCCGGGAAGTTGCATATTGGCGGCTAAAGCGGCGCAAGATAGGAAGATAGGCGTAAAGATTCTGGAAATCTTGGCAGATTTGGTTGCAGGTCCGGAAAAGTTGAGGGCGCCGGCGCCTTGTCCTCCTTTTTTTGGAGGAAGCAATGGCTGGATTTTTGAAGGAATCCTGAATTCCATAGCCAGCGGACAAATGGGCGTTTTTCCGATCAAAACCCCTTGTTTAACTGTATTTTTGCAGTTTGATTCCAACAGCGCCACCACCGAAAATTCAGAACCATGAAACCCTTTATCAAAACAGCTATTCATTTTTTCCTGTTCCCGGCCTTCTTTCCCTGGGTTTCTGCCCAACAAACCATCACGCCGCTGATCCGGATCGACCAGTTCGGATACATGCCGGCATCCAAAAAGGTTGCGGTGATCTCCGATCCCCAAACAGGGTTCAATGCGGCAGCCTCCTTTACCCCCGGCAGCACCCTTCAGTTGCGGAGGGCATCTACGGGGCAAACCGTTTTCAGCGCAGCTCCGCAGGCATGGAAAAACGGCGCCACACACGCACAGTCGGGCGACAAAGGCTGGTGGTTTGACTTCTCATCCGTCACCGAACCAGGAGAATACTACATTTTCGACCCCTCCAAAGGCCTGGCTTCCTTTCCCTTCCGGATTGCTGACGATGTATACCGGCCGGTCCTCAAACAAGCGGTTCGCATGTTTTTTTATCAGCGGATCGGGTTCGCCAAACAGCCGCCTTTTGTGGACGCCAAATGGGCCGACGGCGCTTCTTTTGAAGGCCCCACCCAGGATCGCGGCGCCCGAAACCGTTGGGAAAAGGACGATCCCTCCACCGCCCGCGACCTCCACGGGGGATGGATGGACGCCGGAGACGTCAATAAATATACCACCTTTGCGGAAGGCGCGGTGATCCAGTTGCTGTCGGCTTATGCCCTGAACCCCAATGTTTTTACCGATAACTTCGGCATCCCGGAAAGCGGCAACGGCATCCCGGACCTGCTCGACGAGGTGATCTGGGAACTCGACTGGCTGAAACGGATGCAGGACGCTACCGGAACCAACGGTTTTTTGCTCAAAAACGGCGTCGATAATTTTAACGACGTCTCTCCGCCCAGCGCCGATACCCGCCCGCGTTATTACCTGCCCGAATGCACCAGCGCCACCCTGGCAGGCTGCGCCATTTTTGCCAAAGCCGGGCATGTTTTCCAGCAATCCGGCATCGGCGCCCTCGACGTTTACGCCGGCGACCTCATCCAACGGGCAAAAGCCGCCTGGGAAAGGGCAAAGGTGAGCACCGGCAATTTCACGTTCCTGGAAACCGAATGCGACGACGGAGATATCAAAGCAGGTTATGCCGACCGCTCCGAGATCGAGCAAATGGAAAGCGCCTTTACTGCAGCCGTTTACCTGTATGCCGCCACCGGCATCACAGAATACAAGGATTTTGCGGAAGGGCGCTACAACACGATCCGGCCCTTCCTGGAAAACTGGTGGGGCCCTTACCGGATGCATGTTTCCGAAGCCCTCCTGGAACTGACCAGGCTGCCCAATGTCTACCCTGCCATTATCGATAACATCCGCGCCCAGAAAGCAACCATGAACTATGCCTTTTCACTGGATGCCTATTCCGGCCAGGAAGACCTTTACCTCGCTTATATGGATGACTGGGCGCACAGTTGGGGCAGCAACCAGGTGCGGGCCAATTGCGGCATCCTCAACATGGATTTTGTACATTACAATATCAACCCCAACCGACGGGATGAATATCACGAGCTTGCGGAACAATACCTCCACTGGCTGAATGGAACCAACCCGATGGGTTTGTGCATGTTATCCAATATGTACGCCTTTGGCGGCGATTACTGCGCCAATGAAATTTACCATACCTGGTTTGGCGACAACACAGCCTGGGACAACGCCCTCACCTCCCCGAAAGGCCCGCCCCCCGGTTTCCTCACCGGCGGCCCCAACATGTATTTCTCCATCCCGGAAATATCGCCGCCGGCCAACCAGCCGCCACAAAAAGCTTACAAGGACTGGAATACCGGCTGGCCCGAAAATTCCTGGGAGATCACCGAGCCGGCCATTTATTATCAGGCTGCGTATATCCTTTTGCTGGCCAACCTGATGCCCGATAACCTCGTTGGCGCCGGCGACCCCGCAGACCACAATATGGACTTTTCCATCTCCCCCAACCCGTTCAGTGCCAGCTTTGATGTTCGATTTGAAACCCCGGATCAGAACAGCGATTGGGCGATCGAAATTCTGGATATGACCGGCAAAAGGATATTGGTCGTCCCGGCCGGCCCGGGAAACATAACCCCGGTCGACTTTCCATCCGGTTCGCCTGCCGGGGCCTATATTGCTGTTTTGCTGAGGAACGGCTCACCCGTCGGACGAAAAAAGATCGCCCGGTTTTAAGCTTGGGAAAACAGGCAACTATTTTGAATTATTTTCGTTTTCTGTGAGCAGGCGTTTTGAAAATGATCCATAAATTTAGCCCGGAAACCGGATATGCAACCGCGGGCAATACATTCTGTTTATATATTCAAGCGTCTTTACCAAATAAACGCAACGATGAAACAGCTCTTGATAATCGCCTTGTTCTTCCTCACTGCCCTCGCCCCGGTGAAAGCCGCCTACATGCTTCTGCCAATGGACGCAGAAACCCAACGCAACCACCTTAAGGCCTACGGCATAACCTATTGGGTCCTCAACAACGGAGAAGAAGCCTGGTGGCTCCTGAATTACCGAGGTGGGAGCTTTGCTTTCCGGCACAACCGGATCTTCGAACGCGAATGCCTCACCCGGGGGGTCAGTTTTGAGATCATCCCCGACGCGCAGTTCAACAAAATACTCGCCGACATCAGTAATCCGGAAGTAAATATGGATGCACTCAAACTCGAAGTGCCGCCTAAAATTGCCGTTTATACCCCGGATTTTAACTTCCAGAAAGGCGACAAGATCCAACCCTGGGATGATGCCGTCACCCTGGTCCTCACCTACGCCGAAATTCCCTATGAAACCATCTATGACCGGGAAGTCATGAACGACGCCCTGCCGAAATACGATTGGATTCACTTGCATCACGAAGATTTTACCGGTCAGTACGGCCGGTTTTACCGCTCCTACCACAACCAGGCCTGGTACCGCGAACACGTTCGATTCCAGGAAACGCTTGCAAGAAGCCTGGGATTTGAAAAGGTGAGCCAGCTCAAATTGTCGGTCATCAAACGCATTAAAGAATACGTCGGCGGCGGCGGTTTCATGTTTGCCATGTGCTCGGCTACCGACTCCTACGATATTGCCCTGGCGGCCGAGGGCGTCGATATCTGCGCCCAAATGTACGATGGCGACGCCGCCGACCCAATGGCCCAGCAAAAACTGGATTTCAGCAAAACTTTCGCTTTCAAGGATTTTCAACTGATCAAAGACCCCCTGATCTACGAATTTTCTACCATAGATAATACGGATGCGCGCGGCATACCCCCCGAGCAGGATTATTTTACCTTGTTTGATTTTTCAGCCAAATGGGACCCTGTTCCTACCATGCTGACCCAATCGCATACCAAAACGGTCAAAGGCTTCATGGGCCAGACCACCGCCTTCCGGAAACAATTCATCAAATCGGATGCCCTCGTCCTCGGTGAAACCAAACCGGCCCAGGAAGCCCGGTACCTGCACGGCACTTTTGGTCAAGGCTTCTGGACTTTTTTTGGCGGCCATGACCCTGAGGATTACCGGCATTTTGTCAATGAACCTGAAACCGACCTCAGCTTGCACCCCAATTCGCCGGGATACAGACTGATCCTCAATAATATTCTGTTTCCCGCCGCCAAAAAGAAACAACGTAAAACCTGAAATAATGGACAGAGACTTTGCTGAAAAATATACGAATAATAACTGAATCATCTTTTATGTCGAACAGCAAATTCATCTTCCGGCTTTTGCTGGCCGGCCTGCTGACCGGCGCCGGTTTTTTTGCCGGGGTAGCCTGGACCAACCGGGAACAGCCCGCAAACACCCAGACCGATGAGGCATTGCGAAACCAATCCAAATTGGTGAATCATTCCGTCGAAGCCGAAGAGGGCCTGACCGATGCCGAAATCCACAATATCCGCCTGTTTGAGCAGGCTGCGCCGTCGGTTTGTTTTATTACAACAACCAGCGTTACCCGCGATTTCTGGACCCGGAATATCATGGAGATCCCGCGCGGTACCGGTTCGGGTTTCGTATGGGATGACGAAGGGCATATCGTAACCAATTATCATGTCATCGAAGACGCCGACAAGGCCCAGGTCACACTGGCCGATCAATCGGTCTGGGATGCCTCCCTCGTCGGCATTGCCCCTGAAAAGGACCTCGCCGTGTTGCGCATCGACGCGCCGGCAGGCAGCCTTATCCCGATCCCGGTCGGAGCATCGGCCAACCTGAGGGTGGGCCAGTCGGTTTACGCCATCGGCAACCCCTTCGGCCTCGACCAGACCCTCACCACCGGCATCGTCAGCGCCCTGGGAAGAGAAATTGAATCCCGGACCGGGACGCCGATCAGAGATGCCATACAAACCGACGCAGCGATCAATCCGGGTAACTCCGGCGGGCCTTTGCTCAATTCTTCCGGCAAACTCATCGGGGTCAATACGGCTATTTACAGCCCATCGGGCGCTTCGGCAGGTATCGGCTTTTCCATACCGGTTGACGTTGTTCGCTGGGTGGTGCCGGAATTGATCGAATTCAAACGCATCCGCCGGCCTTCGCTTGGTGTTGAACTGCTCGACCAAAGCATCGCCAGGCGGTGGGGCGTCGACGGCGCTGTCATTGTGAAGGTCACACCCGGCGGCCCGGCCGAAAAAGCAGGATTCCAACCCACCTACCGCGACCGGTACGGCCGTATCCTGCTCGGTGATATCATCGTCGGAATCAACGATGAAAAGATCAAATCGGAAGGCGATTTTATCCTGGCGCTGGAAAAATACAACCCGGGCGACCAGGTTCAGGTCCATATCATCCGGGAAGAAAAAGAGAGGTCCATCAAGGTGCAATTGGCTGACTGGAACTGATTTTTGCGCAAAATTTTATTTTAACAAGTTATTAACCATCGCCTAAAACACTGTAAATCATTTTATTATAAAATAAATGCAATTTTCTTTACAACCAAATGCCCCTGAAAAACCTTTATATTAGTGACGAGCATCCAGAACCTTCGTCAAAAAGTCGTCAATCGGTTAAAAGGCAAAGCAAAAGAGCAGCGCCGGGAAAATGAGGCGGAAGGAACTTGACGAACAATAAGAAGGTTTTCATGATATGAATATGGGTTTTAGGTGTTTTTTTGAGGGGGAACTTTAGGGTTCCCCCTTTTTTATTGCCGCACGTGGCTGATCTGCTCCTCCTTCAAAATATCCGCAAGCTGGAACCGCAAAAAGAGTTGCACCGTGGCCAGTACGTCTTTCTCACAGTAAAAGGAAATGCGGTCCAGGTCGTTTTCTTCCCAATAAACCCGGCCTACCTGGCTTCCGTCCATATCATCTTTAGGTGTGGGAAAATCAAGGATAGCTGCCAGCAGGTTAAGCGAAGTATAGGCTTTGTTGTCCCCGAACTTCCAAAGTTCCAGGGTATCCAGCAAGTGTTTGGTTTCCCAGGGTTTTTTCCCGGCCAGGTCCAGCGCCGCCGGCAGCGGCAACCGGTTGACGATCATCCGGCGGCAGATATAAGGAATATCAAACTCACGGATATTGTGCCCGCAAAGATAGATCTTGGCAATATTGCTGTAATACTGGCCCAGCAATTGGGAGAACTCCTGGAGGACGGATGCCTCATCGTGGCCCGCATAGGACTTTAGCCGCAATTTCAGCATTTTATCCGTCCGGTCGCGGATAATGATCCCGACTGAAATGCAAATGATCTTGCCGAATTCAGCGTATATCGCGGCCTTGTCCTTGTATACCTGCGCCAGGTCTTCCGCGCCCAGTTCTCCCTCTCCTGTTTTGGTGATCTGGCGGGCTTTGTTTGCCCACAGGGATTGCATCGCCGGGCTCAATTCTGAAAAACCGGACTTCCCGGACACGGTTTCTATATCCAGGAAGAGCACATTTGCAATATCTACATGTTCAATCATACGCGTTTTATTTTAAAGGCTTCAGGCGGTCTGAGAGGTGATCAAATAAAAATATTTGGGAACAATATACAATTTTCTTTTTTCAATCTCCGTTAATTCAACACTTGGTTCAACCAAGCAGTTTTGTAAACCAATTTTAACAAACGATATGACAAATTCAAGTAGTCCCAAACCAAGCAACAACCAGCAAAGGCTGACCGCCATCGCAGCAGTCGTAGTGATCGCGCTTTTAGGCGTTCTCACTGTCATGCTGGTTAACTACAACAAGCGCGGCAAAATGATCGACCAGTTGTCCGCACAGTACGACGAGTCGGAACAGCTCAAACTGGAGCTTGAAAAGCAGTATTATGCCGCCATGACCGAATTGGAAGAGATGAGGAGCAGCAACACTGAGTTGAATACCCTTATCGACGCTCAAAAGGAAGAGCTGGCTGCCCAAAAGGAAAAGATCGAAGGCCTGCTTGCCAACAAAGCCAGCCTGGGCAAAGCCAGAAAGGAAATTGACGGCCTTAAAGCGCAACTCGACCAGTACCTCGCTGAAATCAACCAATTGCGCGAGCAAAACGGCGAACTGACCGCTCAAAATTCTCAACTCACGGAATCCAACAACCTGTTGGGGCAGGACCTCACTGCGCAGCGCCTGGCCAACGAAGAGTTGAATTCCAAGCAGGCCATCCTGGTCAGCGAAAAAGAAGCAGTCGAAGCCGACCGCTCCCGCCTCGCCGCCAAGGTCAACATGGCTTCCGTCATCAAAGTCGCCGACCTTGAGGTCAAGCCGATGAAAACAAAAAAATCGGGCAAAGCCGTAAAACGCGCCAGCGCCGACAATATCGACCAGATCCAGATCTGCTTCAATACCACCAATAACGAAGTGGCCGAAGCAGGGACCGAAACCTTCCATATCCGGATTATCAACCCGCTGGGCGAAACGCTGACCATGGAAGAACTCGGCTCGGGTATCTTTGTCAGCAACGCAACCGGTGATGAAGTCAAATTCACTCAGGCCAAAGAAGTGGATTACAACCATTCCGCTTCCCAGGTGTGTACGCTGTGGTCGCCGGGCCAGGCCTTCCAGAAAGGCAATTACGAGGTGGAGATTTATAACAAAGGCCACCTCGCCGGCACAGGCAGTTTTAAGTTGAATTAATTTTTCCGGCAGCTGAGCTGCCTTAAAAAATAGGAAGATTTATGACCGGCTTTGGTACGCTCCAAAGCCGGTTTTTTTTATTTGTCTCCCAGAAAATCAGCGATCAGCCGGTGGAAATGGTGTACCCCTAGTTCCATCGACGGCGAAAACCGCCCCCGCCGGTACAACCGGCTCCGGACGCCCCGCTGAACACTCTCTACAACGGTTTCGTCCTCCATCTCGGTCTGGTTGAGGTTGTTGAGGGACTGGCCTGCCGAAGTCGCCGGAAACCGGTAGGTCCGGAACCGTACAAGGGTCTGCTCCTGCCCCAACGGCTCGATGACGTTGAGCGATAACCCCCAGGGATAAAAATTGAACATCAGATTCGGAAACAACCAGAAATAATACGCGTACACCCTCCGCCCGAAGTCCGCATGGCCTTCCGGGATCCCGAAGCAGGGCTCGTCTTTGCCTGCTATGCCGAGTTGCAGGTTGCAATAGGGAAATACTTCATACTCGTATTGACCAAAATCCAGCGCCTGGTTCAGCGCAGGATGCACGAAGGGGATATGAAGTCCTTCCAGGTAGTTATCACAATACAAGGCCCAGTTGGCGTTCACCCGATAATCCCTGGAGGTGGAGGGGTCAAAAACCATTTCTTCCAGCGGAAGCCATCCGAGCCGGTCGTTGATTGGCCGGGTCATTTCCTGCAGGCTTGCAACGGGGTCAAGCGCCGCAAACAACATGCTCATCCAGGACTGGCTGCGGACCTCCGGCAGGTGATCTTCCGGCCCCGGAAAACCGCTTACCTGTTCGAAAGCCGGCATGCTTTTGCAGGTTCCGTCCAACCGGAAACAACGCCCGTGGTACCGGCAGGTCAGCATCCGGTACTGCCCCGGTTCTTCCACCAGGATATTGCCCCGGTGGGTGCAAACATTGGACAAAACCCGGAGGGTTCCTCCCTTATCCCGGCTGGCAACCAAAGGTTCGTCGAGAATGTTCTTCAGAAGGGTGAACGGGACGGCGCGCCCGGGGTCCGCGACTTCGGCAAGGTCGAGTGCATAATGCCAACTGCGGGCAAATACTTTTTCCCTGACGGCTTCAGCATAAGCCGGATCCCGGTAAAATGCAGCAGGCAGGGTATGGGCATGCCGGATATCGGGGTGAATGGTTAAAGGATTCATATCAAAAAAATTATGCGATTATTTGAATTTAACCACCACTACGCCGACACCCCGTAATCCCGCAAAGCATCATTAAGGGAGACCTTTTTATCCGTACCCGCATTGCGGCTTCCGATGATCAGGGCGCAGGATACCTGGTATTCGCCCGCAGGGAATTTTTTGGTGTAGGACCCCGGTATGACGACCGACCGGGCCGGGACCCGCCCCTTGTGAATGACCGGTTCGGCGCCTGTAACATCGATGATATGGGTGCTTTGGGTCAGCACAACATTGGCGCCCAGAACGGCTTCCTTCTCCACCCGCACACCCTCGACCACGATGCACCGCGAGCCGATAAAACAATCGTCTTCAATAATAGTGGGCGCCGCCTGCGGCGGTTCCAGCACCCCACCGATACCCACGCCGCCGCTGAGGTGCACATTCCGGCCGATCTGGGCGCAGGATCCCACGGTGGCCCAGGTATCTACCATCGTGCCGCTGCCCACCCAGGCGCCAATATTGACATAACCTGGCATCATGATCACGCCGCGTTCGAGGAAGGCGCCGTAGCGGGCAATCGCGTGGGGCACAACCCGGACGCCCAGCCGGGCGTAATCTTTCTTGAGCGGTATTTTGTCGTGGAACTCAAACGGCCCCACTTCGATGGTTTGCATCTGCTGCAGCGGGAAATAGAGTACAACGGCTTTTTTCACCCATTCATTCACAATCCAATCACCGTCGTCTGCCGGTTCCGCCACCCGCAGCAAACCTTGATCCAGCATATCGACCACCTCCCGTACGGCGTTTTGGGCGCTTTCCGTTTTCATCAACTCCCGGTCATTCCAGGCGGATTCGATCAGATTGCGTAGTTGTTCCATCGTTTTTTGGGCAAAAATAAACATCCTGATGAATTGAGACAGGCCGAAATACGTCACAATACCGCAATATACCGTATATTAGCACTTCTTATTGTAATCCGGAATCGGATTGCTCACCATTGCCGGCGATCCGCCCATATGAAATGTTTTTGGATTTGAAGCCGGCGCCAAACCGAAACGCATCCCTCAGATTCCGGGCATGAAATTCCAAAAAGTGAAGGTTTTGCCGAATGGAAAAACCGGGATCAAAAAACCAAAAAACAGATTATGGAAAAATTAATGATTTTGCTGGCGCCCTTGTTTTTTATTGCGTTCTGGATATTTGTTATTTTCCTCATTTCCAGGTTCGGATGGGCCCGCCTGGCCGGGAAATACCGGTTCGACGGGCAGTTTTTTGGCAACCGCATCGGTCTGATCAGCGCGACCATCAACTGGGCGGAATATAATAATGCCCTGATCCTGCATGTCAACGAGAAAGGTATGTTGATCAAACCTTTGAAAATATTCGCTTTCTTCCACCCGCCCCTGCTGATCCCCTGGCGTGAAATAAAAGAGGTTCAGGAACGAAAGGTGTTTTTCATCCGGTTCTGGGAACTGGAAATAGGGCGCCCTAAAATTGGGCGCATCCGGTTAAAAGACCGGGATTTCCAAAAAATCGAAGCCAGGATAAACCGTTGATTTTATGGATCCATTCATGCAAGCTGCCATCGAAGAAGCCAGGAAAGGGCTGGCTGAAGGCGGCATCCCCATCGGGTCGGTCATCGTTCACCGGGGGGTCATTATCGGCAGGGGCCACAACCGCAGGGTACAGCAGGGAAGCGTGATCCTGCACGGCGAAATGGACGCGCTGGAAAACGCAGGCCGTCAAAAAGCCCGTATCTATCAAGAATGTACACTTTACACGACCCTTTCCCCCTGCCCCATGTGTTCGGGGGCCATCCTGTTGTACGGCATTCCCAGAGTGATCATCGGCGAAAACCGGACCTTTAAGGGGGAGGAAACCCTGCTGAAAAGCCGGGGCGTGCAGGTAGAAGTGGCGGATAACGCCGGGTGTTTCGCATTGATGAAACAATTCATCCTGCAAAATCCCGAGCTTTGGAACGAAGACATCGGGGAGTAACGGCTGTTGAAATCCCCTGCGACCGGCTCATTGATCAAGGCGCCGATAAACAAACCATTGATTTATTAAAATCATTGTATCTTTGCCGCCGTTTAACCGGTAACCGACCGTTACTTCCGGCGCCGGCAATCAAAAAACAGATCCTTCCCTAACTGAATTCCTCCCTCAGAATCCCGTTATTCCGCACGTCCCAAAACTTTTCTGCGGCATTCCGCGCCAAAAGCGTGGCGGGCGGCGCCAAGTATAAATTGAACCAGGTTGGTTACCAAACGTTCTTGTATTGTCATAATACATTAAAATTATGTTAACTGCACGAATCCTCGCAAGGAATGTGCGAACTTTGAATCTTTAATCATTAACCAGGTACTTACCTGCCCGGCTATCAACAAAACAGAAAGCATCTCATGCAGACTTCTCAACAACAGGAAATGGCGCTATACCAGCAACTGCCGGCCATTGTAAAGGCTTACCAGTTGCCGGATACCCGGCTGGCGGTTATCCAGATCCTCAACTCATTCCTGCCTTTTTTGGGCATTTTGGTTGCTATGTATTTTTTGTATCAGGTTTCTATTCCGTTGACACTGCTGCTGGCGGTGGTCAATGCCTTTTTCCTGGTCAGGATCTTTATCATCCAGCACGATTGCGGGCATCAGTCCTTTTTGCCGTCAAGACAGGCCAACGACTGGATCGGCCGGACCTGTGCCCTTTTCAGCCTGATCCCCTATAAGTATTGGGCTAAAAGCCACAACTTCCACCACGGCCATAACGGCGTTTTGTGGGAACACCGCGACATCGGCGACATCCAGACCCTTACCGTGGCGGAATTCCGGAAAATGAACTGGAGGGGCAAAGTTCAGTACATGATCTTCCGCAACAGCATCATCATGTTTCTGATCGGGCCGCTGTTTTACATTTTTGTCACGGTTCGCCTGCCCTTTATCCGTCTCAACGCCTTTGATAAAGCGCGCAGGGCTTTACTGCGGAGCAATATCCGGATCCTGCTTTTCCACGCCGCCCTGGTGTTTTTCCTGGGTTTCAAAGTGCTTTTATTTGTTTACCTGCCCATCATCTGGGCCTTCGGCATTATCGCCATCTGGTTTTTTTACATCCAGCATCAGCACGAGACGACCTACAAGGAATGGAAGGAACAATGGGAATACCTGAAAGCCGCCGTCCAGGGCAGTTCTTTTTATAAACTCCCCCGCATCATGCATTGGCTGACCGGCAATATCGGCTACCACCATATCCACCACCTCAATGCGCAGGTGCCCAATTACCAGTTGGCCCGCTGCCAGCGTGAAAATCCGATCCTGAAAAAAGTAGCCAATACGCTTACATTCCGCGAAAGCCTGAAATGTGTTTTCCACAAGTTGTGGGATGAAGACCAGCAGCGCATGATCTCTTTCAGGGAATATTACAGGCGCGCTAAAGCCGGGAAGATGGATCAATAACCCTCCGGCGGCAGGTTATTTTCTTTTATACAATTTTACGCTGGAATATTTTTCCACCAGTTCGATCATTCCCTCAGTGTCCAGTGTTTTCTCATACACGGCGCTGGGACCGTTTTTTTCGCTGGTTTTATATTTGTCAGCTTCAAGTTTGGTGATTCTTATGAAATGAAATTGGGTGGCCAGCACGTATTCTTTGCCAACGACCATCGCTGTGTAACTTTCAATTTCTTCGTAATCCTCTCCCAGGATTTTATGCATCGCTTCGGGTTCAATCCAGGATTTTGAGCCGTGCGCGTATGCGGCGCAATTGTACCGCCAATCCGGCCCCTGGCCCTCTTTTGCGGAATAGCCGGCAAACGACCCCTGGGTAGACATATCCTCCTCGCTCTCCTTTGGCGTTTCCCAGTAATCCCGGATCATCTTGGGGGTAATTTTAATCATTTCACCGGGTTCTTCCAGCGATTCCCCGGAAATGCAGAAAACCTTACCGGAATCAAAAACCGACGAAAGATCAGAAACATCCGGCAGGCTTTCGCCTTTTTGTTTTACCATCAGCCGGTCGGAATAAACCTTGCCTTTATAGATAAAAGACAACCCTAAATCCTCATCAATTAATTCGTAAGATTCAGGCCCCAACACCACCTGAGGTTCGGATTCCATTTGTTTTTCAGCGGGTTGGGTTTTGATCAGTTTGGCGTAAACGCGCGACAGTTCACGGCCGGCGTCTTCCATGTTCCTTTCATCACACCATACGGTAATTTCCCCTATGGTGACGGGTTTGAAACCGAACCGCATAACTTCCGCTGCCGTTTTCGGGGAATTGACAATGGTCCCTGCCGGAAAAGTGTAGATAAAAACACCCTGAAGGGGCGGGACGGCTCTGGCCGCAGCAGCCGAATGATAAATCAGTATCCCCTTTCCGGAAGTCAACTGCGGCGAGGAATGGCCCCTTTGGTCGGCCATCTGTTGAATAGCATGCATTTGCAAAGTCCTTGGGCTGGAACCGGCCAAACCGGAAATATTTTTCTGGATGGAAGCTTCAGGTCTTTTATCTGTAAAATCAGCGCCTGGTTTCCTGGACAACCTGCCGGGAGCGCCCTGCTGAATCGAAGCCGGCCTTGTTTTCCGATCATTTTTTTCCCGCTCGTATGAACGCATGTCTGCAATTTGGGTAAGGTGCCAAAACAACTCCCTGCTTTTATCAGGCCAAATTAACCATTAGTCCCGATTAGCGCAAAGCAATAGGCTGCTTTTACCGCAATTTACTTAGAAAAATAGTATCTTTGGGCAAAAATTGAGAAACATGCGTCTGGTCAGTGTTCTCGCATTCTTGTTGTGCCTTATTCCTGTTTTTTCGTCCGCTCAAAACATTCAATACGTTGAGGAGCCAAAGATTACGGAAATGATGGAGCGTTTCGTTACCCTCAATAAAAGCAAAGTTTTCCTGCAGGGTTGGCGCATTCAGATCATGGCTACCCCCGACCGCCAAAAAGTAGAGGGCGCCAAAGCTTCTTTCCGGTACCGGTACCCTAATATTCCGGTGGATTGGATCCATGACAAACCCTGGTACAAACTCCAGGCAGGCGCTTTTGCCACCAAACTGGAAGCCCTTCGGCTGAAAAATATCCTGAGCCAGGAGTACTCGGCCCTCTACCCCGTTCAGGACGACCGCATCACGCCGCAGGAACTGATCAACGCAGCCTACTGACCATTACCCCCTGAAATATGAGCGCCAACAACCTGAGCGTTTACAAAAGAATAGACTGGATCACCTTCTCCGTTTGTCTGGGCCTGATGGTTATCGGATTGCTCATCGGCATCCGGATGGGCGCCGACGACCCCGAGCTTAATTTAACAGGGATGACCGGTTTTTTTTCAACGCCGGCCGGTAAACAGACCATTTGGGTGACCATGGCAGCCCTTCTGTTTTCCTTTATCATGTTGCTGGATTCCAGGATATGGCAAGCCCTGGCCTACCCTATTTACTGGTTTTCCATATCCCTTTTGGTGGCCGTATTGCTTTTTGGCGCTACGATCAAGGGGGCTAAAGCCTGGTTCTCTTTTGCAGGGTTTTCTTTCCAGCCGGCCGAGATTGCCAAATTCGGCACTTGCCTGGCCATAGCGGCTTATTTAAGCCATTACAGCGTCAGTTTACGCTCGACACGCCACCAACTTGCCCTTTTAGGTTTATTGTTGCTTCCGATGTCCCTGATCCTGTTGCAGCCTGATGCCGGTTCTGCGCTGGTCTTTATTTCCTTCCTGGTCGCGTTTTACCGGGAAGGGCTTTCCAGGAACCTGTACCTGGTCGGCTTTTTTTCCGTTGTCATGCTGGTCCTCGGTATTGTAATGGATATGCCGACGGTTGCTTTTTGGTTATTGCTGGGAGCGATCGGTCTGATGGGAAATACCCTGAACAGCCGGGGGCGCGGCCTATGGGCGGCAGGCAGCCTGGCGCTGGCATTGTTACTTGCCTATTTCTTCGATTGGGCAGAGTTGAATAATCTCCTTATCGGCGCCGGCCTGGGGCTTCTGGCGCTTATGCTCTGGGCCAGGAAGCAGAAAAAGATGCGCATGAATTATTTATATGCCATCGGGATCGCCTATGGACTGGCGGTCTCCTTCGCTGCCAATTATTTTTTCTATCATGTCCTTAAGCCCCATCAGCAAGACAGAATTGAGGTCTGGCTCAAACCCGACCAGGCGCCTAAAGATGCAAAATACAACCTCGAACAGTCCAAACTGGCGATCAGCGCCGGCGGCTTTTTTGGAAAAGGTATTTTTCAGGGCAATTTTACCGACCTGAACTATGTACCCGAACAAGCTACCGATTTTGTCTTCTGCACCATCGGCGAAGAACAAGGTTTTATCGGCAGCATCAGCCTGATCGGGCTGTACCTCTTGTTGCTTTATCAGCTCACCCAGATCGCCGAGCGACAGCGATCCCATTTTGCCCGGATTTACGCCTATGGGGTCGCGGGGATATTTTTTATTCATTTTGCGATCAATATCGGCATGACGATGGGGTTGATGCCCGTAATCGGCATTCCGCTGCCTTTCATCAGCAAAGGAGGGTCTTCCCTGCTGGGTTTCACCTTGCTGGTTGCGGTTTTAATCAAAATAGACAGCGCCCGCTTCAGGCCTTCATAACTTATCCCACTGCCGTGTTTCAATTTGCCCTTCTCCATAACGACCCGAACTCCAATGCGCGCGCAGGCCTCATCCAGACCACCCACGGCGAGATCGAAACACCCATTTTTATGCCGGTCGGTACCGTTGGCGCCGTTAAGGCTATCCACCTCCTTGAACTGGAAACCGTGATCGGCGCACAGATCATTCTGGGTAATACCTACCACTTGTATTTGCGCCCGGGCATGGATGTGATCCGGCAGGCCGGCGGATTGCACGGGTTTTCGGGCTGGAAACGCAATTTGCTGACGGACAGCGGCGGCTACCAGGTCTATTCCCTCAGCCACCGGCGAAAGATCACGGAAGAAGGCGTTACTTTTCAATCTCATATCGACGGCAGCCGTCATTTTTTCAGCCCCGAAAGCGCTATGGATATCCAGCGTGTCATAGGCGCTGATATCATGATGGCTTTTGATGAATGTCCGCCTTACCCTTCCGATTACCGCTACGCCCGGCAATCCATGGAACTTACCCATCGCTGGCTGGAACGCTGCTGTCAACACTTTGACGCCACACAAGGCCTTTACGGATACGAGCAAACCCTTTTCCCGATCGTGCAGGGCAGCACCTATGAAGACCTTCGAAGGGAATCCGCAGAAACCATTGGCGCTTCCGGCCGGCAGGGTAACGCCATAGGAGGTCTTTCCGTCGGCGAACCGGCTGAGGATATGTACCGGCTTACCGATCTCGTTTGCGGCATTCTGCCCAGGGATAAGCCCCGGTACCTGATGGGAGTCGGCACACCGGTCAACATCCTGGAATGCATCGCCCTCGGTGTGGATATGTTCGATTGTGTGCTGCCGACCCGCAATGCACGCCACGGACTGCTCTATACCGCCAACGGCATGATCAATATCAAAAACCAGAAATGGCGCGACGACTTCAGCCCTATTGACCCTGAAAGCCCCTGCCCAACCAGCCGGAACCATTCGAAAGCCTATTTGCGCCATCTCATCCACAGCAGTGAAATTTTGGGTTATCAAATTGCTTCCCTGCACAACCTTTCTTTCTTTTTATGGTTAGTCAAAGAAGCCCGGAAACATATCATTGCGGGTGATTTTGCCGTTTGGAAAGAGCGGCTGGTTCCGGAATTGGCGCGAAGGTTGTAGTATTCACCATATTTATTTTGCAGGGCCCTTCAAACGAAGTGAGGGGATGAACATCCAACTTACGACCTGCGGCTTACGACCAAAAAACAATGCTGACAACACTGGATAAATACATCATCAAAAAATTTCTCAGTTCCTTTTTTTTTACGGTCCTGATCTTTACCCTCATTTCCGTGGTGATCGATTTCAGTGAAAAAGTTGAAAAATTCATAGAAGAACCGATCACCAAAGAGGAGATCATTTTTCAATATTATCCCAACTTCATCATTTTTATAGATGGCCTGCTCTGGCCGCTGTTTACCCTGATCGCCGTCATCTTTTTTACGTCCCGCATGGCTTATAATTCGGAGATCATTTCCATCTTTAATGCCGGCGTGAGTTTCAAACGGCTAATGCGCCCTTACCTGCTCTCCGCCTCATTTCTGGCCTTTCTTTATCTGATCGGGAGCCATTATTTTATTCCGAAAGGGAACAAAACCCGGCTGGACCTGGAGCACAAGTACTTTGCGCAAACCAACGACAAGGGCCGCACCAATGACGTCCACATGTTTGTAGGGCCCCAAACCAAGGTTTATGTCAACCGGTATAACAAACGAGACAGCAGCATCCGGAATTTCCGGCTTGAACAATTCGACGGCAATCAACTGGTTTATTTGTTAAAAGCGGGTTCGGCCGATTTTCTCGGCGAACCCGGCAAATGGCGGCTTCGCAATTATGAGATCCGTACTTTCAACGGCCAGCAGGAAACGCTGACCCTGGGTCGCGGAGAACAGATGGACACCACCATCAACCTGTTTCCGGAAGATTTTGTCGATTTTATCGAACAACAGACGATGATGACTACTGCCCAATTGAGGGCTTATATCAAAAAACAAAAGAGCAGGGGTGTCGGAAACCTGGAAAAATACCTCGTTGAGTTGTACCGGCGAACGGCCGAACCTTTTACCATTTTTATTCTTACCATCATCGGCGTCTCCGTTGCAGCCCGAAAAGTTCGCGGAGGGATGGGGCTTCACCTGGCTATTGGAATAGGCATCGGCGCACTCTATATTTTTTTATCCCGTTTTGCAATTGTTTTTGCCAACGGTCAGGCACTTTCTCCCCTGGTCGGCATCTGGCTGCCCAACATTATTTTCACTTCTGTGGCCGTCTTGCTGGTGCTCCGCGCCCAAAAATGACAACACCTGACAGCCCTTGCAGAAAATAAAAAAGGCGAATAGAACGGTTTCTATTCGCCAATGCCATACAGCTTAAGTCGGGTGATTTAAAAAGTGCCACATTGAATTCCTGGTCCGAATTTAAGCCCAATCATCGGGCTGTAAAACCTCAAAGCTGCGAACAAGCCGTTTCGTGCAGCCAACGGCCGGTCCCCTGAAGCGAACAATTTTTGCCAATCCGATACAAGCCGTAACTTTACAGCAAATTGAGCAAAACCACGATGTCGAAAAAAACCGGCGGTTTGATTTTCGAAAAAAAGGATTCCAGGCTCCTGCTGGTTGTCGCCGGTCTTTATACGCTTACCCAGTTCATTAACCTGGTCCGAACCTTTGCGCTTTCCAGATTGGAAAACCAATCTGTCGATTGGAACATGGTCATCCAGGACCGGCTCATCGCCTGGAGCATAGGCATGCTCTTTGTTTTTCTCATTGTCCTGACCACCAAAAAATTGCTCAAAGCCCAGATATCCTGGGCCAGGATCATGGTTATCCACCTGCTGACCGCCTTTGTGGTATCCGCAGTCTGGTTTGCAACTTTTATCGGGGTTTCCATGCTGATGTACCCGGAAGAAATGAGCAACAACAATTGGCAGTTCTGGATCTGGTTCACCACCAATTTCGACAAATTGTTCCTGCTCTACCTCATTACCGTCTGCATTACTTATACCTACTACTACGTCCAGCGCGACACCGACAACCAGGTGCAGCAATCCACCATGAAGTCACAATTGCTGCAAACACGCCTCAAAATGCTGCAATCCCAATTGCACCCCCATTTTCTTTTCAATACCCTCAACAGTATTGTCTCTCTGATCGATGTGGACATCAAAAAAGCCAAAAGCATGATCGCAGACCTGGGCGACCTCCTGCGCCGGGTGCTCGATCACCGCGATGTGCAAGTTGTTCCTTTGAAGGAAGAACTGGAGATCGTCGGCAAATACCTCGATATCGAAAAAACCCGGTTTTCCGACGACCTCCAGGTGATCTGGGAACAGGAGGGAGCGTTCAAAGATGCAGAGATCCCCAATATGCTGTTGCAGCCTCTGGTCGAAAATTCAATCCGGCATGGTTTTTCCCGGACACATCCGAGTCTTGTGCTCCAGATTATTATCCAGCGAAAAGGCAGCAGGCTGAAGGTCAATATTTCCGACAACGGGCAGGGCATTCCCGAATCCGAACTCGCTCAGATTTTTGCCAAAGGCGCCGGTTTGAGCAATACCTACGAACGGCTCAAAACCGTTTATGGCGACGATTTTATTTTCCATGTAGAAAATATTTACCCCGGTGTGCGAAATTTTATCGACATTCCGGCTAAAGCCCGGGTGTGATGCAGTAGTTTATTTTGAGGAATCGAGGAATTGATTTCGATTCCTCAGTTCCTCGATTCCTCAATAAAATATGATCAAAGTCCTCATCATCGACGACGAAGCCCTCGCCCGCCTCCGCATCCGGCGCCTCCTGGAAGACCGGGCCGAAATCGATATTGCAGGCGAATGCAAAAGCGGTGAAGCGGCCATTGCAGCCATTCGCCAAAAGCGTCCGGACCTTATTTTCCTGGACATTCAGATGAAGGATATGACGGGCTTCGAAGTCCTCGACGCGCTCCGGCCGGAAGAATGGCCCATGGTCATCTTTGTAACAGCCTTCGACCAATACGCAATCCGGGCTTTCGACGTCTTTGCCTTCGACTACCTCACAAAACCCTTCAAGGAAGAGCGTTTTGAATTGTCGGTCAATAAAGCGCTGGTCGCATTGGGCAATCAGCGTCAACCTGCCAAAGAAAATAATCTGGAGCAATTGCTGGCCTTTATCCGCCAAATGGCGCCGGCCGACCAGGGCCCCTCTTTGCCCGGACAGGTATTGCCCATCCGCCAGGCAGGCAAGATCTCTTTTGTCGAATTCAAAGCCATCCACTATATCAATGCCTCCAGCTACTATGTCGAGATTCAGACCGCCGGCAAAAAGCACCTGCTGCGCGAAACCCTCTCCAATCTGGAAGAGAAACTGCCCGCCGGCCGCTTTTTCCGTATCCACCGCTCGACGCTCATCAACCTGGATTTCCTCAAGGAACTCCTTTACGAAAACAAAAACGAACTCGCCGTCCGGATGAAAGACGACCAGGTTTTCCGCGTCAGCCGCAGTTATCGCGATGAATTGTTGAAAAGGCTGGGGGTGTGAGATGATGGTTTCATGGTTTTATGGTTTCATGGTTAACTGTGAAACACTGTAACCATGAAACACTGTAACCATGAAACACTGCCCTCCTCCGCCTTAAGGCTACGGTGGGTAAAAAACCATGAAACCGTGAAACCAAGAGCCCCTTCAAGCCTGAATCGAATCATACACCTGCACCCGGTTCCAAAGAGGGCTCGCATTGGCAATGAACCGTTTGTGCGCAGGATGTTCCTGGTAGATGTTCTGGTCGGCGCCGTTATGGAAGGTGACCACCAGACTGAAGGTGTAACTGCTGTCGATTACAGGCCGGTTGGTCGGCGCAGGAGTTCCAACATGTTTGGCGACGATCACTTCCGTTTCATCCAGAAAAGAGGTAAGCTCGTGCAGGAATTTTTGCCGGTCCGTTTCTTTTTCCGGATTTTTTAACCAGAAAAAAACCATGTGTACAAAATCTCCGGTGAGTTTTTTCTTGTCGTTCTCGTACATTGCAATGGCGATTTTTAATATTTGATGAAGCGTTGCCGCTGGTTACATGGTTTCATGGTTAACACTGAAACACTGAAACACTGTAACCATGAAACAGTGAAACACCGAACCCCATAAAACACCGGGCAAAACTAAACAATCTCCTCTTTAAATCCAGCCCGCTTCCCATATTCCGCATGGGTCAGCCGGTACTGAGCCGCCGTTTTGTATTCCTCTCCCTTTTTAAAATGATCCACCAGTTCTCCTTCCTTGATCATGCCGTTTTTTATCATCACTTTGCCCGAAGCCGGGTTTTCCAACAGGTGGGTTGCATAAATTTTATTCAGGCTTAACGTTTCAAAGCCGTACTGCAGCACCCTGGCCAGGGCTTCCGAAGCGTATCCCCGGCCCCAAAATGGCGTCCCGATCCAGTAACCCGCTTCCGCCCGGTTGAATTGCGGGGTCAGATGCAGTCCCATGCCTCCGATGAACCCCCCGGAGGTTTTCAGTTCCAGCGCAAAAATATATTTACTTCCTTCTTCAAAACTTTGCAATGCCAGGTTGACCCAAAAAATAGCGTCCTTCTCCCGGTAATCCGCCGGGATATTCAAAGTTGTTTTTGAGATGGCGGGATCGCGGGCATATTCCACAATTTCCGGAATGTCTCTGATGGCAGGTGCGCGAAGAATGAGCCGGTCGGTCTCAAGCGTCGGATAAGGTCTCATGATCGTGTTTTTAGTGGATAACCCCGGAAAAGAAAAAATCGTTTCATCCCCTCCCATCCGCCGAAGCCTTGGCGCAGGCGGGCTCACCAAAAATAACTATCTTTGCGCCAAAATCAACCGTTTTGGACCAACTGGCACAACAGATCGAAAGCCTTATTTTCAGCGCCGACGGGCCCTTGCCGCTCGTGGATATCAGCAACTGCCTGGAAGAGGCGTTCGGCATGAAATTTCTGGATGAAGAACTGCTCAAGGCCGTCGACCAGCTAAAGGAACGGTACGCCGGCGATTCGTTTTCCTTTGAGTTGGTCGAGATCGCGGGTGGGTACCAGTTCCTCACCAAGGGCGCTTATCACCCGGTGGTAGGGGCTTACCTCCGGCAAACCATGCGCAGACGGCTGTCCGGTTCCGCTCTGGAAACACTGGCCATCGTAGCCTACAAACAACCCGTTTCCAAAAGCGACCTGGAACGGATCCGGGGCGTGAACTGCGATTATGCCCTCCAAAAACTTTTGGAAAAAGAACTTGTTTCCATTCTAGGCCGCAGCGACGGCCCCGGGCGCCCGCTTCTCTATGGCACGAGCCCGCGGTTTATGGACTATTTCGGGCTCAAAAGCATGGATGATATGCCCAAACCCAAAGAGTTCAAACTGACGGAAAACATCATCGGCGAACAGGCTCCTATGGAAGAATTTTTATTGGACAAAGAAGAAGAACAAGAATGACCGGCGAACAACCTTTAGTCAACCGGGTAGCCAACAGCGGGCTCATTACCCTCGACCTGGAACGGTTCTATCCGGCCGAGGAGACGGCGACCTTCGACCTGAAGGACCACCTTTTCCAGGGCCTCATCCTGCGGGAAAAAGACTTCAGGGAGGTCATCAAAAACCACGACTGGACCCAGTATGCCGGAAAGGTGCTGCTCGTCTGTTGTTCCGCCGACGCCATTATCCCCATGTGGGCCTATATGCTGGTCACGACCGCCGCCGCACCCTATGCGCTGGACGTCTTCCAGGGCAACCACAGCGAATGGCTGCGCGCTGCCTACCGTGAAAAGATCGCCCAAATGGAAATGGATATTTATCAGGACCAGCGCCTGGTCATCAAGGGTTGCGGCGCCAAACCCGTTCCGCCCGCCGCTTACCTGGAGATCAGCCGCCGCCTCCAACCGGTCGCCAAAAGCATTTTGTTCGGCGAGCCTTGTTCAACTGTGCCGGTGTTCAAGCGGAAATATTAAAAAAAAATCGTATCTTTATACTTTCGAAACAATTAGAGTACACATGCAATCTCAGGTTAAGCCGAATATTTCAAAGCGAGTTTTTTGGGACATTGATTTCGATTCTTTGGATTTCGAAAAAGATCGATTCTATGTTATTGACAAAGTAATGAATTTTGGCTTGTGGGATGATTTTGTAGAAATTATGAAGTTTTATGGAAAAGATATTGTTAAGCAGGAAATCATTAAGTCACCTTATTTAAAAAAGGATGTATTTAATTTTCTCTGTTTTTATCTCGATTTAAAGCCCTCCGATTTTAAATGTTACAAACACAGACAGTTTCAGGAACCACACTGGAACTTTTAAAAACCTTGATGGCATTGCCCGAGTTAAAGCAATTTGCTTTTTGAAGATGTCGAAACTCAAAAAGACCCTGATCCTTTAAAAAAAACAACTTGGTCACAGATTAAAAGTAAAATACAACGGGCTGTAAAACAATATATCGACAGAAATTTGAAATAAAAACCAACTGACTTATGACACAAATCTTTGAACGTCTATCAAGATTTCACCCAGGTGTTTTCTTGCCTCTGTTCATGTGTTTTAATTCAATTTTACCCGCCCAGGATCACTACCCCCGCAACTGGCAAACGGATGTGGAACATTACCGTTTCGAACTGACCCTCAATGACTCAACGGATGAAATTTCCGGCATCGCCACTTTGTCCGTCCGTTTTGACGCCGGCATGAATCGTTTGGCCCTCGACCTGATGGCCAAAGGTGCAGACAAAGAAGGAATGACCGTCAAAAAAGTAGCCGAAGTGACCCCGGACGGTACGGAATCCGCCAACCTCGATTACCGCCATACCGGCGAAAAACTGGAAATCCGTTTTGCGCAAACCGCCGCGCCCGGCGAACGGAAATTGATCCGGATCCACTATTCCGGCATTCCCGCCGACGGGCTCATCATCGACGCCAACAAACACGGCGACCGCACCTTTTTCGGCGACAACTGGCCCAACCGCGCCCACCACTGGCTGCCTTGCGTGGACCATCCGTCCGACAAAGCGCCCGTGGATTTTATTGTGACGGCGCCGGAATACTATCAGGTCGTCGCCAACGGCTACCAGATCGAGGAGAGTAACCTCGCCGGCGGCCTGAAACGCACCCACTGGAGCGAAAATGCGCCCCTGGCCACCAAAGTGATGGTCATCGGCGTTGCCCGTTTTGCCGTTCAGCACGCCGGCTGGGTAGACGATATCGCCGTCACCAGTTGGGTTTACCCGCAAGACCGCGACAACGGTTTTTACGACTACGCCCTGGCCCTCAAATCCCTGGATTTTTTCCAGCGCCATATCGGTCCGTATTCTTACGCCAAACTCGCCAACGTACAGTCCAAAACCCGCTACGGCGGTATGGAGAATGCCGGCAATATCTTTTATTTTGAAAATTCCGTCACCGGCGAAAGGAACATCGAAGAACTGATCGCCCACGAGATCGCCCACCAGTGGTTCGGCAATTCGGCGTCGGAAAAAGACTGGCACCATGTCTGGCTCAGCGAGGGTTTTGCCACCTATTTCGCCAACCTGTTCCTGGAACATGCCTACGGTTTCGACCGGCTGAAAACCCAGATGACGGCCGACCGCGAAGCAGCCTTCGACTACGAAAGCCGCCGCCTGGCGCCCATTGTCGATACCACCATCCGGGATTATACCCGGCTGCTCACGCCCAACGTCTACCAACGCGGCGGATGGGTATTGCATATGCTCCGCCGCGAACTGGGGGACGAGGTCTTCTGGGAGGCCATCCGGCAATACTACCGCCAGTACCGCAATGGGAACGCCCTTACTTCCGATCTGGAGGCAGTCGTCGAAGCCGTTTCGGGCAAAGACCTCAGTGCATTTTTTCAACAATGGTTATTTACCGCGGGCCATCCCCGGGTCAGCGTCGCCTGGACCTACGACGACGCCAAAAAGACCCTCCTTCTCGATGTGACCCAAATCGGAAAAACGGCCTTCCGCTTCCCCCTCGATATCGGATTGTTCACCGCTGAAGGAGAACCGATGGGCGTAGAGACCATCCGGGTCGATCAGCCCCGGCATACTTTCGAGATCCAGGTTGCCGGGAAACTCGGAAAAGTGGTCCTGGATCCGGATGTGTGGTTGTTATTTGAGGGGGAAATAAAGGGGGAATAAGGATTTGAAGTTGCAAACTTCAAATAGCAAACAAGCTCTATCAATCCACCAAAAAACACGCAGGATGAAATTAATGGCCGGCCTTTTTTTCACCGTTATTTTTTCCCTGTGCGGCTGTTCCGGAAACCAGTATCCGCAACCCGTCCAACCGGAGTTGCCGGCAATCTATACCCGGCAGCCAGCACTCGTTGGGGATCGTTACAACGTCGCTTTTCTGATCATGGACGGGGTATACAATACCGAACTCACCGCCCCCTACGATATCTTCCAGCACACCGTTTTCCGCGACAGCATCAAGGCAATGAACGTTTTTCTGGTGGCCAACACCCTCCAACCGGTGACCACCTTCGAGGGTATCCGGCTTTTGCCTGATTTTAATTATCTGTCCGACAACCTGCCGCCCATCGATATCCTGGTGGTCCCCAGCGCAGAACACCACCTCGATACCGACCTGCAAAACGAGGCCCTGATCCGATTTGTGCGCGAAACGGGCCAAAAAGCCCAATTTGTTACTTCCCATTGCGACGGCGCGTTTGTACTGGCTAAAGCCGGCTTGCTCGACGGAGTTGTCTGCACCACTTTTCCCAGCGATATTCAAAAAATGCGGGAAATGTTTCCCCACCTCGATGTACGCGAAAACGTGCTGTTTGTACACGATGGCAAATTCATCACCTCCGCGGGCGGCGCCAAATCCTTCGAAGCGGCCCTTTACCTCACAGAATGGTTGTACGGCCCCGAAATCACCCGCCAATTGGCCAAAGGCCTGGTCATCGATTGGGACTTACAAACGCTTTCTTTTTTGCAGGTAAAACGGTAAGGCTTACTTCTCCGCTCAGTTGCGAGTTGTGAGATGCGAGTTGCGAGTTGCGAGTTTCGAGTTTCGAGTTTCGAGTTGGGAGTTGACGGTATTCAGCCCGTATCTCGGGGGAGTGTCCACCCCATCACCGGCTCACCAACGCCGGCGTCACCACCGAAACCACTACAACCGACCATACCAAGCCCCCAATCGGACCCGCCCCTTCGCCTCTTTTACCCTCATCCCCCATACAACACAAACCCCGCCCACTGCCGCGGATCCGCCGCATCCTTGCCCTCCGCCATTTTGCGTTTGGCAGCCTGCAACGCATTTTCGACCTTCTGGCCGCCGAGCAATTCGCGGTAAAACTGCAGCATAAGCGCGGAAGTGGGTTTGTCGTTCACCTTCCACAAAGAGGCGATCACCGACCTGGATCCGGCGGACAGGAAAGCCCTGGGCAACGCCAGCACCCCTTCTCCCGGCGCAAAATCGCCGGCGCCGCTTTCGCAACTGCTGAGGACCACCAGATCGTGCTCCAGCGTTTGGGCATAGATCTCGGCAGCATACCAGATGCCGTCGCTGCCCTCACCCTGGTGGAATACAATTCCGGATAACTCCGGCCGGCCCGGCGCCGCAAAGCTATGGGTAGCCAAGTGCAGGATACCCCCGGAAACCGCCGTTGCATTTTCTTCCGTCGCCTCCGCCTGCAGAAAAATTTTCCCATCCAGTTGCTTTTCCGCGAACAAGGCCGCTATGCCCTGAATTTCTTCCCGGGAAGCGGCCAGCGTGCTGAATTGCCTGCCGTCCGGGCTGACGGAACGAAGCGGGTCGCCCGCCTGCCAGGTTGTGTCAAAAATCGGCCGGTTAGTCTCGGCTATGCTGTGTTCTTCTTCAAAAACCGGTGCGAACCCGGCAAAACCCGGAATGACCGTTACTTCTTCGCGCCCCTCGCGCTCAACCCATGCCGAGGCGGAATACTGGTAATGGAGCGCAAACCGCGATACCAGGTAATCCAGTTTGTTATATCGGATCCTGGCATCCTTGTTCGCTGTGATGAGGGCCTCGAACGGCATGGTCGCCAGAGCGCCGTCGGGAATAACCACCAGTTTTTTGCGGCCTTTCAGGATGTCTTCTGCCGGCGCAATCAGGCGATTGTACAGATCGTGGCTGTACAACACGAAATTAGCCGGCTCAACTTTCCGGATAGCGGTCAGATACCCCTTCACCACCGCCGGCAGATCCTGAATTTTCCCGGATGGGTCCAGTTTGGAATAGGCCCCGGGAGCGGTGGAAGCCGCACTGCCCGCAGCCAGTTGCAGCCATTTTGCACCCTTTTTGCGGGGCCCTGCAAATGACTCCAACCCCAGGGAGGCAGCAAAGATTTCCTTGTTGTTCAGGGCAAAAACCACATAATTTTCCTTGCCTGCAAAGTAAGTCAACACGGCCGTTTCTCCGTCCAGCCGGCCTTGCAGATCCGGCAAACGAACCGGCTCCCGGTTGTAACGCAACCGGTCATACCCGGGGTATTCAACACCGGCATTTACCAGAAATTGATCAAATTCTGCCCGGGCAGCCGTTACATTCTTCCGGGCAGTCAGGTCAAGTGGAGTGATCGCCAGCGCAGTTTCTGCAACCCTGAGCGCAGCCCGCAACTCGTTTTCCATTTTTCCTGCGCCTGCAGCGACCGGCAGTGCCGGCATATCGGCCCTGAAAAGCACAGCTTTCGATCGCTCTGAAAGTGCAAAGGCCCGTTCAAGCCAGGTTTTATCGTTGCCGGCCCGGTACAGCTCCAATGCTGCCGCAATACCCGGTTCGGCAAGGTACGGGCAGGATTTCACCCGGGCGATCTTCGAGCGTTCGTCGCCCAGATAAACCAGTTCTGATAACAGAAGCGTCACCGCTTTTTCGCTGTCGGTCAGCGCGAGTTGCAATTGTTCGTTGCCGGCTGAATCCTCCTCCAGGCGCATAGCCGCCCGCAGCCCAAGCGCTTCGGCCAGCAATGGGCGGTCGAGCGCGATCTCCGCATGTTGGGGGAGGTTATCCCAGGTAATCTCCTGGTCGCCGGGGCATATGCTGGTAATCGCCCCCAATACCGCAATCCGGGCTTTTTCCGTTGCGCCCTCTTCCTGTTCCAGCCGGGCCAGGTTGATCTGGGTGCGTGCAATTTCTTTATGAAAAGGCCCTAAAGCAGTCCGGTATTCCGATAATGCTTTTTCGTACCAAAGGCGCGCTTTTTCCGGTTCATCCCATTTGGAAGCTTCACCCAGCGCGTTGTACACCTGCCCAAGAAGGTCTTTGCGTTGCACCGTTTCCAGCAATAATTGCCGGGCGAGGTCGAGGGTGTCGAGCGCAGCCTGAATATTGCCTTGCTCCAGGTAAAAACGCCCCATATTGTAATAAGCTGCGGCAATATCCGGGTCATATTGAACGGCCAGGGTGGCGATGGCCTCATGGTGAAATTTTTCCGCTTCATCAAACCGGGACAACCCCTGAAAGGCCGCTGCGATATACCCGTCGATCCGGGCAAAAATGGCGCCATCTTCGATCGGCAATTCTTTGGCGCGGAACAATTGGTCGAGCGCCCGCTCATAATCCCCTTTTTGCAGGAGAATGGCGCCGAATCGCATATAGTTTTCGGCCAGTTCGTCGGAATGCAATTTGCGCTTGAGTTCCAGCGACATTTCGTTGGCTTGCCAGGCGCCCTCGTGGTCGCCCAGTTGGAGGCGGTTATAACTCAGCAAAAACCAGGCTTTTGAAAGGTCGTAGTATCGCTTGGGGTTGTCCTGGATAAATTGTTCCAGAATGGCGTTAGAGGAGGCAAACCGGCTTTCGGCGCTCAGCGTTTCGGCTGATTTGATGCCCGGGTTCGACTGTGAAAAAGTGGGTGCGGCGAAGGCCAGCAAAAGGAGTGCAGACAGAAGGATCGATCGGTTCATACTTATTTTACCAGGAATTTTCCAACATAAAGGAGGTCTTCTTCCGTTTCCAGCTTCCAGTAGTACAACCCGGGCGTTCCGGGCGCCTGGCGGTTCAATTCCCGGCCGGAAGCGCGATCGCGAAAGAAGATCTCATCGTTATTGTTCAGGATAACGATTTCAAGGCCGGGTTCAGCGCCCTCCCACTCAAATTTTATGATTTCACCGGGTTTGAAGCCCTGGCCGGTTGCCGGCGATTTTATTTTTACCTGCCCGCTTCTGGTGACATCGCCCACCAGGGCTTCGAGTTGATCGTTGGGTTCGAACGCCATTGCAAGCAGATCCCTTTCAGCGGTTTCCGCCGGCTTTTTAACGGGATCGAGGGGTTTTTCAGGTTCCTTTTTTTCGGCGATGGCGGGAGGAAGGGCCGGAACTTCCCGGCGTTGGCCGGCAATGGGATCCGGCAGGTCGGCGGCCCAGGGGTTATAAAAATAAAAAACCAGGCCGGCCAGCATAGCAGCAGCCGCCCAGGGGGTATAACGGATCCAGCGCAGTCGGGCCCGCATGGCCGGACGCTGGGCTACCTCGCTGTAATCCAGTGTTTTGATCAGCGCATACAGATCAACCGCCTGGCTCCGGCACGCCGCGCAGGATTGTATGTGGCTTGCAACGGATTTGTCGAGCGAATCCAATTTATCCAGCCTTAAGGCTTCCGCATAAACCGACATTCCTTCGTCCGAAAGATGCCCTTCGGTAGTGAATAATGACATTTTTTTTTGTTAAACCAGTCATTTGAAATAGAAACTGGCCTTTGCTCCCTGTTTCTTCCAAAGGATAACCTCTCACTCTCTCACTCTCTCACTCTCTCACTCTCTCACCCTCTCACCCTCTCACCCTCTCACCCTCTCACCCTCTAAAAAAAACCTCGCAAAGATACCATTTCCATTCCATACGGTTGAACGCCAAAAAACGGAGGTTTCGGACTGGATTTAACGTAAAAAAATCAATATAAGCCCTTCTCCGGAAAATCGGGCCTTGACGTGTTGAAGGATTCCGGGTTGATCGACCGGACTTCGAGGGTTTGGTTTTTCCGAACGCAACGGCAAGAATAGGCATTGTAGGCGCTTCCGGCCTTCAGCCGTTGCACCGATTCCCGGTCGCTCACCAGCCGGTAATATACAGGCCCGTTTTTACCCGGGTTACCGGCCCAATAATTACCTTCGACATGAATGCCGTGAAAAATCTCGTCGGAAATACCGCCGCCCAGGCGAGCGCCAAAGGTTTCCGGACCATTCAGCATCAGGTTGTGGTAGGCTCGTTTATGGTCGCCTATCAGCCCGCTGGCCGCCACATCGTGGTAGCCGCCGGCTGCGATCAGCAAATCCTTCCAATCCTGATCGGACGGCAGCCGCCAGCCGTCCGGACACGCTTTCTCCGCCTCATTCAAAGGATAAAGCCGGCCGTACCTTTCGCTATAGCCGCCGTTATCGTAATAAAAGGATTGCGGAGTTTCATGCCGGAGGTTTTCGGCAAACCATTCAACGCCGCCGGCAAAGAAGGTTGAGTAAACCTGCCCGTCGCGCGTGTCGGTAAATGAATTAAACTGGCCAAAAAGGTTGGAAAATCCGGAAAGGATCAAAAAACCGAGGGTTGCGATTCCTGATTTCATAATGGGAAGTTTTATGATTGATACGGGTTTATAGCTTTTTGTTACCTTTTTCTGGTGATTATTTATCCTTCGCGCCGGCCTGCCAGCCTCCTAAACATCAATAATCATCAATCATTTAGTCGTCAATCATCAATCAAAAAATATTGGATTGACGAATGATGATTGATGATTGTTGATTGTTGATGTTTTCCCTCGTTCCCACAACAACCGCCGCCCTTTGCAGACGGCAGTTTCTCAAGCCGCTGCTTCGGCAAACTATCTATACTCATGCCCCAAAATATCCCAGCAAGTGACAAACAGGGCTGCAATAATCGGCCCCAATACAAAACCCGGAAGCCCAAACCAGGCCAGTCCGCCAAGGGTGGAAAGCAGGATGAGATAATCCGGCATTTTGGTATCGTTGCCCACAAGGCGCGGGCGCATAAAATTGTCGATCAGCCCAATGATCAGGGCGCCGACCACAAGGATGACAATCGCTTTGAGGAAATGTCCCTGGATAAACAGAATGACCGCCGCAGGGCCCCAAACCATACCGCTTCCGACCGGCAGCAACGACAAAACCGTCATGACCATGCCCCAGAGCGGAGCCCCCGGAATGCCGACAACCCAGAACAGCATTCCGCCGATCAGACCTTGTGTCAAAGCAACGATCAGGCTGCCTTTGACCGTTGCCCGGGCAACGCTGGAAAATCGCTTGATCAGTTTCCATTCGTTCTCGTCGCCCATCGGAAAGGCCCGGACCGTTTGCCGCAACAGTTTCCGACCGTCGCGGAGAAAAAAGAACAGAATATAGAGCATCAGAAAAAACTGGACCAGGAAACCAAAAATATTTTGTGTAATACCGACTGCGCGTCCGGCTATCGAACTTGTTATACTGGAGGCCGCATTGGCCAGCGAAGTGCGGATCTGTTCAAGGTCCAGCCCCAGGCTTTCCAGCGTTTCTTGCACCGCCGGGGTTTGTTCTTGTATATAATCCACAATGGCTTGCGGCCGCAGTTCCCCGGATCTCACCAGTTCATAGACTTTGACGCTTTCATTCAGGATGGCCAGCCCGATGAATGCCACAGGGGTCGCGACCATAAAAAGGATGATCAGCAAAGTAAGGCCCGATGCGGCATTCTTGCGCCCTTTCAAGGCAACCCCGATACGGCGGTACAGCGGGTGAAACAATATAGCCAGTACCACCGACCAGAAACAGGTCAGCAAAAAATCCTTGATGAGGCCAAAAAAGGCCAGCGTGACCACGGTCACCAGCAACAGCAAAAAGACATGCGGTGTATTTTTTTTCATATGCGCAGGATCAGAAGGTCGGGAAATAAAAACAAATATCCGGTTCTCTTTCCAGACTTCAAAGGAATGACTGGATACATGATGCTGGCCACGCCGCAGGCGTGGTGGATGCTGGATGCTCGCCGGCATCTTGAATCTAGCATCTTGAATCTAGCATCTTGAATCTAGCATCTAGCATCAAAAAAAAATCGCCCACCCCGTGCGCAAGGCACGAGGTGGGTTATGGCAAATCCCTAACGATCAACAGGATCGTTATGCAGGAACTAGAGCTGATTTAACCGTCTTGATGATCCGGCCGGCCACCTTGTAGGGGTCGGCTGCCGAATTCGGACGACGGTCTTCGAGGTAACCTTTCCAGCCTCTTTCCACCGTTGCGATGGGAATGCGGATGGATGCGCCCCGGTCGGAAATACCGTAGCTGAATTTGTCGATGGATTGGGTTTCGTGTTTGCCCGTCAACCGCAGGTGATTGTCGGCGCCGTAAACCTCAATATGCTCTTTGATAACAGGTTTGAACCCTTCCAGGATCTCTTCATAGACCCCCTGGCTGCCCGCTGTGCGCAGCAAGGAGTTGGAGAAATTGGCGTGCATGCCGGAGCCGTTCCAGTCGCCCTGTACCGGTTTGCAATGCCAGTTGACGGCTACGCCGTATTTTTCGGCGGTGCGCTCCAGGAGATAACGCGCCACCCAAACCTGGTCGCCGGCAGCCTTGGCGCCTTTTGCAAAGATCTGGAACTCCCACTGCCCGGTAGCCACTTCGGCATTGATGCCCTCGACGTTGATGCCTGCATCCAGGCAGAGGTCAAGGTGTTCTTCAACAATATCCCTGCCAAAGGCCTTTCCTGCCCCGACCGAGCAATAATAGGGGCCCTGAGGCGCCGGGTACCCGTTTTCGGGAAAACCGAAAGGTTTGTTGATCGACAAGTCCCAGAGGAAGTATTCCTGTTCGAAACCAAACCAGAAATCGTTGTCGTCGTCGTCGATGGTGGCGCGCCCGTTGCTTTCATGCGGGGCGCCGTCTGCGGTGAGTACTTCGCACATCACCAGATAGGCGCTTTTGCGACCCGGATCGGGGAAGATTGCAACGGGTTGGAGCAGACAGTCGGAGGAATTGCCGGGCGCTTGTTCCGTAGAACTCCCGTCAAAAGACCACATCGGACAATCTTCCAGCTTACCGCTGAAATCCTTTTCAATCCTGGTTTTGCTGCGAAGGCTTTGTGTAGGTTTGTAACCGTCGAGCCAAATGTACTCTAGTTTAAATTTTGCCATGACTAAAAAGTTAATTTAAAAGTTTTTTAATGATTGACTAACCTGTTTACCGGGCCGTCAGAAGCTGTAAACCACAGCCGTCAGAAAGCCCGCATTGCTCTTGGTGGGTTTTCCGTCCTGATCCAGGAAATAACCTTCTTCGTTGGCCTGGTCGATCCGGAATTCCGGGATGATCGTCAGGTTGCCAACCTTGATATTTCCCGACAGGGTTACTGCGATCAGGTTGCCATCGGTAAGGCCTGTGATGACCCCGTCCTTGTCGCTGATATATTCCCCGCGAAGCGCCATCAAAAAACCGTCGGACACCGCGTATTTTGCGTAAAGCGCGGTCCCGAACCACGAAGCGCTGGTCCCTTCAGATGGTTTAAACTGACGCGTGGTTGTATTCAGCCCCAAGCCGAAGTCTTCCGTTACAGCCAGCGATGCGGTCAGGTCGACCTGATGGCTGAACACTTCGGGGTGGATCTGGTCCGATTCGGTATGGCGGCCTCCCAGATAATTCAGGAATGCGCTGAGTTTTTCTCCGGAATAGGACAACTGCGCGCCGATATGTTTGCCTTTTACCACGTCGACTTTGGTATCCGTATCATTAAAGAGCCCGACCATCAGACCAAAATTATCCGATAGGGTGATATCCGCTTTCAAACCGGTATGGTAAAAAGGTCCGTTGCTGAACATATAACTCACGCTGTAATTGGCGTTACCCGGCGCGTCGATCAGTTCATACCCCACAAAGGTGGAGAAGTTGCCCAAGGTAAACTTGAGGCCGTCGGTCGGCGCAAACGTCACAAACAACTGTTTGATAAGTGAAAGTGACGTGATCCCGCCGTCTTCGGTCAGGTACCCGTTGGCGCCCTCGGCACGCGGACCAAACGCCAGGTCGGCTACAAAACCAACCTTTCCTTCTTTTTTGAGGATGAGATTGGCCATCCCCAGGGTGAAGGAATTGTGTTTGCCGGTGAAACTCGTCGGAAAAGGCGTTTTGTTAAAGCTGTACAGGTAGTAAGCATCAACCGCGCCCGTGAGCGAAAAAGGCGATGTCGAGTCGATCGCCGCCGGTTCAGCTGCAACCGTTTCAACCGCGGGTTCAGCGCTGTTTTTAACTTCAGCAACCGCGAGACCATCCTGGGCCTTTGCCCCGGTGACGTAAAACAGAAACCCTAAGCTGCCAAGCAGCAATGCACGTAAGATTTTCATCATTGTCCAGTTTAAAAGGTTTGCGAATGAATCGCGGAAAACGGTAAACCGGACAATTGCTCCCGGAACAGGCCACTTTTGGCGCTTGATCTTTTGAAAAATATTCCGGAAGCACTATCTTTGCCTCAGCTAGATGAGAAGGCGTTTACCGTTTTCTCGCCGCCCCGGTGTGTTGCCGCACACCGGGTTTTTTATTTTAAAAAGTATTGTTGCTTAATTGAATGCAGCCTCTTCCATCGCATCCGCGTAAGCGCTCATTTCATGTTCGCCAACATCAAGCCCTTTGGCTTCCTCCTCTTCGGAAACCCGGATACCCATGGTTTTTTTGATGATGAACATCAGGGCGAAAGCGAAAGCGAAAGTAAAGGCGCCGATCGTCAGGGTGCCGTAAAGCTGTATCCACAACTGTTGAAGGCTGGCCATTTTGCCGAATATGCCGACCGCCAACGTGCCCCATATCCCGCAAACGAGGTGTACCGACGTAGCGCCTACAGGGTCGTCAATTCTGATGCGATCAAAAAAGACTACAGCAAAAGGAATGATAATCCCCGCTATGCCGCCGATCAGGATCGCTTCGCCGGGCCCCATTTGGTCAGCGCCGGCTGTAATACCCACCAGGCCACCCAGAATACCGTTGAGCACCATAGACAGGTCGTGGTTCTTAAACAGCAGATGGGATGCAAAATAGGCGCCGACAGCCCCTGCCGCAGCAGCCAGTGATGTCGTCACAAAAACAAGAGACACCGCCGTAGGGTCGGCGCTTAAGACAGACCCCCCGTTGAAGCCGAACCAACCGAACCAAAGGAAAAATACCCCCATGGTCGCCAAAGGCATACTATGCCCCGGAATGGCGTTTGCCTGCCCTTTTGGCCCGTATTTTCCACGCCGGGCGCCCAACAGGATTACAGAGGCCAACGCTGCCCAACCACCGACGGCGTGAACCAGCGTAGAACCCGCAAAATCATAAAACCCTGCGGCATTCAGCCAGCCGCCACCCCATTTCCACATACCGGTGATGGGGTAACTGATCGCGACAAAAATGGTTGCGAATAACAGGAATGAATTCAGTTTGATCCGTTCTGCCACAGCGCCGGATACGATGGTTGTAGCAGTCGCAGCAAACATCCCCTGAAAAATAAAATCCGTCCAGTAAGTGTATTTGCCGCTTGCATAGGCAATGGCGCCGGCGTCGCCTTCAGGAGATCCGATGCCAAAACCGCTGAATCCAAAAAGCCCACCCGCATAATCCGCTCCCGGATACATGAGGTTGAACCCCATTATATAGTAGGTCAGCAACCCGATGGCCACAATCATGGTATTTTTGAAAAGAATGTTGACCACATTTTTTTTCTGCACCAACCCGGACTCCAGTGTGGCAAACCCCATATGCATGATAAAAACCAGTGCAGTTGAGATCAACATCCAGGTATTATTTGCTGTAAATAGCGCTTGATCCATAGTATTTTTATTGTTTCGGTTAAACCAATTGATGATATAGAATCCCCGGGCGCCTGAAAAAGGGCGCAACCTTGGATCAATCTGGATTATGGTATCGGGCAGGGAAATGGAGCGGCAGGGAAGCCGCGATGGTCAGGCTGCCGGCCTAGATGGCGGCGGCGCCTGTTTCGGAAGTCCTGATCCGGACAACCTGGTCAATGTCATATACGATGATCTTACCGTCGCCGACCTCACCGGTACGGCCTGCGGAAACAATCGCATCGATGATCGGATCTACTTTATCTTCCCCGCAAATGATGTCCAAACGGAGACGTGCAATGTAATCCGAATCGTAAACGCTTCCCCGGTACACCAGCTTCTCCCCCTTTTGCAAACCAAATCCCTTGACTTCGGACAAAGTGAAAAAGTTCACGCCGATTTCTGCCAAAGTATCTCGGATCCGGTCGAAACGGGACAGGCGTACGATAGCCTCAATCTTTTTCATGTTTATTTATTATTTTTGTTGTTCATTTCGGCCGGTTATGCCTGCACATCTGATTTCGTCTGTTTGAGCATTTGGCGAAATGTTATGCAAATGTAAACGCCTCTTTGCCATTGGTCCTAACCGATTTTACGAAACCTATTTGATGTCAAAACCAAAGAAATTTAAAATAAAAAACTGACAATCAACACATTAACGTTTAAAAGTTTGACATGTCCAATCATTCAAAGGACCAACTGTTCAGGTTAATAAAATCGCTTTCGAAGGCTGAAAAGCGCCATTTCCGGTTGTACGCCAACCGGACGATGAGCAGCCAGGAGCGCAAATTCCTGCAGTTGTTCGACGCTTTGGACAAAATTGCAGAATATGACGACGACTTGCTGGTCGACCGGCTGGAGGGCATCAACAGATCCAATTTGCCTCACCTGAAACGCCACCTCTTCAAACAATTGCTCACCAGCCTGCGCCTGATCAATATCCAGAACAATATCGACATCCAGATCCGGGAACAACTGGATTTTGCCCGCATTCTGTACAGCAAAGGCCTTTATATGGAAAGCCTGCGCATCCTGGAGCGCATCAAAGACACTGCCGAAACACACCATCAGGATATCCTCCACCTGGAAATCCTCGAATTTCAGAAATTCATCGAATCCCGGCACATCACCCGGTCCAGGCAGGAAGGCCGGAAAATGGACCAGCTCCTGGTCGACTCCACACATCGCAGCGAAGTAACCCTCGCCTCCAGCGAACTGAGCAACCTCAATATCCAGATCCAGGGGCATTATATCGACCAGGGCCACGCCAAAACCCCGGATGAAAAAAAACTGGTGGAAAATCTTTGGGAAGAAATGCAGCCCCTGCCCCGCCGCCTCGAAACGGTCGGCACCTTTTTCGAAAAGATCAACCGCTTTCAATCCCGGATGTGGTTCAATTATATCCTCCTCAATTTGAAGGCAGCCAAAGAAAATGCTTCCGAATGGGTCGGGCTCTTCCGGCTAAACCCCCAAATGAAGGAAAAAGACCCCGATCTGTATATGCGGGGCCTTTATTACCTGCTCGTTTTCCAGTTCCTGATCGATGACAATAAATATTATGCGCGCTATCTGGAGGAGTTTGAACTTTTTGTACAGGAAATGATGGAACAATTCACGCCGGTGAGCCGGCATATTGCCTTTCAATACCTGGCTTTATCACAACTGAACGGTCATTTATTGTCGAAATCTTTTCAGGAAGGTTATTTCCTGATACCGGAAATCAGGGCAGAACTTGCCTTCCACGAAGACTTGCTGGATGAACACCGGCTGATGTTATTCCATTATAAATTTGCCTGCCTGGCCTTTGCAACCGGCCATTTTGACGAAGCATTGGACGAACTGGACAGCATCCTGCAAAACCGGTCCTTCCTGCGGGAAGACTTGCATTACAACGCGCACCTGCTGGAATTACTTTGCCGCTACCAACTGGGGCAGTTTGCCCTGCTGGACTACAGGACAACCGCCCTGCAGCGCCTGCTATCAAAAGGCAGGGATGTGAGCCAATCTCAAAAAAAGGCATTGACCCTGTTGCGCCAACTGACCTCAAAACCCGTATCGGATCATCCCAGGATTTTGGAAAAAAACCTGATGGAACTGGAAGCGCTGAAAGAAGATCCTTATGAGAGCAAGGCACTGAAATACATCGACCTTATTTCCTGGATCGAATCCCTGCGGCAGCATACGACCATTGCATTGCTCCTGCAAAAAAACAAAAAGCTGAGCCAGACCAAAGAAGAAGCCGTTTTGCCGCTGAAATAGAGAACCTTTCCTGGAATCAGGATGTTTATACCGTTGTCAATTCAAATATTGAAGGATTTCTTTTTTCTGCGGAAGGATCTTTCGTTTTTATTATCTTGGGATCTTATCAAACCTGATCTTATGTTTACCCACACCATCGACGCCGGAATCTTGCAGCAAATGCAAACCAACAGCGGTACCAACCTGCTTAAACTCTCCTTTCAGCAGCCGGTAATGCTGGTGTTTTTGCGCCCTTTGGGCTGTGTTTTTTGCCGGGAGGCCCTCAATGAGATTTCCAAAAAAAGAGGAGCTATCGAAAATCTGGGCGCCAGGATCGTTTTGGTGCATATGGCAGACAATGAAACAGCGGAACGTTACTTCCTTCGTTACAATCTATCCGATATAGTCCATATCAGTGATCCGGCCTGCCAGTTTTACGCTGCATTCGGGCTCACTAAAGGTACCATGACCCAGTTGTTCGGGCTGCAGACCTGGATCAAGGGTTTTCAATCCGGTGTTAAGGGCGGGGGCGAAGTCCTTCAGGTTGGCGACGGCTTTCAGATGCCCGGCGTTTTTATCCTCCAGGAGGGAGAGATCAAGGAAGAATTTATTCACAAACTGGTTTCTGACCGGCCTGATTACCTCGGGCTGGTTAAAAATTGTTGCGAAATTATCCCATAAATTATGACGGGCTGGCGGTTTTCAGAATTTGTTCCTGGCAAAAACAGCGGATCTCCTTTCGAAAAATTGCTCAAAATTTTTCAGGAACTGCTCCTGCATACTTCCGGCAATGTGGAAGAGGCCCTCTCCTGGCTGACACAGTTGGACAAAGAATATGATCTGACCACGCCAGATTACGGTATTGCCGATTTTATTCAGGATCTGATCGATCAGGGTTATATCCGTCAACAGGGCGACCGGGGCGCTGGCGGCAGCGGCCTGAAGCCTTCGTCAAAAATGGAGATCGCCTTGCGCAAAAAAGCCCTCGACGACGTGTTCGGCCAAATCAAAAAGACCAAACGCGGAAACCACAGCACCCGCTACGGAGGCCGGGGCGATGAATTTACAGCTGATTTCCGGCCTTTTGAGTTTGGCGACCAACTCGACAACCTCGCCGTTTCGGAATCCCTCCGGAATGCCCAGATCAACCACGGCATCGACGATTTTAAGATCAGCCAGGACGACCTGGAGGTCTACGAAACCTATTTTCAAAGCCAGATGAGCACCGTATTGATGATCGACATTTCTCATTCCATGATCCTTTACGGCGAGGACCGGATCACCCCGGCCAAAAAAGTGGCGATGGCATTGGCCGAGTACATTACCCGCCAATTCCCCAAAGATACCCTGGATGTCATCGTATTTGGCGACGACGCCTGGCCGATCGAGATCAAAGACCTGCCTTACCTTGAAGTGGGCCCTTACCATACCAATACGGTTGCAGGGCTGGAACTGTCGATGGATATTCTGCGCCGGCGGCGAACACCCAATAAACAGATCTTTATGATCACCGACGGTAAACCCACCTGCATCAAAAAGGGCAAACGCTATTATAAAAACCCTTACGGCCTCGACAAAACGATCGTCAACCGGACCCTGAGCCTGGCCATGCAATGCCGCAAACTCCAGATCCCGGTTACCACCTTTATGATCGCCCAGGACCCCTGGCTGGTCAACTTTGTAGACGCCTTTACACGCGCCAACAACGGAAAAGCCTTTTATTCGGGCCTGCAGGGGCTGGGCAGCCTCGTTTTTGCCGATTACAAAAACAATAAGGTCAAAAGGAAATAAACAGACCTTGAAACAAGAAAAAAAACTAATTAGAATAAAATTTTGCCAAATCCCCTCATTCCCATTTTTTTTACCTTCCGAACACGCAGACCTGGTACATTCATCCGCTTTTTTGCACCGGGACTAACAAATATTTTACAGTTCCCGTTAATTTTTTGTTAAAATTATAAAAAAAACCCACACAGGCTTGGTCGTTTCAAAAAGTTGAGGTTATCTTTGGGCTTTCAATACCCGGTTTTAGTCCGGAATTCTTCACCACAATCAACAGTTTATAGAGTATAACTTCTACACTAAATAATTTCATTCGATCCCATAACTAAAATTATTTAGTCATGCAAGTTATGCCGCTTAGTGATCAGATCAATGATCAACAACTGATTGCTCGTTATTTGGAAGGAGACGAGCGCGCTTTCGAAGAACTGTTGAATCGCCATCAGCACAAGATTTATACCTCCATCTATCTTTTTGTCAAGGAACAAAGCCTTGCCGAGGATATTTTCCAGGAAGTTTTCATCAAAATTATCGATACCCTTCGCAAGGGTAAATACAACCACGAAGGCAAGTTTTTGCAATGGGCAATGCGAATTGCCTACAACATGTGTGTGGATTATTTCCGCCGGAACAAACGCCGGCCGCAGGTTTCGCCAACGGAAACCTTCGATATTTTTGACGTCCTTCATGTCAGCGACGATAATGCGGAACAACGCATCATCCGCAGCCAGACACACGACAAAATCCGCCATCTTGTGGATATGCTTCCACCCGAACAGCGCGAAGTTGTTATCCTGCGCCACTACGCCGATATGAGCTTCAAAGAGATCGCGAAGCTGACCCGGGTAAGCATCAATACCGCCCTGGGCCGCATGCGTTACGCCCTGATCAACATCCGGAAAATGGTGGAAGAAAGAGAAGTGACTTTGCAGTAGATCCAGTCCTTCAGTCTAACAGTTTGCAGTTGGCAGGTTTCATTACGTTCAGAAACCTGCCAACTGCAAACTGCCAACTGCCAACTTTTTAACCGACTCACCCCCCCGTCTCCTTGCGAAGTTCCTGCATCAGGGTATCCCAGTACCGTTTCTGGTCTTCCTTTTCGTCGGCGTCGCAGTAATCGGTAATATGAAGGATCGTTTCTCCGGTAACCGGCGCCTCCGAAATCCGGAATTCCAGGAATTCTTCATCGGATTCAGCGTTTTCCCACTGGAAACGCACCAGCTCTTCCTCAATATCATCGATCAATTCGGCTTCCTCGGTACTTCCGCCCCAGGAAAAAAGATAAGTATTCCCCCGAATATCCACACCATCGCAAAACCACCGGATAAGGCATGCGGGTGTAGTAATGAAGGTATATAAAATGGTCGGAGAGGCTCTGAAAAGAAATTCTAACGTAACTTGTATTCTATCCATAAGGAACTTTTGCTTGATCGACATTTGGCCAAAAAAAGCCGAAACAATTATGTATCAGTTCCTTGCGCCAATGCCCCACAATTAAGAGTAAAAAATTGATTTATCCAAACAAAGAACTTTTTTTTCAAAAAAAATCCTTTTTTTCTTTGATAATCAAACAGTTCTGAAAACAGGATCCAAATTTTTTTATGAACCTTCCTATTGACAAGCGTGTTCTTTTGATGTAACTTTGCGCCTTAAACCGGCTTTAAACCATTTTCATGAATCGAAATCACGATCAAAAGGCGTGTTACTTGCGAACCCGTTGCCCGTCGCCAAAGAAAATTTTCCAGCCTATCCCGTATTTCATTAAAACTTTTTGAATCCATTTGAACTTTATATTAAAAAGTGTTGCCTAGATGAGACAGCTTAAGATCACGAAGTCTATCACCAACCGTGAGAGCCAGTCACTGGAAAAGTATTTGCAGGAAATCGGCAAGGTTGACCTGTTGACACCGGAAGAGGAGGTGGAGTTGGCAAAACGGATCAAACAAGGGGACCAGGTAGCTTTGGAGAAACTGACCAAAGCTAACCTTCGTTTCGTTGTTTCCGTAGCAAAACAATACCAAAACCAGGGTTTATCCCTCAGCGATCTGATCAACGAGGGCAACCTGGGTTTGATAAAAGCAGCTCAGCGATTTGATGAAACCAGAGGTTTCAAATTTATCTCATATGCAGTGTGGTGGATCCGCCAATCCATTCTCCAGGCATTGGCAGAACAAAGCCGGATTGTGCGCCTTCCCCTGAACAAGGTCGGTTCGCTGAACAAAATCAATAAAGCGTTTTCCGAACTGGAACAGGAATACGAGCGCGAACCTTCTCCTGAGGAATTGGCAGAACTCCTGGAAATTCCCGCGGAAGAGGTTGAAACAACCCTGGGGGTAGCAGCCCGCCACGTATCCATGGACGCCCCCTTTGTTGAAGGCGAAGACAACTCATTGCTGGACGTTCTTGAAAATTCGGGCACGCCCGGTACGGATACCGCCCTGGAATACATCGAATCGCTCCGCCGCGAAATTGAACGTTCCCTCGCAACGCTGACCGACCGCCAATGCGACGTCATCAAACTTTATTTCGGAATCGGCATCGAACATCCCATGTCTTTGGAAGACATCGGCGATAAATTCGGCCTGACCCGGGAAAGGGTGCGCCAAATCAAGGATAAAGCCATCAACAAACTTCGCTCCGCTAATCGAAGCAAGCTGCTCAAACATTACCTTGGTGCTTAGTCGTAAGTCATAAGTTGCTAGTCGTAAGCACTGAACAGACTTACGACTTACGACTAGCAACTTACGACTTCAATTTACCGCCAAACCTTGCACCCCTCCGTGCAATTGGTACAAATATCGATCTGGTCCCTGCCTTTCAACAATTTTTTTCTGAAGTTGCGGTAGGCTTCTCCTTTCCAGATTTCACCGAAAGATTGTTTTCTCAAATCGCCCAACCGGTGTTGTACGTCCTTGTCGAAACAACATGGGGCTACTTTGCCGTCCCAGGTGACCACGCTTGCGTGCCAGAGTTTCCAGCAATGGTTGTGGAGGGCATGTTTTACCCTGTAGCTGCCGTCGGGCAGCCGTTCATACCGGGAAAATTTTTCATGTTCGGGCATCAGCGGGTGACCGTTCCTGTAATCGTAGAGTTGCGCGGTCTTGAGCTTGACCTCATCTGCGCCAAGTTCTTTTGCCAGTTCAAACAACTCCGGGATCTGATGTTCATTGGGGCGAACCACCAGAAACTGCAGGATGATATGCGGTGTGACCGATCTGAGTTCTCGTTTCCACCTGACCAGATTCCGGATGCCTTGAAGAACTTTTTCCAGATCGCCGCCGATCCTGTACTGCTGATAAACCGCCTGGGTAACGCCATCTACCGAAACGATGATGCGGTCGAGGCCCGAAACCACCGTTCGGCGCGCGTTTTGGTCATTGAGAAAATGCCCGTTGGTAGACGTGATGGTATACAATTTTTTTTCACGGGCATACTGCACCATTTCCAGAAAATCCGGATTGATATAGGGTTCACCCTGAAAATAAAAGATCAGCCAGATCAGCCGGTTCTGCAACTGATCAATGGTCTGACGGAAAAAATCAGCCTTAAGGTTGCCGGTGGGGCGGGAAAAAGCCCTGAGTCCGCTTGGGCATTCCGGGCATCGGAGGTTGCAGGCTGTGGTGGGTTCAAAACTCAGCGTCAGGGGGCGCCCCCACTGAACAGCCTTGCCACTCCAGCGGGTGAGGTAATACGAACACAACACCAGGGTCGCATTCCAGATCCTTGGCAGGGTCACTTTACGCAGAAAATTCAGGGTGTCAGCCTTGAAGAAACCGGGAAGGCCCGGTATATTTTTATTCAACCTCAAACGAAATTTTGAGGTTCACCCGGAAGGTATCCACCTGGCCGTCTTTTACCGTAACGCTTTGACTTTGGACGTGAGCCGAGCGAATATGTTTTACACTTGCAGCAGCGCGCGCAACCGCTTTCCTGGTCGCATCTTCCCAACTCAGGGTTGAATCGGCGAGGATTTCAATGACTTTCAAAACTGCCATGTTGGTCAGGATTTGGTGAATAATCTGGTTTATGACCTCAATATACCTGTTTTCCGGCAACCGGGCAAATTTTGTACCGGCTCTAATCCCGCTTGAAAAAGATATCGACGGATTCATCAATTTTAATGATCTTGACTTCAGTCCGCCGGTTAAACTGGTGCTCCTCTTCGGTACAAGGAACGTCATTGCCACAATGGTTGCGGAGAAAAGCTTCCCCATAGCCGATGGCCTTAATGCGGCCGGCCTGGATGCCCCGCTGCTCCAGGAATTGTTTGGCAGATTCCGCCCGACGGAGGGACAACTGCAGGTTATAATCGTCATCTCCCCTGGAATCCGTATAGGCCATCAATTCGATTTCCATACTCGGGTATTGTTTCATCATGCGGGCCAGCGCTTCAAGATCTCTGGCTTCTCCTTTTCGGATAGCGGATTTGTTGAAGTCATAATATAGATTTTGCAACACGATGACCGTACCCTCCGTGATGGGTTCGCGGATCGCCATTTCGGAAAGCGGAGAAAGTTTCAGCTCAACATCAACCGAGCGGCTTCCCCGGATCTTTACCGTTGAAATCTGGGTTTCCTGTTTGTTGTACCCGTTTTTTTCAGCTTGTATGGTAAAGTCGCAGCCCAATTCCAGGCAAGCTACAAATTCGCCGTCCAGGTTGGTCCGGAGTGTTTCATGGGTTCCGGTACATTGATTGAACACCCTGACCAGCGCGTTCGGAACAGGCTGGTTGTTTTTGTCAACCAGTAACTTACCATTCAAAGACATGCAATTGCTGGGATCGAGGAGGACTTCGATCGGCCGCGGAGGTTCGCCGTCTTCCAGCGAATAGATGACTTCGCGGGTATTATACTCGGGTTTTGAAACCAGAATGAGGTAAGATTTTCCCGATTCAACCTGGATTACCGCTTCCCCGTTGCGGTTGGTCACCGCTTTGGGGTCGCCGAGTTCTGCTTCTTTTTTTCGGACGAGCCTGAAATTCAGTTCGGTCTGATTGGCGGCATCCGGCATCAGTTCAAGGTCATAGAGCGATTCATTATCCACCAGCCCGTCGGCGGCCCGTTCAAAAATCCGGACATCGGCCCCCGGCACTCTTTTGCTGGCTTGCGGGTCATATACCGTCATCAGGACAGGGATCAGGTCGGGTATTTCCATTCCCCTGATGCCAAGCGGCGCTTCAAAATAGTAGATATCATCCTTTCCGGCGCCGCCTTCGCGATTGGAAGAAAAATAGCCTTTTTTGCCATCTGTGGTCAGCGCCAACCCAAAATCGTCATTAACAGAATTAAAAGGTTCACCCAGGTTCAGTGCCTTGCCCCATTTTCTTCCGGAAATATCAATCAGAAAAAGATCAAGCCCGCCAAAACCTTTTGGGCCGTCGGAGGCAAAAAAAAGTAATCCGCTCTCGTGGAAAAAGGGAAAAACTTCATTCTTTTCGGTATTGATCTCGGCGCCCAGGTTAATGGGTTTGGACCAGGAATTGCCGATCTGTTCCACAAAATAAAGGTCCATGCCGCCATATCCGCCCGGCATATTGGAGGCAAAAAACAGTTTTTTCCCATCCGGCGACAAGGCCGGATGCATGCAGGAAAAGTCATCATTGTTGAAAGCCAACTCTCTGACATTTTCCCAATCGTAATCCCCCCGGGTAGCCTCAAAAATCTTCAGGACGTTTTGCCCCCTTGTATTTTTTTTAGCAATTCCCTTCAGGATATTATTGCGTGTAAAATAAATCCGGTCGCCCTGCCTGCTGAAAGTCAGCGGCCCTTCGTTGAGTTCGGAATTGATCTCCAGACTGTAGTTTTCCCTTTTCTGAGGAACACCGTTGGGGTCCATTTCCGAATAAAACAATTCGAGGTAGGTTTCCCCGCTTTTCAAATCCACCGGGCCACTCTTATGCTGGGAGACAAATACCAGCACATTTTCGTAAAGGGCGGGGGAAAACTCCCGGTTTTCCGTATTGATCATGGACGCATTCCGCAAAATGATTTCGCCCTGGCCATCCTCACGGCGGTAAAGGGATTCAAAACCACGTTTCCCCGACGGCTGAGCGCCAAGAGCGAGGCAAACGCCCAGCAGAAAAAAAGTGATCCGGGCCCGGTTTCCCATAGGCTTGGTTTTTAGGTTAACGGCCGGCGCCGTTGGTTAAAAAAAACGCGGCGTGATGATGATACCGCCTTCGTCAGAGCGTCCTCCCACGTTAATCCGGAGAACGCCTTCAAATGTACCGCTATTGTACCTGCGCAATTCAGACAAGGTAGCGTCGTAGGCTACTCCGAAAAACAGGTTTTCATTGATCTGGAATCCCGCCAGCCCGGAAATGGATTCGCCTATTCCGCTTCTTTTGGAGCCGCCGAGCCGGTAACTTGCGCCGAGGGTGAACCGGTCGTTAAAGATGAAGTTCACATTGGCGTCGGCATCAAAAGGAGCCCCTTTCACGTATTTGAGCAATACCTGGGGTTGCAATTTGACTTTATCGCTCAGCCCGAAGACAAGCCCGCCCATGGCGTAAATATGGGTAACTTCCCTGGACAAGACCCCTTCTTCATCCGCGAGGTCGATATTATTGGTCAACAGTCGCGGCGCCGAAATACCGAGGAAAAACTGGTGGTCGCTGTAATAAAGGCCGGCGCCAAAATTGGGCACGTACTTGCTTTGATAATCTCCCGGTATGGCGCCATCGACGGATACCGGCTGGGTGGCTACGGCTTTGTTGAAATTGGCGCGCAAAAAACGGACGGACCCCTGTACTCCGATGGCCAGCGCGCCTCGTCCGATACGCAGGCGGTAAGCATAAATCGCTTCGGCGGTATATCGTTCAAAAAAACCGATGGTATGCCTGGCTATTGTGCCGCCGACACCTACTTTCCTGTTGAACAACGGCATATTGAAGGTGACCAGCTGGGTTTGCGGCGCCCCTTCAAGCCCGGCCCATTGCTGACGCGCCAGCAACGAAATGACCGCTCCGTCCTGGCTGCCGGCGTACCCCGGGTTCAGCCCAAGCTTGTAATACATGAATTGGGTGTATTGTTCTTCCTGTTGCGCAGGAAGCGCAACCGAAAGACCGCAGAAAAGCAGGAGTATATAGAACTTTTGCATGGTATCAAGCTGTTTTTGGGTTAAAAAACAGGACGCCCCGGGGCGTCCCTTTTGTTTTATCTTTGAATCACGACAAAACCGGTTTGGGCAGGTTCTCCATTGCCCAGATCAATAATATAAAAATACGTGTCTGCCGGAAGGTCTTCTCCGCTGAACCGGCCGTCCCAATTGTTCTGATAAGGTTTGTTGGAACGAAAAACCTCATCCCCCCACCGGTTGAAGATCAGGACCTGGCTCTGCGGAAATGCGCCGGGATCCAGCAATCCCGGAACCACAAATTCGTCGTTGATCCCGTCACCATTGGGTGTAATGATATTGGGCGCTTCCAGGGCGGCGTTTTCGCCGATCAAAAAGGTTGCCGTCGCCAAAGCCGTTACACAACCTTCGCTGGCCACCTCATAAACGACCTGGTCGGAACCCACCACATTGAAACCCGGCGTGTAAACATAAATGCCATTTCCGGTACCCGAAATTTCACCTTTCAGGGGGCCGTTCAGAATACTGACCGTCGACCCCGGCGGAACCTGGTCATTGGCCAGCAAATCCACTTCTTCGGCTTCCTGGAATCCTACATTGAAAACATCCGTTTCAAGGTCCGGCGGTATTTTATAAAAAACCACAACGGTATCCTTCGAACCGGCGCCGCAAATACCGTCGTCGATGCTCCACACGAAACGGTTTTCGCCGGGTTGGAGATTCTGGACGCCGGTATTGTGTTTAGCCGGTTCTGAAATGATCACCCCCTGCGTGAGGACTTCCCATAAGCCGTCGCTGCCCAGCGTAGGTTCGGCTGCGCTCAGTGAGGTCGTCTTGTCACTGTTGCAAACGATGAAATCATCCCCGGCATCCGGGTTCGGGTCGGAGATTGTGACAAAAACAAAATCGGATTCTGTACCGCATTCGCTGGAAATGGTCCAGGTAAAGGTATACAGGTTGTCGGGCTCCAAACCGGTGAGCAGGGTATTCGGGTCGCCCGGATCCTCTATGACTACTCCCAGAATCTCCTGGGCCGGAGGTTGCGACCACATGCCCTCCGCAGTGACGCCCATAGCCGGATTCCCGCTCAGGTTGATCACCTCGCCCTCGCAGGCAAGGATGTCTTCCCCGGCATTGGAAAGCTCTCCCCTGGTTACCAGAATGCTCACCTCGTCGAACGCATAATCGATACATGCGCCGTTGGAAAGGGTCCAGCGGAAAGTATATGCACTGTCGATCATGGTCAGCCCCTGTACCGGCGTAAGGGCTTTATCCGGATTCGCAATGAAAACTCCGGATGGGCCGCCTGTCTGGGTCCACACACCGGTTCCGATGGAAGGGGCGGCAGCGGAGAGCATAATTTGATCGAAGCAAGTGGAAGTATCCCTTCCCGCAAAAGGCAGATTGCCCGGTATGGTATTCAGCGCCACATTCAAGGGGGCGGAAGGTTCGGAAGCGCACCCCTCGAGGTTGGCAACCACAAAAAACGGATACGTTCCGTTGTTGATGCCGCTGAAATTGGTCATCGGGAAGACCAGGTCCGGAGTCGGCGGGCCCAGCGCCGGGCTCCCCGTACTGTTCAGGTACCAGGAATAGGTGGCGTTATTGGTAGCGCTCACCGTGTCGACCCCCAGGAAAAGAACAGCGTTATCGCTGCTGATGCACAGGGCCGGTTCGGCAAATGCCACCGGCTTGGCCGGTCTGGGTTTGACGCGCACCTCTACATAAGCGGTATCCGATTTACAACCGTTAACGGTAGCTACCACGTGGTAAATCCCGAATTCGGCGCTTTGCAGACTAGAATTCCTGGCGGGTGTCTGGAGAGCCGAGCTAAAGGAATTGGGGCCGCCCCAGGCAAAAGTGGCGCCCTGGCCGGAAGTCGCCTCAAACTGGATCATTTCACCGCGGCAGACCGGGCTATTGCTGAGAGCTGCAACCGAGGGAATGGCGCCGACCTGAATATTGGCGTTGGTGGACGGCGCCGAAGCGCACCCATCTACCACTACGTAAACGGAATACTGGCCTCCGTCGCTGATCCCCGCACTTGGAATCACAAATTCCCGTGTGGTGGTCAGGACAGGGTTTCCACCGGGTGTGCGCACCCAATAGTATTCAACGTTGGCGCCCTGGTTGCTGTAATCGTTTGTCCTCAATACAATTTGCTCACCGACGCAGAAAGCGGTCTTGTTTTGCGGGTTAAAGGGTTCGACAGGCGTATTCGGCCGGTTTTTGAGGTCAAGGATATAGGTACTGATCTGCGAGCATCCCTGAGCGGTTTTGACTTCCAGCATATAATTTCCGCTGGAGGCCGCTGTCGCGTTGGGCAGGGTCAGTGTCGACTGGTTGGATAGGGTTTCATTCCCTTTGCGCCAGATATAGGTATAAGAGCCGTTGTCGGCCGGCAGAACGGTTGCGGCGAGATGGATGTCCGTAAGTCCGTCCAGACAGGCGGGCGCATCATCGCTGATATCAACACTGGTAATGCCCGGTAATACATCGACGTTCACCGTGGCCGTGTCCACGCAACCGGCCTGGGAGGTAACCCGCAAAGTGAACAGGCCGTCATTCACCAGATCTGCGGCCGGAATGACCGGGCTCTGGGTATTGATCGGCTGGATGCCTGGGCCGGTCCATCGGTAAGAGACGTTGTTCAGGTTGGAAGAACCGATCAATTGAAGGGCGCCTCCGATGCAAACAGACGCCGGAGCTGCCGCCGCACCGGCCACCGGTGTGGGGTTAACCGTCACGTTGACCGGCGCAGACAGGTCGGACGTACACCCGTTTTGCGTGACGGACAATTGCCAGACCCCGCTGTTGACCGTATTCGCATTATTGATCGTGAAGGAAGGGATCCCGGTGGTTACCGGGTTACCGCCTTGTTTAAGCCATTGATAAGAACTGAAACCATTCGAAGGGGTCGTCAGGATCAAACTTGCTCCTGAGCAGATCGGGGAGTTGCTCAGCAGCGTTGGCGTCGCAGGTTTGGGTTTGACATTGACCAGGATCGAATCCTGGTTGGAGTAACATCCGTTGTTGCGAATGATGCGCAAATAGTAATACCCGGCGTTGGCTGCTGTGACGGGGCCTAAAACCGGGAATTGCTGGGCGGAGGAAAACCCGTCGGGTCCCGTCCATTCGTAGGTCAGCCCCTGGCCGGTAACCGGCGTTCCCAGCATGACCGTTTCGCCGGCGCAGAGGGTCGCCTCTGCAAATGAGACCTGAGCAACGGGTTTCACCACCCGGTTGACCGATACCGGCAAAGAAGGCGGAGAGGTGCAGCCGTCTCCCGAAACCGTGACATAGTAAGTTACTTGCCCGGCAGGGTGGATACCCGGTATCGTGATGGATGGCCCGGGGGTGCTCCCGACCAATACCCCATTGGGCGATATTCCCTGGTACCAATGGAACATCAGATTATTGGCATTCGGAATATTTCCCTGGAAATTCAATACGATCGGCTCATCGGTACAGACCACCGGCGCCGAAGTCACCACCGGTTGGATGGCAAGGTCATTGATCTCGACAAATAACGAAGCCTCTGCCGAGCAGGAATTGTTATAAATGCCGGTTATTTCAACAATATAGAAATCTTCATAAGAGGGATCAATATTCGGAATAATGGGGTTTTCGAGGGTGGAAAAAACCGACCCGGGGTTACTCGCCCGCCGCCATTTGTAAGTATAGGCGGCGCTGCCCGGCGCAGGCGGGTTGGCAAATAAATACAGGGTATCCCCTCCGCAAAGACCCGAATTGGCCGCCGGAGCAGGCCCCTGGAGGGTCAGGGCAAGCGTGGTATTGCAGGTATGAACATTGCCTGAGCCGTCTTCTACCGTCAGGGTAAGGTTGACCGGCGTTCCGGCATCTCCGCAGGTAAAGGTATTCGGCGTCAGGAACATATTGGCAATCGAACAGTTGTCCGTGCTCCCATTGTCAACATCTGAAACATCAAAAACTTCTACCTGCAGGCCGGAGGGATTGATCGGCAAGCCGCCCAGCGGTTTGCAGCGGGCTACCGGCGGGGTAGTGTCTTCCACCGTCACTGTGAAAGAACAGGTGTCAAGATTCCCGGCAACGTCGCTCATCACATAAGAGACCTCGGTTTCACCCAGGTTAAAGGTATGCGTCGGCTTGAAATCCGGCGGTGTTGTGGCCGTCAGCGGAATCGTTGTTGCCCCTCCGGCAAAATAGGCCGGCATGGACTGGCTGTAGGCCAGGGTGGCAAAAACGTAGCTAAGGGTATCGCTTTGTCCGTTCGCCGTTACGGGGCTGCAAGGATTGACCCCGTCGCCCGGCGCCCCCGGCGGTACCGGTACCGGTTTGGGTTCAAAGCGGAAGTTCACGGTTCCGTCAGCGGCCCAGGTATTGAACGTCGCTGCAGGAATGTTCAGGGTCATTTGCCCCGGTGTTCCGCAATTCGCGACGCCGGAGGAAGTTGAGCCGAGCAAAACGTCGTCGTCTCCGTAGATGAGCGCCTCTGCAAGGGTACCGGTAAAATCCCCTTGCAGGTCCAGGGTCAGGGTTACGGGATCATATGCATTGGCAGAAACACCTGTGAAAACAAAAGTTTTATCATCTGCAAGGTATCCTGTGAGATTAGGATCAAAGGTAAAGGTCAGCCGGGCAGCCGTTGTGTCGCCGGGCCGGGTTTGGCTGAAGGTATTAAAAGCAGCGCAGTTATCAGTGGCGCCAACCGGCAAAGGCAAGGTGAAAGTAGCGCTGCACGAATCAGCGGCAACCGCCAGGACAACATCCGGCGGGCAAATCGCTACGGGCGCTTCCTGATCCACAACGGTTACCTGGTAAGAACAGCTATCGGTATTCCCTCCACAGTCCGTCGCAAAATAAGTAATGGTATGCACGCCAAGATCGAGCAGAACCGTAGCGGGTCCGACCGGATTGACGGCAACCCTGGCATCCTCGTTTACCCGGTATTCGTAAACAATGCCGTCAATATCTTTGGCATCAAACGTGAGGTCGAGGGTCACCGATCCTGCGGGATCGCAAATGGCATTGATGGCAAATTTACCATCCTGGCCGACAGGGATATTGGGCTCCAGCAGGAAAGTGATCACCCCGTCCAGGGCCATCTGGTTGATTGTGGCAACCGGTATGGTAAACATGGCGGTGGACTGGCCGCATTGCGCCGGGGTGAAGGCTGAAACGCCGACCAAAGCCCCGTTTTCCGTATAAAGGTTAAAAAATTCGGTGGGCTCTTCTGCGTCCGCATTGTTGAGGGTAAGCACCAGTGTTCCGGCTGCCGCTGCATTGACGGGGAGCGGATGCCCGACCGCCAGGTCGATCTGGATCGGATCCACGGGGGTGCTGCCTTCCTGACCGGGTGAGGCGGAACTGGTAATCGGGGCCGACCCGCTCAGGGAGACGGCGGTATTGGAAAAGGCACAGTTTTCCTCAATGACGGGAGGAATAAGTTCGACTGTAGCGCTGCATTGCCCGGGGTCGGCCGGTACAATCCGGTCGGGCGAACAGATCTGGATGGAAGGCGGGGTATTGTCGATCACGGTAAACACCGCCGTGGTGGTATCCGAATTGCCCGATTCATCCGTTACAATAAAATCAACCTGTTGCATGATCAATGCTCCGTTGGGCGCCGGGCAGGCATTGACAGTAAAGGATGGCGGGATATTGGTTCCGGCATTAAAGGCCTGCCAGGTCAGATCACCGGGATCCGAACAATTGTCAGTCGCCTGGGCGCCGCCTCTGTTGTTTACCCAATCCAGGAAGGATTGATTGATATCGGTTTCCGTTCCGCAGGGCAGCGTGAGGTTTTGCGGCAGGACGCCGACAAGGGGCGCGGTCTGGTCACTCACCGTAATTTCCTGATCCAACTCGGTGAAATTACCGCAGGCGTCTGTCAGGCGCCAGGTTCGGCGAATGACCTGTTCATTTGGGTTCATGCCGGCCATGATGACATCTACAAAAGTGGTATCCGGGTTGGAACCGCAAACATCCGATACATTCATCGGCCGGCCGGTAATATCGAGGTCATTGGCCTCGTCACAATCGACGGTGATATCGGCAGGGACTGTAAATGAGGGCGCAATGTCATCCACGATCATGATGGACTGGATCTTGCCGGTCACGTTACTACATTTATCCCTTGCGCTCCAGGTCCGGATAATGGTTTTTTCGTTGGGGCAATCCCCTGGGGTTTCGGTATCGATATAAATCAGCAGAACAGAGTCGGCAGGGGCGCAATTGTCGTTCAAGCCTGTAACGTTTCCCGTAATATTCAGGTCGTTGGGGTCCTCATTGCAACTGATGATGATATCTGACGGAACGGTAAAATTCGGCGCAACATCGTCCACAAGATGGATGAGTTGGACCCCCGTTGCAGTATTGCCGCAATTGTCAGAAGCGACCCATGTACGGGTGATCGTATATTCATATTGCTGGCAGGAGCCGTCCATCACCTGTGAAGAAACTTCCGAAAGGACGGGGACCACACTGGAAAAACAATTGTCGGTTGCCGTGACCACCGGCATTTCCGGCAACGGATCATTGCAACTGATGATGCTGTCAGCCGGAATGCCGGCCAGGACCGGGGCAACCGTGTCCATTACGGTATAAGTGGCTATCCAATCGGTTGAAACCCCGCAGTTGTCCGTTATGGTGAAGGTCACATTCAGCGTTTCGCAGGTCAGGGTGAAAAAATCAGGCGCATCGTCCGTGATTTCATCAATTCCCGAGCAATCGGAATTCAACGCATGGCTGGCCAGTCCAAGCCTCACCGAATTGATCCAAATATCGTACCGGAGCGGGTTGGTGGGCGCGCCGGGTTGGCTCAATTCACAGGAAACCGTATCGGCAACCGGGTCGAGGGTAATGACGGGCCCTTGGGTATCCGCCAGGATGACGATGGTTTGTGAAACAGAGGTCGTCATTCCGTCCAGGTCGGTCGCCGTCCACGTCCGGGTTATCGTACCGCCTGCACAGGAATTGATGGAGGCCAGACTGGGTGAATCTACAGCCGATATCTCTTTCGGGAAAGAAGGATCGTTATCATCCGTCGCCGTGAGGGTTACCGGCGCCGGGGCCTCGGAGGGGCAATCTACGGTAATGTTGCCCGGCGTTGGATCGACAAAGACAGGCGGATCGGCCTTAACAGCTTTTCTGCCGTTCCAATCATAGTAGTAGTTGCTGCCGAAAGCTCCGGTAGAAAGCGTTATGAAAACCATCCAGACAATGGCAATCAACACTTTAGCACCGGAGAAGCGTAATTGTTTTCTCATGCTTGATTAAAATTTGACAAGGGATTACGATATGGTTTGAGTAGATGATCTGTTCAAAAACGATTCCTGCGAAATAATCGCGGCGGAATATGAATCATCGCGTCCTGGAAATGTCCGGGGGGCATTTGAAAAGAGGAGGTATCCCCTTTAAAGAGAAGTACAGTGTAGTTCATGGGATAATCGGTTTTTGTGGATAAAATCAGAAAGCAAAAATATCAAATTCCTGGAATTCAAGGGTAAATTTTAACTTCATTCCTCTTCATTAGCGGATTCCTCCCGCTCTTTCAACTTTTTATCGTCCACATTTTTATTGAGGAATTCGTTGAGGTGTTCGATTCCCATACTGGAAATAATTTCCCCGAATTCGTTGATTCTGAGGTCAAAACCTTCAAGGTCTTCATGCACTTCCGGTTTGTTTGGTTTCTTTTTGCTCATATCAGGCCTGTTTGGTCAAAATGATTGATTGCATATTGCCACCTTTTGGACACTTCCGGTTTACCGAGGACTTCCATCATCTCAAAAACGGCGGGCCCTTTCATAGTGCCGGCCAGCGCCAGCCTGAGCAAGGGCAGGATCTCTCCGAATTTCACACCGGTGTGTTCCACCCAGCTTTCAACGGCGGCTTTCAGATTTTCTGTTTTCCAGCCGGCCAGGTTTTCCAACTGCCGGCCCAGTTCTTCCAGCGCAGATTTCCGTTCAGGGTTCCATTTTTTTGCGATTGAAGCCGTATCAAAAGCGCGGATGGGGCCAAAAAAGTAATCCGCTTCGGTTCCGAAATCGGTCAGGAGCGCCACCCGTTCCTTCATCAGGCCGCAGACGGCCTGAAGATAAGTTTCTTCGGGGTCAAATCCCTGCGAAAGCAAAAAAGGCCGGGCCATGGCCGCCAATTCGGCGCTGCTGCTGTGCATGAGGTATTGCTGGTTGAACCACCTGGCCTTATCGATATCGAACCGGGCGCCCGACTTGCCGATCTTCTCAAGCGAAAAATCGCGGATCAGTTCTTCCCTGGAAAAGATTTCCTGCTCTGTGCCGGGGTTCCAGCTCAGCAACGCCAGGAAATTGACCAGGGCGCGCGGGTCGAAGCCGAATTCCCGGAAACCGGTAAATGCATCTTCCAGTTTCTCCCCTTTCCAGGAAATCGGGAAAACGGGAATACCCAAACGAACGCCGTCGCGTTTGCTGAGTTTGCCTTTGCCGTCGGGTTTGAGGATGAGCGGCAGGTGGGCAAATGCCGGCATGGTGGATTCCCAGCCAAAAGCGCGATACAATAAAACGTGGTGGGCCGTGCTCGGCAGCCATTCTTCCCCTCTGATCACATGGGTGATCTTCATCAGGTGATCATCAACCACATTGGCCAGGTGGTAAGTGGGCATGCCGTCGGCTTTCAACATGACCTTGTCGTCCAGTTCTGCCGTCTGGAAAATGACTTCCCCGCGGATCTGATCCTGTATCCGGACCGTTTCGTTGCCGGGTACCATAAGGCGGATGACATACGGAGTCCCGGAAGCGAGGAGGCGCTCCGCGTCCGCCTTCGGCATATTCAGGCTATTTCGCATATATGCCCTCGACTGAACGTCGTATTTCCATGCGTGGTTGCCTTTATTTTTTTCAGCTTCCCGCCTGGCTTCCAGTTCTTCGGGCGTATCAAAAGCATAATAAGCATGCCCGCTTTTGACCAGTTCGTCCGCATATTCCTTGTAGATATCCATGCGGTCCGACTGGCGGTAAGGGCCGTAATCCCCCCCGAACCCGGGCCCTTCGTCGGGTATCAGTCCGACCCATTGCAATGCTTCGATAATGTATTCTTCGGCGCCCGGCACATAACGGGCCTGGTCGGTGTCTTCGATCCGGAGAATAAAAACCCCGCCGTTTTGCCTGGCTAACAAAAAGTTATACAAGGCCGTCCGGATCCCGCCGATATGCAGGGCGCCGGTCGGACTGGGCGCAAATCGCACTCTCATCATATTCATTTTCTGCTGTCGAAACTTCCAGAATATTCTGAAAAAATTAGCCGGCAGAGCAGCGGAAAAGTACTTCGTTTCGTTCCTAAAATAAGCGGTCTGCCGGATCAAATGCAAAGGTAGGCAATTTTGTGTATGCCGCCAGTGGTTCGACCATTCCCAAAACTCACTTAAAAAACCAAATATGATGTACTGGGTAAAAACCCCGCAATTCATTCAAAACCTGTTTCCCCAGTTCACCTGGCGGATACCCACCCACGACCGCGCGTTGTACCTTACCTTTGACGACGGGCCTATTCCGGAAGTAACCCCCTGGGTGCTCGAACAATTAAAAACGTGGAAGGCGAAAGGCACTTTTTTTTGTGTCGGCGACAATATCCGGAAATACCCTGAGGTGTTCCGGCAGGTCGTTGATGCAGGGCACAGCGTGGGCAACCATACTTTCAATCACCTCAACGGCTGGGCTGCCGATAACCTGACCTACTTCCGGAATGTCCGGAAATGCGCTGCACAGGTACACACCCCCCTGTTCCGGCCGCCTTACGGCAAACTGAAACCGAAGCAGGCCCAGTTTCTGCAACGGCATTACCGGATCGTCATGTGGGACGTGCTGAGCGGCGATTTTGATCCTGAAGTCAGCCCCGAACAATGCTTTGCCAATGTGGTTAACGCTGCCGGGCAAGGTTCCATCATCGTTTTCCATGACAGTCTGAAAGCCATTTCCAAGTTGCAGTACGCCCTGCCGAAGATCTTGCAACACTTTACCGAACTGGGGTATGTTTTTCAGACGCTGCAGCCTCAGACCCACGCCAAACCGGAGCATTTGTTGAAAATTGCCTGACCTCTGATTTTTAATTCTGATAAAAGTTTTAAGTACCCGCTGCATACTGGAAAGCGCCAAACTGCCGTTTAATTGTGCAAGCCCGCTTTAGCGGGGCTCATTTTTATTCCGGTATTCCTATGAACGTAAACCAATCCTGGCATACCTTTGCAGTTTTGCCGGAATTTCGGCGCAATAAATCGATCAGCGTGAGCAGAAAATTGGTTCTTTTATCCGGCCTCCTGTTGATGGCAGGCCTTTCAACCCTTACCGCGCAGAAAGGCTGGGAGGTTGGCCCCTGGGGCGGCATTTCTTATTATTTCGGAGACCTGAACAGCAATTACGACCTGAGCAAGCCCAACCCGGCTGCCGGTTTTCTCGCCCGCTACAATTTCAATAAACGGGTTTGCCTTAAGTTTTCCGCCGGATTCGGCGCCATTGAGGGCAAAGACGCCAATTCAGACAATATTTTCGAACAAGCCCGCAACCTCAGTTTCCGATCCGGGTTAATCGACGGCACAGCCCAGTTTGAATTCAATTTCCTGCCCTATGTACACGGATCCAGGGAAGAATTTTTTACGCCCTACCTCTTTGGCGGCCTGAGCGTTTTTTCCTTTAATCCGAAAGCCGAACTGAACGGAGAATGGTACGAATTGCGGCCTTTGGGCACGGAAGGCCAGTTTAAAGGCGAAGAGTATTTCACTACCCAGCTCGGCCTCGCTTTCGGCTTTGGGTTCAAGGTGGACCTCAGCTATGAATGGAGTCTGAACTTTGAACTGAGCGGGCGCCGCCTCTACACCGATTACCTCGACGACGTCAGTACGGTTTACCCGGATAAAACCGACTTGCTCAAGCTCCGGGGCCAGACTGCGGTGGACCTCTCCGACCGCTCCATCCTCATCCCCGGCGTTACGGACGGCCCCATCGGCCAGCCCGGCCGCCAACGGGGCGACAGCAGCAACAATGATACTTACCTGTTCCTCAGTGCGGCGATTGTTTATTATTTTGGGGATTTGCGCTGCCCGGAGTATTGAAAAAGGGGAATGAATTCAGGAACGGGTAGATGAACTCCTCCAAAAGAACAAGGCGCCAAAGGGCCTTACCGCTGAGGAAAAGGAGGAGTTGGAACCTTATTTCATGCTGGAACTTATTGTAAGGTTGGCTAAATCCAGGGCGCGGTTGCACCTCACCGGCAGGAACTGACCTACCCCTCCTCCCCCCATACCGCCTCCTTCCTGAACACCGTCCCCCGAAAAATCGCCACCTGCCGCCCGTCCTGATTTTCTACCCGGACTTTGTAATGCGCCAGCCGCCCCGACAGGTTTTCCTCCTCGGCGACCGCCGTCAATACGTCGCCTTTTCCAACGGGGTGCAAATGTGAAATTCCTGTTTCGATCGATACAGCGTGCCGCCCCTGCGAGTTGGAGGCAAAGGCCAGCGCGCTGTCGGCCAGCGAAAAAGTAATGCCGCCATGAGCAATACCGAACCCATTGAGCATTTCTGCCCGGACCTGCATGCGCAAAACGCATCGACCGGCATCTACCTGGAGGAACTCGATGCCCAGCCACTGGCTGAAGGTGTCGTTTTGGTACATTTTGTCTACGATCTCAGCGGGGGTGATGGGTTTCATGGTTATATGGTTTCATGGTTATATGGTTTCATGGCTACATGGTTTCATGTTTAACACTGAAACCGTGAAACCATGAAACAATGCAACCACCACAAATATTCACACTTTTCAGCACACCCAGCCCACACTTTTGCACAGCCCGGAAAAAAACCTTAAATTGAAGCGGATTTCAGCGCCGGCCCTGAAAATTTAGACCCTTCAGGCAGCGTTTACCTGTCATCCGGGTGTCTTTTACCTGCAAAGTCATCCCACGGGCATTAGCTGGAAAGCAGGCAAAACATACGCAAATTGTGACGGAACCTGAACTTATTCAAGGTTGTCTCCGGGAAGATTCCAGGTGTCAGCAGGAACTCTTCCGGTGTTACGCCGGCAAGATGATGGCTGTCTGTTTGCGTTATGCCCGTCACCGCCTGGAAGCCGAAGACATCCTGCAGGATGCGTTTCTTAAAGTTTTCAGGCATCTGGATAAATTTGAATTCAAAGGTTCATTTGAAGGATGGATCCGGCGGATTGTTATCAATACGGCTTTAAAACATTTCAACAAAAAAGCCTTTGTGAACGAGCAATTCGGTGTGGAACTCTATCCTGACTTACCTGTCGAACCCGATGCTTACGACCACTTGCGGGAAGAAGAATTAATGGACATGGTCTCTTCTCTTCCGGATGGATACCGGATTGTTTTCAATCTTTATGCCATCGAGGGTTACAATCACAAGGAAATCGCCGACCTGCTCGGCATCCAGGAAAGCACCTCCCGGTCGCAGTTGGTAAAAGCGCGGAAAATGTTGCAGGTAAAACTAACAGCTACTCAAAAAATTGCGGTATGAGCGATCCCAAACATCCCATTGACGACCTTTTCGGGCGCAACCTCGCAGGTTATGAAGCGGAGCCGCCGCTCCACCTGTGGGCCAATATTGCGCGCGAACAAAAACGCCGCCGCAAGCCTGTCTTCTGGTATTGGGCCGGCGCGGGCGCAGCCGTCCTGGGCGCCATGGCGCTATCCGCCGCCTTTTTGTTTCAGTCCCGGAATAATATCACCCTGGGCGCCTTCCCCGTTGCCCCGCAAAAGATAGATGCCCCCGTTTCATCCGGCGCAAATTTGATCGCTGCAAACCCTGTTTCTTCTGCTGCAACTGCCTCTGCCGGAAATTCCAGCCCCGTTCGGGTCCGCATACCCGCCATCAACCTGCCGGCTCTTGCACAGCCGGCGCCGGTTCAACCGGAGCAAGACCGGATCATACCGGTAACCGGCAGCCCTGAAACGCAAATTTCCGGGTCCGGTTTCGCCCCCGCTTTTCAACAGCCCGCGACGGCGCCGTCTAAAACCTTACCGCGATTGGAACTCCAACCCCTTATCCTTCCTGCTGCAGCGCCACATTTTGATCAACCCGCCATTCCATCGCACCCGACTGCCCGTTGTGCGCGGTTCAAAAGCGGACGGCCGGTTTGGTTTGCAGAACTGACCGGGGCGCCCACGATCGCTTTCCGCGAACTTGATCCGGTTGATCCGGAATTCGGGAGTTATGCGCGCAGCCGGGAAGAGACCGAATCTTCCGTGTTCTCCTTCTCCGCAGCAGGCCGGGTGTCCCTGGTTTTTCCCTGGGGATTATCCCTTCGCTCGGGGGTTCAGTACACCCAAATTTCCGAACGGTTCAATTATTTGAACACCAATGAACAACAAACCATCATCACCGATATCTTTGGTCCAAACGGTGAGATCATCCGCACCGATACGAGCTACCTCACCTTTGCACATCAATATGTAACCACCAACCAGTTCCACCTCATCGATATTCCGTTTATGGTTGGTTATGAATTCCACGCAGATAACCTCACGCTGGCCATCAGCGGCGGGCCGGTATTCAACCTGAGACTGGGCAAAAAAGGTGAGTTTTTATCTCCGGATGACCTTGAACCCATCAGCTTCAATGAAGATCAGCCTAATAGTTACCCCGCTTTTCGCGACCAGGTGGGGCTGGGCTGGCAAGGCAATCTCGGGCTTTATTACGAAATGGGCAACCGGGTAGACTTGCTTTTTGAACCCTATTTCCGCCTCTACCCCCAATCTTTTTCCTTGCCGGATTACCCGGTCAGGCAACGCTATTTCATGGCCGGGATCGGCATCGGATTGCGGGTGGCGCTTTAGTCAGTTGGCAGTTTTCAGATGGCAGTTGGCAGTCTCTCTCCGTTCACCCGGTTTTCAATTTGTCAGCAATTGAAACGCACTTCCCCCGATAAACGAATCCAGACTGCCAACTATCGAACTGCCAACTGGTCAATCGGGGAATCCGGCCCGACCGACGAGACGTCGGCGGTACATAGGGGAACGGACCAAAGACTGCCAACTGAAAACTGCCAACTGCCGAACTCCCCTTATTCCTCTTCCGCGTCCACTATCCGCTGATACACCTCAAAACGGAAAGGAAAATCATTTTTCTCGTCGGCAGGATGGGATTCGGAGGAAATGAGGCGCCATTCTTCCCAGGCAGGTTCCGGGAAAAACACGTCGCCCTCCACGTCCGCCTCTACCCGGGTGAGGTAGAGTTTATCCCAATATTGCATGCTTTGCCGGTAGATTTCACCACCGCCAAGGATAAAAGCCTCTTGTTCGCCATGGTCAAGCGCCAGGGTGAGCGCCTCCTCCACCGAGCGGGCGATCAGGCAGTCCGTGGCGATAAAAAAAGGGTTGCGGGTAATGACCACATTGGTCCGTTTGGGAAGCGGCCGGCCGATAGAATCAAAACTGTTCCTGCCCATGATCACGAAGTGACCCAGGGTTGTGCGTTTGAAGTATTTCAGATCCCCGGACAGGCGCCAGGGGATCTGGTTGTCGCGCCCGATCACGCCATTGCTGGCTGCGGCCACTATAGCAGATACGATCATTACCGGTTGGCAGTTGGTTGAACAATTTCGTTGAAGGAAGGCTTCCTTTCGCGGCTTTGGTATTGCCCCATCAAGGCCCGTGTGGAACGAGCGAACTTCAACATGGCCTTCCGGTCTTCTTCCGGGAGGCCAAGCGGGTTATCCTCCCCTTCAAAAGCGGAAACGGGGATTGTTAAAAAAGTCTTTCCGCCATCCGTTTCCCTCCGGATGTAGCGCCAGACCAGGGTGTAGGAATGGTCATTGATCCAGGCGGTGTTCTCCTCGATATTTTTAGCCAGTTCCACTTCAAAAACAAGCCCACCGTCCGTATGTTCTTTCTTTTGCGCGGAGATAAAATTGCCAAGGGAATAGGCGACCACAAAGTTTTCGGTCCGACCATCCCGCTCCAGTTCGTAGGTTTTAACCGGTTGCGCCACATGCGGATGAGCCCCTACGACCAGGTCGGCGCCCCATTCAAACAGTTTAAGCGCCAGTTTCCGCTGATCTTCACTTTCCTGTCGCTGGTATTCGTTACCCCAGTGCATGACGGCAATGATAAAATCAGGTTGAAGGGCTCTGGCAACCGCCATATCCTTTTCAATTTCCGTTTCGTTGATTTCATTGACGATCACCGGCGCCTTGGTCGGCAATCCATTGGTGCCGTAGGTATAATTGAGGAATACGATCTTGAACACCCCTTTATAGACCACCAGCGGGTAAAAGGCGTCCTTCTCCGCAGCGCTTTGAAACGTGCCTGTATGCAAAAAGAAAAGGTTGTTGAGCGCGTCGATGGTATGAATAACGCCTTCCCTGCCGGCATCGTTGGAGTGGTTGTTGGCGGTAACCAGCAGGTCGAAACCGGCATATCGGAGGGCCAGGGCCAGGTCATCGGGGCTTCTGAACCGGGGATAGCCGGTATAGGGCGGTTTGCCCGGCAGGGTCACTTCCAGGTTGCCAATTGCAAGATCAGCTGCCTGCAACATCGGTTCGACGTATTCAAAACAAGGAGAATAATCGTAAAAAGAATCCTTTTTGATGGTGGCTGATTCGATCTGGGAGTCGTGGCCCATAATGTCGCCTGCAAATAAAAGCCTTAGTCTGGCCGTATCGCCCGGGGCCGAAGCGGCGCCAAATTGCAAAAAGCCAAGGTACAGCAGGGCTGCGAAAAAGAACCTCATTTTTATGGCTTTACGGCATCCGCGCCAGCCCTTCAGGCGGGTAAACATCCTCGTATCCTCAAATCCTCTCATCCTCCACGCCTTCTGCGCGGCACGCGTATCCCCGTTCTCCATACCTTAAGACCTCGGTTTTTTCTTTTGCGGAATCAAATTGGCTTCCATCATCCGTTTTTCCAGGTACAGGCGTTCCGGCCGGATGGTTCTCTTAAGGTATTTTTCGATCATGAGGCTGGCGATCGGCGCGGCATAAGTGCCGCCCCATGAGCCGTTTTCAATATAGACCGCAATCGCGATCTGGGGATTTTCCTTAGGTGCAAAGGCAAAAAAGATGGAGTGGTCCTCCTGGTTGCCCTGATTATTTTCGGCGGTTCCCGTTTTACCGCAAATGGGAATATCCGGAATAAAAGCGGACCTCGCGGTACCTGCTTTCACCACCCATTCCATACCGTCGACAACCGTTGCGAAATGCCGGGGGTCTATCCCTACGCTTTTTTTGCGGAGAAAGGCATCCGATCTGAACTGGTTCCCGGCGTCGTCTTCCATATACCGCATCAGATGCGGCGTAAAATAATGCCCGCGGTTGGCGATGATCGCGGCCAGGTTGGCCATTTGAAGGTTGGTGAACAACAATTCGCCCTGACCGATCCCCAGGGAGCGGATCCAAATCGACTTCCAGTATTTTTCCTCCTTGAATTTCTTATTATATGTTTCAGGGGTTGGCACGTTTCCTCCTTTTTCGTTGGGCACATCGACGCCCAGGGGGCTGCCGAGCCCGAAGCGGTACAGGTATTCGTTGAATTTTGCAAGCCCTTTACCGGCTTCCGTGATATCATTATTGTGGTCGATGATATCCCTGAAAACGGATACAAAATAAGCATTGCAGGAATGCTGTATTGCGGATGTGACCGTTGTGCAGGTTGCGTGTCCGTGACAGCCCGTCAGTTTCTGGCCGCCCAGAAAATACCCGCCCCGGCAGGGTACCGTGTGGTCGTTGGTGATAACGCCCTCCTGAAGAGCGATCAGCGCCACCACTGATTTGAACAGGGAGCCGGGGGGATACTGCGCCTGCAGGGCCCGGTTGTACAGCGGAAGGAGGCTGTCTTTTTCGAGTTCTGCATAAGCTTTGGCACGGCCCTGATGGATCACCAATTTGTTGGGGTCGTAAAAAGGCGCGCTGACCATGGCCAGGATCTCGCCTGAGTCGGGTTTGATGGCAACGATGCTGCCGATCTTGTTCTGCATCAGCATTTCGCCGTAAGCTTGCAGATCGAGGTCGAGGGTAGAGTGGAGTGAATTGCCTGAAACCGGCTGGAGGTTTTCAAGACCGTCTTTAAATTCGCCCACTTCCCTTCCAAGGTTATCCTTGAGCACTTTGCGGATGCCTTTTTGGCCGCGCAGATCCTTTTCGTATCTTTTTTCCAGGCCGCTGGCCCCGATATAATCGCCCATATTGTAAACGGAGTCGTTTACCTCTGCCTTGTTCACTTCCCTGATGTATCCCAGTACATGAGGCGCGCTGCTGTAGGGATACCCCCTCACACTGCGCAAAACCGGTTCGAACCCCGGAAATAAATAAAGGCTTTCCTGAAGTCTGGCGTACATTTCGGGGGAAATTTTACTCCAGAAAACAAAAGGAAGCCGTTTGGAGTACTTGCCGCTTTTCCAGTCTTTGGTCATGGCGGCCACAAATTCAGATTTTGTAATCCCCAGCAGATCGCACAATTTGGCGGTGTCCATCCGGGGGGAAGTCTGGCTGAGGGTCACCATCAGGTCGTACATCGGGTTATTGGTCACCAGCAGTTTACCGTTGCGATCAAAAATAGACCCCCTGGAAGGGTAAATGATCTGGTTGTCGATGACGGCTGCTTCCGACCTGTTGCGGTATTCGGCAGAAAACAACTGAAGATGGGCAGCCTTACCCGCCAGGATGATGCCGGCGGCAAAAAAAACAATTCTGATGTAAAACAACCGTTCACCTGGATTGAAACCCATGGCGCATATATATTTAATTAAATTTCAATATCAATCCTTAGGGTTAAAGATAAACATAATTGAGATAATGCCAAGCCAGGACCAAATAAGGGCCCAGATTGAGCGGGCGATCACCTCCCCTATTTTCCAAATATTAAAGATTTCAATGGAATAATAGGCCAAAACATGAAATCCGATCAAAAAAGCTGCATACTTTGCAAACCACTGAAGGCCAAGCGAACTGATCGTCGGCGACTTTCTTTCGTATCCGTCGCCGGGTTCCATCAGCTTCAGGATCCTCGGCCGCATGAAAGCCGTAAATACGGCTGCGCTTGCATGAACACCCGGCGAATCATAAAAAAGATCAACGATCAGTCCAAGGGCAAAACCGGATAACAAAAGCGCATTTCTGGAAGTAAAAATTGGGAGCAAAAGCAGAAAAAGCGGGTAAATCAAAAACTCAAGGTAAACGAACCCGAGCCAACCCATCGACATCCTTTTGATGATCAGGCCCTGGGCGAGCGCCAGCAGTACAAACCAGATCATATGTTTTGCCCAACGCCGGTCCATTGTTTATTCCTTGATATCTACGTTTTGGGGAGGAATGATCTTATTTTCGACAACAAATACAAACAGGGTCTGGCCAATATCTTCAAATAAATTAACCCGGATGAGTTGGTTGTCTTCGCCGGCAACTGGCCCTACCGAGTCGACGGTGCCGATCAGGAGTTCCGGCGGAAAAAGCTGGGTGTACCCCGAAGTCTCTACCGTATCGCCTGCCACAACCTTCACATGTTTGGGAATGGATTTGAGCAATACCTGGTCGGTCCTTTTGCCATCCCAGACCAAAGAACCGTGAAATTTATTTGACCGGAGCCTGGCGCTGATCCGGGACTGGCTGTGCAGGAGGGTCATTACCTTTGCAAAATGCCTTGACGTATCGACCACAATTCCGACGATGCCGTTGGAAGAAATGACCCCCATATGGGGTTTTACGCCGTCTGCGCCACCGGCGTCGATGGTAAAATGGTTATTGTGTCCGATTACATTTTTATTGATGACACCGGCCGGGATGAACCTGAATTTTTCGGTGACCGCCGAATCGATTCGCGGTGCGCCGGGCAAGACGGAAAAAGCGAGCTTAAGGTTGGTCAGTTCGGTATAAAGGGTTGCATTTTCAGCCTGGAGCCGCTCCATCTCCGATTGGTGAAAGATCAAATTCTCCATAACCTGGACACCCTCCAGCAAGGCGCCCCCAACAAGCCCGGCGGAATGCAAAAACGTCTGTTTTCTGCCCTGGTTAAATTCCACAGCCAGAAAGATGCAGACAAACTCCAGAGAAAAAAATAATACCGTGCTGCCCAGACGAACCGATGACTTAAGCGATCGAGTCATATTTTTATTTTCACCGGGTTAAGAGGACGGTAATGCTGCGCCTTGAGCTTAAACGCTCTTTCTATCGATCAGGAAAGAAAAGCGGTGCGTGTTTTTGAGTGCGATGCCTGTGCCGCGAACAACGGCGCGCAAAGGATCTTCTGCTATGTGTACCGGGAGTTTGGTTTTCTGGCTGATCCGTTTGTCAAGGCCTCTCAACAGCGCGCCGCCGCCGGTAAGGTACAGCCCGGTCTTGTAAATATCGGAGGCGAGCTCGGGAGGCGTATTTTCCAGGGCCTTCAGCACGGCGTCTTCAATACTGGCGATAGACTCGTTGAGGGCCTCTGCGATTTCACTGTAATTTACAATGATCTGCCGGGGTATTCCGGTCATCAGGTCGCGGCCGTTAACGGCGTAATCTTCCGGTGGGTTTTCCAGTTCGGTGAGCGCCGACCCTACATGGATCTTGATCTGCTCGGCGGTTCGTTCACCGATGAGCAGGTTGTGCTGCCGTTTCATATGGTCGACAATATCGGTGGTCAGTTCGTCTCCTGCGACCCGGATGGACTGGTCGCATACGATCCCTGAAAGGGCAATGACCGCGATCTCCGTAGTGCCGCCGCCGATATCGATCACCATGTTGCCCACCGGTTCCTCTACATCCAGCCCGATACCCAGGGCAGCGGCCATAGGTTCATAGATCAGGTAAGTTTCCTTTGAATCGACATGGTCGGCGGAGTCAAAAACCGCGCGTTTTTCCACTTCCGTAATGCCGGACGGGATACAAATGACCATCCGGAGGTTGGAAAAAAAACGCTTCCTGTTGCCAATCATATTGATCAGCCCCTGTATCATGCTTTCAGCGGCGTTGAAATCTGCGATAACGCCGTCTTTCAGCGGCCGGACGGTTTTGATATCCTCGTGGGTTTTTTCATGCATTTGCATGGCCTTCCTTCCCACTGCGATCGTTTGACCGGTCTTCCGGTTTATGGCAACTATTGAAGGTTCATCAACAACTACTTTGCCGTCTTGTATGATGAGCGTGTTGGCGGTGCCAAGATCAATGGCCAATTCCTGTTTAAAAAACCCAAAGAGCTTCATTCAGTTTTATCCTCACGGTTTTTAAGCCTGCTTATAAAATTTGCCGCAAAACAAATCATTTTTTTTGTAAAACGGAAATATTTGTACTTGCATTATACGAGAATTCAAGTATTTGGTTCTAAATTCCGGCGACAACCTCCCAAAGTTGTTCGCGCCTGAGGTATTTCCGGGCCAAAAGCCGGATTTCTTCCGGAGTGATGGTTTGGACGATATGCACCATCCTGCTCTGAAAGTCCATCGGCAGCCCCTCCTGAATCAGGCCCCGGATCAATTCGGAAATGTTAAACGGCCCCTCAACCATCGTCAGCAATTGCCCCATGAGGTAATTGCGCACCATCGCCAGTTCTTCCTCCCCTACCGGCTCGGACCGGAGTTTTTCAAGCTCCTGGTAAATTTCTTTCAGTGTAGCGTCGCGGTAGGCATTGCCGACTTCAGTAGCGATGTAAAAGCATCCTCCGTGAAACATATGTTCGGAGGTGGAATAGATATTATAGGTGTAGCCTTTCTCCTCGCGGATGTTTTCCATGAGGCGCGAACTGAAATACCCGCCCAGTATCGTATTGAGGATGTAGAACCCCGCATAGTCGGGATGGCTTCTGGTGAAAAGCGGGCTGCCGATCCGGATGGCGGTTTGCACGGTACCCGGCATCGGTATCCTGATGCTCGCCGGCGTCTGGTTTCCCGGGGAGGGGACCGGAATGTCCGGGCGTCCGCGGCGCTTCAATTGACCAACGGTTTGATTCAGTATTTCGAGGTAAGCCGGCTGGATGCTGCCGCTGAAAAAAATCTGACAGTTGTCGGCCGTATAACACCGTTCAAAGTGGGCGACCAGATCATCCCGGGTCAGCGCGCCAAACGTTTCAACCGTGCTGTTGTAACCGTAGGGATGGTCGCTCCCAAAAAAAGCCTCGGTGATCTGCCGGTAGGCGACAACGTCATTTTTAGACAATTCCTCGAGCAAAAGTTTTTGATTGCGCTGGACGAACTGCCTCAGTTCATCTTCCGGGAAAACCGGGTTTTCGAGGATATCTGCCAGCAAAGGCAGTAAATCCCGCAGATGCCGGCCCAACGCGAACAAAACCAGGTTGGCCGAATCCAGATGAAAAGGGAAACTCAGGGTGGCGCCAAAATAGTCGAGCTTTTCAGCGATGTCGGCCGAATGGTGAATGGCCGTGCCTTCCTTGAGCAATGCTGCGGTAGCCCGCGCCGCCAGCTGCTTGTGTTCGGCTGTTCGCCCTGCCCCAAAAACCACTTCGAGCCGGATAGCGTCCTGTGCATCCATATCGGTGATATATACCGGGATGCCGTTATCCAGCCGTACAATCCTGGGCTCCGGCAAATCGATCCGGTCAATGGGAAAAATAACAGGCGCCTTACTCCGATCCAGCATGATGGGGTGGTTTAGGCGGCAAAGTTAATCATCGCGGTTAGTTATCCACAAGCTGTGGAATTTTTTAATCAAAAAACTTGCGGATTAACGCTAACTTTGCGAATTACATTGAATTAAACATCCTTAACCGCTATGAAATTCAGCGTTTCTTCTGCCGAATTGCTCAAACAACTCCAGATCCTGTCGGGCGCAATCAGTGCCAACCCGGTTTTACCCATTCTTGAAGATTTTCTCTTCACCATCAGCAATAACAAGCTGACCCTGGCCGCATCCGACCTGGAAACTTCCATCATCACCGAAATGGATGTGATGGCGGATTCTGACGGCAACATTGCCGTGCCGGCCAAGATCCTGCTCGAAACCCTGAAGGCATTACCTCAGCAACCGATCACGTTTTCCGTCAATGAAGATAATTTCGGCATTGAGATCACTTCAGCCTACGGCAAATACAAACTTGCCGGCGAAAACGGAAATGATTACCCCCGCATCCCGGCCCCTGAAACCGTGGATTCGGTCACCGTTCCCAGCCAGACCCTGTCTCAGGGTGTAACCAAAACCCTTTTTGCCACCAGCAACGACGAATTGCGGCCGGCCATGACAGGGGTTTACTTCCAGGTGGATTTCAGCAAACTGACCCTCGTCGCTACCGACGCCCACAAACTGGTGAAATATACTTTTTCCAATGTGACCAGCGAAGTGTCCACCACCTTCATTGTCCCTAAAAAAGCCCTGAACCTCCTCAAAAATGCATTGCCCCCCGGCGGAGAGGTCAACCTGTCCTTCAATAAGGCCAATGCCTTTTTCAATTTTGACAAAACGAAAGTCGTCTGCCGGCTGATCGACGCCCGGTACCCGGATTACAACGCCGTCATCCCGGTAGATAACCCCAATCACCTGACCGTTTCGAGGAACGATTTCCAAAGTTCCCTCAAAAGGATCTCCATTTATGCCAACAAAACCACCAACCAGGTTTTGCTCAATATTAATAACGGAAGCCTGACCATTTCCGCACAAGACCTTGACTTTTCCAACGAAGCGACCGAACAAATCCCCTGCTCCTTTGAAGGCGACCCCCTCACCATCGGGTTCAACGCCAAGTTCCTGGTCGAAATGCTCAACGTCCTGGAATCGGACGAGGTGAAAATGGAATTGGCAGGCCCGACCCGGGCAGGCATCCTGAAGCCGGTGGAAGAAGTTGAGAACGAAGAAATACTGATGCTTGTCATGCCGGTGATGCTGAGTCACTGACAGAATACTGCGAAAAATGAAAATTGACTTTTCCATACTCCTGCCGGGGCTCCTGTTCCTGTCCGTTGCCTGTGGCCGTACAGAACCCCCGCAAGAGGAGTCCGAATCGTTTGCACACCTGGATTCGCCGGAAAAAGTAGTGCGTCAATACCAGGCTTTTATGGACAGCAACCTGTTCGTACAGGCCAAGTTGTTGAGCACACCCCGCGAGGCCGGCCGCCTGGACGCCCTCGTTTCCCTTTTTGACGGCGAACCGCTGGATTCTACTATTTTACATACCGTTTTTCTCAATATCAGCTGTGTTGAACGCAGCGACTCGGCTTTTTGCGACTGCAGGCTGCGGGATGAAGACGAAACCTACGACGCCAGGTTCACCCTGATCCGGATGAACGGGCGCTGGCTGGTAGACCCGCCGGATGAAGACGCCGAAGAATCGCTCGAATTTTCAGAAGAGTGGCTGGAAGGAGAATTTGACCCTGCCGGTGAAAAGGATCCGAAGGAAAACCGCCAATGAGACCCAAAAAGATCGGTTTGTTTTTCGGGTCGTTCAATCCCGTACATACCGGCCATATGATCATCGCCAATTTTATGGCCACCCAAACGGATCTGGACCAGGTATGGCTGGTGGTCTCTCCGCAGAACCCTTTGAAAAACAAGTCCAGCCTGGCGCGGGATTATGACCGCCTCCACCTGGTCCGGCTGGCTATCGGCGACAATCCCCTCCTGCGCGCCTCCGACATGGAGTTTCACCTCCCGAAACCCTCCTATACGATCGACACCCTGGCTTATCTGACGGAAAAATTTCCCGGCGACCAATTTGTACTCATCATGGGGGGCGACAACCTGGCCACGCTCGATAAATGGAAAAATTACGAGATCCTCCTCCGGGATTATGAGATTTATGTTTACCGGCGGCCCGATTTTGAAGCCGGCCCCTTTTTTAACCACCCCCACGTAAAGGTTTTCGAGGCGCCCTTGATGCAATTATCCTCCACTTATATCCGTCAATGCATCGCAGAAGGGAAATCCATACAATACCTGACCCCGGACCCCGTTGTCGCTTATATCGAAGCCAGCGGCATGTACCGAAAAAAGCGTTAGCCCGGCGACCGGAGCGTATTAATGCGCTGCCCCTGAACAATATTTTTTTTGCCCGTCTGTTTGTTATTCTAGTGTTTAAATCAAGGTGAATTATGTTGCGTTCCATACAAATTGCTTTCTTTTTCCTTTTGTTTTTGCCCCTCCCGGGCCAAAATGCCCTTCCGATCGGCAACTGGCGTTCACATCTGCCTTATTCTTATGGTCAGTGGGTGACCCAAAGCCCCTCAACCGTTTATTGGGGAACCAATTGGTCACTGGCAGCCATGGACAAAGAGGAGCGTTCCCTGCAGTTTTATACGACCACGGAAGGCTTGAGTGAAACCGGTATGCGTTTGCTGAAATATCACCCTGCCACCCAAACGCTGATCATCGCCTATGATAACGGCGTAATTGACCTTTGGCAAGACGGCAAGGTGATCGTTTCCATACCCCAATTCAAGAATTTTGTCAACCTGCCCGGGGAAAAATCAGTGAACGACATTTTCCCTGCCGACGGCCCCCGGGCATTGCTGGCCACCAGCCTCGGATTTTCCATTCTGAATGTCGAAACCGCCAAGCTCGAATCCACTACCTTCACCGGCGTCCCTGTCAAAGCCGTAACGTTTTGGGAAGGGCATTACTATATCGCAACCCAGGAAGGCATTTACAGGGCCTCCGCAGAGGAACCCTTTCTGGAGGAGTTCGGCCGGTGGGAGCGCCTGGATGCAACTTTCGGTTTTCCGGACGATTACACCTGCAACAGCCTTGCAATATTTCACGGAAAACTATATTTTGACATCAATAACAGCCTCTACGGATATTCCGGAAACGGCGCGCCGGAATTATTATTCACCCCGGTCAGCGGCTTGTTCGTCCGGTATTTATCGGCCGGCCCCACCCATTTGTTGTCCGGCTTCGGTTGCAGCGGCGGCTCGTGCGGCGGCCGCGGGCGCGCCTACTGGTTTACACCCGACGGCAGTTCCGGAGAGTTGAGCCCGGGTTGCGTAGGCGATCCTTATTTTTCTGTCCAGGACGATAAAGGCCGCATCTGGTTTGGCGACAAATGGCGCTATTTCCGGATGCTCGACAATGTTCAGGAGAGTTTTTGCAATACAACAGAGATCAACTCTCCTTTCTCAGAAAATGTCTGGAGCCTTGCCGCAGGCAACGGGCAGGTTTGGCTGGCTTCCGGCGCCCTCGACCAAACCCTGAGTCCGACATTTAAAACCGATGGAATTGCCGTTCTCCAGGACGGTAGATGGACCGTTTATAACCGGGAAAACAACGAAACCATGCGGGGCGAGAACAAAAATACCCAAACCGGACGCGACGACGACCTCTTTGATATGATCTCAGTGGCCATCAACCCCGATAACGGCAAAGTGTACGCCGCCTCTTTCCTCGAAGGCATCATCGAAATTGACGGGGAAAAACAAACCCTGTTCAATGAAAAAAATTCCTCCCTTCAGCAGGCCCTGAACGAAACACAACGGACCAAAATCGGCGGACTTGCTTTTGACCAGGACGGCAACCTGTGGGTGGCCAACCATTCGGCGGCCTCCGGAAAATCCATTTCCGTGCTGACCGCAAACGGAAACTGGCTGAACTTCAGCAAAACCTGCGCCCAGACGGCGCTTTTCCAGGTCGGCGTCGACAACAATAATTATAAATGGTTTGTTGTCGGCAGCGCCCAGGCCGGCGTCATGGTTTTTGACTCCGGTGTACTGGAAGACCCCGGCGACGACCAATGCCGGGTATTCACCTCCACCAACAGCAACCTGCCGACCAATACCACCAACTGCCTCGCAGTGGATCTGGACGGAGACGTCTGGGTGGGCACCGACCAGGGGGTTACCATTTTTGAATGCGGCTCCAGCGCTTTTGACGAGGCTTGCCGCGGTACCCGCAGGATCATTGAAAGCGACCGCGACGGCTTTGGGGCCTATCTGCTGGAAACCCAGAACGTGACCGCGATCGCCGTAGACGGCGCCAACCGGAAATGGGTAGGTACTTCCAACGGGGTTTTCCTGCTGTCGCCCGATGGGGAAAAAGAGATTTTCCACTTTACCAAAGATAATTCACCCCTGTTTGACAACTCCATTTTCAGTATCGCGATCGATCAGGAAAGCGGAGAAGTGTTTATCGGAACGGCAAAAGGGCTGATCTCCTATCAGGGCGACGCCATTGCCGGGGGCCGGGTCAGCCTGCCGGACGTACAGGTTTTTCCCAATCCTGTAAGACCTGAATACGCAGGTCCCATTGCCATCAGGGGGTTGGCCCGCGACGCCAGTGTCAAGATCACCGATGTCAACGGAAAACTCGTTTATGAAACCGAGGCCCTCGGCGGGCAGGCGGTCTGGGACGGACGCGATTACCGGGGGCGGAGGGCTCAATCCGGCGTTTATTTCGTTTTTGCCGCTACCAATGCAGCTGAAATCGGGTTTGGGAAGGCTGAAGGCGCGGTGGCCAGGATTTTAATTATTAATTGATGGTTGCAGTGATTCATGGTTGCAGTGTTAACCGTGAAACCATGAAACCATGAAACAAGGAAACCCTTCATAAACACTCCCCTTCGTAATATTTTTTTACTTTTGCTGTTCAATATTAAAAAGCCACTGTTAAATCAGTAGAAAAAATTCATGGGATCATTAAAAGGTGTCCAAAAAATAGCAGGATGGCTGGTTTTCGCCATCGCGCTCACGGTATATTATTTTTCAGCAGAAAGAACGGGCAGTCTTTGGGACTGTGGGGAATTTATCCTCGGCGCCTATAAACTTCAGGTTGTACACCCGCCTGGTGCGCCGCTTTTTGTACTGGTTGGCCGGATGTTCACCTGGATAGCGACCCTGGTATCCGATCAACCTGAAAGCATTGCCTTTGCCGTCAACCTGATGTCCGGCATCTGTACCGCATTTACGGCTACTTTCATATGCTGGACCACCATCATGATCGGCAAACTTGCCCTGAATGGCCGGGATGACGATCCGGATGCCGGTCAAAAGATCGCATTGGGCGGCGCCGGCCTTGTTGCCGGTCTTGCAACGGCATTCAGTTCATCCATTTGGTTTTCGGCCGTGGAAGGCGAGGTGTACGCCATGTCCACTTTTTTTACCGCCCTCACCCTTTGGTCGACGGTGAAATGGTATTACCTGCCGGATACGCCGTATACGGACCGGTGGTTGTTTTTCACCATTTATGCAGCCGGACTTTCTATCGGGGTACACTTGCTGAGCCTGCTGACCTTTCCGGCGCTTGCGCTTTTTTATTATTTCAAAAAATACAAAAACCATACCTGGACGGGCATGGCCGCCGCCGCCGGCGTTGGTGTTTTGGTGATTGCAGCGGTGCAGAAACTCATTATTGTCGGCATTCCGAAATTATGGGCCTTTTTTGACCTCCATATGGTCAATTCTTTTGGCCTGCCGTTCAACAGCGGAATTGTTCCAACCGTATTGATCGTAGCGGGTATTTTATACCTCGGCCTCCGGTATGCCCATAATAACGGCAGCGTGCTTGTACAGGATATTACCGTTTCCGCCTTGCTGTTTGTGCTGGCATTTTCCACGATCGGGGTGGTTGTCATCCGGGCAAACGTCGATACGCCCATCAATATGAACCGCCCCAGCGATCCCTTCCGGCTGATCCCTTACCTCAACCGCGAACAATACGGCGAACGCGCTTTGCTGTACGGACCCCATTTTGACGGCCGGATCAAAAGGGACGGCACAGGGTACGTTTTTAAAGACCGCTACGGCCGTAAAGGCGACAAATACGTTTATACCGACTACAAGGTCGATGTCAATTACGAACGCGAGGATATGATGCTTTTTCCCCGGATCGGGGACGGCACCCAAAACCGCCCGCGCCAGTATAAAAGGTGGATGGGCCTCAACCCGGATAAACCCCTACCTTCCAGCCGTCCCAATCAATTGGACAATATCAGCTTCATGTTCAGTTACCAGATCGGCTGGATGTACTGGAGATACTTCATGTGGAATTTTTCCGGCCGGCAAAACGGGGAACAAGGATTCGAACCCTGGGATAAATCCAAGGGCCACTGGATCACCGGGATAAAATTCCTGGATGAATTGCGCCTGGGCAACCTCGGCAAACTCCCGGAATCCGCCCTCAAAGACCCGGCCAGGAATAAATATTATGCGCTGCCGTTCCTCTTCGGCCTGATCGGCCTGTTTTTTCACGCGTTCCGGCGGAGAAATGATTTTCTGGCCTTATTTGCCCTGTTTATTATAACAGGCATCGGGATTATCATTTATTCCAACCAACCGCCGATGGAACCCCGCGAGCGCGACTACGTCCTGGTGGGTTCCTTCTTCACCTATTGTATCTGGATCGGTATGGGGGTGCTGGCTATTTTCTCCCTGGCCCGCAGATTTATGCAACAAAGCAGCCCGGTCACCGCCGTTCTGGCTTCTCTTGTCGTATTATCGGCGCCCGTCCTGATGGCAACCCAGAATTTTGACGACCATAGCCGGATGCACCATACGGCATCCCGGGATTACGCCGCCAATTTCCTCAATTCAGTTGAAAAGAACGCCATTATTTTCACCTACGGCGACAACGATACCTACCCCCTCTGGTACGCCCAGGAGGTGGAAAATATCCGCACTGATGTCCGGGTCGTCAACCTCAGTCTGATCGCTGTGGATTGGTATATCGACCTGCTGCGCCGGAAGATCAACGACTCTCCGGCGCTGAAACTGACCATCCCTTCCGACAAATACCTGGGCAAAAACCGCAACCAGGTGCCTTATTACAACCCGGCCGCCAACAGCGAAGCCTACGATCCGCTGCGGGATGACAACTGGATGCCCGTCCAGGACTTTCTCCGGGAACTGGCCAAGGACAAACCGCTTCCTTCGGCCAGCGGCCGTGAGTTTGAAACCCATTTCACGACCCATAACGTGTTCCTGCCCGTCAATAAAAATGAGGTATTGGCCAAGGGTGTGGTCTCCCAGGCGGATACCGCTCTTATTGTACCGCAAATACCGATCCGGATCCGCCAGGATTACCTGATCAAGGACGATATTGCCATACTGGATGTCATTATTTCCAACCTGTGGGACCGGCCCGTCTATTTTGCCGTAACCTGCAGGCCTGAAAAATTCTTTGGCCTCGACGAATACATGCAACTGGAAGGCCTTGCCCTCCGGATCATCCCGGTCCGATCCAGGGGAGAATCCCTTTACGGAGTTTTAGGCAGCGGCAGGGTGCATACGGAGAAGTTTTATGAGAACGTAATGACCAAGTTCAAATGGGGCAATTTTGATAAAATGCCCCTGTACGTCGACCGGAGTTACACACCTAGCATTCAAAGCATGCAATTTGGCATGCGGCGCACCGGGTTTGAATTGTTGCGGGAAGGCAAAAGGGATCAGGCGCTTGCGCTGATCGACAAATACTTCGAGGCTTTTCCCGCGATGAATTTCCCCTACGATTACAGAACCATGATGATGCTGGATGTTTATTTTGAGGCCAAAGCTTATGAGAAAGCCAAACCGCATCTTCAGATATTGGCCAAGGAAACCAAGGAATCCCTGGCTTTTTATGAATCGCTGGATTCCAGGACCCTGAACATGAGTTACGAAAACGAATTCCGGATTGCCTACAATGTGATGGAGCGTATCCTCGAGGAAGCCGCCAAAAATAACGATACTGCTTTTTTTGAAGAAATGCAGGCATATTTCAAACCGGTCATGCTGGAAGAGCCGGCAGAAAACACCCCCGGCACGCTTCCAGCATTGGATGATCCGGACACCTCTGATATTCAATAATGGAGAAAAAAACCATCGCCATCGGATGCGATCACGCCGGGTATCCCTATAAAGCGGCGATCATTGATTTGCTCACCGTCATGGGGTTTCCGGTTGAGGACTTTGGCGCCCACGCCGGGGATTCTGTTGATTACCCCGATTTTGCGCATCCCGTTGCGCTCAGGGTAGCGTCCGGCGGCGCCGGGTTGGGGGTTCTGCTGTGCGGAAGCGGCAATGGCGTGGCCATGACCGCCAACAAACACCAGAAAATCCGCGCGGCTGTCTGCTGGCTCCCCGAACTGGCCGCTTTGGCACGTCAGCACAATGACGCAAATGTGATCACCTTGCCGGTCCGGTTCATCACGCAAGAAACGGCTGCCGCCTGTGTAAAGGCATTTCTGGAGGCGGACTTTGAAGGAGGTCGCCATGCGCGCCGGGTCGGTAAAGTTGCCTGCGAATAACCCCGGTTTGTTGTATTCATATTCCAAAAAAAGGGAGAATGCTGTTAAAAAAAATCATTCCGCTGCTATTTTCCGGTTTGCTGCCGGTCTTGTCCGCTCACACCCAGGACGCTCCCGGAACCTATGTCCGGTCGCATCCTCAATCCATCGAACAACGCCTGGCTGAAACCATCACACCCCAGGACCTCGAACGCCACCTCACCGTTCTGGCCGGCGATGAAATGGAAGGCCGGGAAACCGGCGCCCCGGGCCAGAAAAAAGCCGCCGAATACATCGCCGGTATTTTTAAAGGCCTGGGCCTCCCGGCGATAGGAGATGACGACGGGTATTTTCAGAAAATTTCCTTTATTTCCGAATCCTGGACTGAAATAAAAATGCAGGTGAACGGGGAAGACGCCAAACACCTCTGGGACTTTTATTCTTTTCCGGCCCAAAACGCCAAACGCGACTGGACTGAATACAACGAAGTCATTTTTTTGGGTTACGGCATCGATGACAGCCGGTACAATGATTACAAACACGCCCCCGATATCCGGGGCAAGGCGATTATTATTTACAACGGCGAACCATTCGGCAAGGACAGTATTTCCCTGGTTACCGGAAAACCCGACCCCTCCGACTGGTCGCTGGATGTCAGCAAAAAACTGAAGACGGCCAGGGCGCACGGCGTATCGACGGTCTTCATTATCGACGGCGACTTCAAACGCAATGTCAGAGAAGCCCGCCGCGCCATCATCGGCCGCGGAATGACCATGGGGTGGGGCGAAAACCCGGGTGAACAATACGCCAACAGTTGTTTCATAACTTCCGATATCGCCCGAAAAATCGTCGGCAGCCAGTTCAAACGGCTGGTAAAAGCGCGGACCCGCCTCCTGGAAAAAGGCAAATTGAAACCGGTAACTTTGCCGGTCAAACTCCGTTTGTTGCAGAATAAGGAAGTCCGTCAATTGACCGGCGAAAACGTCCTGGGTTATGTAGAAGGGACCGACCCCAAACTCCGGGAAGAGTTGGTGATCGTCACCGCCCATTACGACCATCTCGGCAAAAGGGGTGAAGAGATCTACAACGGCGCCGACGATAACGGCACAGGCTCCGCTTCCGTAATCGAGATCTGTGAAGCCTTTACAGAAGCCAAACGCAACGGGCTGGGGCCCAGAAGGAGCGTCCTGGTCATGCTGGTATCCGGTGAAGAAAAAGGCCTGCTGGGATCCCAATATTACGTGGAGAACCCGGTTTTTCCATTGGAAAAGACCATTGTCAACGTCAATGTTGACATGGTCGGCAGGGTGGACGCCAAACACAAGGACAACCCCAATTACATTTATGTGATCGGCGCCGACCGCCTGAGTACCGAGCTCCACCAGATCAATGAAGACGCCAACGCCGCCTATACCCAACTGGAACTGGACTATACCTACAACGCGGAAAGCGATCCCAACCGGTATTATTACCGCTCAGACCATTATAATTTTGCTGAACGGGGTATTCCAGCGATCTTTTATTTTAGCGGCACGCACGAAGATTACCACCGCCCTTCGGACACCATCGAAAAAATCAATTTTCAGAAGATGACCAATGTGGCCAGGCTGATCTTTTACACCACCTGGGAACTGGCCAACCGGGATAAGAGGATTGTTGTGGATGTACCCGCCGTAAAAAAACCTTGATGAAATTGATCTGACGCTGCCCGGGTATCATCAAATTTTTTCAAAATATTTCAGCCGGGTTATGCGTCCCAAATTGATGGGCGAACGCGGCCGGTTCCGGTTAATCAAGCGCTTTTCGAAGGGCAATCAATCTGTGATTCAAAGCCCTCAGGGTCTATTGGTTTGAAAAAAATTTAATCAAATTGTTTGTGCAAATGCACCAATTTTTATTAAGATTGATATGAAAAATTGATAACCAAATAATTACATATTAAAAACAAAAACGAACTCATAATGGCTCACCCCTAAAAAAAATCGATTTTTTCTTGGATTTTTTTAAAAAAGTCATTATCTTTGTCACGGTCTAACTTTAAACACATTTTTTACCCTGTCAATAAAATCAGGGACCGTGCAAACAAAAAACAAAATTATTTATTCCCCAAAAAACCTTGGCATCCAGCTATTTTTTTTGGCGATGTACTTGGTTAATAAAAAAAGTTCCGTAACTTTGGGCCGCTTTAAACTTTCGGCTGAAAAAGGCGGAGATTATGCTCTGGTACATCTTCCCAATCGCAGGGATCTAAAATCCATTCCATTGCCCTGCTTTAAAATTTCAGCTGGTTTAAGTCCGATTTTTTTGAGTCAAACCTGATTTCAATCATCGAGAGGATGCTTTTTTAAGCTTGCCTTTCATGTCAAGATTATAACTGGGGTTTAGTTTTATTTTGGGAAAGTGCGGCGTTAGCTGCACTTTCTTTTTGTAGTCAGCCCATCTGCCGGTTTAAACGAAATTTTATTCGTTTCATCATGCAATTGTTTCCTTTCAGGGGGGTCTTCCCGGAACTCGGCCGGATCAGTATCACAACTGCTTTTTTCGATTCGTTAAAGGAGGATTTTCCTTTTCATCACGCCAGGGGTTTGTTTTTCCAACAGCCTGAACAGGCGATGTATGTTTACCGGATCGAAACCCGGCAAAGGCGCCATACCGGCCTTTTATCCTGCACCGATATTTTGAATTACATTGAAGGCCAGATCAATGTACACGAACGCACCCTTACGCTGCAGGAGGAAACTCAGCTCGACCTTCTTTTAAAAAGGGGCGCTGCCGTAAAACCCGTGTTGATGACTTATCCGAATATCCGGAAGCTGGATGAGTTGTTCAACGCCATCATTACTGACAATCCGCCCTTTCGTGTATTGAAATTTGAGGAAGAGGGTCAGTTGCACAGTTTCTGGGAAATCGCCGATAAGGATAAAATTACGGAAATTACCTCGCTTTTTAAACCCCTTGCCCATAAAATTGTGATCGCCGACGGCCATCATCGCAGTGAAGCCCAGGCCATTCTTTATCAGCGCCTTGCCGATCAGGGCCATCTTGAAAATCCTTACCGGCGCCTTTTATCTGCTTTTTTCCCGACGAGTGAACTGGATATCTGGGCCTTTAACCGGCTGGCAGAACTCCCTCCGGGTATTACGCCGGATCAATTTGTGCACAGCCTGCACCCTGTTTGTGAAATCACGCCGGCCCTCCTTGAATCCCCTTCCCAAAAGGGCGAAATGACCATTTTTGCCGGCGACGCGTATTACCGTGCGCGGTGGCGACCCGAAATTTTGAACAGACCGGCCGGTTCAAGCGCCCCCTTGCTGGACGCAGGTTTGCTCAATGAATTGATCTTCAAAGATTTTCTCGGCATCCGGGATGTCCGGAATGATGCCAGGATACAGTATATTGAAGGCGTCAAAGGGCCCGAAGGGCTGATAAAAAGCATGCAAAAAAAAGCCAACAGTATCGGTTTCTGGCTCTATCCGGTACAAATTGATGATCTTTTGACCCTGGCTGCGGACGACAAAAGCCTGCCGCCAAAATCAACCTGGTTTGAACCCCGGATGAAAAACGGCATGATCGTCCAACTGTTTTAAATTCATTGCATCTTTTAATTTTTATAACATGAAAACCCTTTTTTACCTGGTACCTGCCTGCCTGATCATGGTTCAATGCCAGACCAAACCCGCAGAAGAAACCCCGACGGAAAACCGCACCTTGTGGATTGGAACCTACACCAAATCCGAAGGCCATGTCGACGGTAAAGCCGGCGGCATCTACCGGATCAAAGTGGACGGCGCATCCGGCGGCTTTAAGGATCAGATCGCCAAACAGGGCATTATCAACCCTTCATTTGTTGCGGTTTCGCCCGATCAGCAGTTTTTGTATGCCGTCTCCGAAACCGGCCCGGATGTGGATTCAACGGGTTATATCTATGCTTACAAAATCGGCCAGGATAGCCTTATGTCTCTGAATCGCCAGTCCAGTCAAAGTTTTGCACCCTGCCATGTCAGCGTCCATCCCACCGGGAAATGGGTCTTCCTGGCCAATTATGTCGGCGGCGTAGTGGCCATGTATCCGGTTTTGGAAACCGGCGAACTGGGGCCGGCATCCGACGTCCATCGCCTCAGCGGAAGCGGCCCGCATCCGCGCCAGGAATCCTCCCATCCGCATTCCGTTTTTGTGGACCCCACCGGGCAATACGTATTGACCCCCGACCTGGGCACGGATAAGATCATGATCTTTAAAGTGGATACGGAGCAGGGAAAACTGATACCCGCCAGCCCGGCTTTTGTGGAAACCGAACCGGGCGCCGGCCCCCGGCACCTGGTTTTTTATCCGGGCGGAAAGGCTTTTTACGGGATCAACGAACTCAACAACACGATTACCCTTTTCCGGTTCGATCCGGCTACCGGCGTCGCTACCCGGGAACAATCCGTCAGTACTTTGCCAAAAGATTTTACGGGAAACAGTTTCACGGCCGATATCCATCTGACCCCCGACGGGCGTTTTCTGTACGGGTCCAACCGCGGCCACAACAGCATCGCCATTTTTGGCGTCAATCCCGACGATCAGAGCCTCACAGCGCTGGGTCACCAGCCGACCCTGGGCGATTTCCCCCGCAACTTTGTGATCGACCCGCCGGGGCAACGGCTTTACGTCGCCAACCAAAACTCGGACAATATCGTCCAGTTCCTGATCGACGCCCAAACCGGCCTGCTGACAGAGGAAGTCCAATACCGCGTGCCAACCCCGGTCTGCCTGGTTTTTGAATGATCAGGTAATGGAGGAGACGGGGTGACTTGGAGACGGGGTGACTTGGAGACGGGTGACTTGGAGATGGGGTGACGAGGAGATGGGGTGACGAGGAGACGGGGAGAAACGCAATGCCCGCCCACTCTCCCCCAGGGCAAACGCATCATGATATTTTTTATACGTAGCTTCTTAAGGTCACTCCGCTTAAACAGGCAAATTCATCCAACCATTGATTCGTGGCGTACCAGGCCAACCCCGGAAAGACTGTGCGAATCCGGACAGAAAATGTTCGCAAATGAACAGTAAACAAGAGCAATTTCACTACAAACCGCTGATAATCAAATTATAACTATATTGGCACGTCATTTGGATGACTTTTTCACAAGTAAATCACCCGACGACATTTTTAACCAACTGTGTTATGATCAAGACCAACCACTTAAAAAAGATCTACCGTACGGAAGAAGTCGAAACCACCGCCCTGAACGAAGTGGATATCGAAATCAAACAAGGAGAATTTGTTTCGATCATGGGCCCTTCGGGATGTGGAAAATCAACCCTGCTGAACATCCTGGGTTTAATTGACAATCCGGACGGCGGTGAATATTATTTCCTAAACGAGGAGGTCGCCCGCTATTCGGAACGCAAAAGGGCCAACCTTCGCAAAAACAATATCGGGTTCATTTTCCAAAGCTTCAACCTGATCGACGAACTGACTGTTTTTGAAAACGTTGAACTGCCGCTGATCTACACCAAGGTCGGCGCCCGGGAACGGAAGAAACGGGTGGAAGAAGTCCTGGAAAGAATGAATATGATGCACCGCCGCAATCACTTCCCGCAACAACTTTCCGGCGGCCAGCAGCAGCGGGTAGCCGTAGGCAGGGCCATCGTCAATAACCCGAAGATCATCCTGGCCGACGAACCCACCGGTAACCTCGACAGCTCCAACGGCGACGATGTGATGAAAAACCTCGTTCACCTCAATCAGGAAGGCGCTACCATCATCATGGTAACCCACTCCCAGTACTGCGCCGAATTCGGCAACCGGATCATCCGGATGCTCGACGGCCAGGTCGTGACGGAGAATGTGGTGAAACAGTATCTTTAATAGTTGTCAGTTGACAGTGGTCAGTTGTCAGTGGCTTGATTAAATCAACTGACCACTGACAACTGTCTACTGATCACTAACTTACCACAAAGGCGCAGGGTATTTCCCCGTTGCGATCAATTCTTTAAAAGCTGCCTGAACGATCGGCTTGTCTTCGCGATAAGTGACGCCGTACCATTTGTCGTGGCTGGTCAGTACCTTTACTTTGGCTTCCCCCTGGCGGATCTGTTTGTCCACAAAAATCGGGATAAAAAATTCGGATTTGGGGTCGCTGCCGTTTTCCCGGACAAAATCCACGAATTGCCGCCGGATCGTTTCAAAAACCGTGGGGTGAAAGCCCCAGAAATTCATGGACACCAGGTCGTCGTCCTTTAAGGGATGCCGGCTGCCGTCGGCGTCCTGGTAAAAAATTTGCCCGTTTTCCATCCGCTGGATCTTTAACCGCTCGTGCACCTCGGTCAGAAACCCGTCCGGGTCCATCGCGCAAACGCCCCGGTTGACGGTACCGTGGTCCGACAAGGTATTGCTGATCACATACCCGATCATAGAGGCCAGCCCGGGGGCGCATTCGCCGGTCAGGAAATCAGCCATCGTATAAAAGCCCGAAACGCCGTAATAATCATCAGCATTGATCACGGCAAAAGGTTCCTTTACGGCATGCCGGGCCACCAGCATGGCGTGGGCGGTCCCCCAGGGTTTTTCCCGCGGCGGAAAGGAATCGATCCCCTCGATGGGGCTGTCGAGTTCCTGAAAGACGTATTCCGTAACGATCTTTCCTTCAAAAATAGAACCGATCTTTTCCCTGAACGGGGCCTCGATATCCTTGCGGATCACAAAAACCACCTTTCCGAATCCGGCGCGGATGGCGTCGAAGATGGAATATTCGATAATGGTTTCGTCAAAAGGGCCGACGCCGTCCACTTGTTTCAATCCGCCGTAGCGACTGCCCATTCCGGCAGCAAGGATCAATAGAGTAGGTTTCATTGCGAGTTGATTCTTTTTTTACTGATTCAGAAAAGTTTTACGTTGCCTTTAAAATAAAGTTGCCGTTGCCTTTTTTCAAAAAAAATGGGCTGAATCCGTCCATCAACATCCCTCAACGCGAAGGTTTGTGCGCTGAACGCCCGGCTGCCAATTTGTTTTACCGGCGGTGAAATTACGGATTGATCTTGAAATGGGCTCGTATCTTCGCCGGATGGAACTTGCACAACCCATCGTATTTTCCCGTCGCAAACAAATTCTGGCAGCCGGCCTGATGATTGTTGCCGCGCTTTGTTTTTCCATCAAGGCTATTTTGATCAAACTGGCTTACCGGTTCGAGGTCGACAGCGCTTCGCTGCTGGCTTTGCGGATGGTTTTTTCAACCCCATTGTTTATACTGGTGGCCTGGTGGAACAATCGCCGGCAAACCCGGAAACATACCCGGATAAAAATGAGCCGAACGGATTTCCTGAAGGTCGTTTTGCTCGGCCTTACCGGGTATTACCTCGCCAGTTTTCTCGATTTTCTTGGGTTGAGTTATATCAATGCGGGCATGGAACGGCTGGTGCTGTTCACTTACCCTACCCTGGTGCTGCTGATCTCGGCGCTTGTACTGAAAAAACGGATCACCAGGGTGCAAATGCTGGCGCTGATCCTTACCTACTGCGGGGTGTTCCTGGTATTTGCCGACCGGGCCCATCTGGGCGATCCGGTTCAGTTCCGGACAGGAGTGGCGCTGGTATTCGGCAGTGCGCTGGCGTACGCCGTCTACATGGTGGGCAGCGGGGCGCTGTTGCACCGGGTCGGCACTTTGCAATTTACCTCCTACGCTATGACCGCCGCCGGAGTGGGGGTTTTGATGCACCATGGCATTTTTTACCAGTGGCAGCTTTTTCATTTTCCGGCGCCGGTGTATTACCTGAGCATTGCGATGGCATTGTTCTCTACCGTTTTGCCGACCTTCCTGGTGACGGAAGGCATCCGGGTGATCGGCGCCAATAACGCTTCCATCATCAGCGGAATCGGGCCGGTGATGACCATTATTATGGCCTGGTTCGTGCTGGGCGAGCGGGTGGGGCCGCTGCAATGGGCGGGTACGGTGGTGGTGATTGCGGGGGTGGTGCTGATTAGTTTGAAAAAGTAGTCGGTGGTCAGTGGTCAGTTTCTGCCCGCCAAAACCCTGGCGGCGACGGGGGTCAGGCTTGTCCGACCCATTGGGGCGGAGGTCAGTTCGAAGGCATGGGGTGAAATTCAACAGATCGCTAAAATTTTTTTATTCTTTTGATAGGCGACAAAAATCAGAAAACCCAACAAAACGAGCGATCCCGCCATAAACAAAGGAATCACATACATTTTCTCCGCATCCACTAAATCCGCACCACCCTGGTTTCAAACCGGCTCTCTCCATTCTCATCCTTGCTGACCAAAAAATACACGCCGACCGGCAGGTACTCCAAATCCAGGAAAGCGCGATTGTGTACAAATTCGAGTTCAACCGAACCTGCCAGGCGGCCATCCATCTGGTAAATTTTGACTGGCAGGCGGCCTTCAAACGGGAATTCGATATGGACGCAACAACTTGTCGGATTGGGGAACAGGTTGAAGGCTTCCACGTTATCCGGTGTTTCCGTTTTGGTGAAATACTGTTCGGCGAAGGCAAGCGCTTCCACACCGATCTTCATGCCGATGAATCTGCCCGGCATATCGTCGAAGGGTGGGTGAATGCCGCCCCAGATCCGGGAAAGGCTGCATTGGTCGGAAGCGTCCCGGTAAGTAGCCCATTGCAGGGTGATATCCTCGCTTGGACCGTCTTCGAATACGAGGTATTCATTTTCAGGGCATTGAAATTCGCCGAGCCCCCCGGGGAAAAAGGGATCGCCGGTCAGCGCGGTCAGCAGTTCCGCCGCCGCCCGGCTGTAAGTGGAGTGGCCGGATATATACCCGGCGAAGGGCGGCGTGACAAAGGAAGGGCGCTGATAAGGCCACCAGTTGGCCGCCAGGACCCAGTCGACCCCTGCTACGTCTGTCGCCGGGCGTTGCACAAAACCCGGACCTTTCCATGCCCGGACCTTTATTTCATCGATGTACCGGCCGTCAGGGCCTGCCAAAGGATCCCCCGGCTTGATCAGTTCGATAAATCCCGGCACAAGCAATACCCCGCCGGGATGATAATTGGGCAGGTTGGGGTCGGAACTCTGGCCCAGTCCGGCCATGCCCCGGATCGCGGAAATAGGCCGGGAGCTATCGTACCAGCCCTTGATCCCCCAGGCGGAAATGGCAACATCGTGCATCGCGCCGCCCAGGGCGAAGTAGGCTTTTACATCCCACTCGAGGTCGGTGAGGGTGGGTCCTTGTCCACGCAATTTTTTTTCGAGTTCCGGTTGGTCGCTGACATAGTTCAGGATTTCGAACCAGTGCCCGGGCGGCGTTCCTGAATTGGGGCCGTCGGCCCAGAATTCTGCCAATACCCTGGCATAATCCCCCCGATGCACGAATTGAGGTGCATACGGCTGACCGGTTTTGGGGTTGACCGGGTAACCCCTGCCGGGGTCGCCCCCCTCCTCAAAGTCGTAAAAATCGCGGTAACCGGCCAGTTCGGTCGGGTAATCCTGGATATTGCCCAGGGATGCGGGGGATATGTCCCAAATGACCCCGTCGCCGGGATGAAGGTGCGACGACCAGGCCGCCACCAGCAACTGGCCCCATTTGTATTCTTCTGAAACGCCGCCGGTAGCCGTAGTGTCCAGGTAGGGCGGCGGGCCCGGATCGTGGTAAACCCAATAATCAAATCCATTCCGCTGATAAATGGTTGCATCTTCGGGCTGAAGAGAAAAAGGCGCTACCTGCCCCCATTCCGGGCTTAGAAATTTCTGGGTATTATCGGTGATCAGATTGCCGCCCTGGTCAATGAATTGTTTCAGTTTGAGGGGTTGCCAGCGGTTCAGGTCCAGGATATTGGGAACACCAGAAACTTCCACATCCAGGGGTGGGTTAACCGGTTTATAAAAACGGCTGGCGTAGGTTTCCGCTTCGTTGGATCCGTCCTGCAGTCCGTATTCAATCATTTGCCGGGCGATATAATTGCCCAGTTCAGCAGGTCCGCAGGTATATTCTTCCGAGGTGTTGTTTTTGTCGTATCCCAGGTCATCCATTAATTGATCAAGTTCCCAATAAAGGTCTTCCACACGCGGGGATTTCTGAAAACGGTGTCTCAACATGCGGTAAACGGCAAAACTGATGGCTTCTTCCTGCGCTGCTTTCACATCGGCAGGGGGATGAACGCCTTTGAAATGGCAGGTATAACCATGTACCGTTTTTCCCAGCAAATAGGTGTCGGCATTCGGAGTATAAACCGCCCAGGCGTCGTACATGACCACGCTGGTATGGAACAAATTCCGGGCATGCACAGTGGGCCGGGCAAAATCGCCGTGGATGGCGTCCAGCACCTTGTCGTTCCAGATCCGGGCGATGGAATGTTGGGCGGGGAGGAATGCTGCAGAAAATAAGAGGACCGCGAATGGAAGTATGTATTTTTTTCCCATGAACAGACATTTAAGGGCGATTAGAATATAAATATAATCATAAAGACGGTCAAGGATGGAGAGAAAGTTAACCTTTTGCATTTTCTTAACCAAAATTTAGCATTTTCGGGGAATTGAAGCCCCAGGCTTCCAACACATGTCATGTTTTTTTATTTGAACCACTACCTGTCCCGCAAGGCGGGAAAAGAGACACAAAAGGGAACAATAAATTTGCAAAGCAAATTTATTGTTCTCCACTTTTGTGATCTTTTGTTTCTATTGTGGTTCAATAAAATACCCTTGAACCATTGATCCGCATTTCAACAGTGGGACGAAATAGGGTTATTCGGGCCAGGTATGTATATTTGTAATCCATAACCGCCAAATTCCTGCGGGTCGAAGGCCCGCCATTCTTTTATGCCGACACCCCGTATCCTCATCACCCGGGAAATCCCTGAAACCGGTCCGGACCTTCTCCGCAGGGAAGGCTTTGCCGTCGCCGTCTGGCCGGAAAACCGCCCCATGACCCCCGGCGAGATGATCGCCGAAGCGCAAAAATGCACTGCGCTGCTTTGTCTGAGCACCGACGTCATCGACGCCCGCTTCCTCAACGCCTGCCCGCACCTGGACATCATCTCCCAGTTTGCCGCCGGGTACGACAATATCGACGTTGCCGAAGCGACCCGGCTGGGCATCCCGGTCGGCAATGCGCCTGGCGCTATGAGCGAATCCACCGGCGACATTGCTTTTGCGCTGATGATCGCGGCTTCGCGCAAACTGTTTTTTCACCACAAAACCATCCTCCGGGGCGAATGGGGCGATTTTGACCCCAAAGCCGGCCTGGGCATGGAACTGGCCGGAAAAACCCTGGGCATTTTTGGGCTGGGGAAGATCGGCGCCGTCATGGCCCGGCGCTGCAAAGGCGCCTACGATATGGATATTATTTACCACAACCGGAAACCGAACCCCGAAGCGGAAAGATCGTTGGGCGCCCGGTTGGTAACGTTTGAAACACTGCTGCACCAAAGCGACGTGCTCTCCGTCCACAGCCTGCTAAGCCCCGAAACCCGGGGTATCTTCAACCGGTCCGCCTTTCGGCAAATGAAACCCACGGCCCTCTTTATCAATACCTCCCGGGGCGCCCTGCACAACGAACCGGACCTGATCGAAGCCCTGCAAACGGGCCTGATCTGGGGCGCCGGGCTGGATGTGACCAACCCCGAACCCATGCAGCCGGATAATCCTTTGCTGGAAATGGAAAATGTGGCCGTATTGCCGCATATCGGGTCGGCAACTGTTGAAGCGCGGAATGAGATGTCGAGGCTGGCTGCGCTGAATATCCTGGAGTTTTACCGGGGGAACGGGATACCGAATCGGGTTAACTACTGAGAACACTGAGGACACTGAGAACACTGAGAACACTGAGGAACACTGAGAACACTGAGAACACTGAGAAACACTGAGGAACACTGATGGCGCTGATGGCACTGGGGAATATGCCTCCCTGGGCTAGGGCGTAGGGGGGGGTTCACGCAGGTGTATTTCTCACAAAGATTGCGCGCGTCAAAAATCCTGTTTACATAAAATTCTGGAAAGGGTCAAAAACTTTTAATGTTCTTAGTGTTCTTAGTGGCCTTAGTGGTAAACCAAATCCAACATCCACACAAATTTTCCATATATGAACCCTCCAATCATCAGCATGCTGTTCTCCACCCTGAAATCCGTTTTGGGCGACCGCCTCGCCGCAGATGAAACCACCCGCAACGACCACGGTACCGGCTTCAGTTACCACCCCTGTACCCCGCCGGACCTGGTGGTTTACCCTGAATCTGAAGAAGAAGTTTCGGAAATCATCCGGATCTGCGGCCAATTCAAGGCGCCGGTGATCCCTTACGGGGCGGGCACTTCGGTGGAAGGGCATATCCTGGCCGTGCAGGGCGGCGTCTGCCTGGATCTGCGGCGGATGAACCGGATTCTGGAGGTCAACGTTGCCGACATGTATTGCATTATCCAACCCGGCGTAACCCGCAACCAACTCGATGAAACGCTGAAAGGCAGCGGTTTCTTTTTCCCCATCGGCCCCGGCGTCAACGCCACGTTGGGGGGCATGGCCGCTACCCGGGCGTCCGGTACCAATGCGGTGCGGTACGGTACCATGAAAGACAATGTGCTGGCGATGAAGGTGGTTTTGCCCGACGGCCGTCTGATCAAAACCGGCTCCAAAGCCAAAAAATCATCGGCGGGTTACAACCTGACCCAGTTGTTTATCGGCTCAGAAGGCACGCTCGGCGTCATTACCGAACTCACCCTCAAACTCCACCCTTATCCGGAAGCCGTCGACGCGGCGGTTTGTTGTTTCCCCTCGGTGGAAGCGGCTGTGAATACTGCGATCAAAACCATCCAGAACGGGGTGTCTATTGCGCGTATTGAATTGCTGGACGCCCAGATGATGTTGGCCATCAACCGGTATTCTCATGTCGATTATCAGGAGAAACCCACGCTGTTCCTGGAATTTCACGGCTCCAGGGCGGAGATAAGCGAACAAATTAACAAAGTGCAGCAATATGCCGGCGAATACGGCGCGGAGGGTTTTGTATGGGAGAAGACCGAAGCCGGGCGGGAAAAACTCTGGCGCATCCGAACCGACGCCGCCCCCGCCTCCGTCGCATTCCGCCCGGGCGCCCAACTGATGTCCACCGACGTCTGTGTGCCCATTTCCCGGCTGGCGGAATGTATCACGGATACCCAGGCAGATATTGAAGCTTCCGGTCTTTTTGCTCCGGTGCTTGGTCATGTGGGCGACGGCAATTTCCACCTCACCGTGCTCATCGACCCCAACGACCCCGGTGAAATGGAACGGGCAAAAGCCATGAATGAACGCCTCGTCCGCCGCGCCCTGGCCATGGACGGCACCTGCACCGGCGAACACGGCATCGGCGTGGGAAAAATGCACTTCATGGAAATGGAACACGGGGAAGCCTTAGACGTGATGCGCGCCGTAAAACGGGCGCTGGACCCGGAGGGGTTGATGAACCCGGGGAAGATGGGGGATGGATGACGGTGGACGGCTTACGGTGGACGGTAGATGGTGGACGGCTTACGGCCTGCCGCGCCACGGGCGCGGGCAGACGGCGAGGCTCCCGAGCGGAGTCGAGGGAGACGGCCTACGGTGGATTTATCCGCCTGATGCGAGGTACGCGCATTGGGCGGACGGCATGCAATTGGAGCGCCGTAGCTTGCAAGCGAGCGGTATCCCCCGCCTGGCGGGGGACTGAGGGGGTGGAATTCAGTCGTTTAGGGGAGCTTTATACCTGTAAATACCGGACATTCAACCATGTCTTGGACCCCAAACAGGTCACATCTGGTCATAAGAATGAACCAAAAAAAAATGCACAGAGCGTTCGGCGTTGTTATCCCGCTGACCCTGCCGGCGCCGAACATTCGCGATGAGGCAGAACGCCCCACCCTTTTTCAAAAAAAAATCGACCGCTTGATGCGGTAAAAAACGCTCGCGGGCTTACAAAAAAGCACGCTCCGCAACGTGTCCCTTTAACCTTTATCCTTGTCCCTTTAACCTTAAATCTCCCTTCCCCCCTTCAAAAAATCCTGATACTCCTTCAGTTCCTCCCATCTGGCTTCGGCGGCCAATTGGGCTTGTGTGGGCCAGGTACCCGGGTCGTGGATGCGGTAGTGTTCGCCGGCGGCTTCGAGGATGGCTTTCAGTTGGGCAATATCTGCCGCTGCCAGTTCCTGAAAGGTATGTATGCCGGCGTTGTTGAGGAGCAAGGTGATTTTGGGTCCGATGCCTTCGATGATCTGGAGGTCTTCGCCATGTTCGGAGGCAGCCGGCGCTACAGGTCGTTCAGCAGCCAGTCGGGCAGCCTGTCCTACCCAGTCGTCTTTTTCGATCCGGCCGGGGAAGTACCCGATTTTGCGGGTGATGGCGTCGATCTGGCCTTTTTCCCATTGGGCGATCTGGTCGAAGGTAAAAATACCTGCGTCGTTGAGTTGCCGGGCGATGAAGGGCCCCACACCGGTGATCAGCGTGAGGTCGTCTTTGGGTTGGTCGGTAATCAGGACCTTATCCGCAAGTACGTTCTTTTCCTGTCTGGCCACGGCCTCGGGTGCAGGTTCGGTGTCGGCGTCCAATTCAAAATTCAGGGTCGTTTCCCGGGGCGTCGCAACGGTCATTTCCGGCGCTACCAATCCGCGTTCCTGTTGTTTGAGCGCCTCCAGTTCACCGCGCAATTCGCGGTTTTCCAGGGCGAGGCCTTCCAGGCGGGCTTCAAAAGCGGCCATCCGGCGTTCGGTTTCACCCACGATGAGGTCGGCGCCATCGGCCAGGAGGGTTTCCGGTTCACCGCCGGTGGGTTGTATTACGGGTTCGGCGACCGGGAGCGGCGGTGCGGCAGCGGCGGCCTCCAGTTCAAGGGCAAGTTGCTCATTGCGGGTTTTGAGGCCCAGGACCTGATCGTTGAGGTCTTCGATGCTGCCCAGATAGGATTTATTGGCGGTTTGCAGTCTTTCGATTTCCTGGTTGACGTTGTACACTTCTTTGTACAGGCGCGCTTTGTCCAGTTCGAGGGTTTCGGCTTTTGAGCGAGCCTCCTCCAGTTCGAATAAAGCGCGTTCGGTTTGCGCCTGCTTTTCGTCGAGTTGGTCTTTCATGGCGCCCAATTCCCTGCGGGAGGCTTCCAGTTTCTGGTTGCTTTCCTCCAATTCGCGCCGCAGCCGGCGGATGCGCGGGGTGCGCAAGAGGGCGCCGACGAGCATGCCCAATAAAAATGCCACGATCATGAACATGATGACGGCGTAGCTCTCTTTGGTTTCCCAACTGGCAAAAAAATCCTCCCAGTTCATATTGCTGTTATTTCTTGTTATTGAATGACAAAATTGACGCGCCGGTTTTTCTGCCTGCCTTCCGGATTGTCCTTTCCATTTTTGGCGGTATTGGCGGCAACGGGTTCTTTTTCCCCTTTTGATTCGGTCTTGATCTCGGCTTTTACGCCCAGTTCCCGGAAATAATTCATAGCGCTTTTGGCCCTTCGCAGGCCCAGGTCGTAATTATATCGGGTATCCCCTTTGCTGTCGGTATGTCCGATGATGGTCAGGGTAGCGTTGGCATTCAGGTCGAGAAAGATTTTGACCGAATCGGCGTACATTTTGCAGGGAGTACCCGGTTGGAATTCGTCGGAATCGAATGCAAAATTGGCATCCGAGAAGGTCATATTGGTAAAAGTAAAGGCGAGTTTATCGTAACCTTCGGGGATCAGCCGGGGGTCAAACAAGGAAAATTTCAGCGGTTCGGACAGGTTTTCATCGGTGCTTTCGCCGTGGTCGAGGGTGATCCGTTCGGCCTTTATGCCCCTTTTATTGAGCAATGCCCGGACGGCGTCGGCACGTGCCAGGCCCAGGTTCTCAAAAAAACCGCGGTCCGGCTTCCAGTTTTTTTCGCTGGGCCGGAAAAACCCGGTGATGGTGAGGTTTTTGGAGGTATCGGCTTTGAGGATGGCGGCCAGGGTGTCCAGGAAGGCTTCATTGTCGGCATTCATCCTGGGTTGGATGGCTGCGGAATCGAAAGCGAACTGGTCGTACCCCCGGAGGAGGACGATGCTGTCGTTTTCGGTCAATTGGAGGGTTTTCAGGCGGATATCGGTTTCAACCACAGGGTCTTCGCACATCTGGTACACTTTGCAAACTACAAACCAACGGGCGAACAGGGTCAAGGCGATGAAGCCCAAAAACAGCAAAAAGGCTAAAAAGCGCATGTTTTACATTGTTTTCGCCTCACAAAATAAATAAATTCTTTTAAATAGAACGAGAAAGGGATTAAGTGCAGCCTAAGCCGCTCTTAACCCCTTTTTTCCCGGGCTTCCACCCTGGGGTGGTCGCCGAATCAAGCTTGATTGCCTTGCCGGTTTGTTTCCGGTTCGCCGCCCAACCTTCGTCGGTGCGGTAAAGGAAATACGCCGAAAGCGTACCCGGTCTTTAATTTGCCTTTCCGATTTCCCCGGGCGGGGAAACGCACCTTGCGTTATACGGCAGGTAAAAGAATTACCGCGTATGTGAGCGGTGCAGCAATCGACCGGAAACTCGCCACAAGGGCTTTGGATTGGTTTTCTCAAAACGGCTTTCCCTGTGCGCTGACGGTACCCATGCATCTTCGGACCGCTCTCACGATCCTACAAGCTGATTGGCCTGCCGGTGTTGAGGAATTGAGGAATCGAAGAATCGAGGAATTGATATGTCGTTGAAAAACAGCAAAATATCGACCTCAATCTGACCGGTTCACCAAATCCGGTTACACCAGCACCGGCATCTATCAAGATAATTGCCGGGGCCAAAACGGGCTTTTGTCATTTGCGCTAAAGGTCGGCTGATTTGATTCAACCCGACCGTCTTTTGGCTGTTTTTTCAGCGAACCTTACCCGGCGAACCGGGTTTTTCTGCTGATCAAGTACCGCCAACAGACGGGATTACCCCAACCTGATCACTTTTCTTTTTTTCTTTTCCGGTTTTCCCGCGGAATACTTGCGGAATCCCGCAGCCGACCGAAAATGGAAGCCAGTTTTTGCGATCACGGATCTGATGTTGAAACAGCCTGATCCCGGGGGTTTGTCGCCGGAAGCCTTTTTCTTTCGAAGCAGGCCCCTTGCGGAGGCGAAAACCGTATACGCCGAAGCGTATTCCGGAGATTGGCTGCTGCCGCTTGCGGACCATCTGAAAAGTATCGCAGCGGCGAAGACCTGTGATCAACGAATCAACCACAGCGGTCTTTTTCCACCTTTCCCGTTTAGTCAGGGTTGAAAATCCTAAAGCACTGAAATTTTTGCGCCTTTTATTTATCCGGATAATCGCCTTGATGACCGGAAATTATATTTCCAGAACAAAGAATCATCCGTCGAAATAAAAAAACACAGTATTAAAATTGTGCGGATTTCAATTTTTTACATTTCAAATATGGACTTTTCCACTTTTGACCAAACATTTGTTTTATGCTTGTGATCCAAAGATAAGGGGGTTCAGTGCGATTTGTCAAGTGAATTTTTTCAACAGTTTTCCACATAGTTTTTCCACACCTGTTAATTGATTGTAAAGTAGCGGCTTAAGCAGTCTGCTTTTCTTTACTTTGTGAAAATTTATTTTTGAAAGGCATGAAAATTGCTGTCAACACCCGGTTTTTACTCCCGGGCCGACTGGAAGGGATCGGTTGGTTTACGCACGAAGTGACCCGCCGGCTAGCGGCCGCGCACCCCGATTGCGAGTTTATTTTTTTGTTCGACCGGCCCTTTGACCGCCAGTTTATTTATTCAGAAAATGTCCGGCCGGTTGTGGTTCCGCCGCAGGCTCGTTATGCCTGGTTATGGTATGCCTGGTTTGAGATCAGCCTGCCCTGGGTATTCAGTCGCCTGAAACCGGACGTGTTTTTGTCGCCCGACGGCTATTGCTCCCTGCGCGCCAAAATCCCGACCGTTATGGTCACCCACGACCTGGCCCACCTGCACTACCCGGAGCAGATCCCCCGGTGGGCCAGGCGATATTACGACCGCAACATACCCCGGTTTTGTAACCGCGCCGACCGCATCCTGGCCGTCTCCCAATTTGTAAAGGAGGATATCGTGCGGCAGTACGGGGTCGCGCCTGACAAAATTGCCGTCGCCGGCAACGGTTGCAAACCAGCGTTCCAACCGTTATCCGAACCGGAAAAACAAGATGTCCGCGAACATTATTCCGGAGGTCAACCCTATTTTTTTTACATCGGCGCCATCCACCCCCGGAAAAATATCCCCCGCCTGATCCAGGCTTTTGACCTGTTCAAACACCGGACCGGGTCGGCTGTAAAATTGCTGATCGCAGGCCGTTTAGCCTGGCAGACCGGAGAGATCAAAAGCGCCGCGGATGCAGCGGCTTTCCGGGAAGATATCCGGTTTTTGGGCTATGTCGACGACAAAACACTCCCCCGGTTAATGGGCGCCGCGCTGGCCCTGACCTATGTCTCCCTTTTTGAAGGTTTCGGCGTCCCCATTCTGGAGGCGATGCATTGCGAGGCGCCGGTCATCACTTCCAATACCTCTTCCATGCCTGAAGTGGCCGGACCTGCCGCATTGCTCGTCGACCCGCATTCCACACCCGCTATATCCGCTGCCATGGAACAGGTCTTCACAAAGCCCGAACTGACCCGGCAACTGGTGGAAGCAGGTAAAGTACAACGGCAGCTTTTTTCCTGGGATGCGACGGCGCAAGCGGTTTGGCGGGAGATTGAGGGGGTGGTTTTGTAATGGTTTGGAATGGTTTGGGGTTCCTCGGTTCCTCGGTTCCTCGATTCCTCAGTTTGGGATGGTTTGGGATTGTTTGGGGTGGTTGGAATGGTTTGGGGTTCCTCGGTTCCTCGATTCCTCGATTCCTCAGTTTGGGATGGTTTGGGATGGTTTGGGATTGTTTGGGGTGGTTTGGATGGTTTGGGGTTCCTCGGTTCCTCGGTTCCTCGATTCCTCAGTTTGGGATGGTT
>CAZLEF010000012.1:0-3606 GCA_964558465.1 uncultured Lewinella sp. | reverse complement strand
TGGGATTGTTTGGGGTGGTTTGGGGTTGTTTCGAATCAAAGGTTCATTGTGGTTAATGGCGCCCAACAATAATGAACAATCATAAACCATCTTGAACGATTGATTCCCTTCAACAATCATCAACCATTATTCCCCCAGGTTCCTTACTTTTACCGCTCCAACTCAACAACCGCCCTGACATGTACCCTGATCTATCCTATTTATTTCACGATCTGTTTGGAACGCCGAGGGACAACTGGATCAGTTTGTTCAAAACATTCGGCCTTTTCCTGGTGCTGGCCATCCTGACGGCAGCCTGGCTGTTGCGAAAAGAATTGAGGCGCAAGGCTGAAAACGGGATTTTCCAGCCCCTCGAGGCCACTGTCATGACCGGCAGGCCGGCTTCAGCCCTGGAACTGATCTCCAATGCCCTGTTTGGTTTTATCCTGGGTTTTAAATTTTTTTACGCTTTCCAACATTTGGACGAACTCCAGGAAGACGCCGCCGGCGTTTTGCTATCCGCTGAAGGCAACCTGTTCATGGGCATTCTGGGCGCGGTTTTGTTTGCCGGCATCAAATTCTGGGATGCCCGCAGGAAACAATTGCCTCAACCCAGGGCTGAAATCATCCGGATTTTCCCCCACGACCGGATCGGTGAGATCACCATTATCGCAGCGATCTGCGGGGTGCTCGGCGCCAAGTTGTTTGCCGTGATGGAAGACTGGCCGCAAACTTTGCGGGAATTTGCACGATCCTTTTTATCCGGCAGCGGACTGGCGATCTACGGCGGCCTGATCGGCGGGTTCATCGGCGTTTTTGCCTACCTGCGCGCTAAAAAGATTCCGGTTATCCCCGTGCTGGACGCCGTCGCGCCTGCCCTCATCATCGCTTACGGGGTGGGGCGTCTGGGTTGTCATTTCTCCGGCGACGGCGACTGGGGCATTCCCGTATCCGGCACCCACCCGTTGACCCAGGCAGCCTACGACTGGAGTCAGCCGCCGGCCTGGCTGGCCTGGCTGCCCGATTGGCTCTGGGCCTATGATTACCCCCATAATGTGGTCAACGACGGGGTTATGATGGAGGGATGCAAGGGGCGGTACTGCAATCATCTGACGCCCCCTGTGTTCCCCACGCCGCTATGGGAAGCCATTGCCGCATTCTTCATTGGGGGCGTGTTGTGGGCATTGCGGCAAAGCATAACGATACCTGGCGCCCTGTTTTCCCTATACCTGGTATTGAACGGCATCGAGCGGTTTTTTATCGAAAAGATCCGGGTCAACCCCCGCTATGAAGCGTATTTCAACCTGACACAGGCGGAGATCATTGCGATCGCATTCGTAGCGGCCGGGGTGTTGGGTTTTGCAGCCTTTTGGAGGGGGAATCGAGGAATCGAGGAACTGAGGAATCGAGGAACTGAGGAATCGAGGAACTGAGGAAGTGCGTGCCACGCGATAGGCGTGGAGGAACTGAGGAAGTGCGTGCCACGCCACAGGTTTACCTGCCCCATGGGGGCATGGCGTGGAGGAACTGCGTGCCGCGCAGAAGGCGCGGAGGAACTGACCACGCCGCGGTGTTGGCTCTCACCCTCTCACTTTTCTCTCGCTCTCACTTCTCTCACTTCTCTCACTCTCTCACTTCTCTCACTCTCTCACTTCTCTCACTCTCCGCTCCAGGGATCCTGTCAAATAAATTTGGCGGATACGATCACCGTTTCGGTTTATACTTTGACCCATCCAGGATCACCTGGCCGTCCCGGATACCGGCGAGTTGTTGGGGGGTAGTTTCCGGGTGTTGTTTCATGTAAGCCTTCACGATCTGCCAGCCCACCCAATTGGCTGTGCGGCCGGGCGCCTGGGGCGGCATACCGGGCGAAGAAGGGCTGTAATCGATCAGTTTCCGGATCTTGGCAAAGTCGTTGGAATACAGGAGGTCTTCGCGGAGAAAATGATTCCACATTTCCTGTTCGTTGTTGTAGAGCCATTCCACCTGGTCGCCGGTCATTTCGAGACGAACGCTGTCGGGGGCTTCCGGCGCCACCAGGTCCAGGAAATAGAGTTTTTTGCCGTTGTATATCATATAGTCGAGCAGTCTTTCCCCCTGGGTTTGGCCCAGAATATCTTCCAGGAGCGGCTGGAAACTCTTGACGATGATATGCTGCTTGTTGAAGGTGCGGGTCAGGTAAGTGGAAAAAGCGGGGTTGGAGGGATCGAGTTGCCAGTAAGGGTAATCCTCCCCCAGGTACAGGTCGAGCCCAAGCGCCAGTTCATTGTTGCCAAAAACAAATGCGGCGATCGAATACTCAGATATGAACGTGGTCAGTTTTTCGGGTGCAGGCTGGTCGGGAAACCAATATTTGAAAAATCGGATCGCCTGTTCAAATTCCTGTTTGACATCTGCCATATCGCCAAAAACCACCTGCGTTGTGTCGTATAACCGGCGGACAGCCGGGTGGGCGATAAACCCGCGCATAAAGGCTTCGTGTCCCTCCGGCGCGATCCCGGGGTCTTTCGAGCCCAGGATAACATTAAAATAGATATTGCTGAATTCAGGGTAGCGCGCTTCCAGTTCTGCCAGCGGGCCGGCCAGGTTATGGGTATCCAGGGAAAAAAGTTCCTTTTCAAACCGGAGGATTTCCAGGGGCGCTTCGATGCCGGAAACATCCGGAATGTCCTTTTTTTCAAGGCCGGAAGTACATCCCGAAACAAGTATGCCCAACACAAAAAGAAGAAAAGCTGTTTTCTGCATGTCTATTTTACTGGTTCGCGTTCTTTTTTGAGTTATTTTTGCACCCGACCGGGGAAATGACCGGGAACGATCAAAAAACCTGAAAATGATGAAAAAAATTGTCATCGCCTGTTGCTTTTTTGCAATGGCGTTTGCCCTCAGGGGGCAAGGCGATCTCCGCTTCGGCTTCCAGCTCAGTCCGTCCTTTGCGTGGATGGGGGCCAATGTCAACCACATCAACACCAGCGGCACGAACCTGGGCTTGAAACTGGGCATGGTGGGTGAATATTATTTCCGGGAGAATTACGCCTTTAGCACAGGCATCGGCTTCTTCTTCAATGCCGGCGGCGGGTTGTTGTACGATTACAAAGGCCGTTACCTGCCCAATTCCGATTTACCCCCTTCGCTGGATACATTGCCGGCCGGGAGCAAGATCCGATACAATCTCCAGTATGTAGAGATCCCGATCGGCCTGAAAATGCGGACCCGCGAATTCGGGTATATGCGCTATTATTTAGAACCGGCCATCACCCTGGGGTTCAAATCACAGGCGCGCGGCCAACTGGAAGGGGCCGGCATCCAGGACGGCGACGAAAAATACAATCTCCGCAAAGACGTCAACGGGCTCAATCTCTCCTGGGGGATGGGCGCCGGCCTTGAATACAGCCTTTCGGAGAGCACCAGTCTGGTGGGCGGGCTGGCGTTCCAGGTCGGATTTGCGGATGCCACGGATGATGATAACGATAAGGTTTATTTTGACCCCAATCGCAACAACGACGCAAGGAAAGAAGATTCCAAAGCTGCGGTTTACGGGTTTACGATCCGTTTGGGGGTGATGTTTTGAGAACTGTTGATTTGTTGATTTGTTGATTTGTTGATTTGTTGATTTGTTGATTTGTTGAT
>CAZLEF010000011.1:0-105108 GCA_964558465.1 uncultured Lewinella sp. | reverse complement strand
ACAACTCCAAACAACTCCAAACAACTCCAAACAACTCCAAACAACTCCAAACAACTCCAAACAACATGCAACCACATACCTTCCAACCCGAGAGCCTCATGATGTCCTACGGATACAAACCCGAATTATCCGAGGGGGCCATCAAATGTCCCATTTTCCAGACCTCCACCTTTGTGTTTAAAAATGCGGAGGAAGGAAAGGCGTTTTTTGAACTGGCCTACGGCCTGCGCGAAAAAGGTGCGCGGGAAGAACAGGGCCTGATCTACAGCCGCCTGAACAACCCGGACCTGGAGATCCTGGAAAACCGCCTGACCCTTTGGGACCGGGCAGAGGATTGCGCCGTGTTTGAAAGCGGCATGTCGGCTATTTCCACGGTTTTTCTGGAGTTCCTGAAACCCGGCGACCTCCTGCTCTACAGTAATCCTTTGTACGGGGGCAGCAGCCATTTCATCCAGCACGTGCTGACCAAGTTCGGCATTGATGTCATGGAATTTGCAGCCGACCAGACGGAAGCGGAGATCATCGACCTTGTCAAACGCTCCGGAAAAGCAGGCCGCCTGGGCATGATCTATATCGAAACTCCCGCCAACCCCACCAATACCTTGTTTGATATCCGTCGCTGCAGAAATGTGGCCGATTTTTTTGACGCCGGCGGCAACAGATCACTGGTGGCCGTTGACAATACCTATCTGGGGCCGCTCTGGCAACACCCGCTCCAATGTGGGGCCGATCTGGCGCTCTATTCCGCCACCAAATACATCGGCGGGCACAGCGATGTCATCGCCGGCGCCTGCCTGGGGTCCAAAGAACTGATCAAAAGGATCAAGGGATTGAGAACCTTCCTGGGCAATATGGCGGGCCCCTGGACGGGCTGGCTCCTGATGCGCAGCCTGGAGACCCTGCACGTCCGGATGGAACGCCAGGCCGCCAACGCCGCCTTGCTGGCCGGTTTCCTGAAAGACCACCCCAAAGTGGAAAACGTCCATTACCTCGGCCTGCTGACACCCGCCGACGGCGACCAATACCGCATTTACCACGCCCAATGCCTTTCGCCCGGCGCCATGCTCTCTTTCGGGATCAAAGGCGGCGAAAAAGAAGCTTTCACTTTCCTCAACCACCTGAAGCTGGTGAAACTGGCCGTCAGCCTGGGCAGCACCGAATCGCTGGTTCAACACCCTGCAACCATGACCCATGCAGGCATTCCGCACGACGAAAAAATCAGGTTGGGCATCACCGATAACCTCGTCAGGCTCTCGGCCGGCGTCGAAAATGCCGGCGACCTGATCTGGGACCTGGGCCAGGCCTTGGACAAAGTACCCGCGGCGGCCCTTCATCATCCGCCGGTTGGCGCCATCAACGGCTGATCACAGAGCATACCTGCCGTTCATTGAAGCAATCTGACCGTTCGTTGAACTATTTTTTTTTTAACATTAAACCCGGACTTTCTTTGTGGCGTCAAACGTTTAAATGTTTTAATCACAAAAAATCAAAAACGTCATGAAGACTCTGATTTCAAAATTGTTGTCCCTTCAAACCAAATTTGCTTTCATTCTCGGCATGAGCCTGCTCGTTGCCGGTACCTCCTGCCAAAAAAACGACGATGACAAACCTTCTGCAATAACCGACGAAGAAGCCGCAGCCATCGTGGAAGGCGCCTTGCTGGCCAATACGGAAGGTTTGGCGCGGGAAGCGTTCGACGCGGCGGTCGTTACCGAGCAGTCCCTTGAAAAAACAACCACCAACCTGGAATGCGGCGAAACCCGCGATACTTCCATTTCCAGGACCTGGAATGTGACCAATTTTTCGGCAGCCTACACCGGAACCTGGTCGTGGACCCTCAATTGCAACGCCCAGAACCTGCCCTCTTCCCTGGTTTATATCCGGACCGCCAGCGGCCAGTATGAGACGCCCAGGGTCAAATCCGATGACAGCGCCAGCAGCCAGTGGACGGTCAGCAGCCTCACTTCAGGACTTTTTTACATCCTCAACGGCAGCTATACCCGCCAGGGCAGTCAAATGTCCAAAATTGGCGACCAGAACACGTTCACTTCCAATGTGGTATTTGCCGTTACGGATCTGAAAGTCAGTAAATTGACCAAACTGATCAACAGCGGTCTTTCTACTTTCACCATTACCGGGCAATCCACCACCGGCGCTTCCTTCACTGTCGTCGGTTCGGTTGAGTTCCTGGGCGACGGCGGCGCGATCATTACGATCAATGGCCAGACCTGGGAGGTTGACCTGTATTAATTCCTTGGTCATTGTTGTTCATGCGAATCAAGGGTTCATGATGGTTTATTATCGTTCATAATGGTTTATTATCGTTAATTATTGTTGACGGACGTTAACCAAAATGAACCCTTGATTCGCATTGCTCATCATGGTTGTTGGCCTCCGTCATCTGGCGGACCAACCATCATAAACCATCATGAACAACCTTAAAAGATGATGAACCCTCCAAACAATCCAACCGCGTACCAGCGGCAAAAACCCAAAAAACCATGGCATTCCTCATCGACAAACTCGGCCTGTTTCCCGCCTATTTTACCACCGTAGCGATCGTTTTTATCCGCTACGCTCTCCTGGCAGGCATCTTTTTTTTCATATTCTATTACTGGAAAAAACAGGATTTTGCTCCGGTCAAAATTCAGCGGCGCGCACCTCAGCGGAAACGGGTCATGGAGGAAGTGAAAGATTCCCTGGTCACCGCTTTTGTCTTTGCCCTCGTCGGTTTGGGTATCTATTTTTTGCGGCAGGCGGGCCTCACCCGGATCTATCTGGATCCTGTTGCTATGGGCTGGGGTTATCTGGTTTTCTCTTTTGTTTTTCTGACCTTGCTGCACGACGCCTATTTTTACTGGATACACCGCCTGATGCATTGTCCGGCGCTTTTCAGGCTGTTGCACCTCGAACACCACAAGTCGAACAACCCGACGCCCTGGACCTCCCTGGCCTTCCACCCGCTGGAGTCTTTCCTCGAGATCGGTATTGTTCCTTTGGCGGTCATGGTCATACCCTTTCACCCGGTCGTGTTGTTCGTTTTTTTCTTTTGGGCCATGTTCTGGAATGTGATCGGGCACCTGGGGTATGAGATCTTTCCGAAATGGTTTGTGCGCCATCCCGTTTTCAAGTGGTTCAATACGGCTACGCACCACAATATGCACCATTCGAAATCGGGATGCAATTACGGGTTGTATTACAATTTCTGGGATCATTGGATGGGGACCAATCACGCACAATACCTGTCCACCTTCGACGAGATCAAAAACCGGGCTATTTCACCACCGCAACAGGCGTCGTTGGGTCGTAATTACCCTGTATGACCGGGCTTTGGCGGTTGCCGGTATACGTCCGTACATGGGTCTGGATGAAGTCGAACAATTCTTTGATGGTGACGGCCCCGTCCCGGTTGGCGTCACCTTCTCCTTTCAGGCCACGGATCAGGTAATGAGAAAAAACACCCTGCCGCAGACCGCTGGACTCGAGCGAAGTCTCATCGGATTTGGAAGACATGATCAGCACCTGTCCGGGTTTGGCCTGGGTGAGGTTGTCGTAATAACGCTGTAACAATCCCGGCGCCTGGCTGCCCTTCAGCGCCAGCAGGCTTCCCGAATGGCAGGCATCGGCAAAACACAGTTTTATCTTGGCGTTGCTTTTATTGAGCAGCGTTGTGATTTCCTCATGGTAGAGCAGGTTGTGTTCGCCGTCGTAGTCGATCGGCAAAAATGCGCCGGGCAAGCCGTGGCCTGAAAAATATAAAAAGACCAGGTCGTCGGGACCGGCCTGCCAGAACAGGTCTTTCAGGGCCTGCTGAATGGCATAATGGGTGGCGTCTTCATCTACAAGTATCCGGATTTGTTCGTCGGGCAATGCGCCGCCGATCGGGCTTTTGAGAAAGGCATAGATCAGGTAGGCGTCATCATCCGGATATTTCAGGGCCGGCATATGATCATAAGCTGAAACCCCGACGATAACCGCCCATACTTTGGGCTGGTTGGGTAGGCGGGCAGGAGGAGCGGCTATGGGTTCCTTTTGGGGTCTGGCCCCTGCAAATACCCCGTTTTCCCAAATTCCGGTGAACTTTACACCGTCGGCGGTAGAGAGCTGACCGTAGCCGTTGAATGCGCCGCCGGCCATTTGGCCTTCGTATTTTTCACCGTTGGCATACAGTACGATGCCCCTGCCGTCGGGGTAATTATTTTTAAAAGTACCGATGTATTTGGCGCCGTCCTGGAATATATAAGTGCCGAACCCCTGTATGCAATCCCCCTCAACACATCCTTTCCGTTCATGCGAACCGGCCAATTCCCCGTCGCGCCAAAGACCTTCCGCCGTTCCGCCCGATGCATAGGAAAGGCGGCCGGCGCCATTTCGCAAACCGTTTCGGAACTGGCCGTTATAGCGGTCGCCGTTGGGATAATGAAAAACCCCTTCGCCATGCGGTTTGTTTTGGAGGAAATCCCCCTCATAACGGCTGCCGTCCGGGTAAACGACCAGCCCTTTTCCATTTTCACAATTTCCCCGGATGCATCCCGATTGGACGGTATAGGTATGGGAAAGCTGACGGGCAATGGCGCTTTCGGATAAAGTAGCGCCGTTTTCCCCCACAGGCATCCCTTTTTTCCATTTGCCGGTCCACTTTTTGCCATCCGGAAATTGTTTGGCGCCCCGGCCTTCCGGGTATCCGTAGTTCCATTCACCCTGGTATTTGCTGCCGTCGAGGTAATAACAAATGCCGGCGCCGGAGATTTCGCCTTTCAGGAACTCGCCGATATACACTGCGCCGCCGGGAAAGAGGTAAACACCCTGACCGTTTTGGCAATCTCCTGAAATGCACCCTGTTTTTGCAATGGGAGCGGCGATGGCGGGCGATACAGGTTCAGGGCGGAGGAATTCGCCCATGCGCCAAATACCCTCCTTTTTTTGGCCGTCGGGAGCGAAATAGGTTCCTTTTCCGTTGGGTTTGCCCAAAGCCCATTCTCCGGTTTGTTTTCCGCCGTCTGCGTAGTACATGCTGCCTGAACCTGAGGCCTGTCCGTTTTTAAACTGACCGACGTAACGCGCGCCCGGATAAAGATAAACGCCCGATCCGTTGCGGCAGTCGCCCGAAAGGCATTGGGCAGTTGCAGTCCCAAGAACAGACCATAGCAGGCAGAAGAATAACCCGTACTTTTTAATCATAGGCATGAAGCGTTTAATATCGAACTGCGGCCACCGGCATCCTGTCGTCAAACTCGCCGGTCAGGGTCGGGGTTTGAACGTTGCCGGTATAAAGCCGCACCTGCTTATGCACAAAGCTAAACAATTCGCGGACCGTTATGATCTTGTCGCCGGAAACATCTGCGTCGCCTTTCAGACCTTTGACCAGGAAATGGCTGAAAATGCCCGACCGCAATCCGCCGTCTTCCAGCGAATATTCCTCACCTTTGGACGACATCAGCAGGGCGGTTCCGCCGGAGGATTCCTCAAAAGCGGAGTAATATTTTTCAAGTACGGAATTAAGCGGCAATTTGGAATTCAGGCTCCCGGAATGGCAGGCGTCGGCCAATACCAGTTTGTGTTTGGCACGGGAAGAGACCAGCATATCCCGGATCTCCTGGTGTTCAAGTTTGTTGTTGTAGCCGTCGTAGTCCACCGGCAAAAAAGAGCCGGGCAGCCCATGCCCTGAGAAATAAAACAGGACAACGTCGTTGCCGTCGGCTTTGAGAAAGGTGGAGCGCATGGCGTCGAGGACATTGCTGCGCGTAGCGTCCTCATCGATCAGCAATTTCAATTGCCGGTCGGGCAAAGCGCCGCCTTCCGGGCTTTTGAGGAAAGCAAAGATCTGGTAGGCGTCGTCGTCGGTGTAACGAAGGGCGGGCATATGGGTATAACGGGCGGCCCCGATGATCACTGCCCAGATTTTGACCTCTGCGTCGGTATCCACTAAAACAGGGACTTCGAGGGCCGGGTCTTCGCGGGTAAAAAGTTTTTTGGCCGGTTTGCCATAATCCCATATGGCGCCGATCACTTTGCCGCTGGTGTAATACATGACGCCCTGTCCGTGCGGAGCGTGGCGCTTCCAGCCGCCTTCGTAGCGATCGCCGGAAGCATAATAAATGGTGCCTTCTCCTTCGGGGATGCCGTTGACAAAAGTACCGACGTATTTCGATCCGTCGCGGTAGAAAAACTTGCCCGATCCGTTGCCGCAATCCACGAGGTTGCAATTGCGCAAGGCGGTTGTATCGCCGTCGAAACCCAACCGGCCCCAGTCTGCTTCGAATTGGTCTTTATTCCACTGGCCTTGAACGGTTTGGTTGTCGGCAAAGGTCATTTTGCCCGGGCCATGGCGTTGGTTGTTCAGCCAGGCGCCTTCAAACACGGATCCGTCGGCATAGAACATGGTACCCTGGCCTTCGCACCGGCCGGCCAGGAACCAGCCTTCGTAGCGGTCATTGTTGGCGTATACAAAAATGCCTTTTCCGTGGGGTTTTCCGCTGAGAAACTGGCCTTCGTAGCGGTTACCGTTGGTAAACGTGAGCGCTCCTTCGCCTTCTATCTGGTTATTTTTAAAATCGCCGAGGTATTCGTCGCCATTGGAAAAAACCATCCGGCCTTTTCCGTGGCGCTGACCGGTTTCCCAGTTGCCGATATATTTGTCGCCATCTTTGTAGTACAGGATGCCTTTACCGTGAAGCTGGCCCTGTTTGAAGTCGCCCATATACTTGTCCCCGGAGGGGAAGATACAGGAGCCGTAGCCGTTTTTGCAATCACCCTTAACACATTGAACTTGGGCGGAGGCCAGGGTGTAAAAGAAAAGAGCCGCCAACACACACAGGATGGTTTTCATGTTCTCAGGCAATAATAGTTATGGTGTAGCGGGTGCTTCAATACTCTGACCGGTTTTGGTTATATTAAAATTTTTGAGGATAGCTTAATAACCGGATAGCGTCCGGGTTTATTGCGCTTGTTCTCCGGATTATTGAAATTTTCACAATTGATTAACTAACTTTGCGGCAGTTCAAACCAATAGAAAGATGAGCTTGAAAAATTTTATTTTTTGTTTCGTTGCGGCCTCTTTTTTGATGGCCTGCAAAAGCAAGCCGGCTGAATCCGCAAATGAAAGTGGGGCGGCCAAAGTTGAAAACAAGGGATTTGGCGCCGCGGTTACCGAGGACGGGGCAATTGCCTATCCGGAGATGTTGGCCAAATTGGGCGCCGCCGATTCAGTGGCGGTGAAAGTTAAAGGTCGTGTCGATGCCGTTTGCCAGAACAAAGGGTGCTGGATGAAACTGACCGACGGCAAAGACGCCAGCGCCATGATGGTCCAGTTCAAGGATTACGGCTTTTTTGTACCCAAGGATATTGCCGGCCGCGAGGTGATCATTGAAGGTTATGCCTACCGCGCCGTAACCCCCGTTGACGAACTGAGGCACCTGGCGGAAGATGCGGGCAAATCGAAGGAAGAGATTGAAGCCATCACAGAACCCAAGGAAGAGTTGAAATTTCTCGCTTCCGGCGTTTTGTTGCTGGGCCGGTAATAATTCCGGGCCGGCCTTCGTTTTCAAAGAAACAAAGGGTCCTTATGCCTTTGGGTGTATTTCCGCCGTAGTGATGAATTACCACGCTGCCAAAGCATTTATCCTCGACAAGCTTCGCCGGGAATTGCCCGGGAAGTTGACCTATCATGGGGTACACCATACTTTGGACGTGCTGTTCACCACACAGGAGCTCTGTTCACTCGAATCGGTGAACCCCTATGAAACCCTGCTGCTTCATACGGCAGCCTTGTTTCACGATTCCGGATTCACGGTGAGCAATGTCGAACACGAGAAGATCAGTTGTCAGATTGCCCAGGACAACCTGCCCCGCTACGGATACGCTGCCGGAGAGATCGAACGGATATGCGGCATGATCATGGCCACCCGGATCCCGCAATCACCCGGCAATTTTTTGGAACAGATCATTTGTGATGCTGATCTTGACTACCTGGGCCGGGAAGATTTTTATGAGATCGGCGCTACGCTTTTTGAGGAATTAAAAGCGTTCAATATCCTCAAAACGGAAGAAGACTGGAACCGGCTTCAGGTCCGTTTCCTCGAAACCCACCGTTTTTTTACGGCAACCAACCTGGAACGAAGAACGGCCAGGAAACAGATCTATCTGGAAGAACTGCGGAAACTGGTGGAAGAATACGGGTGAGATCTGGGGGAACCCCATGCCTTTGGCGCGGTGGCGCACCAAATCAACAACTTGCCACATGCCGGCGGCAAGGAATCAACAAACCCCCGGCGACCAGTTTTTAAAATAGTACCGCCTCCAGGCAGCGAAGCCGGAAGGGTAAACGTTTTGGAAACGGATTGACGAAGCTGTTTTGTCAACTCCCGCAGCCCCTGCCTTACACTCGCTAGTACAACTTTTGACAGTAATTATTCAGGATTGATTGTCAGTATTCCGGATCGGTCCATTCAGTTTCCGGGATTATAATGACGACTTACCGGTAGGGGCTGCTTGTTTTTTCCAAAGAAATGTTAATTTTGCACGACATCAAATCTACCCTCACGGTTTTTGCGCCATTCCGCATGGCGGGAAAACCGGTTGTTTTCTTTGATATCAATACCCTTCTGTGATCTGGCCTACACGATGAATTCAGGCTGAACAACAAAAGAACCTCTGACAGACCAGGTCCATCAGAGGTTCGCTATGAATGTATAGCAAAAAGGGGGGAAGCAAGTAAAAGGGAACTAACAAGACTACATGAGCCTTCTTTCAAAACTACTAAACTGATAATTGCTTGCATTCTATCCTTAGACAATACAAAGGTAATATCCCGGATAGAAAATGTCTATACAGTTGACAGGTGAAAGAACCTGGCAGATTCTTGAAAAAATTAATTACATTTTATTGTAATTAATTTAATTTCAAGTATTTAAATAAATCTAAAAGAGAATTAAGTTTTAATAATAAACTTTTAATATTACCAGGAATCAATATCCTGACTTGTTATATTACATTCAGTCGCATATTGATCGATCATCTGGGGGGTGGCCTCTTCGGGTTGGCTGATAAGACCAAGGGACAGCAGCATAATGATGATTGCACTCATAGTTTTGAATTTTTTGATTTTAATTCAAAACTATGAAGTTGAACCAAATACTTGGATTTCAATGCAAAGCTTTATGAACTTGCCAAAAATTAATTATATTTGCCTGTAATTAAATGATAAAATATTCTTAAACAGTACTTTATAGTATTTTAAAAATGAGTGAAAAAGGCATAAATGAACTTTATCGTCTCTCTAAAATCGTCACCGCCAACAAGCTCAAGCAACTGTCTTTCCCGCTGAAGGAGGATCAAAAAACCAATCTTCACGAGTTATACCGGCTGGTTTCCGCCGGCAAACTCACCACCACGAAAGAGGTGGAAGAATTTTTTTTTAAGGAACTGAATCAAAAAGAGATCTACACCACCCGTCTGCAAAGAAGATTGCGGGAAGCGCTTTTGGATGCGCTGTTCCTGATCGACGCCACTGAATCGGGTTTCAGTCCTTTGCAAAAAGCCTATTACCAATGTTACCGCAATATGACGGCGGTGAAGATCCTTTTAGGGAAATCAGAAAGAGCCGCCGCGATACCCATTGCAGAGCGGACAATACAGAAAGCCATAAAATACGAACTGGTCGGGGTAGTCGTGGAATTGGCCAGGGACCTGAGAACCCATTACGGGGGGATCAGCGGCCAATTGAACAAGTGGAAAATCTACAACCGGCTGGTAGAGGAATGGACGGAAAAATACCTGGTCGAATCCAGGGTGGAAGGTTATTATTCGGATATTATGACCAATTTCACCCTCTCAAAATCCAACAAAAAGGAACTGGCAAGGGTAGTTGATGGGTATTTGGCAAATGTAGAATCAAGAGTTATTGCAATTGGTTCATTCAGAGCAAGTTGGCTATATTATCTACTTAAAGCTTTGAGATTTGAAATTGTCAACGACTTTGCCAATATGCTGAAAATCAGTGAGGAAGCCCTGACCTATTTTGGAACCAAAAAGGAATTAGTGACGGTATCGACATGGTACACTTTCAACCAAAATCTTTTAATCGCCAATATACGCCTGCGACGGCCGCATTTTGCCGAAGCAAAAGCAAAAAAATGTATCCAATTAGCAACGCCGGGTTCCTTTTCATGGTACAATGCACATTATTTCTATATTATTCTCTGTTTTCACGCTAATCAGTTCGACAAGTCTTTTGGTCTTTGGCAAACAGCCCTGGAAAACAAGGGTTTCGGACAAATGCCGGACACCCAGAAGGAAACCTGGCTGATCATTGAAGCCGCCATGCATTTTTTCATCCTGACCGGCAAGGTGGTTTTACCGGCGGGACAAACCCTGACAAGCAATTTCAGGCTCAACAAATTCCTCAACGAGGTGCCCGCCTTTTCCAAGGACAAAAGGGGCAACAATATCAATATCCTCATCCTTCATATCCTGTTCCTGATCCAGGGTAAACGCTACAACGAAATCCACGACCGGGTGGAATCCCTCCGGGTATATGCCAGCCGGTACCTGCGCAAAGACGATACCTTCCGCAGCAATTGTTTCATTCGCCTGCTCATGTGCCTCCCGTCCGGTCATTTTCACAAAGCGGCTGTTTTACGCAAGGCCAAACCGTTTTTGGACAAACTCCAGTCCGTCCCCTACGAAAAGGCCGACCAGCCCATCGAGATCGAGATCATTCCTTACGAGACCCTTTGGAATATTGTTTATGAAATGCTGGACCATAAAATTCATTAACGCCACGAACGGGCAGCAAAAAAGTTCAAACCCCGGCGATTGAAATCCGGATCAATAAATGCAAATATTTGATTTATAGCATATTAATTGAAGGGGATACACCGGGTAGTTTTTTTGTTTTTGAAGAATCCTTAAAATTTGGCCTGTTCCACAGCGCTCAATTTGTCCTTGTCCGGGGTGGCATTGCCGGTTATTTTTGTCCATGACAACCGGAAAAAAGCACAAACACCTAAAACTTGTCATATGCCACCTGAAAAACGCGCCTCTGTCCATTTTAAGATTGACTTTTTTACTTTCAGGTTTTTCACTCTGCCGGCAATTACCGAAGGAGACGTACTGTTTTGAATGATTTATTCGTGCAGGATTGCGTTGCCACTTCGTGAAGTCGGGTGGCAGCGCATGACTTTTGCGTCAGGGTTTGGCTCGCAAAAGCGCCGTTTGGCCTGACCTGGCCGGACGGGTCCCGGGGCCGGATGTGAAAAAAAACTTTTCCACTATGGCCCACAACGCGGGGTAGGGGATGATCTCGATCTCATGCATGGCCATCGGGATTTTTGAGAATTGTAGAATGGTTTCCCTGGTTTTGGCCGGCAAAGGCTTGAATCCGAATCCGGAGGCCGTCAAAGTTTCCAGGAGTTGAATGAACAGGATGGTGCGCCGGCGGTCGGGGGCCCCGGCCAGCCTGCGTTGCCGGTATTTCCGGAGGGCTTCAATGCGGCACTCCGCCTCGTCGAGGCGTCTTTCAAACAGCAATGCCAGCGTTTGCACGATCAGCAGCGGGATATTCCGGCCCTGTTTGTCGCGATAAACGCCGGAGCATTCGACTGTTAACCTGTTGATACTGAAATTTTCAAACATTTTTTGCTCAGCGGCATTGAGGTGCAGGTTACTGCTGGCGGAGAGCAATTGCAGGTAAGCCCTGTAAAGTTGCCAGGGAAGCATGGCTGCGGGCGGGATTTGTCCAAACTGTTCGTGGCCTGTTGCAGCGGCAAACCTTTCCAGCGCCTGCCGGTAACAACCCGCGTGCAACTCGATCGCCAATTGCAGTTCCAGGATTTTGAACCAGTGGTGTGTTCCGGGTAAAGCCAGGTTCAGGGAAGAACGAACAGCTTCCCTTGCCTGATCGTAATGCCCTTGCATCATCAGGGAAACAGCAAGTTGCTGGTAAAACATCAGTACAACCTGCCGGCCGGCTGAAGACGACTGGTTGAAAAAATGGATGGCATTCCGGCAGGCTTCTGCCGCCTTTGTCCATTGTCTTTGCCCCATCAGGGCTGCAATTTCAAGCAGGCGGAAAGGCTGCTGAAAAAAAACGGTTTTGACCTTTGTTTCGTGCGGGGCAAGGGTCCGGCAATAAACAGCCGCCCGGTCGGCAATTTCATATTCGCCGGATTTTGAGGCGGTATTCAGCAACTGGATGCTCTGATAATGGTGCAGGGCCTGGACCTCCAGCCGGCGCACCTCGGTTTGTTCTTCCAGAAGGCGGGTATAAAAAGCAAATTTCCCGGCGTCCGGCTGATAAATGCTGAACCAGCGTTTTAACAATTCAGCTGCGGCGATCATGAACTCTGAAAACTGGTACTTCCGGGCAACCTGCAGGATCTCCTGGGCTATTTCGGCAGCGCTTTGGGGCGCCCCACGCCACATGAGGGTTTGCATGACGGCCTGGAGCTGATGACATTTGGCAAACGCCCGTTGAGGTTCGTTGAACTCCGGTTGGTTCAGATCGATAAAAAGCACGGAATTGTACAGCCTCTTTTTAAGGCCGGCTACCAACCTTTTGAATACCTTGCTCCCCGAATCCAAACCAAAGAGACCCGCGGCTTCCTCCATGTTTTTTGCCTTTCCTTCCCAAATGGCGTCGTACAATAAACGGTATCGCGAAGGGTTTTTTCCGTTCTCCGGATTGCTCAATACCTCGATCTGCCGGACTTTGTACCGATTCAGGAAGTGTACCAGTTCAAAAAAGTTGTCCATGATGTACTTTTATACAAGATTACGCGCCGGATAAATGAATTCGGCTTTCGTTTTTTCATATATTATGCATATCAGTTCTTAAAAGTTTATTTCAGTAAATTTGCATTTTAAATTGATGATCAATAACTTAAAAAGTTAAAAATGAATGAAAAATCATTCAATCTGCTTAACCAATTGATACACTTCATCAACGGCAATAAAATCAAACAACTCTTTTTTCCGCTTGCACGCGGCGGCAAGTCGCTTCAACATCGGTTGTACCGGGGGATACTCTCGACCGAAATTAAAAACCCGGAGGACATCGGTCAACGCCTGTTCCCCGGCGCAAGGGACAAGACCGCTTCGGCCAACCGGTTGCAGTTTCAACTCCAGGATTCCCTTCTGGATGTTTTGTTTCTCATCGATGCCAATGAATCGGGTTTCACTCCTTTACAGAAAGCCTATTACCAGTGTTACCGGAATATGACGGCCGTGAAGATCCTGCTGGGAAAAACGGAAAGGGCTGCGGCGATCCCGATTGCAGAACGAACGATCCAAAAGGCTATAAAATATGAACTGGTGGGGATCGTGGTGGAATTGGCCCGGGATTTGAGGAATCATTATGGGGGGATCAGCGGCCAGCGCAGCAAGTGGAAAATATACAACCGCCTGGTGGAAGAATGGACCGAAAAATACCTGATCGAATCTAAAGTGGAAGGGTATTATTCGGATATCATGGCCAATTTTATACTTTCAAAGTCTAGCAAAAAAGAATTTGCAATATTAGTTGATGAATACTTATCAAAGGTAGAATCTAATGTTATAGCAATTGGTTCATTTCGTGCAAGGTTGTTTTTTCATCAACTTAAAGCACTGAGGTATGAAATTGTTAATGATTTTTCCAATATGTTGAAAGTAAGTGAAAAAGCTCTTATGTTTTTTAATGCTAAAAAAGAATTAGTAAGTCTCTCGATTTGGTATGCGTTTAATCAAAATCTATTAATTGCGAATATTCGTTTACGGCGGCTCCAAACTGCTGAAGTAGTAGCCCAAAAATGTGTTCAATTATCAGTACCTGGTACCTACTCTTGGTACAATGCAAACTATCTGTATATCATTTTGTGTTTTCATTCAAATCAGTTGAAAAAAGCCGTAGTATTATGGCAAAAAGCTTTTAAAAACCAAGGCTTCAATCAAATGCCGGAAACTCAAAAAGAAGCCTGGCTTATCATAGAGGCCGCGATCCATTTTTTTCTTTTATCTGGCAAGGTTTCGATGCAGACAGGAAGAGAACAAGCAGGCAGTTTCCGGGTCAAAAAATTCCTCAACGAAGTACCCTCCTTTTCCAAAGATAAACGGGGGAACAACATCAACATTCTCATCCTTCATATCCTGTTCCTGGTCCAGGGCCAACGTTATCATGAGATCCACGACCGGGTGGAATCGCTCCGGGTATATGCCAGCCGGTACCTGCGGAAGGACGATATGTTCCGCAGCAACTGTTTTATCCGCATGCTGATCTGTCTGCCGGCCGGCCATTTTCACCGGGAGGCGGTGATCCGTAAAGCCAAACCTTTTCTGGAAAAACTCCGGACCGTGCCCTATGAGAAGGCCGACCAACCCATTGAGGTTGAAATGGCGCCCTATGAAACGCTTTGGGAAATTGTGCTGGAGCTGCTGGATAAAAAACCGCGCTAAAAAAAACGCCGCTGTTCCGGATATGGAACAGCGGCGCTTCAGTGGGTGGTCCGCCTTCGCAACGTTTTTCGTTGCTTTGGTGGACGTGGCCCGCCTTCGCAACGTTTTGCGTTGCGTTTGGCGGACGGAACCCTCCTTCGCAACGCTTTCGCGTTGCTTCGGCGGGCGGAGGCTGTGAGGGAAGGATTCGAACCTTCAAAGGGCGGTTAGCCGCAGCACATGGTCAAGTGGTCAACCCTAACCCCGAAGGATTTATGCTGTGTTTTTCCCGGTCCCCCTACCCCCGAGACAAGAGGGCATGGCTGCCTGTTTCATCACCTCACATTGTTCGGAAAAAGCCTTCGCTCTTTCGCTTGTTGATGATGCAAAGATAAAATACATGCTGTTTTAATGCAAATTTTTCAATGAAAAAATAAAAAATTTGCAAAATCATTAAAAATAATTGATTATATTAATGAGATTGAATAAATAGAGATGGGCAGCCTATGGATTTTGAGGAATGTTAAACAAGGCTGGTAAATATTATAAATTTTTCAAAACAGGCTGATTTTTCAATATGAAATTTCATTAAAAAATCCATCTTGGCGATAATATGCGGTATTATTAATCTTTAGCGATACAAGTGCCGGTTTTTTGACGTGGTTGCCAATATAAAATTTTAACTGAATGCGTCCTCTTCTCTCTCTCTTTGCCTGACGCTCGCGCCTCGCACCGGTGCAAAGTCGGGTCGCTTCGCTCCCCTCCATAGGATCCGGCCAAATAAATTTGGCGGATACTAGGAAACCGCCTGCATCAGCAATGCACTCAGCAGCGCGCCATACGTACCCAGCGCGTACCCCAGCACCGCCAGCAATGCGCCAACAGGCGCCAGTGCCGGACTGAACGCCGAAGCCACCACCGGCGCCGAAGCCGCCCCGCCGATATTGGCCTGGCTGCCTACCGCTACAAAAAAGAACGGCGCCTTGATGAGCTTGGCCACCAGCAGCAAAACCGCCACATGTACCGCCATCCAGATGATGCCGATGGCAAAAAGACCGAGGTTTTTGTACACCTGGCCCAGGTCCATCTTCATGCCGATGGTAGCGACCAGCAGGTAGATAAAAACGCTGCCCCAGCGGGAAGCCCCCACGCCCTCCAGTTGCCGGATTCGGGGAATGAACGAGAAAACCAGCCCCAGGGTGGTAGCGATGACCACCAGCCAGAGGAACGAAGAAATAAAAGATTCAAGCCGCAGGGCTTCCAGTTTGGCCGAAAACTGGCCCAGCCAGCCGGCAATGCCCGAGGCGCCCCAATGGGAAAGCGCAACGCCGCCGAACGCCACGGCCAGCATCATGAACAGGTCGCCCGTGCCCGGAATGCGCGCCACACTGGCCTGGTATTTTTCAACTTTTTCGCGCAGATTGTCCACCGCCGAATTGTCGGCCTTCAACCAGCGGTCCAGCCGCCCTGAAATTTTGGCGCCGTACAATAAAAAGCCCATCCATATATTGGCCACCACCACATCCACGATGATCATGGTACCGAACAGGTTGTCGCCCACATTGTAAATCTGTTTCATCGCCGCCTGGTTGGCCGCTCCTCCAATCCAGCTCCCGGCGATGGTCGACATACCTTTCCAGAGCTCGCCCGGGTCGGCGCCCATCAGGCCCGGCGCCAGGGTTTTGACCGCCAGTATGGCCACCGGACCGCCCAGGATCACCCCCAGCGTACCGGCCAGGAACACGATCAGGGCCTTTGGGCCCAGGTTGACGATGCCCTTGAAATCGATGCTGATGCACAACAGGATCAGGCAGGCCGGCAGAAAATACCGCGATGTAATATTGTACAACCCGGAGTATTCTCCGGAAATGATGCCCAGGGAATTGAGGATGGAAGGCAGAAAATAACAAAGCAGCAGCGAAGGCACGTACCTGTAAAAACCCTTGAACGCCGCCTGTTTTTCCGACCAGAACACGAGGGCCAGCAAGGCGATGAGGATGCCCAGCACAATGGCGTCGTTTTTGAACACCGGGGTCCGGCCGATCAGCTTCATGCCGGTTTTATCCGGGTAGCCGGCCTTGAATTTCAGGGGTTCGCCCTCCAGGTTCAGCGGCGTCAGGTGGATTACGGGCTCTCCGGGCACAAATCCTTCGAGCACAATGGGCCCGTGGGTCCGCAGGTTGAAACTGTCGGGCCCCGAAGTGACCAGCAGGCTTGCAATATTGTCGGGCAGGGCGCTGGACGGGATCTCCAGGATAAATCCCGGCGTTTCATCCAGGAAAAATTTCTGTTCTTTGTTCAGCGGCGTGATCCTTTTATGGGTCTTGGCCAGTCTGTCCAGTTCTTCCAGGGCGGCTATCCGCACGGTGAGGGGCGTCGTTTCGGCCTTTAAAACCGAAAAAACAGGCAGTAAAAACAAAGCCGGGAACAGAAGAAACATTATTTTTTTCATGCGGATAGGTTTCGTAGCGGCTAAAATAAATAAATTTGGCGGAGTGGCGTGGGTATTATCCTCTGCCGGTACAAATCACTGAAACATGATTACCCAAGACGACCAATATTTCCTCCAATCCGCCATCGACCTTGCCCGCTCCGGCATGGACAACAACGCCGGGGGGCCTTTCGGCGCCATCGTTGTCAAGGACGGTGAGATCATCGGCAAAGGCTGCAACCGGGTAACTTCCACCAACGACCCAACGGCCCACGCAGAGGTGGAAGCCATCCGCGACGCTTGCCGCCATCTCCACTTTTACCAGTTGGACGGCTGCACCTTGTATACCTCCTGCGAACCCTGCCCCATGTGCCTGGGCGCCATCTACTGGGCCCGACCCGACCGGGTGGTATACGCCTGTACCCGGAAAGACGCAGCCGCCATCGGTTTCGACGACGATTTTATCTATCGCGAACTGGAGATCCCGATGTCCCAACGGCAAATCCCCATCGGCCAGGCCATGCGGGAGGAAGGGCTCAGGGTGTTCGAAGCCTGGATGAAGAAGGAGGATCGGTTGGAGTATTAGGGGGATTTGTTGATGGGAGGAATCGAGGAATCGAGGAAGTGCGTGCCACGCCACAGGCGTGGAGGATATTTACCTGCCCTTTAGGGCTGGCGAGGATGCGAGGACTTGTCCGACCGGTACGGGCGGATGCGCCACCTCCGCCTTTGGGCTACGGCGGCCAGGGGATTTATCCGCCGGCGCGAGGCACGAACGGTGGGCGGAGGTTGAGGCCCGCCACGTCACAGGCGTGAAAGATTTTATCCGGGTGTAAGGCAATTTCGTTAAGTTAACAACGGCTTCTACTTTTAAATTTTGCATTTTGCATTTTGACTTTAAACCAACCCTATCCTGACGAAAGGGTCAATATGTACAAGTCGCTCAACAAAAAAAAAATGAGATCAACCGGAATGTTTTTAACCATAGCTGCACTGTTTTTGGGCGCCCGGATCCTCGCTCAAAACACCCTTGAAATACGGAATAAAGAACCGTTTTCGATCGGAGAGTCCATTGAATTTTATTCCGCCATCCTGCAGGAAAACCGGAAGATCAATATTTATTTGCCCAACGGTTATTCAGGTGATTCTTTGAAAAAATACCCTCTGATCTATTTATTGGACGGCTCCGCCGACGAAGACTTCATCCATATCGCAGGGCTGGTTCAGTTTGCCTCTTTCTCCTGGATCAATACGATCCCGGAATCGATCGTGGTCGGGATAGCCAACATAGACAGAAAACGCGATTTCACCTATCCGACCACCGTCGAAAAAGATAAAAAGGACTATCCGACCACCGGCGGCTCTGCCAACTTTATCCACTTCATTCAGTTGGAGTTGCAACCTTTGATAGGAAAAGAATACCGGACAGATTCGGTAAAAACCCTGATCGGTCAGTCCCTTGGCGGGTTGCTGGCTGCGGAGATCCTGTTTAAAAATCCGGATCTTTTCGACAACTATATCATCGTCAGTCCAAGCCTGTGGTGGGACAACGAGTCTTTGCTGGGCCGGCAACTAGCCGAACAAACGTCTGGTAAATCGGTGTATATTGCTGTCGGCAAAGAAGGGGAGGTCATGGAACGGACAGCCCGGGAATTGTTCGAAAAATTAAAACCCACCCATCAGGAAAACGCCGGATTATACTTTCAGTTTTTTGAAAAGCAAAACCACGGCGACGCCTTGCATCTATCGGTTTATGATGGGTTTGAGAAGATATTCAGGAAGGGAAAAGCGGATTGAAGCGGGTGTAAAAAGAGCGATTATCTCATCAGAAATTTTGAATAGTATGAAAAAACAGAACAACCATCCTCGCCGCGATTTTTTACAGAAAGTAGGCCTGGGCGGCCTGAGCCTGGCCACCATGGCCATGGCGCCCATCGGTGAACAACTGGAGTACACCACCCAAAAGGTCAACCGGTATTCCGGCCCCACCGACCTCAAAATAACCGATATGCGGATCGCCGAGATCAGCGGGGTTGTATTCAGGACACCGATTGTCCGCATTTACACCAACCAGGGGATCATCGGACATGGCGACGTCAGGGACGGCGCCGCAAAGGAATATGCGCTCTTTTTGAAAAGCAGGTTGCTGGGCGAAAACCCGTGTAATGTCGAAAGGTTGTTCAAGATCATCAGCCAGTTCGGCCACCACGGGCGCCAGGGCGGCGGCGTTTCAGGCGTAGAAATGGCCTTGTGGGACCTCGTAGGCAAGGCTTACGGCGTACCTGTTTACCAATTGCTGGGTGGCAAATACCGCGACCGGGTGCGGGTCTATTGCGACACCACCGTCTCGATGGATCCCCATGAGTACGCCCAGCGGATGCAGGCCCGCGTCGACAAAGGTTACACCGCCCTCAAAATGGACATCGGGATCAACCTCCTCAAAAATATACCCGGCGCCCTGATCAATGCCCACGACGGGAAGTTGAACCCCTATCAGCACGAATACCGGAAATATAACCTCACCAAACATCCCTTTACCGCCGTCCAGATTACGGATAAAGGCATTGAAAAACTCTGCGAATTCCTGGAGGTCATGCGGAACCAGATCGGATACGAAATACCGATGGGCACCGACCATTGGGGCCATTTTGGCGTAAACGAAGCCATCAAGATCGCCCGGGCCGTTGAAAAATACAACCTGGCCTATATCGAAGATATTATCCCCTGGCAATACACCGACCAGTGGAAAGAAATTACCCAGTCGACGACCACACCGACCCAAACCGGCGAAGATATTTACATGCTGTATGGCGGGTTCAAAGACTTGATCGACACCCACGCGGTCGATATCGTTCATCCGGATCCCAATACCGCCGGGGGCATTCTGGAAACCAAACGCATCGGAGACTATGCCTCCCTGAACGGGATCGGTTTTATGCTTCACCACGCCGCCGGCCCCGTATCCTTCCTCGGCTCGGTGCACAGCGCGGCGGCCACCGAAAACTTTATGTGGCTCGAACACCACGCCGTTGACAGCCCAAAGTTTGAAGACCTGGTAACGGGTATTGAAAAACCGCTGGTGCAGGACGGCTACGTCAAAGTGCCCGAAAAACCCGGCATCGGCGTGGAACTCAATGAAGAGGTCGTGAAAGAATTCATTATCGAAGGAGAAAAAATGTTTGCGCCGACGCCTGAATGGGATAAGATCCGGGCTTGGGACCGGCTTTGGAGCTGAGCGGGTGTTTTATGACGGGAGACGGGGAGACGGGAGACGAGGAGATGGGGAGACTGGGAGACTGGGAGATGGGGAGATGGGGAGGCGTTTTTCTCATTTACCCATCCGGGCTACTTTCCGGCAGTAGCAAGGCGGCGATGGTACATTTTTTCCACCTCCCGCCGCCCTTGCTGCTATCTTTGCCGGCGATTACTTCTTATTCAATGAAATGCGTTTTTACCGTCTTTTTACTGGTTTTATTATGGAATTGCAGGTCAGGGGTTAAAAGCCCGCCCTTTGGGGCCGAAATATCCATCCTGTTCGTCGGCAACAGCCTGACCTATGCCAACGACCTGCCCGAACTGGTAAAAGAATATGCCCTGGAAAAAGGGTGCGAGGCGAGGACCCGACAACTGGCCTTTCCGGATTACGCCCTGGAAGACCACTGGAACGACGGGAAACTGCAAGAAATGATCAGAACCGGCGAATTTGATTTTGTCGTGGTCCAGCAGGGGCCGTCATCGCAGGAAGAGGGACGGCGAATGTTGCTGGAATACGGTATGAAAATCAAACAGGCGTGCGAACGAAGCGGGAGCCGGCTCGCCTTTTTTATGGTTTGGCCCGCCCGCCGGCATTTCCACAATTTTGACGGGGCGATCCGCAATTATTCGGATGCCGCTTCCCATACCAACGCCATCCTTTGCCCGGTAGGCCGCGTATGGAAGGCGCATTTTGATTCCACCGGGGATTTTTCTTATTACGGAGCCGATGGGTTCCATCCCTCCCCGGCAGGAAGCCGCGCAGCCGCGAAGATTATCCTGGATTCCCTGCTCAAATAAATATCCGGGTAGCGCCTGCTTCTTTTGCGACAACTGCCTTAAAATAAAAAGCTTCTACCGACTGACCGCTGATTCCTACCGCACCACCGCCACCCCTCCCGCAAACCGCTCCACCGCTCCATCCAAAAACCGGATCTCCGCCAGGTAAACATACATACCCCCAGGGGCGAAGGCCCCTTTGATCCGGCCATCCCAGCCGGCAGTTGCATCTCCGGTCAGGCCGCCCGATTGCTGGAAAACGAGGTCGCCCCACCGGTCAAAAATCAGCAACCGCACCAGTTCTTCCTGCGATTTGCCGTCGATGTAAAAACGGTCGTTGAAGCCGTCGCCGTTCGGACTGAACGCCGTGGGGATGTAAATAAACCGGGTTTTATCCACCTTTATCCGGATGCTGTCGCCGGTGACGCAGCCGGAATCGTTGGCGACCGTGAGGTAATAGGTGATATCGTTGAAGGGTGTGGCGCGAAGGGTCTCGCAATGGGTGCAGGTGAGTAAAGAACCGCCCCCTGAAGATTCCCAGTGGTAACTGACCTGCCCGCCGGCCGGATAGACCGTTGGCGCCAATTCCAGGCTATCGCCCAGCGGGATGGTGAGATCCGGCCCCAGTTCAATCCCCAATTCAATGTCTCCTACGGTGATCTCCGCAATAGCCGTATCGCACCCGCTGACGACGGTAACGGCGTAATGCCCCACTTCCGTTACCGCTAGATCGGGCGCCGTCGAGCCGTCGCTCCAGTGGTAACTGACGCCTGGAATGCCGGGGGCAAGGAGGATCTCCTGCCCGGGACACAGGATGGTGGACGTTTGGCTGAAATCCACCACCAGCGGGATGACCTTCAAAACCACCGGGTCCTCGGGTTGCAGGGTCAGCGGATTGTCCGAAAGGGTCCTGCCGCCCAGGTAGTCCGGCAACAGGCTCAGTTCGCTTTGCAGGAGGTAAGACCCCAATGCCTGGGGCAATAATTCCAGTTCTACCAGGATTTTGTAGTTCCCCAGCGGCACATCCAGGCGGTCGATGGCAAAATGGTTGAACCCCGGCCCGCCTTCTGCCAGATGGCCGTTCAGGGGGTCATGGATGGAAACAATGCGGAACTCTTCCGGAAATTCATGTTTCAGCCGGAGGCCGGTCTTTATTCCGTCGGAGGCATTGGTGATTTCGATGACCAGCGGAACGCGACTGCAAGGCACGGCTGTTGTAACATCCGTCCATTCCCGCAGTTTGATCGTATAGGGGCAGGAACAGCCGTCGTTGCGGGCGGCGTCGGGGCCGGTGGTTTCCACGGTGACTTCCCCGGTGGTGATGTTGAACCGGAACAGGGTCCGCTGGCTGTTGTCCTCCTTTTGCTGGCCATAACCCCAAAGGTTGCTGAAGGCGTCGAAAAAAATGGCGCCCATGATGCCGCCGTCCGGGAAACTGGCGTAAGGGGTGGTGACTTCGCTATAGTCGAGGTTGAACTTCACCAACCGGTTCCCGATGGCGTCGAAGCCGTAGATCGTCCCGGTTTTAGGGTCGAAGGCAATATCGGCGCAATTGACATCCGGGCCGGAAAGCGGGGTAATCGTGATCGGGTAACCTGCCGTCCGCAGGTCAATTTTGATGATCAGTTCGTTGACGTCGAATTGCGACCCGATGATCACCAGGTAATGGCCGTCGGGCGTGATGTCGCCGGTATAAAAATCGTACCCGGGCGGTATATTTCCGGAAGGAAAACCCAGGCTTTCAGCGGCGCCCGTGGCGTCGATGCGGTACAATTCCAGCGAATTGGAATGGACGGCGTACATTAAGTTGTCGGTGGTTCGGTATCCCATGCCGTTCAGACTCTGCCCGGAATCGCCGGCAGAGATCGGCTCAAAAAACGCATTGCCCGCTCCGTCAACCTCAAGCGAATAAATGGTGCTGAACCCGCTGCCGGGCCCCAGCGCCAGGTAAAAGTCGCCCCGGCACACAAATGGAACCTGCGCGGCGGCCGGGAAAAAGGCCGGCAAAAGGATGAAAACGAGAAGGCAGTTTTTCATTATTCCTTCAGGTGAACTCCTAAATTTACGGAAAATATTGGAATTCCGACGGGGAGGTTGTTGATTTGTTGATGTGTTGATGCGTTGATTTGAAGGGATCGAATCAACGAATCAACGAATCAACGAATCAACATCAAAGTTTACCTTTGGAACAAAAACATGTCCATCGTACAATCCTTCAACGAATACCGCTCGAAAATGAACGAGCGCATCCTCTCGGAAGACAACAAAGTGCTGAAGCGCTTCTTCAACCTGGATACCAACGCCTACCAGGACGGGGCGCTCGATAAAAAGACCAAGGAATTGCTGGGGCTTGTGGCCTCGATGGTTTTGCGCTGCGACGACTGCATCCGGTACCATCTGGGTACTTGTTACGAGCTTGGGGTCACCCGCCCGGAGGTATTTGAGGTGTTTGCCATTGCCAACCTCGTGGGCGGCTCGATCTGCATACCCCATACCCGCCGGGCGGTGGAGTACTGGGAGGCGCTGGAGGGTGGAGACTGAGGGACTGAGGGACTGGGAGACTGGGAGACTGGGTGACTGGGAGACTGTGGGACTGGGTGACTGGGAGACTGGGAGACTGGGAGACTGGGAGACTGGGTGATGCTTCGACTGCGCTCAGCATGAAGGTGTTCCGTTGAAACTCGAAGGTTCCGCAAACGCAAAACGCAAATTCCCGAATGTTTTCTGATCTTTGCCCCATTGATCCACAATCCGGTAATTCCAATGGCAACCACAACCCAATCCTCCCTGGACCTGCTCTCCCCCGCATGGACCCACCTCACCACGCTCCAGCCCGTCCGCGGGGAAGGGGTTTATCTTTATGACGAAGATGGCGCCCGGTACCTCGATTTCACTTCCGGCATCGGGGTCACCAGCACGGGGCACTGTCATCCAAGAGTGGTGAAAGAGATCCAGGAACAGGCTTCCCGCCTGCTGTTTGGTCAGATGAACTGCGTGATCAACCCGCGTTCGGCGGAACTGGCCGCCAAACTGACCGAGGTCATGCCCGCCGGCATCAACCGGTTTTTCTTTGCCAACAGCGGCACGGAAGCTACTGAAGCCTGCGTCAAACTCGCCCGGTACGCCACCGGCCGGAAAGAGGTCATCGTTTTCCAGGGCGGATTCCACGGCCGCAGCCACCTCTCCATGGCCATGACCACTTCGCGCCCGCTGGTCCGGTCCAATTATCAGCCCCTGCCCGCCGGTATCGTGGTGGCGCCGTTCCCGAATGCTTATTTTTACGGTTGGAGCGAGGAAGAAACCGTGGATTTTTGCGAAAAACAACTGAAGCACCTCTTTCATACCCAGGCTGCGCCGGAAGAAGTGGCTGCCATGATCATCGAACCCGTACTCGGCGAAGGCGGTTATGTGCCGGCCCCGCCGGAATTCCTGCGCCGCCTGCGCCGCATTTGCGACCAACACGGCATCCTGCTGATCATGGATGAGGTCCAAACCGGGTTCGGACGCACCGGCAAATTTTTCTGTTTCGAACATGCCGGTATCGTGCCGGATATCATCGTCATGGCCAAAGGCCTGGGCAGCGGTCTGCCGATCTCGGGCATCGCCACAACGGAAGCCCTGATGTCCAAATGGACGCCAGGTTCCCACGGCGGCACCTACGGCGGCGGCAGCGCCATCGCCAGTGCGGCCGCCTGCGCCACGCTCGATGTGATCCGGGACGAAGGGCTCGTCAATAACGCCCGCGAACGAGGTAAACAACTGCTCGACGGCTTGCGCAAACTCCGGAAAACCCACCCGGAAATGGGCGACGTCCGGGGCATCGGCCTGATGGCGGCCGTCGAATTCTCCAAACCCGACGGCTCCCCCGACCCCGACCGGATGCTCAAAGTCCAGAAAGCCTGCGTCGCCAACCGCCTGTTGCTCCTTAGTTGCGGAAGCTACAAAAACGCCATCCGGTGGATACCGCCGCTGGTGGTGTCGGAGAAGGAAATTGAGGAGGGGTTGGCGGTTTTTGCGGGAGCGTTGGGGTAGGGGGTATGCGAGGATGGGAGGATGGGAGGATTTGAGGATTTGAGGATGCGAGGATGCGAGGATGGGAGGATGGGAGGATGGGAGGATGGGAGGATTTGAGGATGGGAGGATTTGAGGATTTGAGGATGCGACAACGAATCCTCCCATCAACCAATGTTCGAATCTTCAAAAAAGGACCTGAAATAACATTTAAAACCATAATAACCATGCGCGCTTACTATTTTGAAAAACTCGAAGTATGGCAAAGAGGCCGTCAATTGATCAGGAATGTTTACCGGATTTCCCGGAAATTTCCGGATGATGAAAAATATGGGATGACCCAACAAATCAGGCGAGCCTGTATTTCCATCAACTGTAACCTGGCCGAGGGAACCAGCCGGCAGACCGGGAAAGAACAAGCGAGGTTTAGCGAAATTGCCTTCGGCAGTCTGATGGAAGTCCTGAATTTATTGATTTTGGCTTCCGATCTTTTTTATCTGAAGGAAGCGGAAGTACTGGAACAAAGGCCATTGATCGAGGGGATCGGAAATCAGATCAACTCCTTGCGGGAAACGCAGTTGAGACGGAAGTGATTGATGGGAGGATGCGAGGATGGGAGGATTTGAGGATGGGAGGATGGGAGGATGGGAGGATGCGAGGATGCGAAGATGCGAGGATGCGAGGATGCGAGGATGCGAGAGAGAGACCGACCGGTCGCATCCACCGCGCCTTTTGCGCGGCACGCATCCCCAGGGCGCCGCTTGCCAGCCAACCGTTATTTCAACAAAATCCTTATCTTTGGATAGTTTTTCCGGCCAGGTCAATACCATAATTCCTCGTTAAATGCCCGTTTCACCCTACACCGAATCCCTCCTGCTTCCCGACGGAACCATCCTTTCCTTCGAAATGATCCTTGTGCAGGGCGGGGCCTTCGATATGGGGGCCAATGAAGGAGACCCCGATGCCTGGGACCGGGAAAAACCCCGCCACAAAGTGGAACAAGATACCTTTTACATCGGCAAATACCCGGTGACGCAGGCCTTATGGACCGCCGTCATGGGCGATAATCCTTCCCGCTTTAAAGGCCCCGACCGGCCGGTCGAACGGGTATCCTGGCACGATACCCAGGCCTTCATCCAAAAGCTGAACGCCCTCAAGGGCTGGGGTTACCGCCTGCCCACCGAAGCGGAATGGGAATACGCGGCGCGAGGGGGTAGGGGGCGACACCAATACGCGGGCAGCGATAAACTCAAGGAGGTGGGTTGGTACGACGCCATCAGTCATGGCGAAACCAAGGCAGTGGGGCAAAAAGACGCAAACGAGTTGGGGTTGTACGATATGAGCGGGAATGTTTATGAATGGTGTGAGGATTGGCTGGGGGAGAAATATTATGCTGAATGTCATAAAAAAGGGACGGTGAAAAATCCGAAGGGGCCTGGATCGGGAGAATACCGGGTTCTTAGGGGCGGCTCCTGGCTCAACTCCCCGAGGCTCTGCCGCGTCTCGTCCCGGTACTCCTACGATCCGGGGGTCCTCGACGGCACCGTCGGCTTCCGCCTCGTTTTGCCCTCCATTCAGTTGGAATGAAACGGCGGGAGGCCGTTCTTGCCCCTGGTCGCGTTTACCACCCGCACAGATGCCAAAAAATTCAGAAAAAACGTAATTTTACGTTTAAACCGTTCATCAACATAAGGTAATCGTATTGCGCAAACTTAATCAAGGATTTTCTCCGGCCGGATTGAAGCAGACAAGGCTGGGGAGAAAAATGGCAGAGTTCTGACCCTCCGCCTGTTTTACATTTAAAAACCAGTTAATCACCTATGCCAAAACCCGCCATCCTCCAAACCATAGAAGCCGCTACCGGCCGGACTTTGACCCCTGTCGACGACATCCGGGAATTGATGAAATTCCGCTCCAAAAATACCTATGCCGGGGATGAAAATGGAAATATCATTGGGTTGAATCTATGCAACAACCGGTTAACCGATCAACAAATTACCTTCCTTCCCGACCCGGCGCTGCTCCGTTTGAAAGCCTTGAATCTGAGCGAAAACCAACTGACCAAAGTCCTTCTTCCCAATGAAATGACCGGGTTGAAATACCTCAATCTATCGGAAAACAAAACCCTTCAGGAGGTAATCTTCCCGGAAAAAATGCCGGAGTTGGAGGAATTGTACCTGGAGGAATGCGCAATAGAAAAGATCCGGTTAAATCCGGGGTTAGAGCGGCTCAAAAAACTGGACCTGCGCAAGAATCAACTGAAAACGATTTCCATTGAAGGAAATTTCGCTGACCTTATTAGCCTCGATCTGAGTCAAAACCAGTTGGAAACCCTTTCCTTGCCGGGCGAATTTGGAAAATTGACGTTTCTATACCTGAATGACAATTCAATCCGGAAACTTCAACTTCCCTCCAAATTGAAGGCATTAAAAACCCTGCATTTGCGGAACAACCAATTGGAAGAGTTGCCGGGGAATTTATTGGAAATGAAACAACTGGAGACGCTCTATCTTCACAATAATCCCCTTCCCGGGATCCCTAAAGCGGTGATACCGGAGTCCGAACGTGATAACGCTTTTGAAAAGATCCGGGATTATTTACGGGAATTCCAAAAAGGGACTTTGGTCAATGACCGGGTCAAGATCATCATTGTAGGCAACGGACGGGTGGGGAAGACCTCCATGTTTCGGAGGCTGAAAGGTGAACCTTTTAACGAACAGGAACCGTTCACCCACGGTGTTCAACTCGGAATCCTCGATGAAAATAACCTCCCGGAAATAAAAACGGAAACCCTGCAAGGCAATGTCTGGGATTTTGGAGGGCAGGAGATCTTTTATGCAACCCATCAGTTTTTCCTCACGGAAGACGCGCTTTATATTCTGGCATGGACAGATAAAAAAAATGTGCTGCCGTACCGGCAAAAGGAAAAAAACATCCTGCCTTTTGATGAAAAATGGCAATCCTCTGAATACTGGCTGGAAAATATCCGGTTGCATGGCAAAAACAGCCCGATATTGATGGTGCAAACCCATACCGACGGCATTGAGACTTTCATCAATCAGGTTGAATTCAAAAAAGAACCCTACCTGGCAGAATGCCTTGATTTCAGCGCTGCAAAGGATTATGGTTTAACAAAATTGAAAGACAAGATCACCCAAAAAATAAATGACGCCATCCCCATGTTCGGGGAGGAATTCCCGGAGACTTACCAAAATGTGATCGATGAGATGGAAACGCTGCGGGAGGAAAAACCTTGGATCACTTTGGACAAATTCTTTGAAGTTTGCCGTCAGGCTAAGATCACTGAGGGTGGCGAAAATTCGGTTCTCGATTATTTGAGAAAAACCGGCGTGATCGTCTATTTCGGCAACGTCTCCCTGCTGAAAGAGGTGGTTTATATCGATCCCAATTGGCTTACCCGGCAGGTTTACCGGTTGATCAACAATGACCTTCGGGAAAAAAAAGGGAGGCTGGACGGCGACTATCTGAATGAAATTTTGACAGACTATAACCAAAATGATCGCGAACGTTTTCTGGAGTTGTTAAAAAGTTTTGAACTGGTTTTTCAGGAGGAAGAGGACGGTCAGCGGGTGTTTGTTGCGCCCCAGTATTTGCCTGACGAACTCGAAGGTGAGGCCAAAATATTTTTTGAAGGCATATTTGAAGAACTCGGTCTGCGTTTTGTATTCCGTTTCCCCAAATTCATGCCGGACAATGTGATGGTCAATTTTTTATCCAGATATGGGCCGTTTTCCAGAAAATCATACTGGAAAAACGGGATCTATTTTACCAATCAGGAAAAGGCAAAATGTGTGGTCAAATACCAGGAGAACGACCGCAGCCTCTCCGTGTATTCCCACGACCATGAAAAAAGCAACAATCTGATGAGAGAGGTTTGCCAGGCATTTGTTGAACTGAGCAAAAAAGCCAATGCCGAAATATCCCTGGATGGCCGCCTTTTTGTTTCCTGGCAAGCACTCGAGAATGCCCAAAAACTGGAAAATACCAAAATGATGACTGTTGACGGCCATACGCCTGTTGCTGTAAATGATTTCGACTTGTTTTTTGAAAAACAAAGTAAGATAAATCGCCCGAAAAAAATCTTTTTCTCCTACTCCAAACACGATCGGGATATGCTGGAAGAATTTAAAAAACATTTATCCAGTTTACAACTCCGTAATGTGATACAACCTTGGGATGATCACGATATTCGCCCGGGGGAAGAATGGGATGAAAAAGTAAAAGAAGCGCTTGTTTCAGCGGACATCATCCTTCTTCTGGTTAGCGCTGACTTTATGGCAACCAAATATATCCAGGAAGTGGAGATCAAAGAAGCCATTCGCAGGTATGAGGAGGGTGGAACAATTATTATTCCGGTTATTCTCAGAGCGACGGATTGGGAAGATATGCCCTTTGGTAAATTGAATTATTTACCGGTTAAAGGCAAAACCATTACCTCCTTTGAAGATCGCGACGAGGCCTGGCTGACGGTTGTGAATGGAATAAAAAAGGTGCTTACTGAACCTGCGAAAGATTGATTTGATCTGTTCCCCGCCTTTGAATGAAAATACGGAACAATGCCCAAACCCATCCATACCGAAACGCTACCCTCCGGCCCCTCCTTCGAAATGATCCCCATCGAAGGCGGCGAATTCCGCATGGGTGGCCAGGATGATGAAGCCTTCGATGACGAAAAACCCGTCCACCAGGTAAAAGTACCCGCCTTCTATATGGGCAAATACCCGGTGACGCAGGCCTTATGGGTAGCCGTCATGGGCGATAATCCTTCCAGTTTCAAAGGCCCCGACCGGCCGGTCGAACAGGTATCCTGGCGCGATACCCGGAAATTCATCCAAAAACTGAATGCCCAAATAGGCCAGACCTACCGCCTGCCCACCGAAGCGGAATGGGAATACGCGGCGCGAGGGGGTAGGGGGCGCTACAAATACGCCGGCAGCGATAAACTCAAGGAGGTGGGTTGGTACATCGACATCAGTCACAGAGAAACCAAGGTCGTTGGGCAGAAAGACCCGAATGAACTGGGACTGTACGATATGAGCGGGAATGTATGGGAATGGGTGGAAGACCATTGGCATGATAATTATGAAGGGGCGCCGGCAGATGGTTCCGCTTGGGTGGATCAGAAAGACAAGAATGCTCGCCGAGGGCTTAGGGGCGGCTCCTGGTACCACGATCCGAGGAACTGCCGTGTCTCGTTCCGCATCACCGGCGATCCGGGGTCCCGCGTCGACATCTTCGGTTTCCGCCTCGTTCTGCCCTCCAGTCAGGTGGGGTGAAACGGCGGGAGGCCGTTTCAAAAAGGGGGGGGGTAGCTGGTTCACCCGTGAGCATAGTACCGCTGACCTCCGGTCGGCGGCCCCGAATCTCCGCCGACCGGAGGTCAGCGGTACAAAGGGAGCAGGCCCGGCCAGGGCGGTCGGTAGCCGCCCTGCAATCCGCCTCCCCGCTTTTTAAAGCGGTATGGCGGACGGTGGAGGCCTGCGGTTGTGCGGAGCAATGCCCCGGGTTTTGGGGCGAAATCCCGGTTTTTTAAGCTGTTCGCGAGAGGGACGCCATTGAGCGTCCCCGATGCGGCTGCCGGCAAGTCCGCCCTGTCAGGAACAGGTTGGCAAAACTTGCGCAAGACAAAGTCTTGAAAGTTAATCCGCATCGAGGCGTAGCCTCTCGCGAACGGGGATTTTTGTTTATTTGTTTATTTGTTTATTCGTTTATTTGGAGGCTGCCGTCTTCGGATCAACAAATCAACCATGCCTTTGGCGTGGCACGCATATCAACGACTTGCCACACCACAGGCGTGGAATCAACAGTTTTTCCCTAAATTCGCCCACCAAAACACACCCAACCTATGCGCCAGATCCGGGAACTCATCGCTCAAAACCGCCTCCGGGATGCCCTCAAAGCCCTGGCAGAAGCCGCGCCGCCCCACCTGCAAAACGACGTCGTCCTGCTGCAAAGCCGGCTCAACAAATACGAACGGGATAAAAACTCGGGTATCCTCTACCCCTCGGAGGCGGGCGTGGAATGGAACCGCATTGTCAATGCCGCCCTGGATCTATGCAACCTGGTGGAAAACACCCAGGCCCCCAACCCCGTTCCGCCGCCGCCCAAAACCGGCCCCAAAAAGGTGTTTTTTTCGTATTCCAAACACGACCGGGCCATCCTGGAAGAACTCCTCCGGCATTTGTCGCCGCTGGTTCGGCAGGGCAAACTCCAGTCCTGGAACGACCATGATATCCTGCCCGGCGACGATTGGGACGACGAGGTCCGGGAAAAACTGGAGACGGCGGATATTTATTTGTTCCTGGTCAGCGCCAATTCCATCTCCACCGACTATATCCTCGATGTAGAAATCCCGGTCGCTATGGCCCGCCATGAAAAGGGCGAAGCCCGCGTGATCCCCATTATTCTGAAACCCTGCGACTGGGAAGGCCTGCCCTTCGGCAAACTCAACGGCCTGCCCGCCAAAGGAAAACCGGTAAACGCCTATGGCGACCGCGACGAAGCCTGGGTGGCCGTGGTGAACGGGATCAAGCGGGTGCTCGGATAAAAAATACAAAATGCAAAAATCCAAATGTAAAATTCAAAAGTTGTCGGTACTTTGGTCTTTTGAATTTTGTATTTTACATTTGGACTTTTAAATTTATGAAAATTAAGGGGCCTTTCATCCTGTTATTTTCATTCCTTGCGCTTTCGCTTCCCGCACAGCTGAGCCTGATGGATAGCTTGCGCCGTGCCCTGCATTCTGAAAAAGACCCGTTGCAACAGTTGGAGATCCGGTACAAGCTGGCCACCGAAATGAAGGAACACAACCTGGATTCCGCCGCCTTGTACGCCGATACCCTGGAAAGGATGGCCCTGAAAACCGGCGATCTGCGCGGCCAGGCCAGGGCAATGGACATCCGTGGGGATATTCTGACGGAAACCGGCCGGCTGACAGAGGCTATGGCACATTACCGGAAGGCGCTGGCCATCTTTGAAGGCATGGCCGATAAAAAGGGCCGCGCTATGGTTTTGACCGGTATCAGCACGGTTTTCAAGGGATTGTCCCAGGCAGATTCGGCCATCGTTTACATGGTCGAAACCGCCAGGATACAGGAAGAACTGGGGCGCACGACCGAACTGGCTTCGGTGTACAGCAATATCGGCAACCTGTACGTCGACAACAAACTTTTTGACAAGGGGATCGAATTTTTACTGAAAGCGCTGGACATCCGCAAAAAAAACAAGGACGAAAAGCGCATGATCTATACCCTCAACAACCTGTCGGTAGCCTATGGTACCAAAGGCGACCTGGAACCGGCTATGGACTACGCCCGCCAGGGTATCGACCTTGCCCTGAAATATGAAAATATATTTGTGGCAGGCGTCATCAGCGGGGGTATGGGCCACCTCCTGGAGGAAAAAGGCGATTACGAGGAAGCCATCCGCTGGTGCCGTCAATCCATCGACTACCTCACCGAAGCAGGCCGGAGACAGAACCTGGTTTTCCCGCTCGTGAACCTGGCCATGGTGTACAACAATCAGAAAAAATACGCCCAGGCGTTACAGGTAGCCAAAGAAGGTTTTGCCATTATGGAGGAGTTCAACCTGCTCGAACCGCTTCAGGTTTACTACGAAGAAATGGCTAAAGCATACGAAGGACTGGGCAACTACCAACAAGCCAATTTCTGGCTCCGGAAGTTTATGGTCCTCGACGATTCCCTCTTCCAGGCCGAAAATGTGCGGACCATCGCCGAAATTGAAACCCGGTACGAGACCTCCAAAAAAGAAGCCGAGATCATCCGGAAGGACCTGCAACTGAGCGAACATGAAAGCCGGATCTTCCGGCGGGGCGTCTGGATATTCGGGCTTGCATTGGGTCTGCTGACCTTTATACTTCTGGGTGTACTTTATTACAACCGCTATCGCCTTCGTCAGAAAGCGCTGTTGGATGCCGCCGTGATCCGCGAACAAAAACTGGGCCTGAACGCCGTGATCCAGGCGCAGGAAGCCGAGCGAAAACGCATCGCGAAAGACCTGCACGACGGCATCGCACAGGAACTGGTAGCCGTCAAACTGGGTTTCACCGCCCTGGAACGCAAACTCCAGCGCGAGTCCCCCGAAGAGGCCGGCCGGATCTCGGATTTGTCCCGCCAACTGGATGAATCCTGCACCGAACTGCGGAATATCGCCCACGTAATGCTGCCCCCAACGCTGGAACAACACGGCCTCGCCCCCAGCCTGGAACTGCTCCTGCGCAATACCCTGCAAGCCGGCGGACTGGAAGTGAAGTTCGACTGCCGCGAGCTTCCTCCCCAACTGGACGATAAAATCGAACTGGGCCTCTACCGGATTGCGCAGGAACTGGTCAACAACATCATCAAACACGCCAAAGCGGCCAGGGTACTGATTCAGTTGTACCAGGCCGGCAACAACCTCGTGCTCCGGGTAGAAGACGACGGAAACGGCTTCGATTTTGAAACCGCCAAAAACAAAGGCAGCATGGGCCTGCTGAATATCCTGAGCCGGGTCAATACCCTGGGCGGCGCTTTTTTTACCGAACCCGGACAGCCGAGGGGGACGGTTTCGACGGTACGGATACCGTTGTAGGGGGGGCTGGGGGGCTGGGGTTGTTTGGGGTTGTTCATTATTGTTTATTGTTGTTTGTCGGCCATTAACTACCATGAACCACCATGAACCACCATGAACCACCATGAACCACCATGAACCACCATAAACCACAAAATACGTGGAGCAAAAAACAAAGATCATCATCGCCGACGATCACCACCTGGTGCGCAAGGGCTTCCGTTCGCTGCTCGAAGAACTGGAGTTTGTGGAAGTGATCGGAGATGCGGCCAACGGGCAGGAGGTTCTCCACCTGCTTCGATCGGGCAAACACCCCCAGATCGTTCTGCTCGACTATGAAATGCCCGTACTCAACGGCCTGCAAACTGCCGAACAGATACAGAAAGAATTTTTTGGCGTGCGCACGATCATGCTCACCATGCTCAACAACCGCGAACTGATCCAAAACGCCGTTGCAAACGGCGTCAGCGGGTTTTTATTCAAAAACGCCTCGTTCGAAGAACTGAGCGACGCCATCCGCCGGGTCGCTTCAGGCGGAACCTATTTTGCCAGCGAGGTAGCCCTGACCCTCCTGAAACCTGCTCCCTCGCCCGAAGCCGACCTCTCCGGCCGCCTCAGCGAACGTGAGATCGAAGTATTGAAACTGGTGGCCCAGGGATTTTCCAGCGCCGAGATTGGCAAACAGCTTTTTATCAGTCCCCGAACCGTAGATACCCACAGGAACAACCTCATCCAGAAACTCGATGTAAACGGCATCGCGGGTTTGGTGCAGTTTGCCATTAAACACAAGCTTATTTAAATTGATTCGATTGATACGATTCTGCCGAATGATTCGAATCAATTGAACCCACCTGAAGCTACGGCGGGCGAAGCCAATCCAACCAATCGAACCAATCCAACCAATTTGTTGATGCGTTGATTTGTTGATTTGTTGATTCGACCACGCCGAGGCGTGGCGTTCCAGTCGAACCAATCGAACCAATCCAATCAATAAAAACTACGCAGTTCTACCTACCCCTTTCCGCCAATCTACCGATGATTTCCGGAGTTCCTCCGGCTTAATTTTGCATGGTCAACGTTTCCTTGAATGACAGATGGAAACTGAATAATCCACCCGTTTTTTCCAGGCGACAAGACCAACCCCCTTTGCCTATTTAACGTCCGGCAACCGCCTTTAAAACGCCTCCGCAACGGATTCCCTATCGGGATATTTTTGCCCCGATAAAGATCCGATTGCGCTGGATGACCGAAATATGGGCGATCGCTACAATAAATGACCAATGCACACGAACAAAAGCCCTTTGGGGCAATACCTCCGCAAAAACGGCCAGACTGGTCAGCGTCAGCAAAGGTTTTTCAGCGGTGGTAAAAATCTTGACGGAGTCGCCCCAGGCCTCCAGCCGGCGGATCTCGTCAAGGGTTACCCTGACCAGTTGGTGTTCGGATTTGACAAAAATGAAATGGGGCTGTTCCAGAGCAGGCGCAGTGTTTCTGCCGGTCAACCAATCGACGGCCTTGTTGATTGCTTTGGTAAACCGTTGAAAATCATAAAGTTTTAAAAGGTAATCCACCACGTTGTAATTGAATCCTTCAGCCCCGCTGTTTCTGTGGTATTAAACATGCCCAAAAAACAGGGAAAAATAGCGACCCCGAAAACCGGATCTGTGAACGCCGGAATTTTATCTTTGTATCCGGAATGCTGACTGCCCAGACATGGATAGGATCTATTCTTCCAACCCATCGTGGCAATTCAGTTGCTCCCCGATGGGGTCCTTTGGACAATTCCTCAATTCCTCAATAAAAAAAACATATGCAATACCAATACCCACACACCATCTCCAACGGAAGCGGAGAAAAAATAACCTTCCTCCGCTTAGTCAATGATCCGGCCGGCGACTGGCTCGAAATCGAAAATTACGTCATGCCGCAAGCAGGCCCGCCCATGCACGTCCACTTCAAACAGGAGGAAGTGCTCACTGTGGTGCGCGGCAAAATGGCCGTCCAGGTTTTGGGCGAAGCCCCCGTTTTTTACGGCCCGGGCGAAACCGGAGCATTTGAGGCCGGGGTTCCGCACAAGTTCTGGAATCCGGGCGACGAACCCCTCGTCTGCACCGGCTGGATCAAACCCGCTCACAACGTCGAGTATTTTCTGACGGAAATTTACAAATCCATTCAGGCCAATGGCGGCCATCAGCCCGGCGCGTTCGACAGCGCATGGCTGCTCCACCGCTATCGCTCGGAATTTGATATGCTGGATATCCCCGGATTTGTGAAAAAGGTCATCTTTCCAATCGCCCTCTTTTTTGGAAAACTGATGGGTAAACACAAAAAATTTGCCGGGGCGCCTGACCCGGTTATTTAAAATAACAAGCAGCAATATAGCGAATGCAGGTAAAATCCTGAACCATCCGGACGTTGCTTGAAGCCGGTTGACCGATCACGGTTGATTCAGTTCCCGTAGACTGCAGGATCCCGTCACCAGCGTGGAACCAATCAGCAGTTTAACCGACCCGTTCAATCGGCCGCGTCAGGCAAGTCGGCCCGCCGCCGCCTTTGACGCTGATCTCCCGGCCGCTATACGTGAGCACCCGGCATCCGGCGGCTTCGAGTGCCTTTTGGGTTTTGGGATTGCCTTCCACCATGACACAAAGCCGCGGCCCAAGAGCCAGCACATTGCAACCCATACTGTCGAACTCTTCTTCGGGTACTTCCACCAGCCCGATGCCTCGCCGCAACAATTCGTTTCGGAACGCCACCGGCATCAGCGGCAAATAGACCACGGCCAGGTCTTTGTCGACCGGACTAAAGATGGACATCAAATGAAAAACATCGCCGGGGCCTTTATAGTGTGGCAGGTCGACCCTGAGGACTTCCACACCCAATGGATTGAGCAACCGCTCCAGTTGCGCAAGGCCTTCCAGGTTGGTGCGGTAAGTGTACCCTGCCGCCAGGGTGTTCTCATCCAGCCAGGCCACGTCGCCGCCTTCCAGTGTGCCTGGATCCCTGATTTCGCCCAATACCGGAATACCCAGGGTTTCGAAAGCCCTTCGTTCGGCCTGGGGTTCTGCTTTTCTGGCGGCTTTGCCCATATTACAAAGGATCATGCCCCGGTTGGTGGCGATGGCGGCGTCGCGGCAATAGAGGGAGTCCAGGGTCAGGTCTTCGTCGGGCGGGAGGGTGTAAAGGGTAGCGCCGGCCTGTTCGAGCAGGTTTTGGAAAGCTTCGTATTCCCGGATGGCCAGTTGGAGATCCGGTCGCTCGAGGTAATTGAGGGCTTCCCATTCGGCGTCGATGCGATCGTCCCGGAGAAACGCGTTTTGAACGGGTTTGATCAGGACGGTTTTGAGTTGGGCAGATTCGGAATGGACCATAATTATTGATTGGATTGATTCGATTGATTCGATTGGTTCGATTGATTCGATTGATTCGATTGATTCGATTGGCTTCGCCCGCCGTAGCTTCAGCGTAGGTGGGTTCGATTGATTCGAATCATTCGGCAGAATCGTATCAATCGAATCAATTCCTCACACATCCCCCTTCCGCCTCAACCACACATAAAAGGGGATACCCGCCATCAGCAGGAAAAAGCCCCAGTAAACGGTCTCCTGGCCGGAGCCGACGACGGCCCACATGGAATATCCAAATGCTATCGCGGCGATGAGGATCGCAGAGATGAGGGATTTGACCGGGAGGGTTTTGTCCCGGAAAGAAAGCAACGAATACGCGCCCGCTGAAAAAAGGTAGGGAACCAGCACCGTAAGGGTGGAAAGAAGGATCATAAACTTGAACGCCTCTGCCAGTCCTTTGGTGTAATTCATGACCATGAGCACGGATACCAGAACGCTGGAAATGACGATACCGGCTGCCGGCATGCCCCTCCGGTTTTCCTTTTGGAAAATACCGGGAAAGAGCCGGTCCCTGGCAGCCGCCATCGGGATCTGGCCCTGGATGAGGATCCAGCCGTTGAGGGCGCCGAATGTGGAAATCACGACACCCGCCGCTACCCAAAGCCGGGCGCCTTCTCCCCAGATCTTTGCGGCAGCGTCGGCAAACGGGGCATTGGAGGTCTGCAGGTCCTGCGGGGGAATGATGCCCATGACGGCCACCGTTCCCAGAATATAAACCAGCGTGGCGATGAGGGTACCCCAGATCGTGGCTTTCGGAACCGTCTTTTCCGGGTTTTCCACTTCTCCGGCCGGGATGGTGGCGCATTCCAGTCCAAGGAAGGCAAAAAGGGTTAAAGTAGCGGTGGCGGTCACTGCCGAAAAACCGGATGAAGCGCTGAGGTTAAATGGCGTAAAATGGGCCGGTTGCAAGTAAAAAAGCCCACCGACGGCAATCAGGGTCAGCGGCAGGAGTTTGAGAATAGTGGTCCAAAGTTGCATGCTCCCGGCTGCCCGTATCCCGCGGGTGTTGACCCAGGTGAGCAGCCAGACGACCCCCAGCCCGGTCAGGACAGCGGCCAGGGGCTGGACGGCCAGGCCGGGAATAAAAACGGTCAGGTAACTCACCAGGGCCACCGCAATGCCGGCATTGGTGCACCAAATGGAGATCCAATACCCCCATGCCACCAAAAAACCCGCAAAATCGCCAAACCCGGCGTGGGAATAAACGTAAGGCCCGCCGCTGACATTGGGGATCAGTTTACTCAGCCGGCTGAACACGAGGGCAAGAAAAAATGCCCCGATCGATGAGAAGATCCACCCCAGGATGCTGATGCCGCCATAAACAGCCAGTGAGGCGGGCAGAAAAAACACCCCCGACCCGATCATGTTGCCAACGACGAGCGCAAGGGCCATCCAGAAGCCGAGTTTTTTTCCGGCCACCCGTTCAGGTTGGTCCATTTTTTTGGTTTTGCTGCGAAAGGTAGTGAATGGGCGGGAGTTTTGGCAACCGGATAAAAAGGACCGGCAAAATAAGTGTTGAAATCCGGGTCAAAAATCCGGGTAATTCGTTCAAATTCTTATTTTTGAGAGACGGAAAATCAATATAAAAGCACCATGTCTGTAGAACTATTCGAAGTACGGCCCAGATTCAAAAAGGTCATTCCTTTGCCGCAATTTGGCCAGACTAACCCTACAGGAAATACTGCACCGCCAGCTCATACCCCCTCAAACCCAAACCCACGATCACTCCCTCGCATTTGGCTGATAAGGTGGAGTGATGCCGGTACGTTTCGCGTTTGTACACATTGGAAATATGCACCTCGATCACCGGGGCTTCGATCGCTGCGATGGCGTCGGCAATGGCGATGGACGTATGGGAATAAGCCCCGGCGTTGAGGATGACACCGTCGTAGGTAAACCCGGTTTCGTGCAGTTTGTCGATGATCTCCCCTTCGTGGTTCGACTGGAAGTAGTGCAGCGCCACCGTCGGGAACATCTGCTGGAGGTGGGTAAAAAAGACCTCAAAACTTTCAGCCCCGTATATCTCAGGCTCGCGGATGCCGAGCAGGTTGAGGTTGGGTCCGTTGATGATAATGATCTTCATATCAGTTGGCCATGTCGGAAAGGAATTTGATCCGGATCAACTGGATTTCTTCGAGGGTAATGTCTTCTTCTTTGAGTTTCCGGTAAGCCTCTTCCGCCGAGTCGTTGGTAGCGGACATAAAATAGTCCATGACCTCTTCCCTGGCGTATTCATCCACATTATCCTCGATATAATAGTCGATATTCACTTTGGTGCCCGAAATAACGATGGCGTCGAGTTCTTCCATGAGCTCGTCCATACTGATGCTGTTGGTAGAGGCGAGGTCTTCCAGCGGCAGTTTCCGGTCGATCCCCTGGATGATATTCACCTTGATTTTGGATTTATTGGCCACTTGTTTGACCACAAAATCGGTTGGGCGGTCAATTTCTTTTTCCTCGACATATTCCTTAATCAGTTTCAGGAAGGGTTTGCCGTAGCGGATGGCTTTCCCCATGCTGACGCCCTGCACTTTGGCCATATCCTCCATTGAAATGGGATAAATGGTGGCCATATCCTCCAGAGAAGGATCCTGGAAGATGACGTACGGAGGCACATTCTGGCGTTTGGCCTCACGACGCCGGAGGTCCCGCAGGAGGTTCATGAGGTTTTCGTCGAGTACGGCTGTTTTGCCGACCGGTTCGCCGTCATCCGCGGATGATTTGTCCTCGTAATTGCGGTCGATGGGTATTTTGAAGGAATAGGGCGCATCCAGGAATTCGCGGCCTTTGTCGGTGATCTTCAGGAGGCCGTACGATTCGATATCCTTCACCAAAAGGTCGTTGAGCAGGGCCTGGCGGAAGACGGAACTCCAGAAGGTCTCGTCCTTGTCCTTCCCGGCGCCGAACAGCGATTTTTTATTGAATTTAAAATCTTTGATCTCTTTGGTTTCCTTGCCGGTCACAAAATCCAGCAAAGTTTTCATGCCGTAGTTTTCGTCCAGTTCGAGTACGGTGCGCAAGGCCGTTTCAATTTCTTTTTTCACCTCAACCCTTTCTTTGGGGTAGCGGCAATTGTCGCACATATTATCGCATTTGGAATCGTCGTATTCTTCGCCGAAGTAATGCAGGAGGAACCGGCGGCGGCATGCGGTCGTTTCGGCGTAAGCCATGACTTCCTGCATCAGTTGGGCGCCCATTTCGCGTTCGGCGACGGGTTTGTCGCGCAGGAATTTTTCCAGTTTCAGGATGTCCGCATAGGAATAAAAGGCGATGCAGCGGCCGACCAGCCCGTCGCGGCCCGCGCGGCCGGTTTCCTGGTAGTAGTTTTCGATGCTTTTGGGAATGTCGTAGTGGATGACAAAACGGACGTCGGGTTTGTCGATCCCCATACCGAAGGCGATGGTGGCCACGATCACGTCGATCTCCTCCATGAGGAAATCATCCTGGGTATTGGTGCGGGTTTTGGCGTCGAGGCCTGCGTGATAAGGCGCCGCTTTGATATCATTGACGACCAGCATTTGGGCGATTTCCTCGGCTGATTTCCGGCTTTGCACGTAGATAATGCCCGATTGGCCCGGCATTTCCTTGATCACCTGGATGATCTGGCGGATGGTCTGGTCTTTTTTTCCTTTGGATCGGACCTCATAAAACAGGTTTTCCCGGTTGAAGGAGGATACAAACGTATTGTATTCCACCATATTGAGGTTCTTGATGATATCCGATTGCACCTTGGGGGTAGCCGTTGCGGTAAGCGCTACCACGGGAATTTTATCACCGATGGCATCCAGCATGGCGCGAATGCGCCGGTACTCCGGTCTGAAATCGTGGCCCCATTCCGAGATGCAATGCGCCTCGTCTACTGCCACGAAAGAAACGCCTACCTGTTGGAAAAACTCGATGTTCTCGTCCTTGGTCAGGGTCTCAGGCGCTATAAAAAGCAGTTTGGTCTTGCCGCTGCTGATGTCCTGTTTGACCAGCTTCATCTGAGCCTTGGTCAGCGAGGAGTTCAGGAAATGCGCGACTTCGTCATTCTGGCTGTACCCGCGTATGGAGTCCACCTGGTTTTTCATCAGGGCGATCAGCGGCGATATGATGATCGCGGTACCTTCGAGCATGAGGGCGGGCAACTGGTAACAAAGGGATTTTCCGCCGCCGGTAGGCATGATGACAAAAGTGTCTTCACCATTTAAAACACTCTGGATGATGGCCTCCTGATTTCCTTTGAAATGATCGAAACCAAAATACTGTTGCAAGGCGCCAAATACGGAATCTGTGGAAGCAGTCATAATTCAATACACTTTTAGTCTGTTTTTACTCTAATTTTGCACGCAAGCTGGGGGGCTCTCAACATTTGTTTGTCTGTTGCTCCAATCAAATTAAATCGGTAATGGTTTCTACTTTTGGTATGCAGGCGTATAAATTTAGGCATTATTTGCGATTTAAAGCGCTTTGACAAACATTTTCTCAAAAATTTCAAGCGGGGGGCTCTCTTTTTTAAAAAGCCGACAAAAATAGAAAATTTGTGTCAGAAAAGGAAACTTTGATCTTAAAAACTGCGCAAAGAACCATTGATATAGAGTTGGAGACGCTTCAAGGGTTGAGAGAAGCGCTGGATTCCGATTTTATAGCTTGCGTAAAAGCCATATTCGAATCTCCGGGCAGACTGGTCGTCACCGGGATCGGAAAAAGCGCCATTATCGCCCAGAAAATTGTAGCAACCATGAACTCAACCGGCACCCCTGCCCTTTTTATGCATGCGGCTGACGCCATCCACGGCGACCTGGGGATGATCCGCCGCTTCGATCTGGTGCTGTGTCTGTCCAAGAGCGGTGAAACCTCCGAGATCAGGGTGCTGGCGCCATTGCTGAAAAACCTGGGCAATCCGATCATCGCAATGGTCGGCAACCGGACTTCGTTCCTGGCGCGGGAAGCCGATTATATATTGCACACGCCGGTTTCGCAGGAAGCGGACCCGAACAACCTGGCCCCTACGGCCAGTACCACCGCCCAGATGGCCCTGGGCGACGCAATGGCCACGGCGCTGCTGGCCGTACGTGGGTTTTCTCCTGGCGATTTTGCCACCTACCACCCGGGAGGCGCCCTCGGAAAACAGCTTTACCTCCGGGTCAGCAACCTGTATCCGTACAACGAAAGGCCCGCCGTACACCCCGATACCAGCCTGCAGGCTACCATCCTTGAAATGACCTCCAAACGGCTGGGCGCTACCGCAGTGCTGGATGAAAAAGGCAGGGTTTGCGGCATCATCACCGACGGCGATCTGCGCAGAATGCTGGAACGTTCAACGGGATTGCAGGGCATCAAAGCAAGCGATCTCATGACCGCCAATCCCAAGACCATTGAAAAAGACGCCCTGGCCGTACAGGCCATGAAGCTGATGGAACACCACAGCATTACCCAACTGATCGTGGTGGACGGAGATCAATACCTCGGCATGGTGCATTTGCATAATTTGATCCGGGAGGGGATAATATGAGTTGGCAGTTGGCAGTCTGTAGTTGGCAGTCTGCAGTTGGCAGTGGGCAGTTGGCAGTCCGCAGTGGGCAGTTGGCAGTCCGAAGTCCGAAGTTGACAGTTGACAGGCCTCTGAGCGGAGTCGAAGAGGCAGTGGGCCGTCTACCAAATTAATAAAGTGTGCGCGATTCAAACTTCTTTCATTTTTTACGATGCCTTCAAGGGCTGTTTCTGCTGATTTTAACCGGATGCGGCGCCAAAGAACCCGTCCGGGTCGACCCCGCCTTTTATTACTGGCGCTCCCACTTTGAGGTCGGCAGGCCGGAGCAATACTACCTTAACAAGGCCGGCGTCGGGCTTTTATACGTAAAATTCCTGGACATCGACTGGGATGATACCCGGAATGAACCCGTGCCGGTGGCAACCCTTACCCGGGATTCCGGCGCATTTGCCGCTTATGAGATCATCCCCTGCGTATTCATTACCAACCGGACCTTCGCGCGTCTCGCACCCGACGGCCTTCCATTGCTGGCCCGGCGGATCGCCGGAAAGATCCGGGATATCGCGCCGGAAGTCCGGGTGAAAGAAATTCAAATCGACTGCGACTGGACGCAGGGCACCCGGGCGGCCTATTTCGGGTTCCTGAAAACACTTCGCAACCAGACAAAGGAAAACGGTTGGGCCATTTCGGCAACCATCCGGCTCCATCAGTGGAAGTACCCCGATCAGACCGGGGTTCCACCGGCGGACAAGGGCGCCCTCATGTTTTATAATGTCGGCGACCTGGAAAATTGGGACGAACCCAATTCCATCCTCAACCTGGAAAAAGCAAGGGAATACCTGCGCGGAATCAGCCCCTACCCGCTTCACCTCGACCTGGCCCTTCCGGTTTTTCGCTGGGGCGTCCTGTTCCGGGAAAATAAAATGATCAAACTGATCAGCGGACTTGGGCCCGAATCGCTCGCCGATACCGTCCGTTTCCGGAAATTGGAAGAAAGCCGCTACGAGGTTAAAAAAAGTACGTACCTTAATGGCTACTATTTATACGCCGGCGACCGCATAAGGCTGGAAGCGATTGATTCGACCCAACTGCAGGCGGTTATCGGCGAAGCAGGCAAAAAACTGGATCCTGTGGATCGCCGCCTGATTTTTTACCACCTGGATCCCGCCAATTTAACCGTATTGCCCTATGAAAGCCTCAAAGATCTGGCAACTCGTTTGTCTGCTCCGTAATTGTTCTCTTACCGGGTTCTTGCTGACCGTCCTGCCCTTGCGCACCGCAGGAGATTGCCCTGTCTTTCAGGGTTATTCGTTCATTATGCCCGACCTCGTGCGGTTGAACGGTGGTTTCACACCCTACTTGCTCGATTTTAAATCCCTTTACCAGTACTACAAGCCGGCCGCACAGCGCCAGATCGAGGAGAACATCAAAGAATGGCGCGACCGCTTTTGCAAGCTGGCCAAATCGCAGGATATCTATGAGTTGATTTACCGCTTTCCCGAGTCTGACCTGCGCGACCTGAGGGCGGCCACGGCCAACCAGGAAACTTCCCTTCGCTCGTTGGGTACACGCATCGCCTCCAATTCTTTTGCCCGGATCTTGTACAAAAACCAGTGTGTCGAAGCCCTCGACTATATCCTGTATGCCAGAAGGTGCCAGCGATATGCCGCCCCCGACGAGGAGGACGCCTGGGAAAAAAGAACGCCGGACACGGCAGCCATGCAAAACCTGATCGACCAGGGAAAGGAGGTTTTTTTGCAAACCGAATCACATTATTTCCGGCTCAGGTACGCTTACCAGATGGTCCGACTGGCGCATTATATGAAAGATTACCGCCAAACGCTGGAACTTTATGATTACCTGATCCCGAAGGTGGACAACGACCCCAGCACCATAACCTGGTGGATCGAAGGACACCGGGCAGGCGCCTTGATGTCGCTCGGCGATCCTGTTCAGGCCTCCTACCTTTTCAGCCGGGTCTTTGCGGAATGCCCCGCCAAACGGGAATCGGCCTACCGGAGTTTTAACATCCGGACCGACGAGGAGTGGAACCAATGCCTTTTGTTGTGCCGGAGCGACCGGGAAAGGGCCATGTTGCACGTCTTGAGGGCCAATTCGGAAAACAGCCGCCTGCTGGAGGAAATGGCGCATATTTACGAATACGACCCGGCCAACGAGCACCTGCAATTGCTGGCGGTACGCGAACTTTACCGGTTGGAGCGCGACCTGCTGGGGTTGGAATTCAACGACCAGGCTCAATCCAACGCCCGGAATTTTGGTATTCCGCGACCGGTTGCCGGCAACCGCGTGATCGACCTTCAGTCTTTTGTCCGGGAACTCCTCAAAAACCCTGCAACCCCTCAAAAAGACTTCTGGAAAATCGTGGAAGGGTATCTGGAGGTACTGGCCGGCAATTATTATTTTGCCGGCAAAACCTTTCAGGAAGCCCGCGGAATGGTAGATAATGACACCCTGGAAACCCAGTTGAAAATATGGGAACAAGTATTGGAAATCGCATCTGCAGAGCGCCTCAACGAAAGAGTGGAAAAGGAATGGGGCGATTTTCAGCGCGACGATCCCATCTACAAACAAATGCCCGCATTTACGGATTTCATGCGCGACAAAATTTCCTACCTTTATCAAAAATCCGGCCAGGAAGGCAAGGCTTTTCTTGCGCAATATACCCTGTTCGACCTCAAGTTGAACCCCAAACCGGAGATCATCGACAACCTGATCAGCATCTGCCGGAAGGAACACCGGACCTGGTACGAAAAAACGATGGTGGAAAAACCCGATGGCAGCACCATCGAAAAAGAACTGATCAACCTTAAAGCCAATGTGCTGATGGCAGAGGGACAACTGGAAGCCGCCCTCAAAACCCTGAACGAACTCAAAACCAGCGATTGGGACGAATTGGGGTTGGTCAACCCGTTTGTCGACCGGCTGGAGGACTGTGTCCACTGTCTCATCCCCGATTCCCTGCCTTTATACAACAAAGGGGAATTGATACAGGAGTTGCTCGATCTGGAATTCAAGGCCAGGGCGGAAATGGTTCCGGACCGGGCAGCCCAATATTACCTTCAACTGGGTATCGGGCATTACAATTTAACTTATTTCGGCTCAGCCTGGCGTGGAATGGACGCCTTTCGCAGCGGCGCCAGCCTGTTGCGGCATCGCAGAGGCGACCGAAGCCAGGTAGCCCCGTATGAGGGCGCTCAATTTGGGAACTGGGAAAATTTTGACTGTTCGAGGGCGCAATTTTATTTTCAAAAAGCCCGTTTTACGGCCGAAGATCCGAACCTTGCCGCCCAAGCCGCCTTTTGGGAGGCTAAATGCGAGCAAAAACGATATGCGGTATTTGCATCCCCTGATGAGGCGCCCCAACGGGAGGGATTCAATCTTTTGATCAGCAATTACGCCAATACCGCTTTTTACGGCAGGGTGATCAGAGAATGCCGGACTTTCAGAAATTATGCAGCCAAACAATAAATAATCAATCCATGAGAAAACGATTCAAACTGCTTTTGCCCGCTCTTTTTGGAATGGCTTTGACTGCTTGTAACCAGGAAAAATTTAATCTGGGTATGCCATTTACCTTGGAGGAGGGAGATGCTATGGTGGCCAGGGAGGATAAAATGCTGGAGGTCTATTTTGCAAGGGTCGTTGAGGATTCGCGGTGCCCGGTCAACGTAAATTGCATCTGGGAAGGCGAAGCAGTGGTCAAATTCGCTGTTTCACACGCTGGAATGCCCGAAGACACCCTGACTTTAACCCTGCGCGGAGGATACCGCGACCTGGCCAGCAGTTCTATCGGGCCATACAACGTCAGCCTGCTCCGGCTGGACCCCTATCCGGTAGCCGACACTAAAATCAAAAAGGGAGGGTATACCGCACAATTGCTGGTTGAACTGGTGCGGAAGCCTTAGTCAGTGCACCGGCGACGGGCCATTGAGTACGGTGACAAACAGATGATCCGCCACCTTCCGGGACAGCGGAATCCGCCGTTCTCCCACTTCCAGAATGACCGAGTCGTCAAAATCAAAAACCTCCGCAACCAGAAATTGAACACCCAGAACCAGTTGCTGCCGGTCGAGAAACTGCAGCAGGTGACTGGAGTCGTCTTTCACACCGGCGATGAGCCCCTGCTGGCCGGGTTTCAGTGAACTGAGCAACTGCTGTTCCATTACAGGTATATTCCCGCTTTTGTCCGGAATCGGAAAACCGTGCGGGTCTTTTTGGGGGTAGCCCAGGAAGGCGTCCAGGCGGTCGATCAGGATTTCGGATTCCACGTGTTCCAACTGTTCGGCTACATCGTGGACCTCGCTCCAGTCGAAACCCAGCTTTTCAAATAGAAACACCTCCCAGATCCGGTGTTTGCGGACGATATGGATGGCCAGCAACCGGCCCTTTTCCGTCAGCCGGACACCCTGGTAGCGTTCATAATCGATGAGCTTTTTGGCCGACAGCTTTTTGATCATGTCCGTCACAGAAGCGGCCTGCACGTCCAGTTCGGACGCCAGGGCCGAAGTGCTGACGGCGCCGTCAGATTCCAGCGCGAGTTTGAGAACGGCCTTGATGTAATTTTCTTCTATGATGGTCGCCATGGTTTTTTATTGAAGAGGTGTAAAGATGGGGCGCCGCCACCGGATGAAATATCCCTGCGTCGGAGAAAAAAACAAGGCTGCGGCAAACTGCAAACCTGCGACAACAGAGATCGCGCCCGCAATGGAGCCGTCCATGGCCGCCGCCAGAAAATACCCGCCGGTGGCCGCTGTGCATCCCAGCAAAACGCTCAGCCAAAGCAGGGTTCGGAGCCGGTCGGTGAGTAAATAAGCCGTTGCCGGCGGGGCGATCAGGAACGCCACTACCAGAATAGCGCCCACCGACTCGAAGGAAACCACCGTGGTCAGGGATACGGCGCACATGAGCAGGTAATGCCAGAATGCAGTCGACAGGCCGATGGCCCTGGCGTACTCCGGGTTGAAAGTCGTAATCTGCAAACCCTTGTAACCCCAAAAGACCAGAAGAAGGATCAACAGAAAATTGCCGCCCAAAATCCATATGGGCCGGGGACCCAGGTTGATACCCGATCCGGTGATCCAGACATCAAAGGGGGTATAGGCGATCTCTCCGTACAGAACACAGTCCTGGTCGAGGTCCACCTGCCCTGCAAAAGCCGAGATCAGAATGACCCCGATGGCAAAAAGCAAGGTAAAGGTGATGCCGATGGCCGCATCCGATTGCATGCGCGCATTGCGGTAAAAAAGCTCGATCAGGAAGGTGGCGAGGACACCCAGCGCGGCTGCGCCGATCAGCATCGGAAGGGTTTCCCTGGATTCGGAAATAAGGTATGCCAACACGATCCCCGGCAGCACGGCATGGGAAATGGCGTCGCCGACCATCGCCATTTTGCGAAGGATGAGAAACGCGCCGAGCAAACCGCAACTGGCGGCTACCAGGGCGCCGGTCAGGATGATCCAGAAAGCACTCATGAGGGTTGTTTGTAAGGGATTAAACTATCATGCGGATCCCTTTGCGGGTTATCCAGTTCTTCCAGTAGTTGCTGTTCCAGTTCCGGAGTGATCAGGTGTTCGATCGCTTCCGCCGTGTTGTGTACATGGTCGGCAGCCAGGTGCAGGCGGCGGGTGAGGTACAATTCCCAGAGCCGGTGCAGGCGAACGACCCTTTTGCTTTCTTCCAGCCCTTCGCTGGTCAGCGCCCAGGTCAGCGGATCGGGCTGAACAGCCCAACCGGCCCGCTTCAGGCGGAAAAGCCCTTGTTTGAGCAGATCTGCCGGAAATTCGCGTTTCCGGTTGATGGTTTCAATGGCCCGGGCGGCCAGCCACTGGCCGTCCGCTTCGCCCAAAGCGTAGATCGTTTTCAGGATATTCTCCCGCAGCATCTTGCGTTTGTTCGAACGGCCGAGGAGCACCCGCGCCAGGATGCCGTATCGCGGTGCAAATAAGACGGATCCGATAGCGACTGCCGATAAAAAGACCACGATCCAGGGCCCTGTAGGCATCGAAGGCGCCTGATAAGACACCCATGAACCAAACAGCCCCGAAAGCGCGCCAAAAAGAACCGCCAGCCCGATCATCGTCCGGATGCCGTTGGTCCAGAAACGGGCTGCCGCCGCCGGTGTGATCAGCAACGCCGCCATTAACACTACGCCGACTGCCTGAATGCCTGCGGCCACAGCCAGCACCGTCATGGTGGCCAGGATGAATTCCAGGGCCTTGACCGGCAATCCGGATACCCGGCCGAAGTCGGGGTCGAAAGACACCAGTTTGAAGGACTTGAACAACAAGGCCACCACCACCAAAAGCCCCAGCGCGATAGCCCCAAAAAACAAGACGTCCTGGCGGGACATGGACGCGGCTTTCCCGAACAGGAATTTGTCGAGCCCGGCCTGGTTAGCTTCCCCTGAATGTTGTATGGCCGTCAGCAGCAATACCCCCAAACCAAAAAAAACACTGAGCACCAGGCCGATGGCCGTATCGGGTTTGATCCGGGATTGGTTGACGATAAAATCCATCGATATCAAGGATGCCCAGCCGGCAATTACGGCCCCGGTCATCAGGACCCAGGGTTCTTTCTGCCCGCTGACCATGAACGCAATGCAGATGCCCGGCAAGATGGAATGGGCTATGGCGTCGCCCACCAGCGCCCGCTTACGCAGAAAGGTGAAACATCCCACGATGGCCGCGCTGGCGCCCAACAGAATGGACCCCAGGGTGACCATCATGACATTGGCGTCGGAAAAAACAGGAAATCCGCTCATAATTTTTCTTTGAATGGTTGTTCCCTGACCGGAAAATCCCGGTCCTGCACCAGGTCAACTACCCTTGAAAGGATGTTCAACTGGCCGCCGTAAGCCTCCTGCAGGCGCTCCTGGGTGAATACCTCCGCCACGGGGCCCGAGGCCACCATCCGGGTGTTCAACAGCACCACCCAGTCGAAAAACTGGTGGACGGTCTGCAGGTCGTGGTGGACGATCAAAACCGTTTTGCCCTGGTCTTTCATTTCAGCCAGCAGGGTGAGGATCGCGCTTTCCGAAGCGGCGTCCACACCGGCGAAAGGCTCGTCCATCAGGTAAAGATCGGCTTGTTGCGCCAGCGAGCGGGCGATGAACACGCGCTGCTGCTGGCCGCCGGAAAGTTGGGAGATCTGGCGGCCGGCAAACTCTGACATTCCGACCTTTGCCAATGCTTCCGCCGCGATGTGGCGGTCGGATTTGTTGAGCGGCCGCAGGAGGTTGGAGCGGCGGTAACGCCCCATTTGCACCACCTCCCGGACGCTGATGGGGAAGTCCCAGTCAACCGATTCCCGCTGCGGCACATAGCTGATGCGGGCGCGGGCCTCCCCGAGGGGCCGGTCGAATATTTTGACATATCCTCCGCTGGGCTGCACCAACCCCATGATGCTTTTCAGAAGGGTGGTTTTCCCGCTGCCATTGGGGCCGATCACCCCGATCAATTGCCCGGCGGGCAGGGTAAAGTCGATGTCCCAAAGTACCGGACGCCGGTTGTAGGTCACGGTCAGGTTGTGTACTTCAATTGCCGGTTCCATAAGTTTTATTTCAAAGCGTTTACGATCATATTCACATTGGCTTCCACCATGCCGGTATAGGTTCCTTCCGGGGCGCCGGCTTGCCCCATGGCATCCGAAAAAAGGGTCCCGCCGATTACTACATGATTGCCCCGGCTGTTACAACCCTCTACAACGGCTTCCAGCGATTTTCTGGGTACGGAGCTTTCAACAAAGATCGCCTTGATCCCCCGGCTCGTGATGAAATTGACCAGGTCGGTGATGTCTTTCAGGCCATACTCGGAAACCGTGGAAATACCCTGCAGGCCGCGAACTTCAATTTCGTAGGCCTTCCCGAAATACTCGAAAGCATCATGCGCGGTGATCATCACCCTTTGTTCGCGCGGGATCTCACTGATCTTTTGCCGGACCCATTCGTGGAGCTGGTCCAGGCGGGCGGAATAGGTTTCGGCATTTTTCCGGTAAAAAGCCGCATTGCCGGGATCCATCTCGCTCAAAATGCCCGCAATAAAGGGAATGGTCTCCTTCCAGAGGGATACATCAAACCAGATATGGGGGTCGTGCGCTCCGGCAAAATTGGTGGAATTGATCAGCCTGGATTGATCCAGGCCATCCGATACGGCGACTACCTTTTTGAGACGGCCCAGCCGCTCCAGTATTTCACCCATTTTGCCTTCCAGATGGAGGCCATTGTAAAAAATAATGTCGGCATTGCTCAGTCTTTCCAGGTCGCCCTGGGTGGCTTTATACAAATGGGGGTCTACGCCGGGGCCCATCAGGCTGATCACATTGGCTTTGTCGCCGGCAATATTTGCAACAGCATCCGCAATCATGCCGGTGGTGCAAACCAGCGTTTTAATCCCTTGCCGGTCAGTTGTTTCTTCCTTTTCTTTGTCGGCGCAGCCGGTAAATAACTGGGTCAGGATCAATAGTGGGATTGATGCAAATATCGTTTTCATTTCTTTTGGTTGTTTGACATTTATAATATTCGAAAACAAAGATAAGGTATTTTTGTTCATTTTTTTTAGATAAGGCTAAATTTTTTTTCAAAGCCCGGTTAATTTGAAACTTGCTCATGTTGAACGGGGCCGAAAAAAGCCTTTCTTACTGGCATGCGCGTAGTAAAATGCAAAAGCCGGCACTGCAGGACTACCGACTGCGGACTGCGGACTGCAGGACTGCAGGACTGTGCTGACCCGCGCTACTCATTAAAATAATTATCTTTGTTATCTGATTCGGCCATAAAGCCTAAAGCATGATCCTTACATCATTGGCCAAAGCCCGGTTGGCGGGTGAAAAAAAGCTGGCGGTTCTCCTGGATCCGGACAAACAACCGGAAGGAAGTTTGGAGCGGACGATTGCGCTGTCGGTCGAAGCCGGCGTCGATTTCTTTTTTGTCGGCGGGAGTTTATTGCTTCAGGACCGCCTTGAAGCCTGCCTGGCCACGCTGGGCGCGCTGAGTTCCATTCCCAGGATCTTATTTCCGGGTAACGTTTTGCAGGTGAGCCGGGAGGCGGAAGCCATTTTGCTGTTATCCCTGATCTCGGGCCGCAACCCGGATCTGCTGATCGGCCAGCATGTGATTGCCGCCCCCTATTTGCGGGAGAGCGGGCTGGAAATCCTGTCGACGGGGTATATGCTGATCGACGGCGGCGCTCCTACTTCGGTGACGTATATGAGCAACACCTTCCCCATACCGGCCAATAAACCCGATATCGCCCAATGTACCGCTATGGCCGGTGAAATGCTGGGTCTGAAACTGATGTACCTGGATGCGGGAAGCGGGGCCAGGCATCCGGTTTCGGAAGCGATGATCCAGGCGGTCAGGTTGGCTGTACATACACCCGTTATGGTGGGTGGAGGGATCCGCCGGCCGGAGCAGGCGTTAATGGCTGCCCAGGCCGGCGCTGACGTCATCGTAGTCGGCAATGCGGTTGAACGGTCCCCGCAGTTGATCCTGGAAATGGCCGAAGCTATCGGCGTAAAGCGGGTGGCGAGGTGATACTGGATGGCAGATACTGGCCACGCCTGTGGCGTGGTGGATGGCAGATACATGAGTCACCCCGAATTTTGTAACACGAAAAACACGGACATTTTTTTTATTTGAACCACTACCTGTCCCGCAAGGCGGGAAAAGAGACACGACCTGTCCCGCAAGGCGGGAAAAGAGGACAAAAAATTTACAAAGTAAATTTTTTGTTCGACCCTTTTGTTTCCTTTTGTACCCTTGCCCAAGTTTAGGCAGGTAAACTTTTGTGGTAAAAAATCCATGCCGCAAAAGGATGGGAACCCATCCTTTCAAGTTTCGAATAATTTTTGAGCAAAAAAAATTACGTATTTATAATGTTGTAAAATTTGGGGTGACTCATGCATCCAGTTGCATATTTCAACTCATACCTCGTTTATCATGAAAAGGAAAAAATTTACCCTTTGGCTCTTCTTGGTCCTTGGCAGTATTCCGGTTTCTTACGGACAAGAATCAGTGGCTCACCAATGGAATGAAGCCTTGTTGAACGCGATCCGGAAAGATTTTGCCCGGCCGACGGTTCACGCGCGCAACTTGTTCCACGTTTCCCTGGCGATGTACGATGCCTGGGCGGCATACGATGCGAACGCCAGGACCTTTCTCCTTGGAAAAACGGTGAGCGGTTTTGAATGCCCTTTTTCCGGAGTTCCGGCGCCGGAGGATGTGCAGGCGGCCCGCGAAGAAGCCATCAGTTACGCGGCTTACCGGGTGTTGAGGCATCGTTTCCAGAATTCGCCCGGGGTGGCGATTTCTTACGCCGCATTCGACAACCTGATGGCAAATCTGGGTTATGACACCGGGGTGACCTCCCTCGATTATGCAGGCGGAGACCCGGCTGCGCTGGGCAATTACATCGCAAATTGCGTGATCAACTTCGGACTGCAGGATGGCTCCAACGAGCAGGAAGTTTTTGCCAACCAGCATTATCAGCCGGTCAACCCGCCGCTGGTCATGGCATTTCCCGGCAACCCTTCCATGATAGACCCCAACCGGTGGCAGCCGCTGACCCTGGCCGTTTTTATTGATCAGAACGGGAACGTGATACCCATCAATACGCCGCCCTTTTTGAGCCCTGAATGGGGACAGGTGGCGCCGTTTGCCCTCAAGCCCGAAGACCGGACGATCTACAACCGCGACGGGTTCGATTATTGGGTGTACCACGACCCTGGCCCTCCTCCCTACCTGGATACCACGGCAGTCGGCGGCATTTCGGAAGAATATAAATGGAATTATTGCCTGGTTTCGTGCTGGTCGGGCCAACTCGACCCCACCGATAGCGTCCTGTGGGATATTTCCCCGGCCTCCTCCGGCAATATCCAGCATTATCCGACCGCTTTGGAGGATTACCACGATTTTTATGACCTTCTCGGCGGCGGCGATCCGGGCGAAGGGTATGAGGTGAACCCCAAAACCGGGCTGCCATACACCCCCCAATGGGTGCCGCGCGGCGATTATACCCGGGTATTGGCCGAATTCTGGGCAGACGGCCCCAATTCGGAAACGCCCCCGGGCCACTGGTTTACCATCCTGAATCACGTGACCGAACACCCGCAGTTCGTCAAAAGATTTAATGGCAAAGGCCCCATTCTGGAGGACCTGGAATGGGATGTGAAGGCCTATTTTCCACTGGCAGGCGCACTGCATGACGTGGCCATCACCGCCTGGGGCATCAAAGGATGGTATGACTCTCCCCGGCCGGTATCGTCAATCCGGTTTATGGCGGAGTTGGGGCAAAGCTCTGACCCCAACCTGCCCTCCTACCATCCGGGCGGGATCACCCTGATCCCCGGATACATCGAGTTGGTGGAAGCCGGCGACCCGCTGGCAGGGGTAACCAACGAACACCTGGGCAAAATCAAATTGAAAGCATGGCGAGGGCCGGACTATGTGGACAATCCGCAAACCGACGTAGCGGGTGTAGACTGGATACTGGCTGAAAACTGGTGGCCGTACCAGCGGCCGACTTTTGTAACCCCTCCTTTTGCTGGTTATATTTCCGGGCATTCCACCTATTCCCGGGCGGCTGCCGTAGTCCTTACCCAATTGACCGGCGACCCATTTTTCCCCGGCGGCATGGGTGAATTCCCGGCGCCCCAAAACAACTACCTGGTTTTCGAAGACGGGCCAAGCATGAATATGACCCTGCAATGGGCGACTTACCAGGACGCCTCCGACCAATGCAGCCTTTCCCGGATCTGGGGCGGCATCCACCCGCCTGCCGACGATATCCCCGGCAGAATGATCGGCCAGCAGATCGGGACCGACGCCTTCAACCTCGCCGAAAGCTATTTTTATGCCGATAACGATGAGGACGGCTTTTTCAGTTATGAGGATTGCAACGACGAAGATGAATCCGTCTACCCCGGCGCGCCCGAACTTTGCGACGGGTTGGACAACGACTGCAACGACTTTATCGACGACGGGCTCTCTGTCCATACCTATTTTGCCGATAACGACAACGACTCCTTCGGCGACGCCGCAGTCTTCGTCGACACTTGCGCAGTTGAACCGCCCTCCGGATTTGCACTCAACGACCTCGACTGCGATGATACCAACCCGGCTATCTACCCCGGCGCAACCGAAGTGTTGGATACCCTCGACAACAACTGCAACGGCATGGTCGACGAAGGTTTGGTGGCGGTGAAAGATCCTGCCGCCGGGCCGGTCCGGATCTTTCCCAACCCGACCAGGGACGAAGTCAATATCCTCTCCCCCTTTTCAGGTACGGTGAATGCCAGACTTTACCGGCCAGACGGCCAATTGGCCATTGAGGAGCGCCTCGGTTTTATGAACGGACTGGCCGGCTTGTCCCTGGCGTACCTTCCCCAGGGGATTTATTTTATGGTATTGTCAGACCAGGACGGAAGGTTGCAGGTTGTCCATAAAATTGTAAAGATCTGATCCTTTGGGTACAGGGGCCGGCCCCGACTAATGATGGGGGATCGGTAAAGGAACCAGGATTCATTTTCCACGTGCCTTTATTTTTGTATATTTGTAGTTAATAAATGCCTTTGTTTCAATCAGTTCCTTTCTCTATGGGCCCAACTGTTGCCAAGGAAAAATTTCACCAATTGATCGCCAGCGATCAATTGAGCCAGGCCGCTGAAGGGCTTGTGGGTTACTGGAAAGGTAAAAATGAACCACTGGCCGCATTATCCCTGGCACAGCTCCGCAGGCTGAGATCGCTGCAGACCCAGCAGACCAAAGGGACAGTCAGCGACAACGACGCCTTTGTGGAAAGGGCCAAAATTACCGACGCCCTTTTGTCCATATGCGCTCAGGTGGACTCGGCGAAACCAACTGTTCCGGAAGAATTACGGGAACAAGTTCAATCCGGTCACCCCGGAAATCGCCGGTGGCTGATCCCGCTATTGGCCATCCTGGTTGTCGCTGCCGGTATTTTTGTTTTCAAGCCTTTTTCCGGTGAACCGGAGTCCGAAGCCTTCAGTTTGTCGTTGGGTTTTCATGAATCCGGCAATGCCGGCAAGATCATCCGGGAGGGAAAAGTCAAAGTAATGCTGGGCGACCGCGACCTGGGCGAAAAAACGATCGACCCGGAAGGAAAGGTCCATTTTTATAATATCCCGGGCGATGCCGGATCGGATTCTATTCGGATTATAACAGTGGAAATGCCGTTCCGGGTGGCCCGCCAGTCGGCTTGGATGCCGGAACAGAGCCGCAATATAACCGTAGAACTCGAACCGGTGCAACAGACGATTCGCTGGCGGGGAAAAGTGATCAACGCCAAACAGGAGCCTGTGGAAAACGCCCTGGTGGACGTAGAAAGCGGATTGGCGAGCGGAAAAACCGACGGATCGGGGAATTTTGAGATCCAGGTTCCGAAAAGAGAACAAGTGCAGGTAACGGTGATGGTGGATGGCAGGATGGTTCGCAATGCAAGTTTTGTCCTGTCGGAAACCGTGCCGGTTACCATTGTTTTGAATTAACCAAACCGTTTGGATGAAGAGGATATGCCTTTTATTATGGTTGTTGATCCCGGTCCTGGTTGCAGCGCAGGACGCGGTGATCTTTTCCGGCCGGATCGTGGACGCGGCAACAGGGGCCGGCGTTCCCGGTATGCGGGTGAGGATACTGGGCCAGGGGGAAGGCGTAACCGACGACGACGGCCTGTTCCGCATTCCCATAAAAAAGGGCACCGTTGAAGTAAAGCTGGAATTATCCAGCGAATGGACGGTGCAATACCCGAGGGAAGGCAAGGCACTGGTACCGATGTCCAGCCAGGCACGCATCGATTTTGAGGTCAAACGGCTCCGCTCCGAAAACGCCATGCTGCTCCAGGAAGTGGCGCGCCTGAAAAAAGAAGGCAAACTGAAATCCACACAGATCGATTCGCTGCAACGAGTTGTGGAAAATGCTGTGGGTCGTTTCCAGGATGAGTTGGCCCGGACTGCGGGCGTTTACAGGGATTCCCTGCGCAGATCGACCGAAGAAACAGCTCAATTGCGCCTAAAGATCACCGAGTTGACCAACCGCCTGGAAAAGGATTTTATCCGCCGGAACAAGGCGGAAGCCGTTGCCCTGATCTCATCCGAACTGCTGACCTACCTCGACCGGTTGAAGGACCTGCGCGATTTTTTGCCGCAAATCCGGGATGTGTTCCTGGATAACCGGGCGTCTGAAAACTTTAACACCACCGTCAGCCGTTATAATGCTGCGCGAGGGCCCATCAACGACAACCGGGAAGGCCGGCTTGCAAGTGCCAGGCTGTACTGGCAGGATCCACTGACGGCGGATGAACTGGAAGAAGCTTACACCCTGATCCTGAACGGCATACATTCCCGGATCATTTTGCCGTTAAATAACGAAGTGGTCGAGAACATCCGCGCCGCTGCCACCGGAAGAATGCCCCGGGTGGCCGCCAGCAAAAAAGCCAAAGACGCGGCGGATGAAGCGTTTAAAACGCTGGATTATCCCATAAAAGAGCTGGAGCAGAAGATCGGGGAGGTGAATTTGCGGCTGAAGGCTGGTAATTGAGAAATTGAGGAATCGAGGAATCGAGGAACTGAGGAATTGTTTCGATTGAATGATTGGTACGATTGATTCGATTTTCTCCAAAATCGAACCAATCCAACCCCCGCCCGGTCCAAGGCCCATGCGGGTAAAAATCGAACCCACCTACGCTGAAGCTACGGCAGGCGGAGCCAATCGAACCAATCGAACCAATCCAATCAATAAAAAAAACCGTTATGCAAAAATTATTAGCGTTTACGTTCTTCGCCCTGCTGGTTTCGGTCGGATGTAAAAAAGGCGACTGTGACTCCAGCGCAATTGGCAATGTTGAACCTGAAGGTAACCCGGCGGGTTATCAGGTGCGCGTTACCGGCAGCGGCTTTGCAGCTGACAACAAGGTCCGGTTCGACGACAAATACGGTTCCGTCCAGTTCAGGAGCGCTACCGAGCTTTTTGTTACTGTACCAAACGGTTTGGTGGGCAACGTCAACATCACCGTTGAATCCGCAGACAATACCTGCCTGGGCCGGTACGACCGGTTGTTTGAGGTTTTTGGGAGTTATCCGTCCAATATTCCGCCCAGTCCGACTTTTATTGTGGTTCCGGTTGTGCCGACTGTTTATCCGGCTAATTTCCAGAATAGCTGGCAAAATTTCATTGATAACGATCACAGAATCTTTCTGGAGGATATCGGAACCGGCGAACTTGGCCCCCAATCCGGGGAATTTCATCTTACCAATAATGATTTTTTCAGCAACAATCCCATCACTGGCCATTTCAGGGTCAATGAAGCGGCTAAAACCACAGATATAGAGATCACGATAGACCGTTCCACGAAAGTGGGCGGTACCAAAGAGACTTATAAAGGCGAACTGATCTTGCCCAGTTCAGTAACCTCCCTGGGAAGTTTTGTACTTCTGCTCACCTCTAAAAGAGATGGCCGGCAATTTCTGTTTGAATTTCCCTGATTACCGGGCCAGCAAATACCGCAGACCCAGGCTGATCTGGTTCAGACTCCCGCCAATGATCCGGTCGGGCGCATTATCGGGGCCCTGGTGGATGTTCCGGTCCAGTTGAAGGCCGATACTCCACTCCGGCGCAGGGCGGTATTGCACGCCGATCCCGTATAAAAAGCTGGTATTTACCAGGTTGAAGCCGTTATCCGCTTTGACGTAGTTGTATCCCGCAGCACAACTCAGGCTGGGAATCAGGTACCAGCGCTGTTGTTGCAAAGCCGCTACAAAATACAATCCGGCTGGTATGGTCAGGGAAGTCTGTTCACGGGTGTCATTTTTGAATTGGGTGACGGCGCCCGCCACCGCAAACACGTACAACCAGGGCCGGAATTGCTGATAGAACACGCCCTGCACCGACCACGCCGTGCGATCCACGCCCAATTGCTGCCGGACCAATTCATCGCCCGCTACCGGAAAAACCAGGCTGCTCTGGATGTTTAATTCTGGCAGAGAGCGGAATGGTTTGACCCGGACCCCCAACCCTAAAGCTGACAGGGCATGAACGGCGTCTCCCCCCAGCGCCCGGAACGGCGAACCACCTTCATCGGCATCCGAAATTTGATGGGCTGCCCGCACCTCCAGGCCGATGTTCAGGTTGTTGCCCTTGAAAGGATTGTGCCAGGCCTGGGCAATCTGGTCGAGCCGCGAAGACCGCCCCACGCCGGAAGGATCGTTGTTATCCCGGTATTTGAGGGTGGACAAGGCATTAAAAAAGTTGAATTCCCATTCGCCGCTGTTGATCACCGCAGGGGCCAGATTGGAAAAGAAAATCCCACCAGGATTCAGCGTATCCCCCAGTAAAGTATCGGCTGCAAAATGGGTTGCCGGGCCGCTTGAAAACAAAAAATGACCGGTAGCCGTGTTCATTAAAATGAACAAAAAGATTTTTGTGATAGCTCTCATACGTTTTGATTTGAAGAATGGACCCTGCCAGGCAGCCTGGAAGCAACCCAAATATAGCTTTTTCAGTCATTTTTCAACAAAAATATTCCAGAAAACGACTTTTTTCGTTTTTTAACTATAAAAATAGTTGCACAACTAAAAAAATAATTTAATTTTGTGTCCGGACAAAAGGATACAGGAAAAACGCAAGAAATGAAACGACTCACGCCCAAGGAGGAAGAAATCATGCAAGCCGTGTGGCAGTTGGACAAGGCTTTTGCCAAAGATATCCGCGAAACTTTGCCGGAACCGAAGCCGCACATCAATACGGTTTCAACCGTTATGCGCAAGTTGGTTCAGAAAGGGTTTCTCGGTTTTGAGGATTTTGGGGCCACCCACCGGTATTACGCCAGAGTTGGCAAAGAGGAATACAGCCAAAACTTTCTGGGGGAAAAACTGGCCGGCTATTTCGACGATAGCTACAAAGAGATGGTCGCCTTTTTTGCCAGAGAAGAGAAGATCAGCGTGGAGGACCTGAAGGATATTATCCGGATGATTGAGGGGGGGAGTTAGTTTGTAGTTGGCAGTTGGCAGTTGGCAACTGAGCGAAGTCGAAGTTGGCAAAGCCGGTGACGGATATGCGCAGCATACCCGGAACGGAGAAAGGCTAACTTGTGTCGCTATCAACACGGAGAAGCCCCATCTCCGTCGGCCTTAGCCTATGGCGGCAGGCTGGCGGGGCGACACTCTCCAGGGTGGGGCATGGCCCCGCCGCATAGTTTAACGAAGTTTGACAAAAGCGGTCATCTCCAAAAGGTTGTTAAAATATCAATTCGGCAGTCATATGATGAGTATCAATGCCTTTTTTGAGTTGCTGATCAAAGCCAATATTGCCCTTTTTATGATGGGTGCGGTATATTGGTTTTTACTGCGCAAAGAAACCTTTCACCGGTTGAACCGGTGGGTATTGCTGGGTATATTATGCGGCGCGCTGGCCTTGCCGTTTGCCCAAATACCGGATTTTGGATTGAGTTTGCATTTGCCGGCCATTGCAGAAACCCAGGCAGCAAGCCCCGCGGCAGATGCGCCTGTTGCGACTCCGGGACCGGCGACGGCAATGGATTTCGAAGCGACAGCGCCTGAAATATATACAACTCCTGCCGCCCGGAAACCGGATATGGAATGGACCGTCCTGTTTCTGGCCGTTTATGGGATCGTTGCCGGTTTATTGTCCTTTCGTTTTTTGTTCCGCATATTTTCCGTGTTTAAATTGATTTCAGACAGCGATCGCCAAAATTCAGCCGTGTATTTTAACACCCGGGTCAGTTCGCCGTTTTCCTTTTTCCACTACATCGTGCTCAATCCGAAACAATACGCCGGCCAGCTCCGGGACCAGATCATTGCTCACGAATCGGTGCATGCCCGGCAATGGCATACGATTGATATCCTCCTGGCAGAAGTGATCACGGTTTTGTGCTGGTTCAATCCCATGGTCTGGATCATAAAAAACGCCATACGCCTCAACCTCGAGTTTATCGCCGACGAACAAGTATTGCGGTCCGGCCTGGATAAAAAAGAATACCAATACAATTTGCTCAAATCCATTGTACCCGACTACCAGTACATACTGGCCAATCATTTTAATCATACTTACCTTAAAAACAGAATTGTCATGATGAATTCAAAGAAATCACCCGCACAATCTAAATGGAAGTACCTCTTGATCCTTCCTGCCCTGCTGGGGCTTATGGTTGCTTTTAGCCCGGCAACCGGTCAAAGCACCGTGATTGAAAAACCCGCACCGGCGGCTGCACCCACACCCGAGGCGATTCCCAAAACAGCAGACCCGGCGGCAACAGTAGCAGAACCCGGGGCGGTAGTCAGCCCGGCTGCCGCGGTTTCGTCAGGCGCCCTGAACGCCGGGGCGGTTGCGCCTGCGGCCGCTGTCGGGACTGGATGGAGTTCTTCTACCGTCACTGCTGCCGGAATTAACACCCGGTCCTCTGCCAACTCAAACGTCCATGTTGCCGGCAGCGGTGGGAACATAAACGTTTCCGGAACAACGGCGGCGGCTCCCACAAGCGGCGCATCGGTTGCCCGGAGCGGGTACGCCTATTTGTCGGCCAGTAGCGCAGACGTTTCCATAACCTCCAATGCAACACCCCTGCAAGGGGAAAATATTTATGTGGTCATCACTGCGAATACAAGCCGCGAAGATGTTTCAAAAATTGAAGAGGAACTGAAAAAGAAAGGGCTTTACCTCAAGTTCAAAAACCTCGAATACGATGCAGAGGGCCGGATCACCCGGGTAAAAGTCGAGGTCAGCGACGACCACGGGCTGAGCGGCAACCTGAGTAATACCTACGCAACGCCCGAAGACAAGATCTACCTTTATCGTTTTTATGACGGCGACGGGGGCTTCGGCATCGGCGCAGGGTCCGAAATCAAAAATGAGGACGAACTGCCCGAAAAAGTGGTGAAGGCGATCCGGGAAACCCGATCGGGGTACAGGATCGGCGTGTTTTAAAGCCCTGTAAGTTTTTAGACTGTTTCTTAGGTGGCTACTTCGGGTAGCCTCCTAAGTTGCCCCTGATGAAGGCAGCCTCATCGCTAAAATCAAGCGATAACCCGAAGTTATCGCTTGATGCCGCCCGTAATAAAAATTTAAACCTGTCTTTTTTCAGAGGGATTCAGTCAAAGGCGCCGTAGATCATGCGACCTTCTAACGAATCGCCACCTTTCGGGTGCAATCTATCCCTTCTCCTTTCAGACGGACGACCACTACATGGGGAACATTTGCCCTGGCTATTTCAGATACGGCCAGGCGCGCCGAATTTGGACCGGCCACCCGGCGACCCAGGTCTTTTCGAAGCATCAACCGCCCCTGGATATCGTAAACTTCTGCGTGGATCGCTCCGCTGGACGGCAGCTTAAAATCCAGGTTGACGGCATCAGAAGCAGGGTTGGGCCAAACCTTGAAGTCTTCCGGGCGTCCCGGAGCCTCCGGGTTCCAGACGCCGGTAATGTTATCGATCTTGAGCACCCGCCCGGTGTAGATTTCGGTTACATAAATCACGCCGTTATCGGCAACGGCCATGCCCGGGCTGGGGCCAAAGCCGGAAACGAGGGTATCGCGGCTGCCGTCCGGATGGGTATGCGTGATCAAAGCACTGTTGAAAATGATGGGAATGGGCAGGGAGAAATCAAAAAGCCCGAACTGGAGCGCCAGCAGGCCGCCGTCCTCCGGGCTGATGGCCAGGTCGGTCACCAGCGTATAGTTGGAATCGTAGGGGGCAACGGTTCCATCTTCACTTACGGACCAAATTTTGGAGGCGCCGGGAATGAACGGAAAACCCGTAAGTTGAGACACGTAAAAACCGCCGTCGGGGTCTTTGATGATCCTGGTCGGAACGGCATCCGCGAAGGGTGGTCCGAAGGGCAATGGGTTGGGGACAGGCGGAAATTGGGCAAATAACTTCAATTCACCCGTCAGGCCCACCCGGCGGACAATGGCGTCGGCCCCTGCGTCGGCGATGTACAGGTCGCAGCCGTCGTGTACAAACGTATAGGGATTACTGTCATCCAGGGTTTTGAGTACCGTTTTGCCGACGTAGATCACGCTTCTGACATCGTCTCTGCCAAGCGGTACACCAGGGACATAATCTTCCAACGCAAATACCAGGATGGTGCGTTCCAGCGAGTCCGGCAGCGGCGCCATCGTTACCCCTATCATGTCTTCACCCAGGAATTGAGCGTGTTGAGGCCCGGCGATATCTCCGGTTTCGGGGTTGAAAAAAGAGGGCAATCCTTCTACAAATTTTTCCAGGCTCCCGTCCGGCCGAATGATGGCGACCGAACCGTCGGATTGACCCGTGCCGGACTCCGCTACCCAGAGGTTGCCGTCGGGGTCCAGTTCAATACCCAATGGCGAATTCAATCCCGTCGCAACCGGCGTGATCGTGGGTTGTGCCTGCAATAAACAGGCAAAGGCAATCGCCGCAAAAATCAGTAAAGTTTTTTTCATGGTTTTGGTATTTAAGATTAACAAGATTGTATTACGTCATTGGATGTTCATTGCCGATCCTGACAGCCTTTTTGTGCCGGATTGCAGAAGCCCTGTCATCAACTGCCGGTGAAATGTGGTCACAAGCTGGCTATAAGCCAAAGATGCCCCGCCTGGTTGTTCAAAAACCAGATCAAGTTTTAGTCACGGTTTGTTCAAATGCAAAATTAGATGGCGAAACAAGGCTTTTGAAGGGTAGATATACCGGATCAGACTACGCAGGTCTGCGTAAAAATGCTGAAAGAAGGGGGTAAAATTAAACCAAATTGTTTTATCTTGCCATTTCAAATCATATTGAATATGTCATCGCCTCCAATTCATTCTGAATTACTCACATCATCGCTTTTTCAGGATGATGTATTGAAGGCCATTGACCGAATGGCATCCGCCGGCATTGATGAACGCGGGGCAGTTTTTACGCGCCAGAATGTTGTAGAGTTTATCCTTGATTTGGTGGGTTATACAATTGATAAGCCCCTTTATCAAATGAGTATTCTTGAGCCTTCTTTCGGGAACGGTGATTTTGTACTACCGGTGGCAGGACGATTGCTCCAGTCTTGGAAGTTTTCGTCCGATAAAAAAGATGACGTGTATGAGGAGTTGAGGAATTGTATTTGTGCGGTGGAACTACATGGTGCAACTTTTTTAAACACACGGGCCAAACTTTTGGATTTTTTAATCGAACAGGATATTTCTATGGATGTAGCCACCCGGTTGGTTCAGGTTTGGCTTATCCAAGGCGATTTTCTTCTTACTGCATTACCTCAAAACATGGATTTCGTGGTTGGAAATCCCCCTTATGTTCGACAAGAACGTATTCCCAGCCTTCTTTTGGCAGCTTATCGTGAACGATACAGTACAATATATGATCGTGCGGATTTGTACATTCCATTTATTGAAAGATCCTTACGCTTGCTTGCTCCAAATGGGCATCTTGCTTTTATTTGTTCTGATAGATGGACAAAGAACCGGTACGGTGGCCCACTTAGACTGTTGATTTCAAAATATTATCATCTTAAAGCTTATGTGGATATGGTTGATACTCCAGCTTTTCACTCAGAAGTATCAGCTTATCCGTCTATTATTGTAATATCCCGGCAGCCTGTCGGAGCAACCCGTATCGCCCACAGACCTGATTTTGATAAAAAAGGACTTGAAAATTTAGCCAGGGCACTTGTTGGTCCTCCAATCCAAGCCCACCCTGATGTGCTTGAACTTAAAGGCATACTGAATAATGCAGAGCCTTGGATTTTTGATTCACCGGATCAACTTGGTATTGTGCGCCGATTGGAAAAAAAATTCCCCACTTTAGAGGAAGCCGGATGCAAGGTTGGAATAGGAGTAGCTACGGGAGCGGATGAATGTTATATTGGCCCGTTTGAGCATCTAGACGTTGAGCCAAGCCGCAAGCTGCCCCTGGCTACAACTCAAGATATTGTTTCCGGAAAGGTTCAATGGCGCGGATTGGGTTTGATTAATCCTTTTGAAATAAATGGTCGCCTGGTGAAGCTCGATCATTATCCCCGCCTTAAAAAGTATTTGGAAGAAAGAAAAGACCAGATTGCCAACCGTCATTGCGCGCGGAAGACTCCTTCTAATTGGTATAGGACAATCGACCGGATCGATGGAAAGCTGACAGCAACGCCCAAGCTTTTAATTCCTGATATTAAGGGGGAGGCCAACATTGTTTATGAGCCCGGTGAACTTTATCCACATCACAATCTTTATTACATTACTTCTCATGATTGGGATTTAAGGGCTTTACAAACCGTTCTTCGAGCGGGTATTGCCCGTTTGTTTGTGTCGGCCTACACAACACGGATGCGTGGTGGTTATTTGCGCTTTCAGGCCCAATATCTTAGGCGTATTCGAATTCCTCTTTGGGGAGATGTTCCAGACAATATCAAAAGAATGCTTTTGGAGGCATTCACTAAGGATGACATTGAGATTTCTAATCGTGCAGTCTTTCAACTTTATGCCTTGTCCGATGCTGAAGGTGCAATATTGAGCAGAAGTGAAAACAGAAAATAAAAATGGCACTGCATTTATCCAATTTTGATATTAAAGCAAAGGAAGCAACAAAAGCTTTCTGGGGTAACCGCGAGAAAGCAAGACAAAAACAACTGGAAACCGGAATTATTGATCAAGGCGAAAGGGCAGGTGTTACCGCAGGAAAAAACATGGATGGCTTTGCTGATCTTATGATTGACCTGATTAAGGATAACGGGCTTGCTTCCGCTGAAATTCACCTTGAAAAATCAATTTTAACGCTACCTGGGTTTTTCCGGCCTTCCAAGCTTTGGGATATTCTGGTAATTCATCAAAATCGGCTAATTGCTGCAATCGAGCTCAAAAGCCAAGTAGGACCTTCATTCGGAAACAACTTTAATAACAGAGCGGAAGAAGCAATTGGCACAGCCCATGATTTCAGAACTGCTTACCGGGAAGGCGCATTTGGAAAACAACTCAGACCTTTTATAGGGTGGATGATCATGGTTGAAGATGCTCCGGAATCCCGCCGCCCTATAACCATCAGTTCGCGACATTTTCCTGTATTCCCGGAATTTAACGGAACATCCTATCTGCAACGTTACGATATTCTTTGTCAAAAACTTATGCAAGAACAGCTTTATTCGGCAGCTTCCATCATTACCTCGGATCGAAGCGCGGAAACCACCGGCGTTTATGGTGATTTGTCAGGTATGACAAGTCTTAAAGCCTTTATAACCTCACTTGCAGGTCACGTTGCCGCTGAGGCGGCACGTTCTTAATTAAGTCTTTAGAAGTTAGCTATAAAGTCAATAAAAGCCATCCAAATACAAGTAAGTTTCCGGATGGCTTTTATTCAACAAAATAAAGCTCACCTTTCAATTTTACTCCTGCCGCTTCCGCGACCGCGACCAGTTCCCCTCCCGCTCGTACTTCAACTTGATATAATCCTCCAGGTCATTGCTGTTGTGTCCTTTTTCGCGCATTTCCTTGATGAAATCCTCATCTACGTCGTGAATCTGCGCCTGCACCAATTGTTCTACGGGAATGTTTTTGAATCCCAACGCGTTCAGGCCTTTTATAAAATCGGCGTCCACGTCGTGGATCTGCAACTGGACGATCTCCTCGATGCCCATACCCTTGTACCCCAGCGCCTGCAATTCCTTGATCTCGGACGGCTCCACATCGTGGATGCTGGCCTGCACGATCTCCTCCAGGCTGAGTTTGTCGAGGCCCAGGTCGCGCAGGGATTTGATATAGTCGACGTCCACATCGTGGATGGCCATCTGGACGATCTCGTCCATGTCCAGGTCCGAAAAACCGGCCTGTTCCAGAGATTTGACAAAATCAGCATCCACATCGTGTATGGCCAACTGGATGATCTTTTCCTGGTCGAGGTCCTTGAACCCGGCCTGTTCCATGTCCCGGATATATTCCGCATCCACATCGTGGATCGCGTATTGAACGATCTGCTCTACGTTCAGATCTTTGATACCGGCTTGCGCCAACGATTGGATATATTCAGCGTCCACGTCGTGAATGGAGAGTTGCACCACGGATTCCCGATCGAGGCCCTTGATGCCGGCTTGCTCGAGGGATTTGATATAATCCGCGTCCACATCATGGATGGCGTATTGTACGATCTCCTCGGCGCTCATATCGCCCATCCCGGAAGCCTTTAGGGATTTGATGAAATCCGCATCCACATCATGAATGGAAAACTGGACGATCTCCTCCGGGCTTAGTTTCCGGAAGCCGGCCTCATCGAGCGCTTTGATGTATTTGGCGTCGACATCATGGATGGAAAACTGCACCAGGGTTTCCATGGGCAGGTCGCTGTAACCGGCCTCTTTCAGGGCTTTGATATAGGCCGGATTGACATCATGAATGGAAGCCTGAACGATCTCTTCCACACTGAAATCCTTGTAGCCAAGGTCTTTCATGGATTTGATGTATTCCGGGGTTACATCGTGGATGGTAAACTGCACGAGGTCCGACAGGTTCATGTTTTTGAACCCGTAAGCCTGGAATTCCGGCAGCGACTTTTTGAGGTAATCCAGGGTGATGGAATGCACGGCGGCGGCCTCCAGTTCCTCTTCCGTGATCTTGGTATAACCATTCTGTTTCAGGTAGGCAAACCAGGCTTTGCTGATGTCGGCCAGGAAAAAATGGACCATCAGTTCGTCGGGCACATCCGAGAAACCTTCCTGTTGGAGATAGGCCCGGAATTCAGGTTTTTCGGTGAAGGTGTACTGGCCTTCGCCGTCGTTGCCTTCAAATTTGCCCTGGAAAACCATCGTCCCGGCTTCCCGGTCCATTCTGAATTCAGTGGCGCCGGCGGAAAGGCCGGTGAATGCCGATTTGTCGAAACATTCGCTCCTGGACCATTGGTTCCGGCCCCATTTCCCGGTTTCGCGGTTGACAAATTCGACACAAAATTCGTTGCCCGTCAGGCGGCCGTACCATTTGCCGCTTGGCTCGAGGTAGGCGCCATTGTTCGTAAAACCTTCCATACCGGGTATGGCCGTGGTTTCCGGTTGGTCGTCCAGAAAAGCCAGCAAACCGCCGGGGGTGTGCAGGTTCTGTGCGGTACTTTTTACCGCATTCAGGGTGAAAATGGACAGCCCGAGCAATGGAAGCAGGAACAGGTACTTCCATGCCGAGCTTACGGATGATTTCTTACTGTTCATCATGACAATTCTTCTTTTTAAAATGGATTGATTATAGTTAGTAGTCAGGTTCAAAGGAAGTTGGGGCACACAGACCTTCAGCAGGTTCAGCTGATAGGATTGTTTGTCGGCCCCGGAGGCGAGCATGGTTTTGTCGGTGAGGAATTCGAGGTTGTTCTCCACCGCTTTCCGGTAATACCAGGCAAAAGGATTGAACCACTGGACAATGACCAGCAATTCGGCCAGCAGGATATCGAGCGTATGCCTTTGGGCAATATGGATCTTTTCGTGCCGCAGGATCTGGTTGAACGTTTCCCATTCGTACCGCGCCGGATTGATAAAAATGTTGTTCCAGAAAGAATAAGGGGCTTTATCCTCAGTCAGTTCGACGATCCGGAAACGTCCGTCGCGGATGCCCGGCCGGGAAAAGCGCAGGTACAACAAGATCCCGAGCTGCAGTAAAAAATTCAGACCGAATATGACCACGCCCGTGAGGTAGATATAGGTCAGGATCTGGGCTACGGAAAATTTGGTTAAGGGTTTGGTATTGGAGGAATCGAGGATTGGAGGATTTGAGGAATCGAGGAATCGAGGATTTGAGGAATCGATGATTCGGGGAGTGGAGACTGCCGGGTTGATATCCGCCTGGGGTTCATCAGCGGCGGCGCCAACTGTCGGACTGCCGGCCTGGAATGTGTTGATTTGTTGATGTGTTGAGGCGTTGATTTGAGGGCCGCCGGACTGCGGACTGCCGGACTGTAAAACTGCCTGACCAAAAGAACCGCCGTTCCACAACGACCATTGCTCGGGGATGGTAAGCCGGGGAAGGCTGAAAGCCATCACAATACAGGCGGCCAGCACCCAGCGGTTGATATGGAAAAAAGTTTCCCGTTCCAGCAGGAACTTGTAAAACAGGTAACAAGCGCTGACCAGCAGGGATGCGTGGAGGATATAAGGTACCATCAGTCGGAATTTTTAAGGTTTGCCGTTATTTTCACTCGTTTCTTCTGCCCGGATGGTCTTCAGGATATCTTCCAGTTCCTCCGGGCTGATCTTCTCTTCCCGTGCGAAATACGCCACCATTTTTGGGTAGGAATTGTCGAAGTAGGTATGGAGGATATCCCCCAATTCCTGTTGCTGGTATACGTCTTTTTTTACAAGGGGGTAATAACGGTAAGTGTTTCCGAACTGCTGATGATCGACAAACCCTTTCTCCTCGAGGATCCGGATGATGGTGGAGACCGTGTTGTAATGCGGCTTGGGCTCCGGGAATTCGTCGATGATGTCCTTGACGAAGGCTGCTTCCAGGCGCCACAGGATCTGCATGATCTGCTCTTCTCTTTTGGCCAGTTTTTGCATTGGATGTGCAATTTTGGCCAAATATACAACTAATCAGTTAGTAGTGCAACTAATTGATTAGTTTTAACTAAAAAATTAGGGAAGAATGGCGATTGCCAGGTCGAGGTTGATCCGGATCCGGTCGTCCACTTTCACCAGGCCAAGCAGGGCGGTGGGAGGGGTAATGCCGAAATCTGTCATCCGGAGGTCTTTGGCAGCGGTGAACCGGTACCGGTCATTGCCGGTTTTTTGCACGTGGACGTCCAGTTGGACTTTCCGGGTCTGGCCGGCAATAGAGATAAAGGTTTGAGCGGTCATCGGGGTCCATTTCTGGTGAATTTTATCCGGGAAAGTATTTTCGACCCTGAAGAAGGCTTCGCTGAGCTGGATGGCGATATAGGGGAAAGCCTCCGCATGGAGGGCGCGTTGCAGGTCTTTGTTCATCATCTTGTTGCCGCATTCCAGGTTGCGGGTTTTGATGGCCAGCCGGGTGTCGAAGAATTTAATTTTACCAAAGCTGTTTTCGTCGTTTTCGAAAGCGAAAGAGGCTGCCGGAAAGGACTCTTCGCACCTGCATTTGAATTGGTTGACGTTGCTGGATCCCTCCAGGAAAAGCCGGCTTTCTTCCAGTATCTGGTAAGACCGGCTGCGGGTGGTATCCGAAAACAAACCGGCGGACAACCGGTCATCGGCAAAAAAGGAGAAAAAAGCAGAGAACAGTGCGATCGACGTTAAGTTTGCCATTTTGCAGTCATTGAATAAGACCTGTAAATACAAAAATAAAAAAAAGGCTTAAATAAGGATGCTGGATGCCGGATACTTGATTCTGGGTCACTTACGGCTCCAGTACCTTGCATCCAGTATCCAGCATCCAGCATCTCTGTCCTAACATCTGCCACGCCACGGGCGTGGCCAACATCTAGCGTCAGAACCCAACAACCGCTTCAATCATCCAGCCTTTGAAAATGCCTTCAGAGCGGTAGTCGCTTCTCGGGAAGTCAACGTATTCCTGGTTGATATAGGCGCCTTTGAGCAGCAGGTTTTTGCTTGGGAACCACCCGGCGGAGACTTCGAGACGGTTGATGGAAACATCTTCCGTGAATCCGGAAAGGCGGCCATAAGCTTTGTTATACCGTCCGCCGACGAACGCTTGCTCGTTGGGCAGGAACCGGAGCACACCTTCTACCGCCCATTGGTTGAAGGACCGGGTATCGGTTTCTTCTACGCTTCTCACACCTTCAGCATGTTCGTAGGTACCAAACAATTCGATGCCTTTGTACTTGATGAACGGGGAGAACTGCAGGGCCATCACCTGGTACGTAAAGTCGGGGCTGATCCGGCCGGATGTGAACCGGTTGGCGGTGGAGCTTGCGGTAACCACGCCGCTGGCAACATAATAGGTGGGTTCACCGGCAAAGTAGAACCTCGAACCCGTCCGGTCGCCTGCATAGAGGGTGTTCCGTGCAGAGCCGTTGTTGGAATAACCCGACCCGGAGATCCTGAAGCGGAAGTCTTTGGTGAATTGTTTGTCGTAAGCGGCTTTGAAATAGATGGATGGTTTGCGTTCCACATCCTGTACGTTGCCGCTGATCAGGCCGGCGTTCATACCCACCATCAAGGTAAGATCATAGGTCGGCATTACATACACTTCACCGCCGATCTCGGTCGTAAACGCGTCCATGATATAGTTGCCCACGAATGGGTTCAGAATTGCGTTACCGTTGTCGGTGCGGCGCCATAGCTGATCGCCGTAGTTGGGTTGGAAGTGACCGATCTTGACCCGCATGTATTTGGTAAACCATTCGGGGTTGCCCAACATCGGCAGTTTATCGATCTGGATATAACCGCCTTTTACCCAGAATTCGGAGTGGTGGCGGGAAGACATGTAGTTTTCCAGCGATACCCGGATACCGTCTTCGATCTGGAAGTCGAAATTCAGGTTGGCAGTTGCCAGGTTGAACCCGGACCCCAGCGGATACAATTCGTTAAGGTTGACGGTTTTGCCGTTTAAGGTAGCCTCCTTTACGTCTGCATTGTTTTCGTGTTTCAGGGCCTGGAATTGCTGGGTAAAGCTGCCGCCTACCCGGAATTTGAAGCCTTCGTAAACAACCGAATCATTTTTGGAGGGCTCAAAACCGTTGATCCCTGTTTTATCGTTGGCACGGTAATATTGGATTCCGGATTGTTGAGCGTAGATCATGCCCGTGGCAAAAATGGCCAGCAAAAGAGACATAATTGATTTGACCCGTTTCATAACGCTTTATTTTAATGTGAAAGAATTGTTTGAATTGATTTTTAGTTGGTTCCGATGGCTGCATCGGCCTGGCGGTTCATGACCACTTCAAAATGGATGGTCACTTCGTCGCCGGTTTTCATGGCGCCCAGAAGGGCGGTAGGCGGACTGATTTTGAAATCGGTCATTTTGAGTTTCTTGCTGCCTTTGATCGTGAGTTCGTTGCCTGCCTGGGTGGCGGTCATCGTCAGGGTTTCATTCCGGGTGACACCTGCAATGGTCAGGCTGCCGGTAGCCGTTATTTGTCCCGATTTATCGTTGGTGCTTTTGTACGTGAGGTTGCCGAGTGCAAAACGGATATTTGGGTGTTCCTCGGCTTTCAGGGCGTCATAGGTTTTGTTGTCCATGATTTTACCCTTGGGGCTTTTGATGCTTTTGACCGCGATTTTGACTTCAAAATCGCCGCTTTTGGCTACGATTCCATTGTCCAGATTCAGCAGACCGGTGATCGTTGTTTTGCCGACGGTGGACTCCCAATCGTGCATGGAGGATGTTCCTGCGATGGTCATTTTGCTGCTTTTGACCGTGTAAACCGTCTGGGCGTTCACACTCATTGCAAAAAGGACCATCGCTGCTAAAATCAAAATATTTTTCATGGCGCTGATTTTTCAACAAAATTAGGGGGCTGGTAATATCAGCAGAATGACGTTTGACAGTTTGGGGGGTGAGTTTTGTCAATGGGAAGACTTTTGGCGCAAACTGAATTGTAGCACCCCGGTTGATTTGCCATTGCCTCATTCAGGTACGCATACAATGGTTAAGGACTATTTATCGGGGCATTTCATCGACTCAATCACCATCTCCTCAAAACCGGGCAGGGTTTTATATGCATAATCCACTTTCCATTTGGCGGGATAATCATAACTCACTTCCAGAAAAGATTTGACCGGAGGCCGGTTCCGCCCGATGGTGGCGTCGTTTTCGCGTTCGTGAATTTCAACCGGGATGTCGCGGTAATATAAGAAAAATTCCGGGTGGGTAATATACCCCAGCGGGGTTACATCATAGGGGATGAACCCTTCTACCCCAAATAGTTCCAAAGCGCGTTTTTGCCACGGCGTCAGCATATCATACAGCCACCGGTCGGCCTCATTACCGGTCCTCAAATGCTGAATATCCGGCCTGCCGATGAGCAGGTAGGCGCTGCACTCAAAACCGGATAAAACGACTTTCACCCCGGAATCCAGGATGACCCGGAAAGACTCCACATCCTTTTCAAAGTTGAAATCGGATACCGTGCTTTTTTGCAGTCCGGGCCGGAAGTGGAAACCGGGTGTCCGGCCCGCGCAAAAAACGATTTCTTCTATCTGCCCCACAAGCTCAGGATGGTTTTTGATGACGGTAGCGACATTGGTCGCCGGCCCCAGGGCCAGAATGGCCAGCCGTTCTTTTTGCAAAGCCCTGGCCAACGCCCGGCTCCCCTCGGTTTCCACCCCCAGATCGGCCGCTTCCGGCGACCCTTTGTAAACGGGGATCTTTCGTCCCGGGGCGTACCAGTTCAGGATCTTTTGGGTTACTTCATAGCCGTAGTCTACCTCTGTGACCAGGCTGATGCCGGCGATCTCGACGGAGGGTTGCGCCAGCGCCATGATCAGGGTTACGCCGTCGTCCACCTCCCGGGGCGCCCGTTCGGGCAAGCCGATCATGATATCGGTATCCAACCAGATCCTTCTGGGCGCCGGATCAGGGGCAGGGGTTGAGGGCTGCCGGACGCTCCCGCAACCGAAAAAAAACAGGGCAAAACACGACAAAATGCTCAGTTTATGCATGATTGCTTGTTTTATGAATTAAGCCAGACTCAGGTAGACGCCGGCCTGCCGGCGTCTACCGTCCGCCCAAAAAATGGTCAATTAACCGGATCGTCAGGGTTTCGATCTCCTTCAAGTCCAGATCGAGGGGCAATTGCGCCACCCCATAGACCCGGCGCAATATTTCAACGGCGGCAAAATCCCGGCAGGCGTCCCGGTCAAAATCGCCGTAATGCCGGTCGAATAATGCTAGGGTGTTTTCCCATTCCAAACCGCAAAAACTGAAGTGAGCCAGGCATACGCCGAGGTCGAAGGCCGGTTCTCCGAGGAAACAGAACTCGGGGTCGATGATGAACAAACCGCGGCCGGTTTGCAACCAGCTTCCGGGGAAATAATCACCGTGCAGCAGGGTATCCCCTTCAGCCAGGTACCTGGCGCCCAGCGCCAACGCCCGTTTATGCAACTCCGGGTACCGGTGAACCGTCCGACCCGCAACCGCTTTCAGACCGGGCCGGATATCGTCGAGGTTCAGGCCGTTGTCGGCCCGGAACGGAAAATCGAAAATGTGCAGGTGGTTCAATTCCCGCATGGCACGGTTGCTGAAACCGGTTGCGGGCGGATGCAACCTGCTTTGGGTATGCAACCCGTTCAAAAAACGGATCAGAGGTTCGGCAGCTTCCGCCGGAAAAGGATTATCGCGGTTATAATGCAAGGTGAAGTCGGAGCCTTCCCCAAGGTCTTCGATCGCCTGTATATGATTTTCAGGGTCAAAGTACAAAAGCCGGGGCAGCATGTTGCTGACCGCGGGCCAGGTATTGGCCAGGCGGAAAAAAGCGGACTCCACCGCCGCCCGTTCTACCGGCGCAGGTATCGACGGGTATTTTTCCACATAAGGCCGCGCCTGTTTGAGGATGAAACTCCGGTCGGCCGTCCGGATCCGCAAGGTATAATTCATATTGCCCTCTCCCGCTTTTTCAGCGCCGGTCAATTCTTCGCCGGCGCTCAGGAGGTTTACCCGCCGCAGGTAAGCTGTCAGTTCTTCTTTGTTATTTTTATCAAGGTGCATAAAATTGTTTTTTGTAATGATTGAGGTGAACATCGGACAGCAGGGTACAGCCCGTCTACCATCCACAATCTGCCGTCTGCCATCCGACGAAGCTTTAGCCACGCCGCGGCGTGGGACACCGTCCGCCCTATGCTCGTAACTCGCATCAGGCGGATAAATCCACCGTCCGACGAAGCCTCGGCCACGCCGCGGCGTATGGGCATCAACTTAAGAAAAATATATACATAATAAATGAAGGTATTCAGGTTTAAAAAACATGGAATTATCACTTTGATATCCTTTTGGGGGGTTCGGGGTAAACACCAGAAATTTTATTTCTCCAGGACAGGATGACTTCGCATCCTGCCGATACGTGGATATTTCCACCACATAAGATACATAGAAAACATAAGAAGTAATTGACCAATGCCATTGGCATTGGTCAATTACGGCTTGCTATTGTGATCTTATGTGTCTTATGTGGTGAAAAAAAAATAACTTCATTTGTTAATCAGTTGTATTTGGAATAATCATCTGATTTAAAATTAAGCTGCCGCTCATGCGCCGCGGCGTGGGGCACCGCAGGCCATCCACCATCCCCTAAAAGGTGTACCGGACGCCAAACTGGAACTGCCGGGGCGGCGACGCCGACAGCAATTTGAACGTATTGGACGATGCGGGCCCCACCTGGCTGAGGTTGCTCACCGACCGGGTGGTATTGTACCCCGACCAGTTTTCAGCATTGAACAAATTAAAGACATCCGCGCTGAATTCAATCGCATGGCTGCCCTTTAAAATGAGCTGATATCGCAAAGACAGGTCGAAGGTGGTCGACCAGGGCAGGCGGTCGCCGCTTTTGGGTTCGCCCGGCCACCGGTCGGCCGGGAGTCCGAAGCTTTCCCCGTCGCCGTTGAGGTCGGTCGTACCAAATACCTTTGCATCCGCCACCCGGGTAACGGGCTGCCCGCTCTGGATCAGGGCAGCGGGCGAGATCAGCAATCCTTTTACCGGTTCGTAGAAAAACGCCCCGCTGAACACATGGCGCCGGTCGTTCTCATCCCAGGCGTACTCCGCGTCAAAATCATTGGCATCCTGCGCCCGGGTATTGATACTGCTGGTATTGCTTTTGGTGAAGGAAAGGCTGTACAAAAGCCGGTACCCCACCTTTTTGTCGCCAATGGATTTTTGCAGCATGAAGTTCAGGGCGGTGTACCGGGCAATCCCCGCCGTTTCCGTCATAAATACGTTTCGGGCAAAACCGCGGAGGGTGTCCTTGCCGCTGTTGACAACGGCGTAAAAGCCGCCGGCATCCTGGTAAACGGGCACGGGGCGGGTGGAATCGGCCGACACGCGGGAACGCACCACAAAGTCGTCCGGATTATCAAAATTCCACGGCGAAGCTGCGTTCAGATTGCGGATGATATAAAGGTTGTTGGTGCGGGTATGCACCACGTCAAAAATAAAAAGGTGGTCATCCGTGAATTTTTGCTGGTAGCCAAGCGAAAACTGATGGGAATAGGGATTTTGAAATCCATTGGGGTTCATGATCCTGAGGTTGGCGCTGAACGCTTTCTCGCGGGACTCCTGAAGTTCATCGGATGTCGGGCCGTCGAGGTAACTCACATTGGGGGCGGTTGCCCGGATATTACCCGCAAAAGTGATCTGGTCGAGGTCGGCGCCGGCATCGAGCAAACCCAGGCGCTGGAGTTCGGCCAATTGTTTTTTGAAGTCGGTTGAATTGCTGCTGAACTGCAGGTTGTCGCTGTACACCGAGTATTTGATCTTGTCGTAATAAATGCCATAGCCTCCGCGGATCACACTCCGCCCGTCCAGTTTGTAATTGAAACTGGCGCGTGGTCCGATATTGTTCCAGTCGCCTTTGTCGCCGCCGCCTTTCGACAGGTTGTCGTAATCCCAGCGCAGGCCGAGGGTGAGGTTCAGGCGGTGGCTGACGGTAAACTGGTCTTCGAGGTAGGCGTTGAACACATTTTGTACCGCACCGAAGGAAGAGGGCCGGAGTTCGACGTCGTAGGAACGCACGCTGACGTCGAGCGGAATATCTTCCACATTCAGCGCCGAACCACGGTTGAGCTGTTTTACCTGTTCGAGTTGCTGGGCGTTGAGGCGAACGGTATAAGTGCCATACGGATTTCCGCCGCCCAATAATTGAAAATCGGAACCGATCCACTCCAGCCCGGCTTTAAACTGGTGGCGGCCGCTGCGGTACAGCCATTTGTTCTGCAGGTGGTGCGTGTATTCAAAATCGTCAAAAATGGCGCCCGACTGGCCGATGGTGGCAATGGGCGTTCCACTGGGATTTTGAACGGTCACGGAAGGCGTGGCATCATTGACCGGCTGCCGGTAGTTCCAGCGGAAAAAGCTGCGCTGGTAATTGAGCTCTGCGCTCAGCTTGTCGGTGAACCGGAACTGGTTGCGCACGGCAAAAAGGTAGGTCTCGTTGTCTTGGGCAGAACTGGCGGAAGGGAACAGGATGCCGCCCTCCAGCCCGCCGCCCTGGCGTTGGTTGTAAAACCGGCCGATCTGGCCGCGGACCGAAGTCCGCCAACCTGGCCGCCAGACCTGGTCGATTTTAGCGGAAGCATAGGTGAAACGGTTCCGTCCCTGTACAATTTCGTTGACGTCCAAATCGGCGGAGTTGAGCAGATTGTCCTTGAAATCGTACGTCTGCTCAACGTTGAAATAGAAAAAAGTTTTGTCTTTTTTGATGGGACCTCCCAGCGAAACCCCCAATTGGTGGCGCTGAAAACCGTCTTTGACCGGGTTGCCGTAGAGGTCAAGTGTAGCGAAGGAGGAGGGTGCGTCTACCACGGATCCCGGCCGGGTCAGGTAAAAAACTTCTCCGGTGAACTCATTCTCACCCGATCGGCTCAGCACATTGACGATGCCGTTGCTGGTATTGCCCCATTCCGCCGAATAATTATTGGTGAGCACGGTCACGTTTTCTACAAAACCGAACGGCGTGTTGAATTTCATGCTGCCGAGGAAACGCTCGTTGTTGTCCATCCCGTCGATGAGGTAATTGGTAAAGATGCCGTTGAGCCCGTTGATGCTGATATTCGGTCCTTCCGCATACCCCAGGATCGCCACTGTAACGTTGGGTAATCGAAACAGGGACCGGGTAACGTCGCGCCCTTCAATGGGCAGCCGCTGGAGTTCTGCTTGCTGGATCTGACCTGAAACGGCGGCGTTTTCGGTATTCATACGCACCAGCGAAGTGCTGGAGACCAGGATCTCGCCGATGGAAAGGTTGATCTGATCGGGCAGACGCAGGTCGAGTTTGAGCATTCCTTCCCGGCCTTTCACCTCGGTGAGGATGGCCGACTGGTATTGATCGTCGTCCAATGCATAAATGTTGTAAAGATTGCCGGGAACTATACCTTCAAATATGACGATACCTTCTTCATTGGTGACTGCGGAGTCCAGTACGGCAGCCCCTCCGCCGGTGAGGTAAACGGTTTTCAGGCCGACAGCCTGGTCGTATAACAGCGAACTCACCCTGACCTGAAAACTATTCTGGGCTTGCAAACCCCAAAAGGCAAAAAAGCATATCAAAAAGGTTATATGTCTTTTCATGATTCATGCTGGCTAATTGCAGAGGAAAAACAACGCAGATATGCCGGAATGATACGGTGCATACCTTTCCTTTTCCATTCAACAGGTTATAGAAAAAATGATGAAAAAGATGAAAACAACTCCGGGTTAATGACCGGTCGGGACGAACATGGGGGGGCCGCGGAGCCCAATGCATAAAGCCAGCAGAAATGCGGTAAAAACGGGCTTAAATGCGGTATTGAAATGTTGCCGTACGGATAGCAGGGCCTTTAGCCATTGTTCAACAAATCCCGGGAGTTTCCGGCCGGCCGGCCGAAGGAACCATTGAAACAGGTCGCCGGGGTGGTCAATATCAGCCTGAGGCGCCAGGGCAATAAAGGGCGCGCCGGTCTCCAGGAGCAATTGCCGGAGGGCTTCGTACAGGCGTCCGGTCTGCCAGGGCAGCCCCGTCCAGTCAGATGAAAAAAATGAACTGCGTTGCAACCCGATGAGGTATGCGCCGCCGTCGGTAGCAGGCCCCAGCACATTTGCGCCATTCTGAAGGCCTCTCCAGGTTTGCCGCAAATGGGATATGTTCAAGGCCGGGCAATCGTTCCCGGCGATGATGACGGAGTCGTAACCCGCCAGAAAAACCGTTTGCACGGCATGGGTGATCCGGGCGCCAAAATCATTTCCGTACTGATTGCGTTCGTTGGACAGGAAAATGGGCAACCCGGTTTTTTTCAGGATCGTCAGGGTGCGCTGGTGCAATCCGGAAAAGGAACGGCGGAAAACCCCGGCTTTGGAACGCGGGAACCTGCGGCCTTTCTCGTCGGAAGCCGGGTCTGCGGCAAAAAATAATATGGCGGTTTTATCCGTCAAGGGCATTGGAATGATAAGTAGCGTAAATATAACCCGATATCCGGCGTATGGTTTTACCCCAGGGGAAACCGAAATACCCGGATTTGGCATGCAAAATGGTTTGCAGGCTTTTGTTTGCTTATGGCAGGCACTTTCATTGGCGCGAAAATTCGTATGTTTGTTGTCCGGGGAAGGACAAAATTCCCTGGACCTGCGATGGCCGTCCATCTAACGAACGGCAACGCGCACGCGCACATTTTCAGGGTAACAGAAATACCAGGGAAATGTTCATCAGTCGCGGATCTTTGAGTGAGAAGGCGATGAAAATTTGAAATTTAATAGCGGCTCGTCAATAAAAAGACAATACCGATTCTTTTTGATTCAAGATAATCTTGTTATATTTGACCAAAAACAACAAAAATGTTGTAAAAATGATTGCAGTTGAAGATGTTGACAAGATGTTGTCTTATGAAAATCAAGAAGTTAGCCAAACCTGCTCTCAGATTATAGTAGGAGATTCCAGAGAAAGGATAAAGGTATTGCCTGATAATTTCTATTCGTCATGTATTACCAGTCCTCCTTATTGGGGAATGAGAGATTATGGGGTTCAAGATCAAATTGGAGCTGAAACAAATTTAAATGATTATATCAATAATTTGGTAGCAATATTCAGGGATATCAAAACAAAATTGAAGGAGGATGGCACATTGTGGTTGAACCTTGGCGATTCTTATACAAGCGGTAATCGTGCCTGGCGAGCCCCCGACAAAAAAAAACTGCCAGAGAAATGTCTTACAGACCTCCTACTCCAGAAGGTCTAAAACCGAAGGATTTAATTGGGGTACCTTGGAGGGTTGCTGAGAGTTGATTTTTCCGGTCCCATATTTAATTACTGCGAATCCTTATTTATTAGGATACTATAGATTATTACTAGGATTTTCTCAAAAAGAATTTTATTCAAAAGGTCCGTTTGGAAAGTTTAGGTCGCTGGAAGAAAAGGGGAAAATTTCAATTAAGGTAACCCAAATTAAAGCACTTTGCGTTAGCCTGATAAAGTCTTCCGAAATAATGCTGGATGAATTAGATAAACTTTCTATTTCAACTATTTCAGATCTTCAATTATTAACAATTGGCCCCCAATTAAGAGGGTCAAAAAATAATGAATTCGGAAAAATTGCAACTCAAAAAACTTTTCACCTTATTAAATCCATTGTAAAGCCTTATATTGTTTCAACTTCTCCATCGTCAATTGTTTTAAAAAACGATTCAGGCAGAATTGTAAGAATTGAATTTGCCTCGGACCCGGATATTCAAATAATTGAAGAGATGAAATCTCAGGAAAGAGGTTTGATCTCAATTGAAATTAAAGGAGGGACCGATGTATCTAATATTCATAATAGAATTGGAGAAGCGGAAAAAAGTCATCAAAAGGCAAAGAAAAGAGGCTATTATGAGTTTATGACCATTCTCCGGGTTGAAATTGATTATGAAATTCTGAAACAAGAATCGCCCACCACAAGCCATTTTTTCAACCTGGATAAAATTTCCAATTTAAAACATAAGGAGTATGAATCGTTTAAAGATATTCTTTCTTCTATTTTAAGTATCAATGTTTAAGGAATGTACATACTGAGTCACCCCAAATACCCCCCGACCCTGCCGTATACCATTTCCGGCCGCCAATTTTTTTCTTTCCCGAAATACATCTGGAAAGCCTCCCGGAAAAATTCATACCCCTGAAGCTCCAGGTGGTCAATCATCCAACGATTCTGTTCGGGAACAACGACCGCTTTCAGTCCGTTTTGCACCCGCAACTGAAACAGGGCCAATCCCGCCGTCGCATTTTCAGCAATGATCAATCCTTCTCCAAGGTCCGGCAAATAAAAACCGCCAATGATACCCGGCCTTTTGACAAAAACCCTGGCGTTATCCAGGAAACGCATCAATACCTGCCGCCGGTTCTCGCCCATGGCTTTTTGGTCCATTTGCAGGATTTGGTCCGCGTATTTCGGGTGATAGGGTTCGATAGAATGATCCGGCTCAAAATCATTTGTACGGGTCGGATCCAACTTTTTGAAAAACAAGTATTTCCCGTTTTCCCGGAACCCCAGTTTCCGGTATATTTTTTCGCCGGCGGGTGTGGCCAGCAAAAACAGGTTTTGTGCTTGGTTCAGGCCTTTTTGCATCAACTGCCCGGTGATCTGACTGCCAATCCCGCGACCCTGGAATGCATCGCCCACCACAATATTCCCCAACCAGGCCGAATGCTGGTTGGAGATCAATTCGCCGATCCCGGCCAACCGGTCACCCTCCATTACCTTGATCGCGTAAAAGTAATCCTGGCCCAGGTGAGCCCTGAAAACCGGGATAATATCATTCCAGTCGGTCGGTTGGATTTTCCGGATAGCCGGCAGGTCTTTTTCCTCGAGCAGGGGCAATTCCATGGTTGAATTTTGGCAAACTTAACGAGTTTCCTTCATTAATTTTCCTGTTTGAGGGTTGAAAAATAGAGATATATTTACATTAGCGCATGCCTTTTAAAGCACGGAAAAATGAAATACTCTAACATTAAATTCTTTTGGATTGCACCCTGTATTTTCTTTTTTTTCCGATGTACATCGGAAACAATCACGGCAGATCTGACCTGGGCGGCAGCGTCGCCCGTATTTCTGCCAAGAGTGGCGGATACTTTGTACGCCGGGGAATCAGGGTTTCCCGATACAACGTTTGTGTTGCGCAGTTCTTCCCTTCAATCCGTGCGGAAAACGGTCCGGAATCTGTTGACGAAGGATTTTTCTCCGGAGACCCGGTACATTATCCGGGTTACTGTAGACCAATACGTTTTCCAAAAGGACAGTCAGACCTATTTGCCAGGCGGAATAACCGTTTTGGATACGCTGATCCGCGGACCTTTGCCCATACTGAAAGGGAATTCCGCCACATTTACCGTAAAATTTAACCGCGATTTGCCATGTGGTCTGTTTAAACTCAGTTTTGAGATCGATTCCACCGGCAGGCATATCCGGGATGTCAATCCTGCAAACAATCTGACCGAAACGTTTATATTTGTTCCCGCCGACCCAAGCTTCGAGTGGAAAACAACCAACCCGGATACCACAAAAATTTATGCCGCCTGGCCGCCCCAGTTCGCTTTGACGCTGAACGTCCTGCCCATTGATACTGCGTTGAAAGGGGTCTATTATGCTGCTCTCCATACAAAAAGTACGCATGGGTCGACCGCTCTGTCCATACCCGCCCCGCCCTTCAGACTTTCGCCGTTGCCGTCGTCCATCCAGGTATCCGTGCAACCCGCTGCGGCCCCCGCCGGCGCTGTGGAGGATGTGTGGCTGGAGTTGACCCTGTTCTCTGAAGACGGATGTGTGCGACGCCGGAAATCGACCGTGGTGCGGGTGCTGCATTGAGCCGGTAAAAGGAAGACCCTGCTGAGTCTGTAAGCAAAACCCTCCGCAACTTTTCCGTCAACGGCCTGCCCGCCGGATCCGGTTATAATGCAAGGGTTACCCTGGAACAATACGCTTTCCGGGCCGCATTGCCGAACAGTATCGGATATCTGCCCGGTGGAAATATTGTCATCGACGCGCTGTTGCCCGGGCCTTCTCCCATCGCGAGGAAAGATTCGGCTATCTTTACCGCCAATCTGAACCTGACCCTGGCCTGCGGCCTGTACAAACTGAGCATGACGATCGATTCGACCGGTTCGAATTTCCGGGATGTCGACCTGGGTAACAACCTGTATGAAGATTTCATTTTTGCGCCCAGCGACCAGCTCTTTAATGTTCAGTTGGCAACGCCGAATCCGGCCAGTATTACCGAATCGGCGCCGCCACCCATTGTGCATACGTTTAATGTCACGGCGGGCAGTCCTAACGTGACCGGGGTGCTGTACGCCAGCCTTAAGGTGCAGGCCACACTCGGCTCAACAGCTACATCGGCGCCGGTTCAGCCATTCAGGCTTACACCGCTTCCGGCAACCATCAATATAACAGTCCAGCCTTCAGCCCCGCCGGTGGATGCAGTAGAAGATATTTTGCTGAAGGTCACCCTGTTCTCGGACGACGGGTGCATCATCCGGCAACAAACTGCCAGGGTGCAGGTTTTGCATGATATTTGAATGTTAGTTGTAAGTCGTAAGTCGATTAGTCGTAAGCACCCTTGGACCGACTTATGACTTACGACTGACCGACTTACGACTATAACCACTGTCCAGAATCGAACTTGATTTGTACGTTTTTGAACACCGGGTGGGGTAACATTTGAACTCAATCGATTGAAAAATAACGACTTGGATTACAGGTATGATTTTTGATAAAACAATCCAAACCCACCTACGCTGAAGCTACGGCGGGCGGAGCCAATCCAAACAATCCAAACAATCCAAACAATCCAAACAATCCATTAATCATCCATCCATGTTCAAAAACTTCCTCCTCATCGCGTTCAGGAATCTGATCAAACACAGTACCTATTCCCTGGTGAACATACTGGGACTTGCCCTGGGGCTTACTTTTTGTTTCCTGATGTTCATTTACGTCCGGTTTGAATATTCCTACGACAATTTTCATTCCAACCTCGACCGGCTGTACAGGATGCATTACGGGGTGGGTTTTTCGGGCAGTACCTTTGAGATCAACCGTGTGCCTTCGCCGTTTGGCCCGCTGCTGAAGGACTTTTTCCCGGAGATCGAAGAAACGGCTCGTTTCTTTCCCCGCAGCATCAGCGCCAGGATCCCGTCCACCAACCAGTCGTTCGAAATGCCGAACGTGCTGTTTGCGGATTCGACTGCCACCAGGGTATTTGATTTTGAATTCCTCCGGGGAAGCCGCGACCAGGCGCTCCGGCAACCTTTTTCGATTGTGCTGACAGATGAAACCGCCCAACAGTTTTTTGGGGATGAAAACCCCATCGACCGCGAGATCATGCTGGCCAACGGCGGGCCTTTTACCGTCACAGGCGTGATCAGGGCGCTGCCGGAAAACAGTCATTTCGACTTTGATTTCCTGGCCCGTTATGAAAATATGGTGGACGCAGAACCGGAGTTTGCCCGTGCGGGCCTGCAGGAGGTATTGCGCGAAAACCGGCTGGCCTCCCATTCCTATACCTATCTGACCCTGAAACCCGGCGCCTCGGCGGAAAACGTCAATGCGCGGTTCAAGGAGTTTTTGGCGCTTCACGGCGACGAACGCTTCCGGGACAAACAAAGTTTTTCCATTTTCCCGGTCCGGGACATCCACCTCAAATCCACTGCAGAAGGGGAGCCGGTTCCGGTGGCGAACCCGGCTTTCATGCGCATTTTCATAGCCATCGGCCTGCTGATCCTGCTGATTGCGTGCATCAATTTTGTTAACCTGTCAACGGCGGTTTATCTGGGCAGGACCAAAGAAGTGGGCATCCGGAAGGTGCTGGGGGCGGGACGCAGGGGGTTGATCCGGCAGTTCCTGGGAGAAACATTGCTGCTGGGCGCAATCGCCTTTTTTCTGTCGTTGGTTTTGGTGCGCTTGTTGTTGCCCCAACTGGAATTGTTTTTTGGAAGAAACATCGTTTTCAACTTTGTTCAGAACCCGGGTACGCTGGCGCTGTTCACCGGCATTTTCCTGGCGGCGGCCTTGCTGGCAGGCAGCTATCCGGCATTTTTTGCCAGCCGGTTCCGGCCGGCCAGCATTTTCCAGGGAAATGCCCTGAGCAAACCCGGCAAAGGCGCCTGGCTGAGCAAATCCCTGATCACCCTCCAGTTTGTGGTGGCCGTGGGGCTCATTACCGGCACTGGCGTTATTTTGCGGCAGATCAACTACCTTCAAAACCGCCCGTTGGGTTTCAACCGGGACATGATCCTGGATGTGCCGCTGTACAGCAGCAATATGAACTCCGTCTTTTCGCCGGGCGACGCACAAATGCGGAGTAAAACCAACGCCTTCGAAGAAAAGCTGCTGCAAAATCCGGATATCCTGGGCTCCACCCTGGCGTCCAATATGCCCGGCCTGGGCAATGCCCGCCATCCGATCATCACCGACAAATTCAAGCAGGAAGACAACCTGTTCCTGCCCTGTATTTCGGTGGATTACGACTATGCAGAAACATTTAACCTGGAAATGGCGGCCGGCCGGGATTTTGACCTTTCCTTTGGTACCGACCATATCGACTCCTACATCATCAATGAATTTGCCGTAAAGGTTCTGGGTTGGGAAAACCCGGAACAAGCCCTTGGCCAGCGCATTGCAAAGGGTGGGCGGGAAGGCAAGATCGTCGGCGTCATCAAAGATTATCATACCCAGAGCTTGCGTTACGACCTGGAGTCGCTGGTGCTTGAAGTCCGACCCGGCGCCTTTACCAACTTTGGGATCCGCCTTTCCGGCACGCGCATACCCGAGACCCTGGCTTTTATCAAAAAAACCTGGGAAGAATTTTTCCCTGAAAAAGTATTCGAAAGCCGGTTCCTGGACGAAAGCCTGAACAGCGTTTACCAGGAAGAAAGCCGGTTCGGGCGCATCGTCAGCATATTTGCAGGCGTCGCCATATTCCTGGCCTGTTTCGGGCTTTTTGGGCTGATCAGTTTTACCGTAAAAAACCGGACCAAAGAGATCGGCGTGCGCAAGGTTTTGGGCGCCTCTGTGTCCGGAATTGTCGGGCTATTGTCCAGGGATTTTCTCCTGTTGGTCGTTCTGGCTCTGGTGATCGCGTCGCCTTTGGCGTGGTATTTTATGGGTCGGTGGCTGGAGGGGTTTGCCTATCATATACCCAGGTCGGTTGCCGCTTTTGCGCCCATTGCGGTCGGGGCGGGCCTGGGCGCGATGGTGATCGCTTTTTTGACGCTGAGTTTCCAATCGGTAAGAGCCGCGTTGGCCAATCCGGTGGATAGCCTGAGGGATGAGTAGGCTGTAAGTTGGCAGTCCGCAGTCTGCAGTTTGCAGTCTGCAGTCTGCGGTCTGCAGACAGGGGATTGAGCGGAGCCAAAGTAACAAAAGTCAATGCGGGTTTGAAATGTCAGCCGGGTTCGTATCTGATGCTACCCTTCCGTCCACAAGGGTGATCACCCTTCTTGCCCGGTCGATCACCCTTTGATCATGTGTAGAAAACAGGAAAGTGATGTTTTCATCCTTGTTCAGTTTTTCCATGATATCCAGCAGGTTGGCAGCGCTTTTGGAATCGAGGTTGGCGGTCGGTTCATCAGCAAGGATGAACTGCGGTTTGGCGGCCAATGCCCGTGCAACGGCGACCCGCTGCTGCTGACCACCGGAAAGCTGTGCAGGCCGAATATTCATTTTATCTTCAAGTCCAACGGCGGTCATTAATTCCCGGACCCTGCGTTCGCGGACCGCCTTGGGCGCACCCTGCAGAAGCATGATGAACTCAATGTTTTCCCTGGCCGATAATACGGGAATAAGGTTGTAAGACTGGAAAACAAAGCCGATATTATGAAGGCGGAAATTAATTAACTGATTGGACGACATTTCGGAAATGTTGGTACCGTTGATGGTCACCCGACCGTCCGAAGCGGCATCCAGCCCGCCGATAATGTTGAGTAAGGTCGTCTTTCCCGACCCCGAAGGGCCGACCAAAGCGGTAAACTCGCCCCGCTCGAGATGCAAGTGCACGTTGTTCACCGCGTACACAGGAATGGTGTCCGGGTTGTAAACTTTAGAGACGTTGTGAACGTCGATCACCGTGTTTTCCATGACGGGTTGTTATAGTCTGACCGCTTCCGCCGGACGAAGCCGCAATGCTTTCCACGCGGGGAAAACGGAGGCGATCAATGCTGTAATAATGACAATCTGCAATATCCTTATCACCTGTTCCACCGGCAATTCCGGGTAAATCACACTGCCGTAACCGAAACCTTTCATTAAATTGCCGGCAATGGCCGACAGATCAATCCCGGATCGTCTCAATTGGCTGACGGTTATCCAGGTCAGGATTACTCCAAGGGGGCTTCCTGCGAGGGTAAGCAACAGGGTTTCAAGGACAATCATGCCAAATACCCTCAGTTTGGCCATCCCGACCGCCATGAGCATCCCGATCTCCCGGGTCCGTTCCAGAACGGCCATGAGCATGGTATTGATGATCCCAAAGGCCAGGGCCAGCATAATGATCGTCATAATAATCAGGGAGGAGGTGTCAATGGAAGTCGTTATCAGCGCGGTTTCCGGAGAGATCGTTTGCCAGTTCTCTACCAGCAAATCCGGAAAATGTTGGGCCAGCGCCGACTGGGTTTCTGCGAGGCGACCCTCGTCGTGCAACAATATAGCCGCTTCCTGCGCTTTTCCCGGCGTGTCTAAAAGTACGGAAAGGTCTTCGCGACGCACATAAACATTGCGTTCATCGAGCGGAGCATTAGCGGATTCGAAGACTCCGCAGATCCGGAATGCCCCGGAGACAATATTTTGGGATTGGTCCTGGAAGGTAAGTACAATCTTGGCGCCGATGTTCAGCTTCATTTTGTCGGCCAGTTTTTTTCCCACCATTACCTGATTGCGTTTTGCAGGGTCAAGGTATGCCCCGGTTTTCACCATGCTGCTGAAGTCGCGGGTTTGTTGCTCCGCTTCCGGCCCGACCCCGTTGATCTGAACCCCATTGCTGCCGGATGCAGTAGCCAGCATACCCTGTACGACTGCGCGAACTGAAAAGGCTTGCACATTGGGCATGTTGCGAAGGATGGTTTCGAGGCTGTCGGTATCAAAACAGTATACCGGCTCCTGATCTTCTTTAAACCCTGGGTGGTGAACCTGCAAGTGCGATACTTCCTGCCGGATGGCTATTCGTGTCCGGTCTTCCGCCATGCCGAAGTATAACGAAACGATAAACGATCCCGCCCAAATCCCCAATGCGACCGAGGCGATAATGGTTAAACTCCGGGTACGGTGGCGCCAAAGATTTCGCCAGGCAATTAAGAACAACATGTTACCGTCAACTATAAATGTCCATAATCCGGGCGCTCAGGCCCGCATAGCTTCCACGGGCTTAAGCCTGAACACGGTCAAAACCGGATAGAATGAAAGAACAAGTCCGATGGCCAGCACGGCCAGCGCCTGACCCCAAAAAATGGAGGTCGAAAACGAGGCTGGGAAAACAGCTTCAAACCCGAATCTTTCATAAACCGTTGCCGTTTCGCCACCTATCCGGATAGGGTGTTCCGCCAGCCACCACACAACAGGCATGCTGACCAATATGCCAAATAAGCAGCCAATGATGGTAATGGATACCGATTCCAGCAGTACCACTGCCGCCAGTTGCATCTTTTTCATTCCCAATGCGATCAGCATTCCAAATTCGCGTTTTCGTTCCGCCAGCATCATCAACAGGGTTGCAAAAATGCCGAAGGATATGAGCAAATACAAAACGCCGATAATGATGGCCGTGCTGGCCGTGTCGGTTTTGATATGCTCCACAATATCCGGCATCATTTCTTCCCAGGTTATGGTTTCAAGGTTGGCAGAGAGGTTCCCGCGCAAGTGTTGGGCCACTTGTTCTGTATTTTCGGGGTGAACCGGCGAGACGACCATTGTGGTGGCTCTGTCCTGTGCATCCAGCCATTGCTGGGCCAACGCAAAAGGCATAAACACGACCCGCTGGTTCAAGTCGGGCGAACCGAAACGAAGCAAGCCGCCGATGGCGTATTTCCCGGCCGCCGTAGAACCGTAATAACCTTGTCCCAGCAAAATGATGGTATCGCTGACTTCGCATTTCAGCCGTTTGGCCAACCCCTCTCCGATCAGAACGGTTTTGGAACTGTCGGTGAGGTAGGCCCCGACCGTGATCTTTTCTTTTAACCGGGTCACCTGATCCTCACTTTCCGGCGCCACGCCTGCCACCAGGCACCCTTTTGTCTTTTCACCCGAGGAGATGAGCGCAAAAGCCTGCAGCCGTGGCGTAATGGCGCCTACGCCGGGAGTGGCAAGTACCGCTTGCCGGAGCGAATCCGTCAAAATGAAACTGTTTTCCAGCGTTTGGTCTGCCCAGTAACCCTCCTCGTGTACCTGGATATAACCATTATAAAAACTGACCACATTGGCGATCAGGTGGTCAAATACGCCTTTTTGCAAACTTCTGGTGAGAACAGCCATCAACACTGCGCACCAGATCGAAGCCATGGTAATCAGCGTCCGGTTCCGGTTGCGCCAAAGATTCCGCCACGCAAGTTGGGGTAACATCATTTGACCGTTGTTTTATGTCCGGCGGTAATTGGGGCTTCCGCTTACACACCGGAAATAAAGGTAACCTGTTTGGGCGGTGGGTTACAATGATGAACGTCATGGAGGAAGATGATAGAAATTCCAGGGGTAAAGAAAAAAAAACAAAAACTGGCTGGCCTTCAACAGGCCCACTGTCAATCCTTTTCGCCGCCTTTTTTCAAAGTAATCTTGATCACGCCATTGGCCCCGCGCACCCCGTAAAGGGAAGTCTCCGGACCGGCTTTTAAAACCCGGATGGATTTGATATCCTGCGCCGGGACGACGCTCATGGCATCGCGTAATCCGCCCGATACGACGTTGCCGTCTACCACAAACAACGGTTCGTCGCTGTTGTACAAGGAATTGGCGCCACGGATGCTCACAGTTGCATTTAAGCCGTCGCCGATAACCGATACACCAGGAACCTTGCGCAGATGATCCAGGAGAGAAAGGGTAACGTCCGGGTTTTCTATGCGATAGGCATTGCTATTGTCCTTGGACACTCCGGTTGCTTCTCCGGATGTATTGCAGGCGGGAGTCGAAAGTAAAAGGGCCAAAACCATGAAAAGGGCAGGGAAATTTTTCATCACAATGCTATTTGTTTATAAATATTCAATGGTCCTGATTGAATAACACTTCAACACGTCGGGAAGTTAACAGGCGTCCCTCTCAACTTTAATTTATTCCTCAGTTCCTCCACGCGTATCGCCGGGCAAGCTGATTCCTCCACGCCACAGGCGTGGCACGCACTAAAATATCCCCGAAGACAAATACCGGTCGCCCCGGTCGCAGATGATGCAAACGATGGTCGCTTCTTCCACTTCGCGGGCCAGTTTGGCGGCTGCAGCCACGGCGCCGCCCGAACTCATGCCTGCAAAAACCGCCTCTTCCTTCGCCAGCCTGCGCATGGTCTGGGTAGCTTCCTCCTGGGATACATCGATGGTTTGGTCGACGCGGGCCGGCTCGAAAATTTTGGGCAAAAAGTCAGGCGACCACCGCCGGATACCCGGTATGCGCGACCCCTCGGTAGGTTGCACCCCAACAATCCGGATATCCGGATTTTGTTCTTTCAAAAACCGGCTCACGCCCATAATCGTGCCGGTGGTGCCCATAGAAGAAACAAAATGCGTGACCTGCCCCCGGGTATCCCGCCAGATTTCAGGCCCGGTTGTCCGGTAATGCATGCCCCAGTTATCCGGATTGGCAAACTGATTGAGCATAAAATACCCGCTTTTTGCGACCAACTCATCGGCATATTCGCGCGAATATTCGATTGATTTTTCCGCAGGTGTCAGGATCACTTCCGCTCCGTAAGCTTCCATGGTCTGGACCCTTTCCAGCGTAGAGTCTTCGGGCATGACCAACGTGATATCCAAACCGAACAACCGGGCGATCATAGCCAGGGCAATACCCGTATTCCCGCTGGTTGCTTCCACCAGCCGGTCGCCGGGCCGGATATCTCCGCGGTCGAGCGCGCCTTTGATCATTCCGTACGCCGCCCGGTCCTTGACGCTGCCGCCCGGGTTTTGCCCCTCCAGCTTGGCCAATACACGGACCCCCGGCTTTTGAATGATCTGACGGATCTCCACCATGGGCGTATTTCCCACCAGGTCCAATACGCTGAACAATCCGGCTTCCGCCATTTTTAAATCGGATATCTGTTGCATTGTTATATATTAACCCCAAACCCCAAACTGAGGAATCGAGGAATCGAAGAACTGAGGAATCGAAGAACTGAGGAATCGAGGAACCGAACAACCCCAAACCCCAACCCCCGAACTGAGGAATCGAGGAACCGAACAACCCCAAACGCGAAGCACCAAACAACCCCAAACCTTTACCCGCCGCAGCCACGCCTTAAAGCGTGGCGTAGGCGGGCCAAACCCCAAACCCCCAAACTCACTCCATCACCTTCTGGTACAAAGCGCCTTCGTAATAAATCCGGGAAAAGGGCGCAACACTTTTTGTCAGCCATACATTGCCGCCGATGATGCTGTTGTGGCCGATAACGGTTTCACCTCCCAGGATGGTTGACCCCGCATAGATCACCACATTGTCCTCGATGGTCGGGTGGCGTTTGGTTTTGGCCAGTTCTTTTTTTACACTGAGCGCGCCCAGCGTAACCCCCTGGTAAATTTTGACATTGTCGCCGATCACGGAGGTTTCCCCGATCACGATGCCGGTGCCGTGGTCGATGCAAAAACGAGCGCCAATGGTAGCGCCCGGATGGATGTCGACGCCCGTCCGGCTATGTGCGTATTCGGTCAGGGTCCGGGGGATGAGGGGGATATCCAGGTGATAAAAAACATGGGCCAGCCGGTAAACCGCGATCGCAAAAAAACCGGGATACGTGCGAATGACTTCCGTAAGGCTGTGCGCTGCCGGATCACCTGCGAGGATAGCCTCCGCATCTTGTTGCAGTGCATTTTTAATGACGGGGAGCTGATCCCAGAACGCTGATTCCGTTTCTTCGGTTTGAGCGCCCAGTTCGCCCAGGATATTGTACAGGTCGAGATGGAGTTGTTCATAAAACTGCCTGAAATCCCGGTAACTGCTGAATTGCCGGTTGGCCAATTCAGGGAACAATAACTTCAGAATGCCCTGTATCCAGTTGCAAACCAGCTCGGGCGAGGGTACGGATGGCCGGGCATTGTGCTCCTGGTATAACCGTTCAAGGAATTTTTCTTGCATGATCTGGTTTAAAAATCACCGTTATTTTCATTATAAACAACCGCAAGGACAACCTGACCCACTGCCTTCAAAACCTTTGGATCAATGATATCCAAATTATCATGATGGGTATGCCAATGATCGCCAAAACTTTTATTTTTACTTTCTGCAGGCAGGTTGATGATATCAATCATTTCAATCCCGGTAATGCGGTTCACAAAATAATGGTCGTCCGTGACGCCGCCGCCGTTAACGTCGACAAACTGATCGCCGAATCCCATGTCTTTGGCCAGGGTCCATACTTTTTCCACCAGGCCTGGGGCGAAGGATCTTGAGTATTCTTCTTTTGGGAAATAGGCCCCTTTTGCGCCAACCATATCCAGGAGGATACCATACCTGGGTTTTATGCCGCCTGCGAAATTTTTGGCCCAATGCTGGGAACCCAATGCCCAGGTCATGATGCCTGCAACCTGTTCTGCCTGGGTGGTATATTCTTTATTGCTCTCGCCGTAGTCTTCGGCGTCAAACAATACGATGTCTACGCCGATGGAAAGGGGGTTCAGGTTCAATTGCCGGGCAATTTCCAGCAAAACGGCTACGCCGCTTGCTCCGTCGTCGGCGCCGAGGATCGGTTCATTCCTGCGTTCCGTGCTCAGGGGCGAATCTGCGATATGCCGGGTGTCCCAATGCGCGGCCAGCAAAATGCGGGTCCGGCTGTCCGGATTATAACTGGCAAGGATATTGGTTCCGTTCAGGGTTTCGCCGGTATAGGCTTTTGCCTGAAAATTCTGCTCCGAAACCTTGGCGCCGAATGACCTGAGTTTTTCCACCAGCCAGGCTTTACAGGCTTTATGCCCGTCGGAATTCACCACCCTGGGCCCGAAAGACACCTGTTTGGCCACATAGGCATACGCCGAATCCTGAACAAACCGGGGAACTTTTACTTTTTGAACGGGTTCCGTTTCCTGCGCTGTTTCGGTTTTGCATCCCCACCAAAGGGTTATTACAAGACCTGCGAGCAATATTGACTTGAAATTCATTTTGATGTATTTGCGTCAGTTTAGGTTTTCCCGGTTGAAATGTTGCCACCCCTGGGCTTTCAGGTCGTGGATATTGCCTCCCTTGGTGTGGAGTTTGATACCGTCGGCAGCGGGTGTTATTTCGCCGGCGATATAAATTCCGGGCAGATAACGGATCTTTTCCACATCGGCAGGCCGGATGGTGAACAACAGCTCGTAATCTTCGCCTCCGTTGAGGGCACAGGTTGCCGGGTCCAATCCGAATTTTAATGCCATCAACTGGGCTTCCGGATGGATGGGAACGCCGCTTTCTTCCAGGAATGCGCCTACACCGGACTGTTTGCAGATGTGAAATAATTCGGAGGCCACCCCATCGGAAATATCGATCATCGCCGTGGGCGTCAATTGGTTTCGGGCAAATAGCTCGATCATATCTTTTCTGGCTTCGGGCTTCAGTTGCCGGCCAATCAGGTATTGCTGGTTCTCAAGGTCGGGTTGAATGCCAGGGTTGGAAAGATAGAGTTGTTTTTCGCGTTCCAGGATCTGGAGCCCCAGATAAGCTGCGCCCACATCGCCTGTGATGCAGATCAGGTCGCCGGGTTTGGCGCCGCTCCGGTAGGTGATTCGCTCTGGTTCAGCCTGACCAATGGCCGTGATGCTGATGATCAGCCCCTTCAGTGAAGTGGTGGTATCGCCGCCAACCAGGTCGACCCCATAGTGGTCGCAGGCGGCCCGGATGCCTTCGTACAATTCATCCACCGCTTCAACGGAGAACCGGTTGGAAATGGCGATCGATACGGTAATCTGCTGCGGATGGGCATTCATGGCATAAATATCCGAAAGGTTGACCACCACACTTTTATACCCCAGGTGTTTAAGGGGGGTATACATCAGGTCGAAGTGGATGCCTTCCACCAGCATGTCGGTTGAAACCACCGTCATCAAACCGCCGTTGTCAATAATGGCAGCATCGTCGCCCACCCCTTTTACCGAAGACGTATTGCGCAGCGTAAAAGGCGCCGTCAGGCGATCGATCAGGCCAAATTCGCCCAGATCCTGAATTTCTGTCCGCTTTATATTGGGTTGATCCGCCATTTTTTCCGGGTTTTGGGGCAAAGATAGGTTGAAGAATGAAGAAAACGCTGGTCATGAACCATACCTTCCCGGGTTGCCGCAGCAACCAGAATGAAACTAAAACGCCCGGCCCCGGATCAAAGTTTCGCAAAAATAAAAAAACCGGGATCTCCTGACCCCGGTTCTAACAGTCGGGTGATGATTAAATTGGTAGACGGTGTCCCACGCCGCGGCGTGGCTAAAGCTTCGTCGGATGGTAGATGCTAGACGGTAGATGCTAGACGGTGGACTGCAGACTGCAAACTGCAGACTGCGGACTGCCTGGACCTCAACTCAATCCTGCACTACTTTCAATTGACCTACAGCCTGTTCCATGTTCAGAATTCCTTTCCGATAATCCGCCAGGACGCTTTGTTTTACCGTGATTTCCACTTTTTCAGGCACGGTTTCACACTCGTCGCAAGTTTCGATGTCCAGACGGAAGGTCAGGATTTCTTCGGGCGACAGATTGCGCACCGCTCCGCCGTACTGAACCACATTTTGCTTGAAACCTTCCAAAAAGGTTTCAAAGGTTTCATCTTCCATTTCCTGCTCATCTTCTTCATCCTCATCCGCAGGCCTGGGGGTGCGGGCTCTCTCCCTGAGCAGATATCCGTACTCTGACTGCCACCTGGATTGGCCGGCTGTTCCGGACAATCCGAAAACAGTAAATGAGGAACGCTTCCGGTGCGTGATCTCAAAGCGGAGTATCCGGCCCAATCCTTCAATTTTTTCGTACCCCCTCGATCCGGTGATCCGGTAAGTCGTACTCAGATCAGGTGAATACAGGCGCTGAAAAATGGAATACAACAGTTCGGAATCCTTGTCGGGAGCGCTTTCATCGCTGATCTCTTCGCTGAATGTGATTTTGGCGGCCAGTTGTTCCCGGTTCAGTTTTCCGGTTTGCTGGTCTGTAATATCGGTTTGGTTAACGACGGCTGTGAGCGATATATCCGAACCCGGTATGGTAGCTACGACGACGGGGGAGGTGGAAAGCAGGTCGGCAATTGACCCCATTTTTTTACCGGCCAGCTTCAGGCATACCTTTTCTCCGGCTTGCAGTTTGGGTAATAAATTGCCGTAATCCGCCAGGTAATCCGCGACCGCCTTTTTGAATTTGGGGAGTTCAAAGATCGTGGAATCCTGGGCGCCTATCGTGTAAACACCCCTGTAATCCGCTTTTGGCGCAACGCGGTACAGATCGGCCAAAGCTTGATTCCGAAGCTTGTTCTGGGTCGCCGAAGGCGGTGCTGTCCAGATAACAGATGAACTGCTGCCACTTATCCTGGCCGTAAACAACAAGCCGTATCCCTCCAGGTAGGAGCCTTCGACGGAAAATCCCATGCCTTCAAAGTCATAGGAGTTGCTAAAAGAAGCGGCAATGATCCGTTCTGCAACTTCAATGTCTTTTTTCATCCGGTCGCCGATCCGGTCCTGGGCATACAGTACGATCGTAACGGCCATAAACAGCAGTGTGATCAGGTATTTCATTTTACTTATTTTTGAATGATTGAATATGATGTTATTTCCCCTATCCGGCGTCAACTGTACCATAGGGTTCCTTTGGGGCGAACTGGAGAACTGCAAACTGCCAACTGCAAACTGAAGGTAGCCTTATTTCCCTCCCCCGCCTCGTTCCATCAGGCTGACAAACATGGCTTCGGTAGCTTTTTGTTTGATCTCCACGTCCTGGTAAAGGCCGGTCAGGTGTGCGTCGATATTTTTAAGGTCGCTCTGCCGGGTGGCCTGCCAATTGGTCCAGAACTGCTCCAGCAACGAGCGGATTTCTTCCTGCTGTTCGAGTTGCAATTCCTGGATCAGGGAAGCAAACCTGGGCAGCTCTTCTTCCCTGAAAGCCTTCCTTGCCAACGCCAGTTGCTGGTTGTTGTAAGATCTGAGGTCGGCCAGGTCAGGCGGTAACACCGTCTGGTCTTTTTTAAACGTTTCGGTACGGGCTTCCAGCAACGTATCCATGGCCAGCCATTTCCGTTCCCAATCCGCCTGAAGGCTGGTCAGCGCCTGTTGCCAGTTGGTTGCGGACGCGGCTTCCGGAACGGGCGGAGGAGCGCCCAGGGAGAGCGTCACGCCGCCCTGATGAACCTGCAGCCGGAAATTAAAAAGCCAAAGCCCGGCGACGACGGCTGCGGCAACAGCGGCGCGTTTCCACCATTTCAGATCCAGGGAACGGCCCCGTGAGGTTTCAAGCGGGAAAACTGCCGGGGCGGGTTTCACGTCCGGCAGGGCGCCCAGTGCGATCCTGGTTTCCTGGAGGGCTTCGAGTTCGGCCCGGGCCTCGGGGTTTTCGGCGAGCCATCCTTCAAAATCCCGGCGTTCGTCAGATTCCATCTCGTCGTAGAGATAATCCATCATTTGCCGGCGCCGCATGGGATCAATCATGGTATAATTCATTTAACAGATGACAATCGGTTAACAATTTGCGCAGGGCATCGAGCCCGTAATACAGTCTGGATTTCACGGTGTTGGCGGAAACGTCCAGTATTTCGGCAATTTCCCTGAATTTCAGTTCCTCGTATTCCTTCATCAGGATCACTTCCCGCTGCTCGGCGGGTATTTTCTGCAGGGCGGCCATCATAATCCGCGCTTTTTCGCCCCGGAGCAGGTATTCGTGCGGCGAGGGGGAGGTCCCATTGACCGGCTGCCGGAGCAGGATCTCCTGGTTCCGGGTCCGCCTCTGAATGCCGCGACCTTCTTCGTGGCAGCAGTTGATGGCGGAGCGAAAAAGCCACGATTTGAAATGGCCCGGTTCACGCAGTTGCTTCAGGCCACGCTGTACCAACAAAAAGGTTTGCTGGCACACCTCGGCAGCCCGGTCCGGGTCGGCAAAATACCGGAATGCCAGGTTGTAAACCCTGGGGTACCAATTGGAGAACAAACGGTTCAACGCCCGTCGATCCCCGTTTTGCGCATGTATGACCAGTTGGATGTCGGTTTCGTCCACAGCCCCGGTTAGTTAATGGCACGATGAAAAATCGTGTATGCGTTTCAATGCAAAGGAATTACCATTAAGGATGGCAGGCAGGCGGCAAAAGTTTTACCGGTAAGGGGAAATTTTAAAAAAATGTGCGGCCAGGCTTCGGCCTGACAGGTTTTACTATTCTGCATCCACGGGTATACTGCGCGTATCCGCCAAAGTCTTTTCCGACCGACGAACCACGCAGGGCGTGGGAAGTTGGGAGCGACGACGGCGGAGAAGACTCCGAACGGCCGACTCATCCCACCGGTTGCCTGATGATCGTCTTCCATTTTTCCGGCGCAGCTTTCCGGATGTCCGACAGGTAGATTTCGTGGTGTTTGCCCTGCAAATGATATCCCTGCTCTTCGATGAAATGGTGTAATCGCTGAATAGTAGGCCCTTCTTCCGAAAACGGGCCGATATGCAGGATCTGGCCGGCCTTGCCCTCTGTATAGGATTCAAACCGGATTTTACCCAGCGCCGGCAGGTTTTTTTTGTTTTTCACGGCTGTGACCGCAGCTTCCACCATTTGAAGTGTAATGAATTCCGGTTGCAGAATCATTGCCGTCCACAGCCAGTCTCCTTTTTTGTAGATATCAAACTTCGTCATATCCTCCACCCACCACAGGCCTTCGAGCGGCATGACGCCGTAATCGATGGCTTCTTTCCCCTTTTTGACCATGAATTTCAGGGTATAGGAAACGCTGAATAATGCCTCCACCGCCGCTTGATAATCCAGGGAAGTATTCGGATCCCCCTTTCCGTCGATCAGGAGGTAATTCAAGGCAGGGACCTCCACTATGACCGGTGCTTTGGCAGAAACGGCGTATAATCCGGCGTGTTCTTTTTTCAGATCGATCTTTTTCATAATATTTAACCACAAGGACACAAAGAAATCACAAAGTTCACAAAGAAATATGCTGAACTTGTCATTTTTTTTTGTATTAAAATAACAATGTTGAAGGACCTCGGGTTTCCAGGGTATTTGTCATTCCGACCGCAAGCTCTCCGCCGGATTGGCCAAAGCTGCCCGCATAGCCTGAAAGCTCACCGTCAGAACCGCGATAAAAACCGCCATTAAACCCGCCAAAACAAACACATCCCAGGTGATATCCGTCCGGTACACAAAATCCCGGAGCCATTTTTGCATCAGGTACCAGGCCGCCGGCGCAGCGATCGCCAGGGAGATCAGGACTAAAATCAGGAAATGCTGGGTCAGTAACCGGAAAATGCTCTGCACCGGCGCGCCCAATACCTTGCGGATGCCCATTTCCTTGCTGCGCTGTTCGGCCATAAAAGCGGAGAGGGCAAACAAACCCAGGCAGGCGACGATAATGGCCAGCACCGCAAAACTGGTGAAAATGGCGCCCGTCCGCTGTACATTCTCGTACATTTTTGCAAAACTTTCATCCAGGAAGGTATGCCGGACAGGCTGGTGCGGGGCAAATTTTTTCCAGACGCCCGAAATATTTTGCAGAAGCCCGGGCAGGTCCGCCGCGCTGACTTTGACCGAAACCACGGAAGGGCTGGCGCCGATCAACATGCAGACCGGCCCGATATCTTCTTTCATCGACTCAAAATGAAAATCCTCCACTACGCCGATCACCGGATAAGCCGGGCCGCCGTTGGTGATTCTTTTGCCGATTGGATTTTCAAGCCCGAGTTCTTTCGCCATCGACTGGTTGATGACCAGGCTCTGCGAATCGGTCGGCATCCCGATGGAAAAATCCCTCCCCTCAACTACCTTCATGCCCAAGGTTGAAATATAATCATGATCGACCTGCCACAACTGTCCGTAAACCGGGCTGTCTTCCCTGATCTTTCCTTCTTTCCAGAAGCCGTTGCCGTTCCGTTTCATTCCGGCCACCGGAAGATAGTCGCTCACCGTCGCATTTTTTACCTCCGGCAACTTCAAAAGCTCCTGTTTGAAGGCCGTGATCTGGTCGCCGAGTGTGTTGGTCCCTTGCAGCATCAGGACCTGTTCCTTTTCAAATCCCAGCTTTTTGTTGAGGATATAACCCATCTGCCGGTAAATGATAAATGTACCGATGATCAATATAATGGAGGTGGTGAATTGAAAAACCACCAGCACGCTCCGCAGGTTAGCCCCCTTGACGCCCCGGCTGAGTTGCCCTTTGAGCACCTGGATGGGCCGGAAGGACGACAGGTAAAACGAAGGATACAAACCGGCCAGTACGCCTACCGCCAGCGCTGCCACTACGAGTGCAGGGGCCGGCCACCACTCCCGCCAGGGAAAAGCCAGCGATTTACCGGATAGACCATTAAAATAAGGCAAAAGGGCCCAGGCCAGCAGAATACCCGCCACAAACGACAACAGGCTGTACAAGACCGACTCTGTTAGAAACTGCCCGATCAGGTGGCTGCGGTGTGAGCCCACTACTTTCCGGAGCCCGACTTCCGTCGCCCGGTTGGCGGATTTGGCCGTGGAGAGGTTGATGAAATTGATGCAGGCGATGAGGAGAATAAACCCCGCGACAGCGCCGAAAAGCCAGACAAACCGGATATCGCCGTGTATCATATCGTCGCCAATATCATAAGATTTCAGGTGGATATCCCGTACCGGCTGCAGGAGGAAACTCCCGCCTTTTTTGATTTTTTCAATTTCCTGACTGCCTTGTTGCTGAAGAACAGGGATCAGGTACCTGGTAATGACGGATTTGAGGTCGTTTTCCAGTTTGGGTATATCGGCTCCCGGGCGCAACACCACATAGGTCGTGTAGTTGTTGGCCATCCAGGTTTCCTGTTCGCCCGGCCAGAACGACTTGCCGGTCATGGTCAGCAAAAAATCATACCCCGCCAGGTGGGTATTGTCCGGAAAATCTTCCATGACCCCCCCGATGGTATAAGGCGTGGTTTCGTCATTGTTCAGGATGATGACCTTGCCCACAGGGTTTTCGCCCGGGAAATATTTTTCGGCTTTAGCCCGGCTCAAAACCAGGGTATTGGGTTTATCCAGCGCGTGTTTGCGGTCGCCGAACGCCATCGGCAAACCAAAAATATCCAGGATAGCCTGGTCGGCGTAAACGAAGCCGGTCTCAAAGGTATTTTCTTCCGTGCCGGCCGGCCGGATCAGGTTGCTGCCGGCCCCGGTGAACAATTCGTTGGGATTCATGCGGCCGGCCATTTCTACCTCCGGATAATCATCCGTGAGCGCTTTTGCGAACGGCGCCGGAAAATCGACCCCCTTCCTGATATCCCCTTCATCATTGAACTGGCCGATGACCCTGTAAATCCGGTCGGCGTCCGGCCAGTGAAGGTCGTAACTGAGCTCATCCCGGATAAAAAGCCCGATCAGGATGCAGGCTGCGATACCGATGGCAAAACCTCCGACTTTGATAGCGGAATATAGTTTTTGTTTGCGCAATTGCCGTAGGGCAATTTTGAAGTGGGTGATGGAAAACATGGGTGATCTTTTTAAGTTAAAATTCCGGATGGTGGACAGACGAAAAGAACGCAGCACATCCCAGGCAAAATGCAGGCGGGCAGCCTTCGAACCTTTCTCCCGGCTCCTTTTTTCAAATAATTCATAGGCGTCTCCCTGGATTTCCTCCAGGAGTTCGGGCCGGCAATACCATTCCAGGAACCGGTCGGCCCAGGCGGGCGGGTGGTTTTTGGGGGATTTCATGAAACGGAAAGATTGGGTGAAAAACCGGGGATCTGGCCCCATAACCTGATATAAATGTCCCTCGATTGCTCCAGGGCCGCCCTCCCGGAACGGGTAAGGGTGAACAGGCGTTTTCGCCTTCCACCGCGCTCGGCAGTGGCTTCGCTCCAATGCGACTGCACAAAACCCTTGGATTCCAGCCTGCGCAATGCGGCGTGTACGGCACTGATATTGACCGCCCGCCCGGCCTGTTCCTCCAATGCTTCCATGACCGCTACCCCGTAGGCATTGTCGTGCAGAACGGCTACCACGAGCAAGATCAGTTCTTCAAACTCTCCGAGATGAATTCTTTGCATGAATATTTCATTTACAAAAGTAAAAGTAATACATATCTTTCACTTTTGCAAATTAAATTTTCAGAATCGTGTTTTTCTGACTTTGATTTTCAGTTTGATGATACGTTAAACAGCGGAGACGGAGTCTTCAAAGGTGGAGGCGGACTGCTGCCTGACCGGGCGTCGTCTGGGCGCCATTTCTTCCGGGACCGGGTTTTTTACCAGAATATTGGACACCAGCCCCAGATGATCCGAAAAGCCGCAACAGGCCAGCGTCAGATAGTGTTTGAAGACCCTTACCGCAAAATCGACATCTTTTACTTTGCTTTTTTCAATCAATAATTTACGGATATGATTTTCATTTTTACAAAAATTGTTATACCAGCAAGCCAGCGTTTTTGCGTAAGAATCCGGTGGCAGGTCGTTTCTGTCCACGCTATTAAAATACTTTCTGAATATTTTAAGGTTCCGGTTGATTTCCGGTGTTGACCCGCCGGGGAAAATGTATTTGGTCATAAACGGATCTACTTTGTAAAATAGCTCTGTATGAAAAATAGAATGGATCAGGGCGGCCCCGTTTTTATTGAGCATCCCCGCGATATTTTTATATAAATGATCATAGTCGCTGATATGTTCCATCACGCCGATGCTGATCACATAATCGTATGCGCCTTTGACGTTGTGGATGTCCTCCACTTCCACACTGACCAGATCACCGAGGTTTCTTTGCCGGATCTCCTCATGAATGTATTTGGCCTGTGCGGTCGACAAGGTGACGCCCTTGCACCGGATGCCGTAATTTTCGGCCATAAAGAACAGGCAGCCGCCCCACCCGCAGCCCAGGTCGATCAGTGTTTTGCCCCTGCTGTTGCGGTCAATGCCCAAACGTTCGGCGTAAAAACGGAGTTTGTTGACCTGGGCTTCCTCCAGGGTTTTAATATGCTCATCCCATTTGCCGCAACTGTACTGGATATACCTGGAATCGAGCCACCATAAATAAAACCGGTTGGCGTCCTCTTCCCGCTCAAACCACTCGCTGAGGCTGTAATGCGCGTTGATATTTTCGGCTTTGTTATTTTTTGAAAAGAATTTTCTTTTGAATCTGGCCCTTAAGATATAAAGGATGTCGGTTGGGGGAAGGCTCAATAATAATTTTAAATTATAGACCGTCCGGATGAAGATCAAAATAAAGTATTTATAAAATTGGTCGTCCACCTTTATCCATCCGTTGCAATACGCTTCGCCCAGGCCCAGCGAACCTTCCGTAAATATCCGCTTGAACACTTCTTTTGAAGGTGCAAATTTCACCTCGATGATCGTTTTGCTTGTTCCGATAAAATGATGCCGGTAATCATCAAAATAAAACCTGAAGGAGTGGTCCTTGTATTTTCTGACGTAGGCTTTGACGATCCTTAAAAAGATCTTTTCATATTTGCTTAATTTCATGGCAATGCGGATTTAAATTCAATTTACCGCAAAAGAGATTTCCTTTAAAATGACCGCCGTCAGCCGGGGTATTGATCCTGATAAACACGCATTATTTATTCCCGGTGAGGAATCGAGGAACTGAGGAATCGAGGAACCGAGGAACCGAGGAACTGAGAACCCCCAAACAACCCCAAACAACTCCAATTACCCCCCGTCCGCCAACGAACCACCCCGGTTTTCCCGTCTTCCCGATTAAACAACCGCCGTATGAAAGCCAGACTGACCGTCGCCCTGCTCCTCACCGCACTTTTTATCGAAACCTCGCAGGCTTGTTCCTGTGTTAATATCGATAATTTCTGCGAATCCATTACCGCGGAGGATGGAACCGTTTGGGAGGGTTACCAGATTCTGCATGTCCGGGTGACCGGCCAGGGCAATACCGGCATTTCGGTTCAGGTCCTGAATGTATTGCATGGCCAGGACCGGCTGGGTGAAACCCTGTTTTTTATCAACGGGAGCGGCGCCGACTGCACCATGGGGACCGGCGGCTTCCAGATCGGGAAAGAATATATTTTTGCCGCCTGGCCGAGGTTGGATGACTGGACCCTTTCGATTTGCGGCATTACTTTTTTGACGGTAGAAGATGGCAAGGTAAAAGGCCCCATCGCGCCGGGCATCACCAGGGTATCACTCGATGATTTTGGCAAAGTTGCCAATTGCGGAAAACTCGACGGGGTGGGTCCCGGCATTTCGGGCGATAAAATTTCCACCCTTTTCCAGGTTTTTCCATCCCCTGTTTCAGAGACGCTTACCCTGAAAGCTGCAATCGACACCCTCAGTTTTGCACTGGATCTGGATGTGTTTGACGCCCTGGGCCGGCTGGTTCACCGGCAGCGGGATGTGTCCTTCGGCAATGGTTCAAACCTTGATGTGGTGGTCAGCGACTGGGCGAAGGGCCTCTATTTTTTCCGGGTGACGGCGTGGGACCGGCGGCATACTTTTAGGGTGGTGAAGGGGGAATGACTCCTTTTCCTATCCTTGCATCTTCCTAAATCTAAATCGAGGATGGGAGGATTTGAGGATAGGAGGATTTGAGGATAGGAGGATTCGAGGATAGGAGGATTTGAGGGCAAATCGGCTCGCATCCTCCACGCCTGTGGCGTGGCACGCACTTCCTCGCATTCAGGTCAGCCACCGGTCGAACCATTCAAACGCCTCGGCCTGCATTTCCCGGTCGAATTTGTGCAGCCCCGGGTAATACGAACAGGCATAACGTTCTTCCGCGCCGGCTTTTTGATACACCTCCGACAGGATCCGGTCGGCATTGCGCATTTCCGGCAGCGTGTACAACTGGTCGTCCTCGTCGTTCAGCACCAGCGTGGGCAAGGGCGTCCTCAGGCCCAGTATCTCCGGAAAATCGAGCTCATTGGGCAACAGCGGCACGTACACCATCCAGGTATGGGTATGGGATTTGTTCAGCAGGAAATCCTTCCAGGTGGTCATGAATCCGACGCAGACCGCGCACCGGATCCGGTCGTCGAGTCCGCCCATGAAGGCCGTGCGCATACCGCCGCCGGATAACCCGCAACACCCGACGCGGGCGGGGTCCACATCCGGACGGGCGCAGAGGATGTCCAGTGCCTTTTGGTCTTCCGCAAAAAATACCGCCGGCCAGGTGGTCCCGGCGCAGTACAGCGATTTGGCCATAATATGCTCGTGCTGCCCCGCCCATTGGTTGTAGGCGTGGATGCCCTCCGGGTTTTCGGGCCCCGGGTCGGTCAGCCCGTTGCGCAGGTGCTCCGGCACGTCTTGCAGCATCACCCTGCGGCTGGCAAAGGGGAAGGCGTCGGCTACCAGCACCACATAACCTCGTTTGGCGATCTCATTGGCCCAGGCCAGGCCGCTGTAGTATTCCTGCTGGTGTTCGCGCATGAGCGGATGCTGCGTTTCGCCGGTTTTCGTGATTTTTTGCGTACCGAAGTATTTGTTGCCGCCGTGGTCGTGAAAGGCGAGGATGGCCGGCAATTTCCCGGCGGCATTTTGAGGTTTCAGCAGGATGGCGTCCGTCGGCCGGCCGTAGGGCAATTGCCAGCTCAGTTCTTCGATGTGCAGGCCGTCGTAGGCATATCGGTTGCTGACCCGCACCTCGGGCATGCCGGGCAGGGCGGGTATCGCCATCCGTTCCAGCACACGTTTGCGGGCGGTTTTGCGCCATTTTTCCAGATTTTTCCATTTTGTTGAATGCCGGAAAGAATGGGAAGGAAGCCGGCCGGCGTTCAGCGAAGCCGCCCAGGGGCCGTACAGGCCGATGAGGCTGGTTTCGGATTCATCGATGGGTAGATGGGTCATGTCAGCAGGATTGAAACCGTGCAAAATACCGCTGTGCGCGGGCAAAATTCCGGCGCCGGCCAGTCCGAGGGTGGTGAGGCCGGTGGTTTTGAGAAATTGACGGCGGGGGAGTTTTTGCATGGTTTTTGTTTTGTTGATTTTGATTTCAAGCTGAGGCCACACTCTTTTAGAGTTGCCTGGGATCATTGCGGAAATAACGGTCGGATTTCCGAGGTTAGCGAAAGCGCAGGCCAGGGCCTATGGACCAAAGAGGTTTTTTTAGCCGCAGATCGAACGGATTATACGGATCTGATCCGCCATTTTGGCGCCGCCTGGGATTTGGTGGGTAAAATACGGAAAACCGGATGTTCCGGACCAATACTTGCGCAGGGTCACCTGCAATCCCTCTCGTTCTGCCTCCTTGAGGACGAAGCGTTTCTCTTCTTTTGTCCATTTGCGTTTTTCCATGACCTAAAATTACAGATTTTTCATCCGTAATCCTGTCCGGTTAATTAGGGGGCCGGAACAATACCCATGTAGCCAAACCCGACAGTTATTTTTTCAGTGATCCTAAGTTTAAATCCTTGACTAACTTTTTAAAGTCATAATCTAAAGATCTATCGTCTTGACCTTTTACAATACGCTCTAGTTCATCTATAGGTTTAGAATTTATCCATCCAATTATATCCAGGCCTTTTCTTTTGCCACCCTCTTTTTTATATTGTATATAAAGTCGCGTCGCATCGACTCGTTCAAACTCTAAGTTTACAAGACGCAGAGCATCAAAGCTGGGTACACCCGCATCAACTAGGTGAGACAATTTTCCAATTTCGTTATTATATTCCATATCTCTTCTATTTGCTTCCTCTTCAGTTATTATGTCAGCAGCAAATAATCCCCAAGGTAATAGATACTGTATTCTTGAATAAATTACAGATATTAGGTCTTCAATGGACTTAGCTTTATACTTGCCAGTTTTATTCATCACAACTGAAATAGGTATTCCCAATAGCCAATTAGATACTAGTTCTGTGTAAAAACACCCCAATTTTGGACCTTCTAGCTCTGCCATACTTGAT
>CAZLEF010000010.1:29899-105908 GCA_964558465.1 uncultured Lewinella sp. | reverse complement strand
GTACGTTTTTGACCCTCCCCCTGCACACGGTCAGATAAATCTCCAAGTCTCCCCCTCTCCAAATCTACAAATCCAAAATAGCCAGTCCAAGGTCTGAGATTTGTTTTTGGGTGATCAGCGGCCGGTTTTGGGCAATCAGGTTGATCATCCGGGTGAGTTCTTCATCGTCGACGGGTTTGAGCAGGTAGGGGATGCCGGTTCTTTTCAGGATCTGCACGATGGGCCCGTTGTGGGCGGTGACAAAAAGCACGGGAAAGGGGACCGGAAAGAGGCGGCTGACCAAGTCAAAGCCGTTGACAACCGGCATGGCGATATCCAGGATCAGCAGATCAGGTTGATTTTGCAGGATAAAATCCAGGGCTTTGGTTGCCGAGTCGCACAGGCCCATAATTTCCACTTCGGGGCAACATTCTTCCAGGAGCCATTGCATCGTTTCAAGGCTGCGTTTTTCGTCATCCACCAAAAGGGTTTTGATCGTTCCGTTGGTTTTCATAAAGGAAGATTTAAAATGACCCTCGTCCCGGAAGGTTGGCCGGGCTCGTCGAACAGGTCGATGATGTCTACCGGGGTTTCTGAACCGGACTCCTGCCGGTGCAGCAAAATGCGTCTGGCGGTGATGCTCATGCCTTCGGAACTTTTGGTGGACAAGGATTTTTCCTGGAGTGTTTTTGCAGCCTGCCTGCCGATCCCATTGTCTTCGATAATACATTCCAGGTATTGGCCGGAGGGGAAAAGACGGATAGACAGTACGCCCGGGCGGGCAGATTGCATCAATCCGTGCCAGATGGCATTTTCCACATAGGGTTGAAAAATGAGGGGCGGGATCATTACTTCTTCCTGGTTGAGGCGTTCGTCCACTTCAAGTATGAAGCTGAATTTTTCATCGAAGCGCATGGCTTCTATTTCAATATAGAGTTTCAAGGCTTCCAACTCTTTTTCCAGACTGATCTGCCGGGCTTTGGAGTGATCCAGGATCAGCCGGATCAGGCGGGAAAATTTGGTTAGATACCGGGAAGCTTCGCGGGGTTTGTTTTTGACGATGTACCAGTTGATCGAATTCATACAATTGAACAAAAAATGGGGGTTCATCTGTGCCCGGAGTGCGATCAGTTGGGTTTCAGCCAGGTGTTTGTCCAACTCCAGCAATTGCATTTCTTTTTCGACGATGGCGGCTTCGGCCCTGGCTTTGACCATTTTATTGGCGCAAAAGGCTGCAACTGTGGTCAGCAACCTGAAATGGAAGGGTTTGAAAAATCCGGGGTCCGAGTGCTCGGCGTCGATGATTCCGATGACTTTTTCATCGTGCAGGATGGGGATCGCAATTTCAGATCTGCCTTCAAAATTGTCGGAGATGTACCTTGGATCTTTTCGCACATCTGTTATGATCTCTCCTTTTCCGGATTGGGCAACCGCCCCGACAATGCCTTTGCCGACCGGAATTTCAAGGGGGTCGGAAATTTCGTTGGGTTTCGGGCTTTTGGGGCCAAGGGCTGCTTTCTGAACCAGGACCTGGCGTTGTTCGTCGACCAGATAGATGACACAATCCTCAAAATCCAGGCGGGAAAGGCAATTGCCGGCAAGATCCCATAATATGTCATCTTCTGTTGAAAAATCATGGGTGGAATGGGCGTAATAATCGATGATCTGCCGGGCCTGTTCTTCGCGTCGTTTAAAGCTCCGGTATGTCCCGATCCCCCAGGCTGCCGCGGCCAACCCGGTCGCGATCATCATCTGAAACCATAGCGTTTGCCAGAAATGCGGACGGATGCGGATTTGGAGGGAGACCTCCCGGTCCGTTGAAAAATTATGGCGTGTGGCGGCTTTCATCCGGAATTGATAAGACCCTGGTGGCAAATTCGTGTAGGCGACATAATCCCGTTCACCGGAATGCACCCAATTGCGGTCGTATCCTGAAAGTTGATAGGAATAGGAGTTTCTTGCGTTGATATTGAAATTAAGGGCGCCCAATTCCAGCGAAAAGTGATTCTGGCCAGGCGCCAGGATGATCTGCTCCTTCAACGGCAGTTCGCGGTCAAAAACCTTGAAGCTTTTGATATAGGGCTCCGGCGCCGTTTCCGAATTGAATAAGGTATCGGGATGGAATAAATGAAATCCGATATTACCGCCGCTCATGATTTTTCCATCCGGCAGGACTTGTAATGCGCCAATTTTGGCAAACAGGCCGTCACGGGTATCAAAATTGGTGAATATACCGTTTTTGGGGTCCAGGACGGCCAACCCGCTGTCGGCGCCCAGCCAGATCCGGCCGTTGGGATGGAACTCAACCTGGTAAAAATTATTGCCGCCGGGAGCGCCGTCGTTGATGAAATAACGAAACGAAAAGGCGCCGTTTTGATCCTTTACCAGGTAATTTAATCCGCCGCCAAGGGTGGCGATCCATAATCCGCCGTGATTATCCCATTCAAAATCAGTAACCTGTACATGGCTTAGCCCTGGTTTTTGTTTTTTATTCCGGCCGAAATGGGTGAATTTTTTTCCGGCGGGTTCGTAATAGCTCAAACCCTGATTGTGCCCGATCCAGATATTGCCGTCAGGTCCGGGGGCGATTTTTGAAATGGCAGCTTCCGCTAATACGGGGTCGGTTGTTTTTTCCAAAGCGCCGGTGATGGTTTCAAGGCAGTACAAGCCGGAATGGAGCGTTCCGATCCATAATTGATCGCCGGCAGCATTTACGGCAGATATATGCGTATTGGCCAGGCGATGCAGCGGAGGGTAACAAACCGCTCCGGGGTATATTTTATTGGCGCCCGGGTTGAGGTATAACATACCGTTTTCACTGCCGATCCAAAGGCAATCCGAATCATCCCAGCATAAATCATCCATAAAAACATCCGCCTCCAAAGAATGCTCCCGGTATTTGATCGCCTTTATTTGATCTTTTTCAAGATCCCAGATCAACAAGCCGTTGCCGTGCAACGTGCCGATGTACAACTGTTTCCGGTTTTTCGACAGCAAGGTGGCGCGCTGCCAGTTATTATTCCGAAGCAAAGGATTTTTGCCCGGAAGGTATACAAATGGAAAAGCAGGCGGTTTTTGAGTGAGGCGGAGCAGGTCGTTGCCCCGTCCAAGCAGGATATCTCCATTGGAACATTCCAATGCCGAATAAATAGCAGGGCCGGCATTTACATTGGCCGGGTAGGGTTTTTCGATTTCCAGAGAACCGGTCTTCCGGTTCAACCACCATAAATCTCCCCGGTTGGTAGTCGCCAGCAACCAGTCTTTACCTGCCTGAATAATGTTGGAGATGGTATTGATGGATACCGAAGGGTTAGTCAGGGCTTCGTGATTTCTCCAGGATCGCCAGGTAAGCGTTTCCGGATCGAATTGCAGCAAACCGGTGTCAGCCCCCCCAACCCAGATGCGATGGTCCGGGGTCATCAGCAATTGTATGGCATAATCCCGGTACCAGAACCGGATCTGCCGCTCAAACGGGTGAAAAGCAAAGGTCTGGGTTGATTTCCGGAATGAAAAAAGCCCATATTTTGAACCCAGCCAGATCAGATCCGGATCTCTGGTATCCTGAATAATTTCACCCAAGGCGCCTGGTTCGGAGTTGATGAGTTGGAATTCTTCGGGAAGGTCGGGCCGGAAATGACAAAACTCAGGTCCACCCGGCGGAAGCCAACTCAGGGTAAAGTCAAAAGAACCTGCCCAAAGATTGCCTTCCGGGTCCTCAAACGGCACAACCATTTGATTATTCGCCAACGAACCCGGATTCGCCGGATCGTTGAGGTAGTTGATCGCCAGTTCTGTATTCAGGTCAAAAAAACAAAGGCCTCCGTTGAGGCTTCCGATCCACATTCCGTTGTTCCGGCTGTTTTTCAGGTGATTCAGCCCTCCGAAAGTTATACTCTGGGAGTCAAGGGGAGAGTTGGCAAAAAATTTCATCGAGGTGCCGTCGTATTTGGCCAAACCATAGTAATTGGTGATCCAGATGAAACCTTTTTGATCTTCTGCCAGACTTGAAATCTCACTCAATGGAAAACCGCCCGCTTCTCTGATTGCAATGCGCCGGTATTCAGGTTTCTGAGCGTGTAATCCGGAAAAACCGGCCAGGATAATAAGCCATATGTGGATGGATGGTTTCAATTTATGGGTACTTCATTGTTTATATCAAAACTTTGACCCTCTTTTTTATTGAACAAGATACGATTATTTAGAGAGTGAGAGAGTGAGTGAGAGAGTGAGAGGGTGAGAGAGTGAGAGGGAAATTTCTTCTCCCCCCTCTCCAAGTCTCCCCCTCTCCAAGTCTCCATATCTCCCCCTCTCCAAGTCTCCGACAAAGTTTTCATTTGGCCTTCCGAGGCTCGACTGAACTTTCGGGTGATTTTAAAAAAGTTTCATGGGATTAAAGCTTAAAGTTATTTGCTCCACTTGCCGAGGTCATAAGCGGCCGACACCTGGAAAACCCTTTGGCGGGATTCAACAGCCTGTTCGTGGAACTGTGAAAGTCCGAGGTTCATCCGGAAACTCACCGTCAGGGCATCCATCACCTTGTAACCTGCTCCAAAGATAAAGGACATATCGCCGCCCTTGTACTTGTCGCTGCGGTCGGAAGAACCGCCTTCATCCAGGAATTTCAATTTGGCGCTCATCAGCAGGCCGGGTTGAAAACCCGCTTCTACACTCAGTTTCTCCATCGGTTCAAAAACAGCCAGCAGGGGAATGTTCAGGTACAGAACCTGGTCGGCGTACTTGCCGTTTTCGGATTTGATGCCCTGTGCAGAGAGGAGAACTTCCGCTTTTGCCGCCCATTTTGGCGCAATGCTGTACGATCCGAAACCGCCGGCATGCCAGTTCAGCGCCGCTTTCGAATTAGACGTTTTGGTGTAATTGGTGATTTGGAAACCGGCCTTCACACCGGCTGTGATGGTTTGAGCCGAAGCAAACGTCGTTAAACCAGTCAGGATCAGAAAAAGAATTCCTTTTTTCATTGTTTTCAAAATTGTTTTTTGATTGTTTTAATGCAAAGCTACGGGCGAAAAGGGGCGATTGCCAGATCCGTTGAGCCAACGACCAAGGGGGCTATTCTTTGGTCGATTTGAGTATGTGGTTGGAGGGAGGTTCTGGTTTCATGGTTATATGGTTTCATGGTTATATGGTTTCACTGAAACCGTGTAACACTGAAACCCTGAAACCCTGAAACCGTGTGGCATAGCCATCCCTTCGGGAAAACCCTGAATCGTTGTCTAATTCCGCCCAAACACCTATCTTGGCCCGTAAAGCGGAAAATGTATGATGATCACCTTTCCGGAAGGGTTTTTATGGGGAAGTTCCACCTCTTCGGCTCAGATCGAAACGGCCTCCGACCACAACTGGAAGGGTGTAAAATCCAGGGACGGGCATATTTTTGACCGGACGGCCGATCATGAACTCCGGCGGCACGAGGACCTGGAGTACATCTGCCAGTTCGGTACCGTGTACCGGTGCGGCGTAGATTGGGCCAGGTTGCAACCTGCTCCATTTGCACCATTCAACCCCCTTGTAGTGGAAGAATACCGCCGCTTTTTTCAGCAGTTGAACGCTTCGGGTATGACCATCATGTTTGTCCTCCATCATTTTTCCCACCCGATGTGGTTTGAAAGGACGGGGGGCTGGCTGAAGGAAGAGAACCTGAACGCATTCATCGATTTCGGGCAAAAATGCATCCGCCATTTTGGCGAATATGCCCGTTACTGGAATACGTTCAACGAGCCGAATGTCTATGCGATGAACGCATTTACTTTGGGCGTTTTCCCCCCGTTCCGCAAAAATTATTTCAAATCGAACCGGTGCCTGCGGATGATGAGCATTGCGCACGGCATATTGTTCGACCTGATCAAAGCTGCCCATCCTCAGGCCTGGGTAGGTATTTCGCTGAACACGGCCTGGTTCCAGTCGCTTCATCCCCTGGGGAATATTCCGGCCCGTTTTGCCGACTGGTGGTTTCACAAAAGAGCTTCACGCCGGTTCAGGAAATGCGATTTCTGGGGGCTCAGCTACTATGCCTATGTACCCTTTACGCCTTTTGCCATTACCGAAGTGGAGAAACCCGGGCGCCTGGATAAATTAAAGATCCCGCACGATAAAATGTGGGGCTACCGGCCGGAAGGTCTGGGACGCATGATCAAAAAGTTTTACCGCTGGTATAAAAAACCGGTGATCGTTGTGGAAAACGGGATCTGCACGGATGATGCCAATGTGCGGATCCAAAGTATGAAGGATTATCTCCTGGTTTGCCGAAAAGCCCTCGATCAGGGTGTGGATCTGCGCGGCTTTATCTACTGGAGCACTTTTGACAATTTTGAATGGAACCTTGGGCCGACCTATCGTTTCGGGTTGGTGGAAGTGGACTTGCATACCAAAGAACGCCGGATGACCGAAGCGGGCCGTTTTTTTGCAAAGATCAGCAGGGACAATGGGGTGGAAATGTAGGCTAATTGGTTCGATTGATGCGATTGGTTCGATTGGTTCGATTGGTTCGATTGGTTCGATTGGTTCGATTGATGCGATTGATGCGATTGATGCGATTGATGCGATTGATCCGATTGATCCGATTGGAATTGATTGGATTTTTAAACCCAAAAAGATGGTAATCAAATACGGTATTGCAATATGCTCGGTCTGCCTGAGTTTTATCCCTTTTATGTTGAAAGGCCAATCAGGCGGCCAACCTTCCGCGGGCGCGCGATCGATTGGCATGGGAGGCGTCCGAACCACCCTGGACGATATCGGCGCTGCGTGGGGCAACCAGGCCGGGCTGGCCGGGCTGGAGGCCTTTTCTGCCGCTGTTCAGGCAGAACGCCGGTTCGGCCTGGAAGAATTGCAAAGCATCGGCGCCGCAGCGGCTTTCCCGACGGGATCAGGCGTATGGGGACTGACCCTGCACAGCTTCGGATTTGAACTGTACAGCGAACAGCGGGCAGGGTTGGCGTACGGCAGAAAACTGACCGATCACTTGTCGCTGGGCGCTCAAATGCTGTTGTACAACCATCGGATTGAAGAATACGGCAGCCGGCTTACCCCGTCTTTTGAACTCGGGTTGATGGCTGACTTGAGTGCGAGGCTTTCCATGGGGGCCCATGTCTCCAGCCCGGTGCGCATCGAACTGGTTTCCGGCGAAAACCTGCCGACTGTTTTTCGCCTGGGTTTTGTTTACCGCCCTTCCGAACAGATCTCGCTGCTGGCGGAAATTGAAAAAGATGCTGAATTCACCCCGAGGATCAGAACGGGCCTGGATTACCGGATCATCGAAGCGCTCGCGCTCAGGCTGGGGTTGGCTACCCAACCCGTGGAGGCCAGTTTCGGAGCAGGATATACCATCAATGAGATTTTTGGCATAGATATCAGTGCGACTTACCACCAGACGCTGGGGTTTTCACCTTCGGTAGGGGTGGTTTACAGGGGAAGCAATTAAATATACCGCGCGCCGGATGGTTTTTGGCAAACCATCCGGCGCGCGGTATAAAAGTGTGAGCCAGTGTTAACCTGAAGGCATTACCTTCACCCCCGCCCCGGCCGGACTGCTCTTACCGGCGCCGCCGGCTCCCCTTTCAACTGCACGGGGTTTTCCTTCAACAGCCTTAACGCCTCTTCCACCGCCCGCTCCAGTTGGGGGTCGCGACCCTGGATCACTTCTTTGGGGGTCATTTCCACTTCGATATCCGGAGCGATGCCGACGTTTTCGACGTCCCATTTGCCTTCCAGGTCGAAGAAACCGCCGCGTGGGGCCGTCATGTAGCCACCGTCGATCAGGTCGGGGGTATCCCAGATGCCGACAAGGCCACCCCAGGTTTTGGTTCCGACCAGGGGGCCCAGTTTCATATGCCGGAACAGGTAGGGCAGCATGTCTCCGCCGGAACCCGCCATTTCGTTGATGATCATCACTTTTGGGCCGAATATGCCGGTGAGGGGTTCGGTCCAGGGGGTTCGTTTGCCGGCTACGTTGTTGAAATAACCGCGGAGTTGCCGGTTGAGGATGTCCACAAAATAATCGGCGATGTACCCACCGCCGTTGAATCTTTCGTCCAGGATTACGCCTTGTTTGTGTTGCTGTGCGAAATAATACCGGTTGAAATAGGCATACCCGTCTTCGGCCGTATTGGGCAGCCAGACATACGCGATCCGGCCATTGGTGAGTTGGTCTACCTTCCTTCGGTTGCCTTCCACCCAGGCGAAGGTGCGCAGGCCGTTCTCGTTGTCTACGGGCACAACCTTTGCCTGCCGGGAATTGGCGCCGGCGGAGTCTTTGCTGACTTTGAGCACAACCTGTTTGTCTGCCTTGTTCTCAAAAAGGCTGTAGGGGTTCATGGCAGCTGTCAGGTTCACACCGTCCACAGCCAGGATATAATCCCCTTCCGAAACATCCACGCCGGGTGTACTGAGCGGCGCCCGCAGATCCGGGTTCCAGTTTTCGCCGGTATAGATCTTTTTGATGCGATAGCGGTTGTTGGCCACTTCCAGGTCGGCGCCCAAAAGCCCGGTCTTTACGGGGTTGGTTGTCGGAAAATCGCCGCCGCCGGTGAAGGAATGGCCGATGGAAACCTCGCCGCCCAGGATATCGAGCAGGTAGGTGAGGTCGCTGCGGTGCGCCACGTGGTCGGTCAGCGGAGCGTACATTTCGTAGACCTTCTTCCAGTCGGCGCCGTGCACGTTTTTAACGTAGAGGAAATCCCGCTGGTACCGCCAGGCTTCCTGGAACATCTGTTTCCATTCCTTTCCGGGATCCAGCCGGATCTGCACGCCGGAAACGTTCAGACTGCCGTCGCCGATATTAGGTTTGGCCGAAGCGTCCACTACACCCCATTGCTGGCCGGACTGGTACAGGACCTTTTTGCCATCGGCGGAGAGGGCAAATGAATGCAAAGGCGATAAAAACTTGTCGGCTTTCCGGTCCTTCAGGGTGTATTTGTGGAGGGTCTGGCCGTCCTGGTTTTCTACGATCTCGGCCAAAAACAACTCGCCTTCGGCGCCCGACTTCAGCATGGAATAATTCCGGGCGGGCAGTCCCAGGGAAAGGATGCGCTGACTGAGGCCGTCCGGATCGATCTGAACCCGGATGGCCGGTTCGGTTTTTTTGGCCGCATCTTCGGGTGCTTTGGCGTCCACTTTATCTTTTTCCGGCGCAGTTTCGCCGGCTTCTTCATCACTTTCGGGCAACAGCGGGGAGGGCTCTCCTTTTTTCAGCACCATAAAATAAGCCGAACGGCGGACCGGCCGCTCAATAGAGCTCATATCCAGCCACCCGCCGGCCAATGCAAAATTGGTGCTGGCCAGAAAATACAGGTATTTCCCGCTTGCATCCCAGGCCGGGGAAACGGCGTCGGACAGCCCGTCGGTGAGCTGAATAAATTGCGACTGATCAATGGACCAGGCGAAAATGGCGTGGAACTGGCTTTCCAGGCGACGGGCGTAGGCGATCCATTTCGAATCGGGCGACCAGACCGGGTTGATCGTCCTTTCAGGATGCAGGAACAACTCCTGATCGATCAGGGTATTTTTGCCGGTGGCAACGTCGATCATCCACAGTTGCTGCAGGTGGTCGGTGTAGGCGATGTATTTGCCGTCGGGCGACCAGGAGGGCGAATAATAAAAAGTGGGCGCAGGGATTTTGATCTCCCGCGGTTTGGTCAGGCCGTCCTGTGCACCGATCATCAGGCTGTACTCGCCGCTCTGGTCCGAAAACCAGGCGATGTTTTTGCCGTCGGGCGACCAGACGGGGTCGTGATCCCTAGCGCCGGGGTCGTTGGTAAGGTTCCGGAAATCCCCTTTTTCCACCGGAACGGTAATGATCTCGCCGCGCGCTTCGAACAAAACCCTTTTTCCGCCGGGAGACAGGGAAGCGTTTTTCAGCGCGTCGGCCACGGGTTTCCACTGGGGTTGCAGCCAGGGAAAATCGCCCTTAACTTCGATCGGGATTTTGGCGTGGGTTTTTGTCGCAGGGTCGAGGGTGTACAGGTCTCCGCCGTACTCAAATACGATGGCCCCGCCGCCGGAGGCGATATTTTTTACGTCATATTCGGCAAAAAAAGTGACCTGTTCCAGGGCCGAGGTTTGCATATCAAAACGGTAGATATTCATGGCCAGGTCGCGGTCGGATAAAAAGTAGATTTGCTGACCGATCCAGACCGGTTGCATATCGTGGCTGTTCTGCCAGGGCAGGGTTTTGAGCGAGTAATCCTGCAGGTTCAATACCCAGATGGGCCGGTTCTGACCGCCGCGGTAATTGCGGAATTCCTCGTCCCAGGGCGCTACCGGTTCGTAGGCAAAGGCCGTCCCGTCGGGGGAATATTCGCCCCGGAAAGACCGCGGCATCGGCAGTGGGTGCGGAAGACCTTCGTTGAGGCCGATCTGCCACAATTTGGTATTGCCGTTGGGCACACTTTCGCGGCCGGAATTAAAAACCACCTTGCCGTCGGGGCTCCAACCGCGCACCACGTCGGGGCCCGGGTGCCAGGTCAACCGCCGGGGCTCGCCTCCTTCGGCGGGAATCACAAAGACATCCGGATTGCCGCCGTACTGGGCAGTGAAGGCCACCATTGACCCATCCGGAGAAAATTTCGGGTTGGATTCCACGCCCTGGAAACTGGTCAGGCGTCTGGCGCTCCCGCCGGATTTGTCTACCGTCCAGATATCGCCCGCATAGGCAAAAACGATGAGGCGGTCACTCAGGTCGGGTTGGCGCAATAGCCGGGTACCCTGGGCGGAGGCCGCCAGGCCGGTGAGGAGGAAGAGGAGGTGGAGGGTGGTTTTTTTCATGGTTGAGTGGTTGGTGTGGTTGGGAATTGTTTGGGGTGGTTTGGGGTTGTTTGGGGTGGTTTGGGGTTGTTTGGGGTGGTTTGGGGTTGTTTGGTACGAATGTAGGTTAAATTTAGTTTTCCGGGCCGACAAATGCAACTTAGAGAAAAATTTCATCTTTCGAAGACTTTAAATTCATCCCAAAGCCATTTGGATTCTTCAAAATCCGAGGTTTTCCCGGATATTATACTTCGCGTGGCCAGGTTTTGTGCATCAGGCCAGCGCTCGCCCCTTACCCCTGAAGGCGGCAGCCACGATCCGATGCACAATAATTGCCAGCGTGCAGTATAATTTAAAGGATTATGGGTATATCGATTGAATGTGACGATTTGAAATCAACTTACGGTCGGACCAGCGGTCCGATATCCTGGTAACACCGGCCAAATGACAGGGCTTCCGGGCCGTAGGTCCGGTATCTTTTGCCGAAAGCGCCGCAAAGGGTTAAAAAGATAACCGAAAACCGGACGGGTAACCGGTTTTGATCGCGTGTTTAAATCTGCTTCGGTTGGTTAGATACCGGTCCGCTGGACCGGGCGCCGTTCTCATCCGTGGCAGTTACAAAAATGCCGGGCCACTGGACCGTTTTGTGGCAGACCGCTATCCAAATATCCAAAGCTCACGTTAATTTATATTTTTACGACTGCCGATTCGATGAAACTTAAACGTATGATCCCGAGTGAACACTATCCCCCGCTGGCGGGGGTGGGGGCTTGGTTTACGCCATTATTTCCAATCCAATCCCCAATTATTACTAAAAACCAATGGTTTACGATTTTTTTCCACCCCCTGCCCCCGTCGGCGGGGGATATCGTCTCACTTTCAACCTTCACATAAAAACCTGACGTGATCGATCTGCTTTTTAAATGCAAAATGTAAAATGTAAAATTCAAAATGTAAAAGTGGGCAGTCGTTAAAATATGGGGATTCCCGGTTATTCCCCCACCCCAAATGCCACATACGCATCCCCGCTGCGCGTATTCAGTTTCCCGCCGCCGCAGGCGATCACCACGTATTGTTTCCCGTTCAGCTCGTACACCGCGGGCGTGGCAAACCCGGAGGCGGGCAGGTCGGTTTCCAGCAGCAGTTCGCCGGTTTTTTTGTCGAAGGCGCGGAATTTTTCGTCGCGGGTGGCGGCGATGAACACTAGTCCGCCGGCCGTCACCACGGGGCCGCCGTAGTTTTCGGTGCCGGTATGGATGCCTTTGGCTTTGAATTCCGGGTAATCACCCAGCGTCGTTTTCCAGAGGAGTTTACCCGTGTTGAGGTCTACCGCATTGAGTGTGCCCCAGGGTGGTTTGATGCCGGGATAACCTTCTTTGGTCAGGAACTTGTTATAGCCGGTCATATCATAAGGCATTTTCCAGTACGGGTTCTCAGACTCGACCGGGCCGGTATACTTTTGGGGTTGCAGTTTTTTGTCGTCCAGCACAAAGGAGGCGATGGCTTCCAGTTCGGCGTCGGCCAGTTGGGGGAAAGCGGGCATCATGCGCACGCCCGAGCGAACGAGGGTTGCAAACCCGGCGCCGTCGTATTTGGTTTTGGCTTCCACTATAGAAGGCACATTTCCGGCGCCTTTCAGGGCAGGGCCGTGACAGGAGCGGCAATGCCGTTTGTACAACCGGGTTCCGGCCTGAAGTTTGTTCTCTTCCTTTGGCCCTTCGTCCTTATTTTCCACCATGGTCAGGATCCAGGGCATTTCGTTGGCATTGACGTACATCACGCCCGTTTCCGGGTCGAACGCAGGGCCGCCCCATTCGGCGCCGCCGTCAAATCCGGGAAAAATGACGGTCCCTTGTTTGGATGGAGGCGCAAACAGATGGTCTTTCCGGTAAGACGCAAATTGTCGTTTGATCTCCTGATAGGATGAATCTGGCACGAGGTCGTTGAGATCGGCCTCAGTCACCTGTTGCCGGGAAAACGGCTCGGGTAAGGTCGGCCAGGGTTGGGTGGGGGCCAGTCTTTCGCCGGCCAGTTCGGTATCTGTCGGAACAGGTCTTTCTTCGATGGGGTAAACGGGTTGACCGGTCAGGCGGTCAAAAAGGAAGATGAGCCCCGATTTGGTGGGCTGGGCCACGGCTTCGATCCTGCGCCCGTCCTTTTTGATGGTCACCAGCGCGGGGGCGGTGGGCAGGTCTCGGTCCCAGACGTCGTGGTGAACGGTCTGGAAATGCCAGATCCGCCGGCCGGTATTGGCGTCGAGGGCGATCAGGCAGTTGGCGTACAGGTTGTCGCCCAGGCGTTTGCCGCCGTAAAAGTCGAAGGAGGCCGAGCCGGTGGGCACAAAAACGATGCCTCTTTCCTCGTCGAGGCTGAGGCCGCTCCAGGAATTGGCGCCGCCCACGTTGAGGTAGGCCTCGGGGTCGTCCCAGGTTTCATACCCTGGTTCGCCTTTTTGGGGGATGGTGTGAAAGATCCACCGGATCTGGCCCGTCTTCACGTCGTAAGCCCGGATATGGCCGGGAGCGGCGGCGGCGGATTCGTCCACTCGCATGCCTACAATGATCATATCCTTGTAGATCACCCCTGGAGTTGTGTTGGCCACAAACAGGTTGGACACCTCCCGGCCGAGGCCTTCGTGCAGGTCGATACGGCCGCCGAGGCCAAAATCCGTTATCAGTTTTCCGGAAAGGCCGTCTATACAAAACAGGTAGGGCCCGGCGCCGTAAAATATCCTTTTTTCGCCGTTCCCGCCCCGGTACAGGGTGACGCCCCGGCAGGTGTTCATAAAATAAAAACCGCCCCTGGAGTCCTGAGGCGAGTCTTCAAGGGGATCAAACACCCATTTTTCCTGGCCGGTCGCTGCATCCAGGGCAAAGAGTTTGAGTTTTGGAGAAACACCGTACAAAATGCCGTCCGCCTCGATCGGGTTGGTCTGGATCTGGGTCATGGTATCGGCGTCGCCGGTATGATAAGTCCACAGTATTTTCAGTTGGCCGACATTGCCGGTATGGATCTGATCCAGGGTGGAGTATCGGATATTGTCTTTGCCCCCGCCGTGTACTTCCCAGGTGGTGCGGGGGGTAGGGGGCCGGCAGCCTGCGATCAAAAGAAGGAGGAACAGGGTGTGGAACAGGTGTTTATTATTGTTCATTGTGGTTTATTGTTGTTCATTGTTGTTTTGCCCATTTTTTGAGGAAATTTCCGTAACCTTGTTTGGGAGAATCCGGACAAAATAAAAAAAAATTCAATTTTAGCCTATGTTTGAACGCCGAAACCAGCCTTTGCTTTCCCGGGGAGCTTTTTTCAGAAGGGTGCTCCGGCACTTTTTGTATTCGACCCTTGTCCTGGGCATTTCCCTGGGGATTGGAATGACGGGTTACCGGTTCCTCGGAAATATGGGTTGGGTCGACGCCTTCCTCAACGCATCGATGATCCTGACCGGCATGGGGCCTGTGGATGAGATGGAAACGGCCGCTGCAAAGCTTTTTGCCGGTTTTTACGCCCTTTTTTCAGGCGTGGCCTTTTTGTCTGTAGTCGCTGTGTTGTTTGCGCCGGTCGCCCATCGTTTTTTGCACCTGATCCACCTGGACGACACAGACAACTCCTGAAAATGCCCCGGAAGTTTATCCCATCTTCCCATTTTGGTTTATTGTGGTTTATTGTAGTTCATTGTAGTTCATTGTGGTTCATTGTAGTTCATTGTGGTTCATTGTGGTTCATTGTGGTTCATTGTAGTTAACGTCCGTCAACAACCATCATAAACCATCATAAACAATCATAAACCATCATAAACAATTATGAACAAAAACCACCACTACGCCATCACCGTCGAATGGACCGGCAACCAAGGCCAGGGAACTCAAAACTACCGCGCCTACGAACGCAGCCACACCATCCGGGCCGAACATAAACCCGAGATCCCCGGCTCTTCCGACCCTGCCTTCCGCGGGGATCAAACCCGGTACAATCCCGAAGAGTTGCTGGTCGCCTCACTGTCGGCGTGCCATATGCTCTGGTACCTGCACCTTTGCGCGGACAACGGGATCACCGTAGTGGAATATTCGGACGATGCGACGGGAACCATGACGGAAACCGGCAACGGCGGCGGTCGTTTTTCGGAAGTAACCCTGCGTCCGTCCATTGTGATCACCCGGCAGGAACACCTGGCCCTGGCCGAAAAATTGCACGAAAAGGCCAATGAACTGTGTTTCATCGCCAATTCGTGCAATTTCCCGGTGCGGCATGAGCCGGTTATTCAGTTGGCAGTTTGAAAGTTGGCAGGCTTGTCCGACCCATTGGGACGGATGGCAGTCTTTGTGCCGTGCTGTCAACTGTAAGGCTGAAGACGGCTAAACTGCCTTCCGCCGCCGCATATATAAATTCAACCCGGCAAACAAAACGATCAATACCCCTGGCAGGATCGCCATCGTCTGGAGGACCTGCGATCCGGTGGTGCTTTCATCCATCCATTTTCCGATCACCGGTAAAACCGTGGCGGTGGACAACATGCCCAGGCCGCCCATAACAGACAGACCCAATGCGCCGCTCTCCGGGATATTTTCAGCCACAAACGACAACATCGTCGGCCAGAAGAAAGTAATGCCTACGGCAAAAATGGCCGCCGATACAAAGGTCATCGTACCGGTCGTCTGACTCAGCAGGATCAGCCCCAGGCAGGAGAAAACAGCGGAAAACAACAACATGCCGGAGGTGCTCAACCGGTGTGCAACCGGCCCCGCAAATGCCCGGCCCAAAGCCATGATGCCGTTGATGAACGCCAGCACCAGCAACGCGGCAACGCCGGTATCCTTCAACAAGGATTCAATGCGCTGGTTGGTGCCCAGTTCGGTGGCAGCCGTCAGCAACATGCAAAACGCCATGAACAGGAATAGCGGCGTGGCGATAGAACCCCACATCCTGCCGTAGCTCACGCCCATCGTAACCCTTTCCGTCTGCGGGAAAGCCTGGCCCAGGAACATGAACCCGTATATAGCCAGCGGTATAAACAGGGTGCCGACCATGACCTGCCAGCTCAACCCCATCTGGTCCATCACCAGGTAACCGACAATACTGCCGATCACGATTCCCCCGGGGAACCAGACGTGAAAACGGTTGAGCATCTTGACTTTTTCAGTGGGATACATGGAGGCAACCAATGGATTGCAAGCTGCTTCAACCATGCCGTTACCGATCCCGACGGCCAGCGTGGCCAGGAACAGGGAGGTCTGGTCGGACGCCATCAACGTGGCGACGATCCCGATGGCATGCGTAATAAAGGCCAGCCAAACGATCCGCTTCATGCCCAGACTGTCCACCAGCGGGCCGCCGATGATCATGGCCAGGGTAAAACCCCAGAATGCGGGCGTAAATGCAAAACCGATCTGCTCAAGGGTGAGCCCCTTGCCGTCGGGCCCAAAAACGGTTTCCAGCCTTGCCCGGATGGCAAAGGTCATGGCTGTGACCACCAAGGCCATGCAACTGGCAAAAAACAAGCGATTCCGGTTGATGTTCTCCATTGTGTAAAAGGTTTTTCGTTAGTTAATAATTCTTTTATTGATTCGATTCAATCGATTGGAACGAATGATCCGATTTTAGAGACCAATCGAACCAATCGAATCATTTGTCCAATCGAATCAATTTAATCAATATTTCCTGATCTTAATATTCCTGAACCAAACCCTATCCCCATGATCCTGCAAAGAGATCTTGCCTTTCCGGGATTTGCCGAAATCAGGCATATCCTTGAACTTGCTGCCGGCGATCATATCCGCCCATTGCTGGTTGAATAGCTCGAAGGTAAGCACTTTTCTGCCATTTAACCAATGTTCGGCTTTTCCGTCCTTGACAACGAGCCGGACGCGGTTCCACTGACCTGCCGGTTTGACGGTTTCCGGCTGGGAGGCGATCATGTCGTAAAGGTCGCTGGCCCGGTGGGTCGGGATCCTGGCGTCGGGGTGGCAGGTATTGTCGAGGATCTGCAATTCGGGGCCGGTATGCCAGGGGCAGCAATATTTTTTGTCTTCCACCACGTTAAACATCAGGCCGCTGTTGCCGCAGGCACTGATCTTCCATTCCAGGCGCAGGTCGAAATTTTCGAATTCCTCGCTGGTCACCAGATCGCCGGCTTCTTCTTCCGGACTGCTTTTTTCGAGCCCCAGGGCGCCGTCTTTCACCTTCCAGCCCGGTCCGGCAGCGGGTTTGTTGAAGGTGTGCCAGCCGTTGGTGGTCTGTCCGTCGAACAGCAGTTGCCAGCCGGCCGCGCGTTCGGTTTCCGTCAGCGAATTGAGTGCGGGCGGCGGCGGCGCCGGATTGTTAAACCCGGGTTGGTTCTCCGGTATCCGGTTCAGGGTGTACCAGGCTTCCGTCGACCAGATCGGTTCGTCTTCGGTATTGGTCCAGGCATACGGCAGGTGGAGGTATACCACGTGTTCCGGCAGCAGGCCGTCCAGTTCCAGGAAAATCTTTTTGCGGTCGTCTGAAATATGCACAGATTTTGGCTTCATCGGGGTCAGGTCCAGTTTCGGGCCGCCGTAATTGGCCGTGGGTTGGTAACGCCATTGCTGGATCTCATATTCATCCGGCGAGCTGCCGAATCCTTCGGCCAGCGGCTGGGTGAGTTCGATCTCCATGCCGTTCGACCTGGCGCGCACGGCCAGCATTTCGAAGGTGGGTTTGCCGTTGTATTTCAGGCGCTGCAGGCCGTACCAGTTCCGGCCGCTGTGCGACCAGTTGCCGGGGTTGCCCACACCGCCCATGTACAAGGCGCCGTCGGGGCCCCAGGCCATGCGGTTGACGCCCGCTTCGAGTCCCTGGGTGAAACGGAAAACCGCGCCCTGGTACTCGCCGTCCACTTTTTCCACAAACACGCGTTTGACGCCGCCGTGGGTGACCTCGCCGTGGATCATCTGGCCTTTGTACGGGCCGTCGTTGAGGGCCAGGGGTGTGCTGGGTGAATTGCCGATCTCATCCTGCGGCAGCCATACGACCGGTTGTTTCACCGGAAAATTGGCCACGCGGGCCGAATCCACTGCCCGGGATCCAAAAAATGCGCCGCGGGTGACGTGCAGGATCTTGGAGGAGGGCAGCCAGTCGCCCTGGTTGTCCGCGATAAAAATTTCGCCGTCCGCGCCGATACCAACGCCGTTGGGGGTGCGCAGGCCTTCTGCCACAAATTCCAGCCGGCCGGTTTCCTTGCTGATCCGGATGGCCTTGCCGCGGTCGATGATCTGCGGGTTGGCGCTGGCGCCGCCGGGCAAAATGGCAATGGCCAGCGCCGCGTAAAAGTACCCCTCTTTAAAAGCCAGGCCGAAGGCAAATTCGTGGAAATTGGCGGATACCTTCCATTCGTTGCAAACGGTATAATATTCGTCGATCACCTCGTCGTCGTCGTGGTCGACGAGTTTCGTGAGTTCGTGTTTCTGGAGCACGTAGATCTCATCGTCCACGACCTTGAGGCCCAGCGGTTCGGCCAGTCCCTGGGCAATGCGTTTGTATTTGATCTTCGAAGGGTCGCCACTGTCCACGCCTTCCAGGATATAGACCCCGCCCTCGGAATCCCAGACGCTGACGACCATACGGCCGTCGGACATAAAGTCGAGGCCGCCGATCTTTTTGACAAAATCATCGGGCCGCGCCTGGCTGAGGTCATAGCTGGGGTGGACGCCGTCGAGCGGAACTCCGTCGCCGGGTACCCGGGTTTGGGTCCCCAGGGCCATGGCGCCGGCGCCGTCCGGACGGTCGTTGCGGTTGTGAAAGAGCACACTTTCCGGGACGGGCTCGAAGTCTTCGCTGCCGTACGGTTTCCAGTAAAATGCAAGGCTGCGCCCGCCCAGCGACTGGAAATACCGGATCGTGAACGGGTGGTAGCCTTCGGCCAGGGCAATATCGCCGTCTTTGGGGTCGGCGCCGTGTTCGCCATCGTGGTTGACAACCTCCTGGTCGCCGACAAACAGACGGGAGCCGTCGTCGCTCACCAGGCGAAGGGTATAATTATTGGATTTCGGGACTTTGATATACCCTTTTACCTCGATGCCTGAATTGTCGGGCAATTCTTGGAGGTCGGCGTCGGTGGCCACCACCATCGGGATGATGCCGGCAGCGGCGGGTGTGGCGGTAAAATCGGCGTCGGCCAGGCTGTACAGCCGTTTGGTGTGTGCAAAAATGCTGTAAATGGCGCCCGGGAAGATATCATCGGGGTTCAGACCTTCCGTTGCGGGTTTGAAATCCAGGTCGGTCAGGGCGGGCCCGGATTCGATGGCGGCGAGTTTGGCTTCTTCCGCTGCGTCCAGGTCCATGATATAACCGATCATGGCCTGCAATTCCTCGTCGGTCAGTTCGGGGTGGGGCGTCATGGCGGTCTGACCCCAGACGCCGCTGCCGCCGGTTTTCACTTTGCGGATCAGGGTGTTGACATTGGCCGCCGTATTGCGGTATTTTTTGGCGATATCGACGTAAGACGGGCCGATGGTCTGGACGAAGGTATTGTGGCAGGTCCGGCAGTCGGTTTTATCCATCAATTGCGCGCCGAGGGGGCGGTCTTCTTCTTCCTCCGCCTGCGTATTGGTGTTTTCGATCATGGGGAATTTGGTGAAAAAGGCCGTAAGTCTGGTAGCGCCTCCCGGGTTGAGCACCAGTTGGAACTCGCCTTGCACGGCTGCAAAATCGCCTTCGATGAGTTCTTCTTTGACATCGAAGGTAAGTGCGCCGTCGGACTGCAGGTTGGCGGCTGTCGGCAGGGAACTGATATCGGAATGGAGCACCAGTTGCGCGCCGGCCGGCAGGTTTTCCACCGAAAAAACCCGTTCGAGCCCTGTTTGGCCGAAGGTATTGGTGATGTACTCCGGCGTTTCCCGGACGCGGACGACCGTGCCGTCTTCCAGCATCAGTTCGGATTGTACGCTGACCTGAGCTTTATCAAACCGGTGGCCGCGGTACTGGATTTTGGGTTTTTCTTCTTTTCCGTTCCGGACTACCGTCCAGGGATCCTCTTTGGTATTGACAAAAAAGGCGTCGCCGATGGAAATGGGTTGCGGGCCGTGGGCAGTGTTGTAGACGGCCCCAACAAGGTCAACCCCGCCTTTCCAGGCCCGGTAGAGGGCGCCGGTCCGGGCGTTGTAGGCCAGCCAGAGGTTTTTGTTGAGCGCAATGCTGAGCATCCTGGGGCGCTGGTCGAGCACCGAGCGGAAGACCCAGGTGTCGTAAGGCCGGTCGTAGGCGCCGTCGACGGAATCGGAAGCATTGCAGGCCATCAAAGAGATCAGGGTGAACAGGACAAAAAGGCGTGTCAAGGATTTCATGTATCGGATTTGTGGGCCAAATATAGTTTGGAATCCGGAGCTGTGCAAAAGATAATTTATAAATCGGCGGGAAGGAACGACATGGCAAATTTTGTTACATTTGCCATAACGATCCACAGAAAACATTCTGACCTTACTCCCCGTTCTAACAAATCATACTGAGAGAAAACCCGGATTCCCGGCGCCGCGCCCGGATAAGTGCATTCATCATTATCTGAACTAAAATGGTCTCCATGCAACCCAAATTCTTGATCATCAGCATTTTGCTGCTTTTGTCTGCATCTGCGTTCTCCCAAAACGTTTTGAATCCCTGGTCGGATGTGAGTCAGACCGCCATCGTGCCCAACGGCGACCCGCTGTTCCGCCCCCTCCAACACCGCAATATCCGGCTGGACGCCGACGCCGTCCGCGACTTCCTCTGGGCCGCCCCCCACGAAAAAGACGTAAAAGCCAGGGAAAGCAACGCCGTCCTGAGCCTCCCCCTGCCGGACGGAACCCGCCAAAACTTCCGCATCGTAGCTTACGATATGATGGAACCCGGCCTGGCCGTGCGTTACCCCGGCATCCGCACCTTCTACGGCGTGCCGACCGCCAAAGGGTACGGCAAAGTTTACCTCGACTGGACGGAATTCGGCCTGCGCGCCAGCTTTTCCACCCCAAAAGGCAAGGTTCTGATCGACCCCCAATACCAGGGCAACCGGACAGACTATTTTTGTTATTTCAAACACGATTACCCCCAGCCGGAATCGCCCTTCCTCTGCGGAACCGAAGACGTGACGGATAAAAAATTTCTTTCGCAAACTGACGACGCCGAAGTCAAGGCGGGAGATTGTGTTTTCCGGAGTTATCGCCTCGCGGTGGCCACGACGGGGGAATATTCCAACTATTTCGGGGTTTTTGACGCCTCCGGCAGCGCCACCATCCTCAGCGCCGTCACCACTACCATCAACCGGGTCAACCAGGTGTATGAAAAGGATTTGACGATCCGGTTGATCCTGATTGAGGAAACGGTCGAGGTTTTTTATTACAACGCGGCGACTGATCCTTTTACAAATGACGATCCCAGTGAACTGGTTGGCGAAAACCAGGGAAATATGACCAGCGAAATCGGCCCCTCCAATTACGATATCGGCCATGTATTCGGAACCGAAGGAGGTGGTCTGGCTACACTCAACGGGCCATGCAACAACGTCGACAAAGCCCGCGCCATGACCGGTATCAGTAACCCGGTGGGCGACGCGTTTGCCATCGACTACGTTGCCCACGAAATGGGCCACCAGTTTGGCGCCAGCCATACCCAGAACAACAACTGCAACCGGTCCCTCGCTTCCGCTATGGAACCCGGCAGCGGCTCCACGATCATGGGTTACGCCGGCATCTGCGCCCCCAATGTGCAAACCAGCAGCGACGATTATTTTCATGCCGTCTCCCTGCAGCAGATTGCAGCTTTTGTTGCCAGTGAAAACTGTCACGAAGAGATCGTTTTCCTCAACAACGCCCCCACCGTCGACGCCGGCCTGAACCGTACCATCCCCCGCGGCACACCTTTTGCGCTGACCGCCTTCGGAAGCGATCCGGACAGCGACCCGCTGACTTATTGCTGGGAACAATTCAACCCGGAAATCGGCGAAACCATGCCGCCGGCTGCCACCAATACCCAGGGCCCGATGTTCCGGTCCTACCCGCCGTCCGACAGTTCGAAACGTTATTTTCCCCGGCTCCTTGACCTGGCCGCCAACACAGGCGCTACCTGGGAGGTATTGCCGGTTGTCGACCGGGTTATGAATTTCCGGGTGACCGTCCGGGACGGGGACAACGACAATACCGGTTGTACGGAGGAGGATGATATGGCGCTCACCGTCGATGCGGATGCCGGGCCTTTCCAGGTGATATCGCCCGACTCGGCGGCAGTCTGGATGGAAGGGCAGTTCCACCTGGTTACCTGGAATGTGGCCAATACCGACCGCGGCGCGGTGAATTGCGACAGCGTGGATATCCTGCTGTCGTACGACGGCGGGCTGACCTATCCCGTCACCCTGGTTACCCGCCTGCTCAACAACGGGATCGCCTACGTGGAAATGCCCGACAGCGTTTCCACTACCGCACGGATCATGGTGCGCTGCTCGGACAATATCTTTTTTGATATTTCCAATTACAATTTCGAAATTGACACCGGCCTGGTGGATTTTGGCCTGGGCGCCAACCCGGTCCGGCTGAAGGCATGCATAGGGCCCGGGCCCGACCCCGAATTTGTGATCAACACCTCCGATTTTGGCGGATTCTCCGACCTGATTACGCTGGCGGTGACCAACTTCCCATTGCCAACCATTCCCGTTTTGAGTTCTCCCATTGTAACGCCGGGCACGTCTTCCCTGCTGACCCTCGCCGGCGCAGGCCTGCTGCCCGGCGGGTCCTATACCATTACGGTGACCGGGACAAGTACGACCGGCATAAAATCTATTGACCTTGAGCTCCAGATCCTTGGGGGTCCAACGCCGCCGCCGCTGACTTTTCCCGCCGACCTGGCCACAGACGTGTCTGCCCAGCCGGTATTTTATTGGGATGAAATGCCGTTGACCAACGATTACCGGATTGAAATTTCGACAGACCCCGGTTTCAACGTACTGGTATTTTCAGATATTTCGGCCGGTTCTCCTTACCAAAAAGTTGCCGACCTCGCCTCCAATACGACCTACTACTGGCGGGTGCGTGGCAACGACGACTGCACATTCGGCGAATGGTCGGCGCCCAGTTCTTTTACGACGGCCACCTGCCAAACTTATATCAGCACGGATGTTCCCTATAATATTTCAGGCAATGGTACCCCGGTTGTCACCTCTACCATCCCCATCAATGATATCGGTTTTGTGGTAGATATGAATGTGGTAAACCTGGTCGGCGACCATACCTGGATCAGCGACCTGACCTTCACACTCAGGGGCCCAGGCGTTACCCCTCTTGAGGTTGTGTTATTTGACGGTATATGCAACAACGAAAACAACTTCAATTTTGGCGCCGACGACCAGGCTGTTTCCGCTACGCCCGCCTGCCCACCGACCACCTCCATCAACTACCGGCCTGAGGAATCTCTGACTGCTTTCATCAACAGCAGTGTTAATGGGGTATGGACTTTACAGGTCAACGACAACTTCGACAACGACGGCGGCGCCCTCACCGGCTGGGGCCTCCGCGTCTGTTATTCCCCCAACATGGTCCTGCCCGTAGAACTGCTCCGTTTCGAGGCCGAACCGCTGAAGGCCGCCATCCGGCTCACCTGGGCGACGGCGGAAGAGGTGAACAACGCAGGTTTCGAACTACAGCGGCGCAGCGAAGAGGAAACGGATTTTACACCCATCGGGTGGGTCGCTTCAAAAGGCGAAAAAACGACGGAATCCCGGTACGTTTTTGACGATACGGAAGTAAGGCCCGGTTTGCGGTATTACTACCGTTTGAACCAGTTGGACCTCGACGGCCGCTCCACCCTGTCGGATATCGTTTCAGCAGAAATCCGGGGCGAGGGCCGGTGGAAGGTTTTCCCCAACCCCGTTTCCGGAGAATTCCTGAACCTGCGGTATGAAGGCGTCCTGCCCGGTCTTCCGGCCGGACAGATCAGGGTATTCAACGCACAAGGCATTTTGATCGGGAGTTACCCGGCTTCCGGCGCCGAATTCAGGTTGGAAACCCGGAATTTGCCCGCAGGCATGTATTTTATCGAACTCCCCGGTCAAAACGAACGGCAAGTAGAAACATTTATCAAGTCCTGACGTATGAGAGTTGATCCGGGGAACTGAGCAAAACATGCTTTGGGAAAATTTAAATACTTCCATACAGGCCTTAATGAACGCCGAAGACCCGAACCAGGGCCTTTGCGAGTCGTTCAAATTGTTGGCTCAAAGCATCAACGCCACGAGCGTTGCCCTGGTGCGGGTGCGGTTTCAAACCCCCGAAGAATTCACCGTTAGCGACGAATTGGCTGTTGTGAAAGGGAGATCCGGCTGGGTATTTCTCAACCTTCATCTTGAACATAAATACAGGTTTCGTCCTCCCGAACCTTCCTGGTTTTGTACGCTTCAGGACGGGAACAGCTTCGGCGGACCTGCCGAACTGCTCTCCGACACCTGGCAGCCGTGGGTCCGGCGGTTTTCCCTGGCCGCCTTTTTGTTGTTTCCCATCAGGGTCGACCGGATCGTTTGGGGCATTCTATCCATCGGAAGCGCCGACCCTGCATACGATTGGGATGCCTTACAACAAGGCCCGGTCAAACTGTATTGCCATGCCCTCGGCAATATGCTGGTGCGCCGCAGAGGAGAGGAAAAATTAAAAGAACAGCGGGATTTTCTGCGCCAGGCACAATTAAAGATCGGGGAAGCGCAACAATTCCAGAAAGCCATTCTGAGCACCCTTCCCGATATTAAGATGAGGGTCAATTCGGATGGCGTTATCGTCGATTATTATCCATCTGTCAACGACGCCCTCCCCGATTTTACCTCCGTGAAGAAACCTGTTGGCAAAAATTTGTCGGAACTGGTCCCTTTACCCGTTGCGTCGGGTATTCTCAATAATGTCAACAGCGCAATTGCCAGTCGCGAGGTCCGGTATTTCGAATTCGCCCTGCCGGCCCGGAAAAAGTATATCTATTACGAGGCCCGTTTCAGCGCTATTAATGACAAAGAGGTCATCATGGTGCTTAGAAACATCAGCGAGCGCATCAAAGCCCAGGAGATCCTGCAGGAAAAATTGCGGGAACTGGATGAAAAGAACCGGCAATTGAGGGCTTATATCGACTCCAACATGCAATTGGAGAACTTTGCCTATATCGCCTCTCACGATATCCGGGAGCCGCTCCGCACCATGCGGACTTTTGCGCAGTTGCTGGAAAACCGCTATCAGGACCTGTTGGATGAGGATGGCAGGGATTACGTTAAATTCATCGCCGGGGCCGCAAAAAACATGAATCAGCTGATCGAGGACCTGTTGATCTACTCCAGGGTTGAATTTGGGGAAAATGAAGTGGAACTGGTCGATATGGATCAATTGCTGGAGGACATTCTGCAGAGCCTGAAAGAGATCATCGAATCCAGACAAGCGCAGGTGACCTGGGGTCATTTACCCCATATGATCAAAGGAAATGTTTCACGCCTGAAACAGTTATTTCAGAACCTGATTATCAACGCCATCAAGTTCGGGCCGCCGGGCGGCATTCCCGTCGTACATATTCAATGTAAATCCGTCAACCACTTTTGCCAGTTTTCGATCACCGACAACGGCATCGGAATTTCAAATGAATTTTATGATAAGATTTTCCTGATCTTTAAAAAATTACACGGCAAAGGCCAATACGAAGGCACCGGCATCGGCCTGGCTTTGTGCAAAAAAATTGTGGAGCAACACGGGGGTAAGATCTGGGTGGAGTCGACGCCGGGCGCCGGTTCTACTTTCTATTTTACGCTGCCGCATTAGTCAGTCTGGAGTTGGCAGTCTTCAGTTGGCAGTCCGACTGTAGACTGTGGACTGTAGACTCCGTCCGCCGTCCACCTTCTATCGTCCACCGTTGGCCGTCCACCGTCCGACGAAGCCTCGGCCACGCTGCGGCGTGGGGCGCCATCAAAAATCCATCCGCCGCCGCCCGATATTCAGCCTGAAACCGCCTCCGAGGTAAACATCTTCAGTATCCCGGAAGTCTTCCGCGCTGTTTTTTTTGCGGGAGAAGAATTCCAGGTCGACGAACAGGTTGTGGGCGATCTGGTAAGCTGCCTCCAAACCCAGCAGACGCGATTTTGCGTTGACCCCTTGCCCGATCTTGTTGCCATAGTCCGCCTCCCGGTCGCGGTTGGACAGCAGCGGGTTGCTCCCCCAGTTGGTGGAATCGGCGTCTTCGCCAAATTCGGCCAGCAGGAGGCGTGCCTGGAGTTGCAGTCTTTTCACCGGTTTGTACCGGGCGATCAGGGCCGTTTCTCTGAAGTTGGCGCCCAGCGGATGGGCCAGCGGCTGATTGTAATGGGTATAATTGGCCGATTTATCCTCGTGGGAATAGGTATAAGGGCGCAGGATATTGTGTTCGACCTGGAGGTCCAGATGGTCAATGCCCAACACATCGATATATTTAACGCCCAACTGGCCCCCCACCTTGTTGGCCCACCAGCCGCGTTTTTCCAGGAAAAGCTCGTTGAACACAAACTCGTCGAACAGCAACTGGCCGTACAATTGAAACCGGCGCAGAAAATTCCAGTGCCCGTCGAAGCCGATCATCACGTTGTCGGGGCTGCCGAGGGCCTGTTCCACCGTCCGGAAGAGGATGACCGGCAACAGGTAATGGAGTTCAAAATGGTCGTTCCGGCTGAAAACCACCGTTTCAAACAGGCCGAAGTTGAGGTTTTCGGTCACATTGAAGCTGAGGTGGTGGGTCGCCATATATTTTTTCACGACGGGGTTGCCCGAAACCGCGGGCTTGGGGTCGCGGGCCAGTTCGGCGTACAGGTTCTGGTAATGAAACCGGCCCAATTCCCAGTTGAGCCGCAGAAAGAGGTAATTATTGGCAAAGTCCGACAACAGCAGCGACCGGTATCCGTTGCCCAGGAATTGGCGGCCATAACCGAACTGCAGGCCGATATGCCGGGTAAAGTTGAAACCGATATGCCCCTCGCCGTTGAGGTAGTCAAAGCCGTTTTCGATGTTGAACAAATTGCTTTTGTACACTTTTTTGAACCCGGCGCCGGGGATCACGCCGTCCCGCCCGATCCTTTCCTCAACGTACCCCGGAAAGCGGGCCTGGGTTTCGTGTATGTTAAAGGAAAAATACACCCGGTCGTCCACCCCGCCGCGAATGGCTATGCCGCGAAGGTTCTCGAAGACCGGCTGATCGTCGTCTTTCGCATTGCCGAACTGAAAACGCAGGACCGGGTTGACGCGCAGGTGAAAATGCGGCTGGTTGACCTCGATGAGGTTGGCCGGCGCGGGGTAGAAGTATTTCAAAAAGGGCTTTTTGCTCAGGGTATAACGCGGGTTTTCCTGACTGAGCTCGATCTGGGTGAGGCTTTGCATACGGCGTTCGCCCAAGGTCAATTTGCCGGGGCGCCCGGCCAGCCACTCATTGTTGTCGCGAAAAATGTAATACAGGTCCTTCCGGTCATTGGAAGTGATCGGGACCCTGGCGGTATCGATCTCCAGGGCGTAAGCCGTGACAGCGCCCCGGGTATAGGGTTTGAGGGTGGAGTGAAAAGGCGCCCTCCTTCCGGTCTGGATCTGCAGCCGGTCCAGGATATGGTAGGCATCGTTGTCCAGCGGCAGCGGGCTGCCCTGTCCGGCAAGGCCGATCCAAAAAAACAATGCGGGTAAGATGAATATATGCTTCATGGGGATGATAACGAATTTTTGGTTGAGGTTGGTTTATGATCGTTTATGATGGCCTCGCCCGCCGACTCCGTCTGCCGTAGGCGACTTCGTCGTCCGGAGGCCGAAGCCTTGGGCGTAGGTGGGTTTGTGATGGTTCATTGTGGTTCATGATGGTTCATTATGGTTAACGGCTGCCAACAACAATGAACCCTCCTCCGCCACAAAGGTGGCTATGGCGGGCGGAGCAACAATGAACCACCCTAAACCAAATTTCGCCCAACCCAGTACAACAACAGCGCCGCGCCTGCTATCCAAACCGCCTTCCCTTCATAAAAAGGGGCCAGCCGGTTTTTCCAGGCGCCGGGTAAACCCGGGAGCCTTTGCATAAACCCCAGGGTTAGATAGGGAATGGACATCACCAAAAGGGGGTTCGCCCGGAAGGCCGGAATGAGCTGACCGTTCAGCAAATAGTGAACCGCCCGCTGACTGCCGCAGCCGGGGCATTTCAGGCCGGTCATGGAATAAAACGGGCATTTCGGAAAAACGGCTGTTTCACCCGGGTTGTAGGCGCTGTAAACCCAGACCAACCCGGCCAACAGGGCCAGCGCGCCTGCAAAAAGGATCGGCGGATGTTTCAATACTGGCTCAATGACCCAATGATAAAAAACATATAGATCATGTAGATGACAATCACTGCCAACCCGACAAAAAAGGAAATGGACGTCCATTTGCCCGCTTCCTTGGAGGACTGGAGGGCGCCTTCCAGATCACCGGCCGCAAAACGCGAATCCACACGGGCTGCCTGAATAATGGCAACGATCCCGAATGGAAGGCAACAAAACAGGGTGACCAGGATGGACTCCACCAGCCAGTTCTTGGGTTTCATCCCGGCATTTGGGGTGGGGCCGTAAGCGGGTTGGGTGGATCCGTAGGCGCTGGTACTGCCGCTTTGCTGGGCGCCGTACGTACCCGCGGGAACGGGTGGAGGCCCGGCCTGGAACAGATCGTTCAATTCCAGGAGATCGCCGGCCTTTTTCCATTCGGCCAGGCCGTCAAACCAGACCATGGTATCTTTGCCGACCTTCCTTTCCTGCAGTTCTTCGAAGGTCAGCGGGCCGACTTGCTGATTGTCCTGATAAATAAAATATTTTTTCATATTCAGGGTTTGAATGCGGGTTAAAAGTAAACAATCACTTGATGATCACCAAAGTTCCCGCAATTTTATCGTGTAATGCCTGTTTGCGGAAGTCAAAAGCGACAAAAATGACGGAGATCAGGATCAGCAGGCTGCTCAACTGGCTGAGCAGGTTGAGGGCAAATCCGGCAGCCTGGGCCTGCATGGCAGAAAAGGCCATGAAATCGGTCATTTCCTCGAAGCCGTAGGCGGAGAACATCATAATTGTGATGATGGCGCCGATGACGGTGCTGATGCCGTACAACGCGTACCGCTTGACCGCCAGGTTCATGTCGATGGGTTGGTAGCCCATGTCCACCACCTTGATATGGGTCGCCATTTTGCCCAGGGTGGCGCCGTATTTCCCTTCCATGAAGATCTTGTACAGCGGTTGCGCCAGAATGCAGATCACCGCGACCGGCATGGATTTCAGCGACAGGAGGTTGAAAAAGGAAAGGCCCACAATGGGCAGCATGACCAGGAAATCGATCAACGAAGCCCCTACCCGCAGCCAGAAACCGGCGTAGGGCGGTAAAATTTCAGGGGGATGGTTTTCTGCAATAAAATCGTCGTCCAGGAGGTTTTGATCTGACATGGCAATAAGGTTTTTGAGTGTCTGCACCGGATTATGCCCGGCCGGGTAAAGGTATGAATTTGGCGCAATTGACCCAAAGAAAGTTGGCAATTTTCGGGGATTCAGCCGGGGTTTGATGAGGGATGAACAGTTGGCCCGCTTCCCGATCAATGAGAAACGGCCCTGCCGGCAGCGCAACAGGATTGTTTGCCGCCTTTGTCGTAAATATGTTGGGGTTGCATATCTGATTTCAGGAAGGAAGTTATTTTTCCCGACCATTAAAAATAACTTGACACCCCAAACAGCAGCCCTCCCGTCAATGCGGGCGGGTTGTTCAGGATGTCGGTTTGTGCGAAATAGCGGTAATTAAACCGTAAAACGGTCTGGGCAGTGGGTCGGAAACTGAGCGCGAACGCCACAGCCCAGACGTCTTCTCCGATTTCGTCGCCTGTTTCTTTAAATGTTCCCAAGTTCCAGTCCAGGTATTCCAATCGGCACGAAAGGTTAAAAACGGCATGGTCGAATCCCAGGATTTTCCGCTTTAAAACCGGCTGGACCAGGTCGATAAAACCACCCCGTTGTTTACTGCCAAATTGCTGGCTGTACGTATCGGGTACGTCGACGCTCACCCAGGCCCATTCGCCATTGATGAAGGTATTGAGGCCCGGCAGGGTAACATTGAAATCGACCGCCCATACGGCGACCGCCCGTTTTTTGTCCAGTTTCAAACCGTCCTCTTCAAATTTATTATAGATGCCCTGCATGGTCGAAAGCCCGATTTCGCCCCATTTCCGGTTTCGCAAGGCTATTTTGCCGGTGAACAACGGCAAGCCGTTGGAGCTTTTTTCAAACCGGTCAGGGTTTGTTTTAGCGGCCGGGAGAAAGGTTTTGTTCTCCTCATTCTGGATAATCCTGGCGTCAAAACCATTGGTCAGGTAGGTTTCGTAAGCGAATACCCAATCCCGTCTGGCGTATTTACCCCAGATACCCATACCTGCATTACTGAAGGTAGCGGGCAGCAATTGACTGGCGGAAAGCGGCCGGTCGTTAAATTCCCACTTTGGGCCGTCGTGGTTCTGGTTAAATGCGCCGATAGGGTTCATCACAATACCGCTCCTCAGGTTGAACAACGGGTTGAACTGGAAATCCAGGGAGGCAAATTCGATATTGATCTCCTTTGTTCCTTCCTCAAATTCGATTTCCGACAGGAACCTGATTTTCCGGTGGATGGAAGAGGATACAAACAAGGTTATTCGCTGCATTTGGAAACTATATCCTTCGCTAACGCCGTCCGTTTGCAAATATTCAACCTTTGTTTCCAGGTAACCGCCAACGGCGACAGGCGTTTTGCCAACCTGCAAAAAAGGACGATTGTACACCGCATCCATGTTGAGCTGCGATTTTGACGTGTCGGCGGTTACTCTTTTCAGCCATCCCGAACTGTCGTTTTGGGCAAACAGCATTTTGCAGCAAAGGATGGAAAAACCAAGAACCGCAAGCGCAATTTTTATCATTTCAGTAAAATGTAGATATTGTTCTGGTCGGTAGCCACTTCAAAAGTCTTCAAATCGGCTTCTGCAGGTCCCTTCCGCAGTTTTCCCGTATTGGAAAACTCAGAACCGTGACACGGACATTGAAGATAGTCGCCTTCGGGCGCCACTTCGCATTGCTGGTGCGTACATTCCAGATAGGAGGCCGCGTAATGGTCTTCGTCAAAACGGTAAACCGCAATGGGGAAAGGTAATTTTCCGGCGTTTATCAGCACCCATTGGCGGGTAATCCTTTTTTCTTTTCTGGTAATAACAAATTCCGCTTTACTCAATACAACCGATTGATCTTTAATATCCAGCGTTTTCACATAAACAGGGTTGCAACCCTGGATCAAAGCGCCTGAAACACTCATGCCGAGGTAAGTCAGGCAGGTCTGTTCAATAAACTTTCGCCTTTTCATCTCAAAGACTTTCCAGGAAAATTAATAATTTTTGTTTGTCCCCCGCATCGAGTGATTGGTATTGACTGCGGCTTGATTCCGCTTCGCCTCCGTGCAACAAAATTGCCTGCTCTATACTCCCTGCCCTGCCGTCGTGTATCAGGAAATACTGCCCGCCCTGAGAATCGGGCGACAACCCCAGGCCCCAAAGCGGCGGCGTTCGCCATTCGGCGGTATTCGCAGACCCTTCGGTATAGCCGTCATCCAGCGCGCCGCCCATATCGTGGAGCAGCAAGTCGGTATACGGATAAAATATTTGGTTGGACAATGCCGCAATGGGGCTGTATCCGGTTTTCAATTCTGGTTTGTGGCAGGAGGCGCATTTGATCTGCCCAAAAATTTGTTTGCCTTCCAAAACGACGGGATCACCCTCCTTCCTCGGCAGGGGCGCCTTGAGCGTTCGCAGGTAGAAAACTACCTCATGTATGGTCCGGTTTGAAACTTCCGGATCAATCATTTGACCCGAATAAGTGTCAAAGGGCTCAAAAGTCGAGGCAATTCCGATGTCCTGGTTGTATGCGGTTGCCGTCTGTTGCAGGAGGTCGTAGGTACTTGCTTTTTTGCCAAAACGACCAATGTACCTGCCGGCTACAGAAATCGCATCTGCTTTTGGCTGCACATATCCCGGAAGCGTAATCCAGTTGGGAACGCCCGAAATTCCGTCGCCATCTGCATCGGCCTCGTCCGACATGGCCAGAATATCGGCGTCGCTGACAAAATCCAAAAACCCTGACCCTGTAACAGCCGGTGGAGTGAACCTGGAAAAAACAACGCCGGATGGCAATTCTTCAGGAGCGAAGCCCGCTATAGCCCGATGTTGCAACTGCGGCGCCCCCAGGTGCAGGTATGGATTGCCCGTCGTATCTGATTGCCCAAAACGGGTGAGGGTTGTGAAGGGGGTCCCTTTGCCGTCTCCCGCATGACAACTGCCGCATGAAGTGGCGACAAAGAGTGGTCCAAGCCCTCTATCCGGGGTAAAAACTTCATCGTTGAAGGCCATGTCCCCGCTCAGAAATTGCAGTTTTTCCTCGCCGTTTAAACCAGATACCGGCCCGTCGAGCAATTCATTTTCGGGGGGCGCCGGAGGCAAAATCTTTTCGCAAGCCCCAAATGCGCCAAGGACCGTTAAAATAAAAAGAAATTTATAAAATAGTCGTACTGACATCCAGGCGGAGTTTGTTGATATAAAAAAATAAAGCGCTCAAAGTTAACTATTATTTTTAGGTATACCTAATTTTTTTAATTATTTGCGTTGTTTTCATGATTTGGCAGCGCCTGCCGCAGCCGTAAAATCAGGATACCAGGCCTGTTTCCTACAAAACAGGCGGGTCGGTTTGCATAACAGGCGCTCTGATTAATGGAAGCAGCGCAACCGCGGCAGGCGCAGTTGCAAAAGGGAGAAAAATGATCAGCGCAATGTTCGTTAGTTAATTCCGTTTATCCGGCGACACACCCGGCCCGCCGGCAGGCTCATACCCCTGGCGGATCCCCTTTTCGATCGGCGGCACTCCCCTGGCCATCCAGGCCGGCATCGGCGCATCCTGCAGGAAATAATCGAAATACTGCGACATCCGGCGGTTGAAATCCACCCGGTTCTGAAGCTTCACCGGCCAATGGGGTTCGCCGTTATATACCAGCATCCACACCGGTTTGTCCAGCCGGCGAAGTGCTGTGAACCACTCGATCCCCTGATACCACGGCACCGCGCCATCTTCGTCGTTGTGCATGATCAGGACGGGCGTGTTGATCTTGTCCGTTTCAAATATGGGCGAATTGCTCAGGAATCGCAACGGGTATTCCCACAGGGACCCGCCGATCCGGCTCTGTGTCTTTTCGTACTGGAACATCCGGCTGATCCCCGTTTCCCAGCGAATGCCGCCATAGGCCGAGATCATGTTGACCACCGGCGCACCGGATTCCACGCAGCGGAAAATATCGCTCTTGGTCACCAGGTACGCGATCTGGTAACCGCCCCAGGAATGGCCCTGCCCGCCGATCCTTTTTTCGTCCACAAATCCCTGGTTCACCAGCGCCGTGATCCCCGGAATGACCGAATTGAAGGCGCTCTCGCCGGGATAACCCTCCCGGTACGGAATATCGGGGTTGAACACGAGGTACCCCCTGCTGGCGTAAAAGGTATAGTTGATGGTGGAACGGTGGGCAAACGGCTCGCGGTGCTGATACAATCCGTCCGAGTTCTTTTCGTAGAAATTGACGATCATCGGGTATTTCTTCGACGGGTCGAATCCTTCCGGTTTCACGAGCAAGCCTTGGAGGCGCTGCCCGTCGAGGGAGGTCCACTCCACCAGTTCGATGCTGCCCCAGGCATAATCCTTTTGCTGGGGGTTGGCGTCGCTGATGCGGACAGCCGTTTCGAAACCGGCGCCGTACCGCAGGTCGGGAAAGGTCTGGAAATTGCCCCGGGTGTACAGGTACCGTTCAGCGTTACGCGCTTTGATGGGGTTATTGGAATACGAATAATCCCCACTTGCGACCTCCGTCGTTTTGCCGGTGTTCAGATCCAGCCAGGCGTAACCTTCTTTTTTGGTGGTCTCGTCGAAGAAATGTAACAATAAAGGCTTCGCCGGGTCGAGAAAACGGGCTTCCCTGTCCAGCCGGATGTATCGCAACCGGCGTTTGGCTTCCCGACCCTGGGTCAGCCGTTTTGGCGCCGCCTTGCCCGCCGGGTCAAACTGCCAGAGGTCGTACCGGTCGTACAGGACGACCGACTGGTCCTGCGGCAACCAGCCTGCAATGCCGTAGGGCCCGGGATAATCCGGCACATCGTTGTCCTCATCGAAGAAGGCTGTCGTTTTGTTATCGGTCAGCCGCCGCGGTTTGGTCTCGGCCAGCGGGTAAACCATCCAGGCGGAATCGGGCAGGCTGAACCAGAAGGCTGCCTTGCCTGCGGGCGACAGCCGGGGCTGCGCCCGGATGCCGGTGGCGATCTGCCGGGCTTTTCCGGTTTGCACGTCCACGGCGTACACATCCTTCCGGGCCGGGCTGCCGTCCCAGGAGGTCTCCCTCAGGTAAGATTCCTGGTGATACCCAAGGGCGAATGGGGCGTTTCCTTCGTCACCCAGTTCCAGTTCGGGCATCTTCTCGCTGGCCAGTTGCACCAGTTTGCCCGAACCGGTATGGTATACAGCGTCAAACGACCGTTTTTTATCCCGGTCCATCTGCGATTCCTGCTGGGTGTAAAGACGGGTATCCTGGCCGGTCCATACTTCGACCTGGACAATTTCTTCGGGCAACAGGCTGGTGTCCTGCAGGACCGGCGGCGGGGCCACCCCAAAAAACAGTTTCTGGCCGTCTCTGGAGAATTGTAAGGCGGCGTTTTCACTCACCAGCCATTCGGAAGGCAGGAAAGGTGCGCCGGGGGCCAGCACACAGCGGGCGCTGTCGGGTCCGGCCGGCCAATAATACAAACCGAACGGCCTGATCTTGGTTTTGGTGGTGTCCAGATCTGCCACAAAGGCCAGTTTTTTGCCCGGTTTATCCCATTGCAATTGTTTAAAGGCGCCTTTCGACCGGAAAACAGGCCGGTAGCTGTTTTTGGCCCCGTCGAAATAATACACGCCCGGCGCCTCTTTCGGGTCGCCGGATTCTTTCACAAAAGCGAACACAGGGCCTTCTTCTGCTGCGGTGACGCCATTCACCCGGCTGATCACGGTTTCGCTGCCCTTCGCCAGGTCGCGGATCACCAGCCTGCCGGGCGGGTCTTTTTCTTTCTTTTTCACCTTGGCGGTATCTGGTTCGGGTTCGGTGATATAGGCCAGCCAACCGGGCCATTTTTCCGGCAGTACAAATTTGCGTACGTCCGGCGCCTTTTCCAGGCGACGTTGCTGCAAGTCGTAAATGACCAGTGTATCTTTCGGCAGCTTGTTCTTATCCACTTTGCGGCGGCGCTGAGCCTTCAGGGTATCGGAAGGAGGCTGGACCGTGAACACTGCAAAACGGTTATCGGCGCTGAATTTGGGCCCCTTCCCCCGTTCAAATGTATAAGACCTTCCGGTATCGCCTTCGTACAAGACCACTTCGGGGTCGCCGGTTTCGGCATCCAGGGTGTAAGCGACCCAACGGCCGTCATTGGAGATTTCGGGCGACTGAATCCTGCGCCATTGCACAAGATCTTCCACTTCCAGTCGTTTTTTAGAAGGAGCCTGGGCTGAAAGCCCGTTAAATCCTGGAAATTGCAGGATGGCGGCGACCAGAACGGTCAGGGTAATCGGGCGCATGGTTGTCATCTTTTAAATTAGGGCATTAATTTAGGCAGGTTTCTTAAACTTTCAAACTTTCAAAAAGTTTGTTATTAAAAGCTTGTTAATTTTGCAGATTGTTTTTCAAGATAATAATAAAAAATGAAATTTTACATCTGTTGCCTGACTGTTCTGTTTTTGACCATTGGCGCAGGCCTGGCTGCCCAGGAGCAGTTCTCTGAAAATGAAGCTAATACCGAACGTTTGTTCCTGGATGCCTATCAGAAGAAAATATCCGGCAAAACGGATGAAGCCATCGCTATTTACCAGGAAGTCCTGAAGATCGACAATAAAAACTACGCCGCCGCTTTCGAACTGGCCCGCATTTACCTCGGCAAATCCGACAACGAGGAGGCCGTCCGGTGGATCCGCAAAGCGATCGAACTGGCGCCCGGCAACACTTTTTTTCATGAATTCCTGGCCGAACTCTACCACAACAACGGAAGGTACGCCGAAGCGGCCGCCGTGTACGAGGACCTGATCAGGCTGCAGCCCCGCGAAGTGTCTTACCATTACCAACAGGCTTTTCAATGGGTAAAGGCCAACGATATTCCCAAAGCCCTCAAGGTGTACGACGAACTGGAGAAAAAAACCGGCGTCAATGAAGAACTGGCCCGCCGCAAACAGGCCCTCTATCTGGGTAGCGGCGACACCAAAAAGGCGGCTAAAGAAATTGAAAAACTGGTGACCGCCTTTCCCAAAACACTGGAATACCGGCATATGCTGGCCGCCTTTCACCTGCAGACCGGCAATGAGGACGCAGCCGAAAAAGTTTTTCACGAAATATTGGCCATCGATCCGGACGACCCCAGGGCCCTTATGGCGCTGGCCGGCCAACAAACCCAGAATACCGATGAAAGTCGCTACCTCAGCGCGCTGAAGCCGGCCTTTGAAGACCAGAATGTTTCGATCGACCTCAAAATAGGAAAGATCCTGCCCCTCATTCAAAAAGTTGCGGACAACGGCGACCCGTCGCTGGCAGCCGGCGTTCTCGACCTTACGGGTGTACTGGAAAAAGTCCACCCCAGCGACGCCAAAGCATTCGCGGCGTCAGGCGACTTGCTGTACCACAGTCGCCGCCTGCCGGAGGCCTTGGAAAAATATACCCGCGCCATCCAACTCAACGACGGGGTTTATGCCGTCTGGGAGCAGATCCTCCTCATTCATGCCCGGGAGCATCAATACAAGGAAATCGTGCGGACCTCGGAATCAGCCATCGAAATTTTCCCCAACCGGGCTGCGTTATACTATTTTTACGGTATGGCCCAACTGGAACTGGGCGATCCGGAAGATGCGGTTTCCCTGCTCGACCAGGCGCTGCTGATGTCCTCCGGCGACCCGCTCCTGCGCCAAAGCATATTGGCCAGGATGGGACAGGCCCAGAACGAACTCGGGCGGCTGCAGGAGGCCGACAAATCCTTTGCAGATGCGTTGGCCATCAAAGGCGCCGGCCCGGAACTGGCAGCCTGCCATAGCCTCGCCCTTTCAGAAAGACAAGGACAAAACGCATTGGCCCGGCAGGAAGCGGAAAAAGCCCTCCAACTGGCGCCCGAATCGCCGTTGAGCCTCAACGCCATGGGCTGGTCGCTTTACCACGATAAAAAATGGCAGGAAGCCCGCCAGTATTTCGAAAAAGCCCTGGAAAAATCGCGCGAACGGGAACCCCGTTTACTGGAATATTACGGCGACCTGCTCTTCCAGCTCGGCGAACAGAACAAGGCCATCGAATTCTGGCAAAAAGCCAAAGCCGCCGGCCGGCATTCCAGGTTCCTGGACAGGAAGATCAATGAAAAAAAACTGATAGAATAGATTCATTCACCTGACTAAAAAACATCCCAATGACATTCGTCCGGTTCATAATATCCACAGCAGCCCCTTTGTGGCTGCTCCTCACCCTGTCGGCAGGTTGCGGGGCTTCCCGTGAAAGCGGGCCTGCCGGATCCCGCACTTCAGACGCGGGCTATATCATGGACAAATTGCTGAAAAGCCAGGTCAACGCTAAGTGGTTCTCCGCAAAAGCGCGGATCGAATTTGACGACGAGTACCAATCTGCCACCGGTACCTTGTCGATCAAAATGCGAAAGGACAGCCTGGTCTGGGTCAGTGTGAAAAAATTCGGATTTGAGGTGGCCAGGGCCATGATTACCCCCGATTCGGTGTATGTGATCAACCGGCTCAACAATGAATACCAGGTGAAGGACCTCGGATTCATCGAACGTGAATACAACCTCCCGGCCAACCTGAACATGATACAGGCCCTTTTGCTCGGCAATCCCATTTTCCTGGGCAGCGCCGCCCAACTGACGCTCGATACGACCGGCGGAAAATTTCACTTGTACAACGGCCAGGAAGGCAGGCCCGAGAACCATTTCTGGGTCGGACAAAGCCCTCGTCACACCCTGGAACGCATGAGCATCAAGGACAACCGGGAGGAGCGCACCCTCGACATCGCCCTGGAGGATTACAAACCTGCGAACAAATCCGACAAAGATTTTTCTTATTTTCGTAATGCGGAACTTTTTTCGCGCGAAAGTGGTCGTGTCAAAGTGAAACTCAGCTTTTCGGAAGTCGACCTTGCCGGCCCCCTGGAAATCAATTTTGAAATACCGGAACGTTACAAACGTGTCGAATAAAGGAGAAGGAATTCAAGAGGATGAGGAACCGAGTATTTGAGTATTTGAAAAACCGAAGCAGGATTGAATGTTCGCAACATGACATCATTGTTGCGCGTCCGTTCATTTGCCCCCCCTCTCACCCCCTCACCTTGCATGCTGAGCGTAGCCGAAGCACGCTCACCCGCTCTCTCATCCGACGAAGCTTCAGCGTAGTCGGGCTCTCATTCCTCCTGTTTTCCCTCTCGCTCGCAGGGCAGATCCCAAACGACCGCCTGACCCTGGAGTCCGATCGCAAGCAACTCCTGGCCGAGATCAAGGCCAACAATGAAAAACTGGAATCCGTGAAGGTGGATAAGGCGTCTAAGGAAGAACAACTTTTCCTGCTTCAATCACAGACCCGCAAAAGAGAACGTTTGATCGCCACCCTTGAACAGGAGATCGTCCATGCGGAAACCGGCATCGGAAGGGTGGACGAAGTCGTTTATTTACTGAGCCAGGACCTGGGGGTGCTCCAGGAGGAATACGCCAAAGTATTGCGGGCCGCCTTGCGCCACAAACTGAACGGCAGTTGGGGCATTTTCCTGTTTTCGGCCCGGAATTTCAACGAAGCTTATCGCAGGTGGCAGTATTTCCGGCAGTACGACCGGTACCGGAAGCGGCAGTCTGTCCTGATCAGCCAAACCCAGCAAACCCTGACCGAGAAAAAAAATCTGCTGGCCGCCGCAAAGACAGAAAAAGAGGGTCTTTTGGCTTCTGCCCAGGCCCAACAAGCAGCCCTGGCCGCTGAACTGGGCAAAATAGCAACACTGGTGGCCGATCTGAGGAAAAACGAAAGCCAGCTCCTCAGCGAGATCCAAAAACAGCAAAGAGCGCATGAACAAATGAACGTGGCGATCGAAAATGTGATCCTGGAAGAAACCAAAAGGCGGAAAACGGAGGCCAAAAATCCCGCCGGGGTTATTGCCCGGCCCCCGGCGCCGGCCACCGCCGCTGCGGGCGGTTTCCTGCCCGCCCACCGGGGTAAACTGCCCTGGCCGGTAACAAACGGGGTCATTGTCAAACCATTCGGCAAACAATCCCATCCAACGCTTCGCCAGGTGGTGATCGCCAACAACGGCATCGATATCCGGGCGGCCGAAGGCGCCCCCGTCACGGCTGTTTTCCCTGGCAAGGTGGCCGGTACGGTGGCCATACCCCGCTACCGGAACGCCGTTATTATTCAGCACGGCGACTACTACACCGTTTACTCCAACCTCGACGTACTCGATTGCAAAAACAACGACGAAATCAAGGCCGGGCAAACCCTCGGCCGCCTGGCGGCAGACGACCCGGATCTGCACTTTGAACTTTGGCACGAAAAAGAACACCTCAACCCGGCCCTTTGGCTGCAAAAGCAATAAAACCTGTTATGGACAACCAGTGGAATGTAGGCGAAAAAGAGAAGTTAGGTATTAAAAAAACCACCGAATACGCGGTCCTGGTCGGTATGATCCACAGCGACCAGACGGAAGCCCAGGTACAGGAGTACCTCGACGAACTCGAGTTCCTCGCCCTGACCGCCGGCGCCGAAAGCGTCAAACGGTTCATCCAGCGGCTGCCCCGGCCCGACCCGCGCACCTTTATCGGCAAAGGCAAACTCGAGGAGATCCAGGAATATGTGGATAAGGACGAGCGCATCAACCTGGTCATTTTTGATGACGACCTGACCGGCAAACAACTCAGCAACCTGGAAGAAGCCCTCAAGGTGAAGATCATTGACCGGAGCAGCCTCATCCTCGATATTTTTGCCAGCAGGGCCCAGACCGCCCAGGCAAAAACCCAGGTGGAACTGGCCCAGATGCAATACATGTTGCCCAGGTTGCGCGGCCTCTGGTCGCACCTCGAACGCCAGCGCGGCGGTATCGGTATGCGGGGCCCCGGTGAAAAGGAAATCGAGACGGACCGGCGGATCGTTCGGGATAAAATCGGGTTGCTGAAAAAGAAACTGGAAAAGATCGAACAACAAAACATCACCCAGCGGAAAAACCGCGGCGAACTCATCCGGGTGGCCCTCGTGGGTTATACCAATGTCGGCAAATCCACGCTGATGAACCTGCTCAGCAAATCCGAAGTCTTTGCCGAAAATAAACTGTTCGCCACCCTCGATACCACCGTCCGGAAGGTTGTCTGGGAGAATGTGCCGTTCCTGCTTTCAGACACCGTCGGGTTTATCCGGAAACTGCCCCACCACCTGGTCGAAAGCTTCAAATCCACCCTCGATGAGGTTCGGGAGAGCGATATCCTGTTGCATGTGGTGGATATTGCCCACCCCCAACACGAAGACCAGATCCGGACCGTCCACCAAACCCTCCAGGAACTGGACGCACTCAACAAACCTTTGTTGATGGTTTTTAACAAAATTGACCTTTACCGGGAAAAATACTTCGACCCTTACCTCGACGACGAGGGCAAAGCAGAGATCGAAGAAGGCCTGCAAGGCAGCCTCCGGTTCTTATTCGGATATGACAACCTTTTGGTTTCCGCGCATACCCGGGAGAACATTGATGTGTTGCGCAGCAAAATCATGGAGATGGTCCGGGAACAATATACCATACGTTATCCCTACCACGCCCAGCGTTGGTAAAAAAGCAGACAACTTGAAAAGCATCCTTGAAAAGTACGGCGAACTGCTGGTGCATTATTGCCTCGACATCCAACCCGGCAACCGTTTGCTGATCCGTTCTACCACCCTTGCCGAACCCCTGGTCAGGGAGGTTTATCGCCTGGCTACCCGGGCAGGGGCCCACGTGGAGATCCAATTGGAGATCCGCGAACAAAACCGCATTTTCCTGGCAGAAGCGCAGGAAGATCAACTCCGTTGGATCTCACCGCTTTATGAGACCGCTATGGCCCAATTTGAAGCCTACCTCTACATCCGGGCTCCTTTCAACCTGCGGGAAGACCAGAACGTCGACCCCCAAAAATCAACCATCCGGCAAGCAGCCCTCAAACCTGCTTCGGATCTTTATTTTAAAAGAACCGCTACCCGGGAACTCAAACGCAACCTCTGCCAGTTTCCGACCCTGGCCAGCGCCCAGGAAGCCGGGTTGTCTCTGGAGGAATACGAACGTTTTGTTTACGGCGCCTGCAATCTGTACGAACCCGACCCCGTGGCCAGTTGGCTGGAAGTGCGCAGAAAACAACAAAAGATCGTCGACCTGCTCAACGCCCGGGAACAGATCCGGTATAAAGGCAACGGCATGGATATCCGCTTTTCCACCCGCGGCCGCACCTGGATCAATTCGGACGGCCAGACCAATATGCCCTCCGGCGAAGTATTTACCTCCCCCGTCGAAGACTCTGTAAACGGCGTGGTGCATTTTTCCTTTCCAGCTTTGTATATGGGCAAGGAAGTAGAAGAGGTAACCCTCTGGGTAAAAGACGGGTATATTGAAAAATGGGAGGCCGCCAAAGGCAAAGAGGTGCTCGATCAGGTTTTCAGCATGGAAGGGACCCGGCGTTTCGGCGAAGCCGCCATCGGCACCAACTACAAGATCGACCGGATGACCCGCAATATCCTGTTTGACGAAAAGATCGGCGGGACGATCCACATGGCCCTCGGCCAGTCATACCTCCAGACCGGCGGCAAAAACCAATCGCCCGTCCACTGGGATATGATCACCGAAATGAGGAACGGCGGCGAAATTTATGCCGACGATGAAAAAATTTACGAGAACGGCAGATTTTTATTTGCGCACTAATCGAATATTTCTTTGACAATCTTGCAGTAAATTGACATAGAAATTTAATTTTGTGCCGCTTTTGAATGCGCACATTCAGATTTTTATCCCTAAATTGCAGGATAAATGCCCCGGCACTCAGTAAACAGATTCACAACCCAAAAATATTTTTTGTAATAAACAACCAAAACCGTGAACACTAATATTGCATTTTTAGAATTAAAGTATGGCAACATTTACGGTGGATACCCCAACTTTTATGCGATAAGTGAAATCGCGCTTCTTGTTTTCGAAAAAGGCTCAAACAAGATTTTTTTAGAAAGTTGGACCAACAGCGCCAATGTTGAAGTGGTCGACGTTTTTGCAAAGGTCAACGAGTTGGGCCATACCATTGGCCGCGGCAAGGAAGTGATCAATATGAAAACGCGCAGGCGCCGCCAGTTTGATGAGGAATACAGGTTGAGTGAAGACAACCTGAAGTACGCCTTCAAACAGCTTCGACCCACCAAAATGCCCATCAAAAATTTCTTGCTGAAAAACCTCAAGAAATACCGCTTCCGGGACATTATTGTCTTCGACGGCCGGCGGGACATTTTCCTCTGCGAAAGAACAGGGGTAAACTTTGAAAGATTCAGCATCGTTGACCTCCAGAAAGACCTGAACAAGGAGACGGATTACCTCTTCTCCCTGAACAAGCTGTCTGTTGTCATTGATTTCGATTACGACCGGAACTACCTGCGCGCCGCAAACCAGGAGTACTGGCTGCACCCGATCGCTTCCCGTCAGATCGTACCGAAATCAGCTGCGTTCGACGCCGCCCGCCTGATGATGGTGTACAACGAATACACCGACCATCATGAAGACTTTATGCGCCGGGCAGCCCTGTTGCTGAATAAGATCCAGAATCCGAAGGTGTAGTTTTTTGTTGATGCGTTTATTTGTTGATTTGTTGATTCGACGAAGGTCCTCAAATCAACAAATCAACAAATAAACAAATCAACATTACAACCTGACGCTCTGCCCAAGCGCCGGAATCTCCACCGATTTGAATCCGTTTTGGGCAAGCAAGTCCCTGAATTTTTCCTGCCTGTCGAGCGTGCCGTGCACCAGAAAAATCTTTTGAACGGAATCGCGCTGGTTTTTAAGGAAGGCCACCAGTTCCATCCGGTCCGCATGTGCGGAAAAGGAGTCCATGATCTCAATTTCCGCTTTCACCGGTTTAAATTCGCCGAATAATTTGAGCACGCTGACCCCCTCGCGCAATTTTCCGCCCGGCGTATCCGGCGAACAATACCCGACAATCAGAATGGTATTCCGCTCCTGATCAATGCTGTTAAAAAGGTGGTGTTTGACCCTGCCCGCGTTCATCATGCCGGAAGCGCTGATGATGATGCAGGGGTCTTGCATGGTATTGAGCTTTTTGGAATCCTCCGTTTCTTTGATATAGGTTAGGTTGTTGAACCCGAACGGATTGGGGTCGGTCAGAAGGTATGCGTTCAGTTCTTTGTCATAACATTCCGGGTGGGCGCCAAACACCACCGTGGCATTCACCGCCAGCGGGCTGTCGACGTATACCGGGATTTTGGGCAGTTTGCCGGCATTTTCCAACTGATCGAGCAGGTAGACAATTTCCTGGGTCCTGCCGACACTGAAGGCCGGTATGATGAGTTTGCCCCTTTTTTCAACGCAGGTGTGCCGGATGATCCGCATAAAGTGTTCAACCTCCGCAGGCGGCTGTTCGTGATCCCGGTCGCCGTATGTTGATTCGCAAATCAGGAAATCTGCTTCCGGCATTGGATGCGGATCTCTTAAAATGGGCCGGTTGGGCCTTCCGATATCGCCTGTGAAACCCAACGTAACGGTTTTCCCGTTTTCCTTTATCCGCAAAGTGACGCTGGCACTGCCGAGAATATGGCCCGCATCCCGGAACAGGACTTCCACGTCCGGATGGATATGGAACCAGCGCTCGTAACCATAACTGACAAACCGGTCCATCGTCGCCTTGACATCCTCGGAGGTATACAACGGCACCCTGGCCTCTTCGTTGCGCTTTTTGGGTAAAATATGTTTGTTGTAGTATTCGGAATCCCGTTCTTGTATGAGGGCGGCGTCCAGGAGCATCAGGGCGCATAAACTCCTGGTAGCGTGGGTGGAATAGATTGACCCCTTGTACCCGTCGCGGACCAGCCGGGGCGCCCGGCCGATATGATCAATATGGGAATGGGAAAGGATCAGACAATCGATATCAGCAGGTTCGAACAGCCAGGTGGAATTGAAATCCTTCATATCCTCGGAATACCCCTGGTACATCCCGCAGTCGAGTAACAACCTGAATCCGTTGTCAAGGGTTACCAGGTGGGCGCTCCCTGTCACCTCCTGCGCAGCTCCGCAAAATTGGATCTTCATGTTTTTAGGCCGGAAGGTATAAAAAAAAGCCACTTTGGCGAAAAAAAGTTACCAAAGTGGCTAAACAGCCGTAAGTGATAAATTGGACTAGTATACTCAACACGAAGGATGCAGTACTTCCGCCTCATTCTGCGGAGGGGCATCCTGTCTCTTTTTTATGCTTTTTATTCCTCATAGCCTTAAGGCAAAGGAGGGCATGGTTGCGCTTTCCCGAAGGTCCGAAGGACTCCTATGGACCTTTGGAGTATGGCTATGCCACATGGTTGCATTGAAACCATGAAACCATGTAACCATAAATCATTCCTCCCGGATTTTCAGCGCACCGTACCGGAGCCGGGCTTTGATCGGTTTGCCGTCCGTTCCGGCAAATCCTTTTACTTCGTGAGAAGTCGTTTCTTCCTTTTCGTAGGTTACAGTCATCATTTTGGGATAACCGATCCCTGCGTAATTGGCGCTGGCATCCAGTTTATAGGGTGTCCCCCTGGGCAATCCGAGCGAAATATCCGTATAGTCTCCGAGGAGATTGACGGAAGAGAAACTTTTTGATAATTCACCGACAAAAATATTCCCGTAGGAGATATTGGCGTCGAGCACTTTGCCGACCTTTTCCAGCCGGCAGTCGGCATTTTTGGAATTGATGTACAACTCGCCGACCGATTTGACGTTGAAGTTGTCGTATTTTCCGAGGTTGCGAATGACTTTTGCACTTCCGATCCGGTAGGTGTCGGATTTGGATTCGCACCGGACCTCGCCGGCATTTTCCAATTCGACAACGGAATACTTGGAACTGAGGGCAATATCCCGGCAATCGCCGATCTGGAGGTTGCTGTAGCTGACCGTAGCGCTGATGTCCCTGGCATTCGATAATTTTCCTTTGCCGTAGGTCAGGTCGACGACCGCGTTACCCCCCAGGCCGGTCGCTTCGAAACTCCCGTATTTGACAATGAGGGAAGCGTCGCCGCGCAGCTCGGCTACAGAAACGTCACAATATTTTACATCCATTTCCAGCCGGTTGGCGGGTGGGATGAACACTTCGTAATTGATGCTGTAGTCTGCCTTGTTTGAACCCCAGCTCCACCAGGATTTTTTCTCGGGTTCGATATTGGTCACCGCTTCCACCCGCGTGGGTGAATCGGTAAAAGCTACGCCGATGCGCTCGAAGACCGAGCGGGCAATTTCCTCATTCGTTGTATTCACCAGGATCTTCACTTCTATTCTTACCCGGTTGTTGTTCCAGGTTTTGACCTCCACTTTGCCGTATTTGTTGATGATACTGGTGGTTCCTTCGGGTGTGATCTCAAATTCCCGTTTGATGGTTTGGGTATATTCCTGCCAGGCCGGAGGCGTCATTGAAAAACAAAGCGCCAAAAGGGCCAGGGACAGGCCGATCTTAAATACTGGCCTCATTGGTCGTTTTATTTTCTTCAGACGGTGGACCCGGTTGAACGAATTCCAGCATTTTTTCCAGGATCTGGACTTTCAACTGGTAGCTTTTGATCAACCGTTGAATAATTTCCTTCTCTTTGCCTTTGGGCGCCAGAGACAACTCCTGTTTGAGTTCCAGCATGGCCTGGTCGATTTGATCCAGGTCTGCTTTGATGGTCGGGTCATAGGAATACTTGGCCAACTGGGCAAATTTTTCATTCACTTGCCGGTTGTAGTACTGTTCCAGATCATTCAGGTCGGCGCCTGAAGCGGCGGCCAGCTGCCCGCTGGTTTTGGGATTATTGAGGTAAAACCCGATGGTGGCGCCTGCGGCGAGTAACAACAGGACAGCGGCGGCGGATCTCAGGAAAAAGTACGGCGTAAACCGCTTTTTTTCCCGGGCATTCAACTGCCGTTCCAATTGCGCCCATACCCGCAAGCCCGGCGAGGCATCGTCAAAAGCTTCCCGGTTAGACCAAATAAATTGTTCCAAACGATCTTGCTGCATGGTTAAAAATAATTTATCAAGCGTTTTTCAATCAAAATCTCTTTCAATTTGCGTCTGGCGCGGCTGTACTGCGATTTGGAGGTGGCTTCCGTTATACCCAAAACTTCTGCAATCTCCTGATGATCATAGCCTTCCAGTGCATACAGGGAAAACACCACCCGGTAACCGTCCGGCAGGAAAAACAAAGCTTGTTTGACTGCTTCGACCGTTAAACCTGCAGGAGGATCGGTTTCTTCGTCCTCCCGGTCGTGCTGAAAGGGGACAAACTCTTCCACTTCCAGGCGGCGGCGTTTCAAAAAATTAATGCAATTGTTAACCACGATCCGTTTGATCCAGGCCCCTATGGTCGACTGGTAGCGGAACGTGTCCAAATGGGCGTATACGTCAACAAATGAACTTTGGAGCAGGTCTTCTGCATCCTGGTCATTACCCACCATACGAAGGCAAACGTTGTACATGGCTTTGGCGTAAAGCTTGTACATTTCGAACTGCGCTTTGCGGTTTCCCTTTTTGCACAACTCGACGATGTCCCGATGGGTGTTGGCGTAGTCCAATTTTACAATGTCGGGTTTCAAAGAGCCGGCGATGGCCATTGGCTCGCAATTTTGTAGGTGAAAAATCGATTCTTATCAGCGTTTATCCTTCACTTCAGAAGGACAATGGCGGTAAATCAAGGTTGCATCAAAAATAAAAAAATTTAACGGGATTTGTTTTCGATGGAAAAATTGTCTCCCAGATGGGCTGCAGGGCTCCAGAACAGCCGGTCAAAGTCGGTCACCCGGTTATCTTCCACTTCAACCCCTTCCTGCTCCAGGAGTTCCTGCATCAGCGTGGGTGTCATAAAATGATTTCTGCCGCTGAGTTCGCCTTTGCGGTTCAGCACCCGGTGAGCCGGCACGCCGTCGCCGGTACGGCATTGGTTGAGCGCCCAACCAACCATACGCGCCGCTCCAAGGGCAAGGTAGTCGGCGATTGCGCCGTAGGAGGTGACCCTGCCCCTTGGAATTTGTTTCACCACCGCAAACACCCAGTCGAAATAGGTTGGTTGATCCGTCTTTTCATTTTTTGACTTTCTGAATGGCATATTTTAAACTTACTTTTGTGCCCTGGAATGTAAAGATCGATGTTAAAGACCAAAGTTAAAGCAAGTTCGGTTTCCAACCTCACCGACGCCCGGTATTTTGCGGCCTTTGAGGTAGAATGGCTGGGGTTCACCCTCAGCCCGGGGGAAGAGGGGTATTGCCCCCCGCCAACCGTCAAAGGCATACGGGAATGGGTGGACGGGGTCAAAATCGTCGGTGAATTCGGTCTGGAACCCCCTGAGGATATCCTTGCCCTTATGGAAACGTTGCCTTTGGACGCCATCCAGGCGCCGATGTTTGCACCGGTCAAAAATCTGATGGCGCTCAGCGCCGAATGCCCTGTGATCCAGGAAATTGTGATCAGTTCCGATTTTTCGGCTCAGGATCTCCGGGTTTTGATGGATCAAAACGGGGCTTTTGTCCACTATTTTCTCCTGAACTTTGATAAAAACCGTTTCAACTGGCCGGCCGTTTTGGAAGGCCGCCCTATTAGCAAAGCCGCTTTATCCGGGATATGCGACCAGTTTCCGGTTCTGCTGGATATCCCCCTTACCCCGTCTGACGTTTTGGAAATACTCGATCAAATCCCGATAAAAGGATTGAGCATCCGGGGAGGAACGGAAGAAAAAACAGGTTTTAAGTCGTTTGATGAACTGGATGCGCTTTTTGATCGGTTAGGCGCCTGAGCGGAGTCGAAGGAGACGGCGGACTATAAAAGATAAATTATCCATTTAAAAAATATACGTTATTTTAACCGCATGGAATGGACAAGTGAAATACCGGAATTGCTGAAGCCTTTTGAGGCGGCGATTCTGGAGACCAAACAACCTTTTATTGAAATCATCCCGGCAGCGGAAGCGCCCGGGAAACCCTGGCAAAGCAGGTTTGGCGGCCAACCCTATTTGCCGGCGGGCACGGAATTTCCGGTTTCTCCGGAGGGCCGGCACCTTTTTTTCCTCGCACAGATCAATTTTGCAGAAACCCCTGCTTTGCAGCTTTTCCCAAGGAAAGGCATCCTCCAATTTTATATCAACGACGACGACCTGTTCGGCCTGGGTGAAGACGATCTCTTCAAACAGGAATATTTCAGGGTCTTGTATTTTCCGGAAGTCAGCGAAAACCCTTCGGCCCTCGTCCGCGATTTTTCGTTCCTGCGCGAATACGGCGACCTGCCGGTTTACCCGGATCAAAGTTTCGGCATGGATTTCAATCTGAAGGAAGAATTTGCGCCGGTTACCGACCACCAGTTCGGAGAGCGCATGGGCGACCAGTTTTTTGCCCGGTTCGGCGAATCCCAATGGGAAGTTTTTGACTGGTACGCCCATGAGATCTCGGCTGAGGGCCATAAAATCGGCGGATACGCGCATTTTGCCCAGGAAGACCCTCGCCGGCCCAGCGACGGACTGATCCTGCTTTTTCAAATGGATACCGATGCGGAGATGGAAAGCATGTGGGGCGATATGGGTACCGCCAAATTTTTTATTTCAGAAAAGGACCTCCAAAACCTCGACTTTTCCAAAGTCATGTACTATTGGGATTGTTATTGAACGACGTAAAGGCAGGACAACGCCAACACCATGGATCAAAGCGAAAACAAATGGGTGAAAGCCGCTGAAATCTTTGCCTGGGATCTTTTTGAGACCCGGCGGGACGGCCGGCTGGTTTTCCACAACCTGCACCTGGCGCGCCGGCTGAGCGCCAATACAACCTGGATCGGTGAAAAAACAGACCTTTCGGAGGAACAGTTTACGGCTGCCGCTGTTGCAGCCTGGCTGATTCCCGCAGGGTTCTTTTCTCAATACCGGGCCCCTTCTGCGGGCAGCCTGGACGCTGCCAAACGTTTTTTTGCCCAGCAAACAGGCGCCGAAGAATGGAAAGATCAGGTTTTCCGGTGCATCCAGACCGTTCTGGACGGCGTCGCCCCCGGCAACGATGCGGAAAAAGTATGTTCCGACGCCTGGAATGCCGCTTTGTACGGTGAGCATTACGAAGAACACAACCCGATGATGCGGCTGGAACAAGAGCTGATGGGCGACATCCGCACCACCCGCGCCGAATGGGGCCAGCGGCAATTGCAGAACCTGCTTGGCGTCCGGTTTTACACCCCCTTCGCACGGATTACCTGCGAACCGTTGCTGGCCCGGCATATCCTCCGGCAAAAACAGCAGATGGAAAAGTGGCTGCGCAATGACCCCGATGACAGTCCGGTCGCTGCCGAAAGCAATACCCGTTTTGAAGACCTGGAAATGGAATCCCCTCCCATGCGCGGTGTGCAGACCTTTTTCAGGACCAATTACCGCACCCATATCAACCTGAGCGCGATAGCCGACAACAAGGCCAATATCATGATCAGCGTCAACTCGATCCTGATTTCCGTTCTGATCACCTTGTTGTCTTACCGGAATATCGGGGAAACCAACCCCGAAATCCTCCTGCCCGTGGTTATTTTCCTGGTGTCGGGGCTGGCGTCCCTTACCTTCGCGATCCTTTCGGCCAGGCCGAAAGTGACCATGCTCAATAATGGAAAAACCATGGAGGAGATCCGGAAAAATATCGTGTTCTTCGGAAATTTTGTTACGCTTGATCTCGATCAGTACGAAGAAGCCATGGACGCCATGTTCCGCGATGATCAGCTATTGTATGGAAATATGACCCGCGATTTGTATTTCCTGGGCAAGGTGCTGGATAAAAAATACCGCTACCTGTCCATTTCCTACAATATTTTTATGATGGGCTTTATCGCCACGGTGGCGGCGTTTTTGTATACGCTGTTTGCTTAATGACTCGATTGATTCGGCACGCCTCGGCGTGGTCGATTGATTCGATTGAGGGCGCCGGTTTCAAATCAACAAATCAACGCATCAACAAATCAACAATTCCAGGCCATGAACCCATTCGCCAGCGACCGCCTGAATGAAATATCCGGAAAAGTGGCCGCTTTTATGAAATCGGAGATCTTTCCCAATGAGCAGCGCTGGATGAAACTTCCTTTCAAAGAAGTGGAGGTTGAACTGCGGGCATTGAAGGACAAAGTTAAGGCGACCGGCGCCTGGAACCCTTATCTGGCCGAGGGGGAAGGCGGGCCGGGGTTGGCGTTGACAGAAGTAGCGCAGTTGGGTGAACTGATGGGGCGGTCTCCATTCGGCCACTTTGCATTTAATGCCCAGGCGCCGGATGCCGGCAATATCGAATTGCTCCTGAAATATGCCACGCCTGTTATGCGGGAAAGGTTCCTGCATCCTTTGCTGGCCGGGGAAATCCGGTCGTGTTTTTCCATGACCGAGCCCGGGTTTGCAGGCTCCAATCCCGTCCGGATGGGTACAACAGCCATAAAGGACGGCGACCATTACCTCATCAACGGGCACAAATGGTTCAGTTCATCCGCAGATGGGGCAGAATTTGCCATTGTCATGGCCATCACCAATCCGGAGGATGAAAACCCTTACCGCCGGGCCAGTATGATCCTGGTACCTGCGGACAGCCCTGGTTTTCATCTGGTGCGGAATATTCCGGTAATGGGCCATGCCGGGGAAGGCTGGCACAGCCATTCAGAGATCCGTTACGAAGGGGTCAGGGTACCCCTCGCCAACCGCATCGGAGAAGAAGGGACCGGTTTTCTAATGGCGCAGGAAAGGCTGGGGCCGGGCCGCATCCACCATTGCATGCGCTGGATCGGCATCTGCGAGCGGGCCTTTGATCTGATGTGCCGGCGGGCAGTCAGCCGCGAAGTAAATGACGGGGAACCGCTCGGAAACAAACAGATGGTGCAGGTTTTTATTGCTGAAAGCCGGGCAGAGATCGATGCGGCCCGCCTCATGGTGTTGCATGCAGCGTTGAAGATCCAGCAGGAGGGGCAAAAAGCTGCCCGTCATGAAGTTTCCGCTATCAAGTTTTATGTGGCCAACGTGCTGCAACGGGTGGTTGACCGCTCTATTCAGGTGCACGGCGCACTGGGCATCACCGACGACTCGATCCTCTCTTACTATTACCGCGAAGAAAGGGGCGCCCGGATTTATGACGGTCCGGATGAAGTGCACAAGGCGGCCCTGGCCAGGAGTATTTTGCGGGAGTATGGGTTGAAAGGTTAAAGGCTAAAGGTTGAAGATTGAAGGAGGCGTTCCTTTTGAATTTTACATTTTGACTTTTACATTTTACATTAAAAAAGGGCTTCGCCCAAAGCGAAGCCCCTCAAGATGAAACCCCAGTTAAATAGCTCTTTTGTGATTGCCGGAACTGCCGGCGATATCCATGATGATCATTATTTTCCGATAATAAAACGGTGGTTGGTTCGCTCTTTGCCGTCGTCCACCTGGATGAGGTAGGCGCCGGGAGCAATTTGATCCAGCGGTACTTCCCGGGTATTTTGCCCGGTTTCAAGTGGCCAGGGTAATTCCCGGAGCGGTCGCCCGTTCAGGTCCAGCAAACGGATGGTAGCGTCAGTTGTTTCCTGACTTTGGAACTGCACCTGAAGGGTCTCCGCAGCCGGGCTGGGATAGACAAACAATTTTGATTTGCCGTCCCAACCTTCGAGCATGGCCGGCGTTACATTGGCCTGCCCTTCCACCAGATTGCTGGAACACCCGCCCAGTTCGTACACTTTGACATTCCGGAACAGGGAGTTCCCATTGGCGGGGTTTGCGTCGTGGTCGGCGGTAAAAAACAGCCTGTTTGCCTGTCCGGTATAATATTGCCCAACCGGTATGGTGTATTTTTTCCAGATGGCGCCACCCGGATAATTGTCGTAAGCCAGTTGCCCCCAGGCCTGGGTACCGTGTACCTTGAAAGTCAGGTTGTAGGAGATGGTGTTGTTGTCGTCGAATCCGATACCGTGCACTTCGCCCTCAATGGTAGAACTGAACTCAAATTCAAGGATCGTGTTCTGGGTGATGTTATAATTCATCATAATGGCTTTCCAGGCATTGTTTTGCAGTTTGAGCACCGTCCCGCTGTTGAGCAGTTGATGGCTGCCTGCATCCTGGCTGCCGCCGAAGGATACGATGGGCGTCTGGTTGAAGTTGATCGCCGTGCAACCGGCGCTGCCGCCGCCGGTCGAAAGTGGCAAACAAAATTGTTCTGTTTTTTCTGTCTGAAACGAGCCGCCTGTGGCAATGGTCTGCCCTGTCAGCGTGCGCAGGGTATACGATCCCTGGCCGTACTGGCAGCAGATCCCGTCGCCGTAACTGTCGCGGATCTTGAACGTATAACAACCGTTGGGCAGGCAGAAGGTATCTTTCACGATGGTGCCCGACGCTCCTTTGGCATAGGGGCCACCTGAATCAACCGTACCGCCCTGGCTGTTGAGCAATTGCCAGGTGGTTTCGGGGCCGTAGTTGTCCAGCACAAGCGTCAGCAAGACCTGGGTCCCTGAACAGGACGGCGTGCTTCCTCCTCCCCCCGTTCCACCTCCGCCGGTACCGCCGCCGCCACTGCCGCCACCGGTTGTACAAGCCTGGGTACAGGTTGCATTGGCGATTTTATTGCGGATAACATTGCCGGGTTGCACGCCGAATCCCAGGCTGAGATTAATACCGGCGCTGGTGATATGGCAATACGACATGATCGTGCCGCCGCCCGAAGGTGTGCCCGGGTTGGCGCACCCGCCCTCTGTAAAGCCGGCGCAGCCGTCGATGGCCGTGTTGTTGCCGTTCCAGACACAGGCGTGGGTATGGTGCGACCCCAGCAGGTGGCCCAGTTCGTGCGCCACCACCAACACGCTGAAAGAATAAGTAGGCACGGTATTATAGGTAGCATTGATGCTTGCAAAACTCATTTTAGCGTAGGTATAGGGATGGCAAAGCCCGTTGAGTACCGCGATGCCGCCGCTTGCCTGAAAAGAAAGCAACTGCGCCAGATCGCCATTGAAACTGGTGCGGTAATTCTGGAACTGACTGAGCAGGGTTCCGCTGCTGCTGCCGCTGTAAGGGCTGGGCGTTGTCCAGACATAAATCTGGGAGATGGTCAGATTCACATTTTCATTGGCGTACAGGGCAGCCGCCTGGTTGAACAAACCGGTCACGTAGTTTACCGTCTGGGTGGTCCCGCCTTTGTTGAGAAAAATACCGTGGTCAACTTCAAAATAGATCCGGACGCAGTCCCCAGGGCCCCGGCCGTCGCCCGTCCATTCCAATTCGGAGCGACGGTAGCCGGGACCCTCATCGGGGGTTGCGCAGATAAACTCTGTGAGCGCGTCGGCATCATTGTAAAGCAAATACTGATCGGTTTTGGGGTCTTCGCCCATGGGTCCAAGCACCAGGTTGCCCGCCGCAGAGGTAAAAAGCCCCATCACCTGGTTTTCAAAGACACTGACCGCGGCGATCGATTTCCCGTCACCTTTGATCGTGCCCCGGTAATGCACGCCGGTCTCCCATTTTTCGGCGGGGCCGTTGGTACCGGATTCCATGACGGAAAAGTCGCTTGTTAAAGGGCTTACCTTCACCAGTTCCACCTCCAGTGACGACCTGGATTGCCCGGGCAAAGTCAGTGTCAATTGTTCAGGCGCTTCAAACAACAGTTTTTGCAGTTGTTCTTCATCCAGGGTCAGCGCCTGGAAATCCCGGATATTTTCAGGCACCCGATGGTTCCTGGCCTGACCGGGTTCCGGTGCTGAAAACAGGGATACCGGCACAAAAGCTTTACCGCCGGCTTTTTGCCGGGCGATCAGTTCTGCGGGCGCAATCGGGGATGATGTCTGAGCAATTGCCAGGCACGCCAAACCCAGCAAAAGGCATGTAAAAACGGTTCTCATGGTGTAAAATCGGTTTTCAGATGAACAAAATCATAGGGTGTATTCCGATCCTTCCGAAAAAGGAAAATAAAAACCAGGCTATTGTTGAGCCGGACAAAACCTGCCGCAACAAACAAAATAGTACAGCCGGTCCCATACGGGGGGCCGTTACCGCTTGATGATTTGTTGTTTAATGATTTGGTCGTCTTAATCCGGGCTGAACAAAAGAATGCCGTGCGGAAGGAAAATTCCAGGCCGCCCTTTTTGCTGTTTTTTGTTTTGAATGTTCAGACCCCGCTTCACCCCAAAGGGGCGCTATTCAACCTGGGTTGGGAAAAAAGTTCAAATTTGGTTTGGTCCTGGCGCTGCCCGGTCGAATCGGCCAAAGTTCTCCGGAACCACGGTTTCCCGGGCGCTGCAGACCTGGCCGGTTCTTTCCGAACCGCGTGGCCGATGAGGGTTATAACAAGAAACGTGTACTGCCGGCTGCGGTTGTTATATCGTCAAAATTTGCAGCCTCTTTGGTGATTAAACGCGGTTATTTTTCAGGAAAGTACATTTAAAAAAAAATTATTTGTACCAATTAGGGAACGTACCGGTATTGGTGGGGAGTGGTTGCTTTTTGTTCCGTTTGTTGATGATTTTTGTTCGTTGTTGTTCATTATTGTTTATGCGAATTAATTGTTCATGGTAGTTTATGATGGTTTATTATCGTTCATAATCGTTGGGAACTGTGAATCTTTGCGGAACCATAATAAACCACATTGAACCACATTGAACCACATTGAACTACATTGAACTACAATAAACCTTTTTAAACTACTTCGTGCTGTTCAACAGGAGCTGGCGGTAAAACCGGAGCAGATCGGCATACCCTTCCAGGCTGATGCGTTCATTGAGGCCGTGGAACCGGCTAAGGTCCTCGCGCGACACCTGGATAGGAGTAAAGCGGTAGATGGCGTCCGAAACCCGGGAAAAATGCCGGCTGTCGGTTCGGGCCACCACGAGCGCGGGCGCCACCACGGCTCCCGGAAAGGTCTGCCGGATGGTTTTTTCGATGGTCTGAAATCCAAAAGTATTGGTAGGAGAAACCGGTGAAGGCGGAACGGCTCCCGGCAAGATCGAAACCGTTATCCGGGGTTCCCGGATGGTTTTTTCCACATACCGGGCAACAGATTCCGGGGTTTCGCCCGGCAAAATCCGGAAATTCACCAGGGCATACCCCGAAGAAGGCAATACATTTTCTTTCAGGCCGGCATGGATAATGGTCGGGGCCGTAGTGGTCCGGATAACGGCGTTAGAACTGGGCGAAGCGCTGAACTGGCGGATAAGTGCGCCTTCCGTCAGCCACAGATTGGCAAAAAGCGCCCGGTACAAAGGCGAGGTTTCAGGGCCCGCATGCATCAACAATTCACGAGTTGCGCCGTCGATCCTGGCGGGGCTTGGATTTTTCCGGAGCCGGTCGAGAGCCTCGCTCAACACGCCTATTGCCGTTCTGGACGGCGGCATGGAGGAATGCCCCCCTTCCTCCAGGCGCACATCGAGGCGCAGGGTAGCTTCCCCTTTTTCTGCGGTTCCGATCATTGCAAGCGGTTTGCCGAGACCGGGCATGGCGTTCTCCAGGATGAGCTGGCCTTCGTCGAGTATAAATTCGAACCGGATACCAGCCCTGGCAAAATATTCAGCGATTTTCACGGCGCCTTTTTCACCGCCGAGTTCTTCGTCGTGTCCGAAGGAAAAGTAGATCGATCTTTCGGGATGGTAATTTTCTTTCACCAGCATATTCACGGCTTCCAGGAGCCCCACAACGCTGAGTTTGTCATCCAGCGCCCCCCTGCCCCAGATGAAGCCATCCTGTATCCTGCCTTCAAAAGGACCGGCGCCCCATTCCGGTAGGGATTCCGGCTCAACCGGCACCACATCGAGGTGAGCCATCAGCAAAACAGGCGGAAGCTTGGGTTTGGCGCCCGGCCATTTCAGCGCCAGGCTGGGAAAAGCAGCGTCGATCCGCTCCAGTTGGGAAAAAACCTCCGGAAAGGCGGTTTGGAGAAAAGTGTCCAGTTGCAGGAACGGCAACGTATCCATGCGGTCTTCGTAACTCACTGTCGGAAAACGAAGGCTGGCGGCCAGTCGGGCTGCAGCATTTTGATCAATGGCAACGGGCGGCACGGGGTCGACAAGAGCCTGTTTGGAGTGAAAAGTAAAAGTCTGGACCGCCATGATGCCCAGAACGGCCAAAAGGGCCAGAAAGGCCAGGCGAAAAATGCGGCGGAAGAATTTTCTCATGTTGCGGATTAAAACAAATAAGTTTGCAAAATAAAATTTTTCTATAAATTGCAGCGCCTTTTCCCCTATTTAAGAACGCCAAGTTAGAAATGCAGCCCATGAGCTTTGCTAAATATTTTGATCATACCGTTTTAAGGCCGGATTGCAGCCTATCAGATGTTCACAAAATTTGCGACGAAGCGCGGGAATTCGATTTCGCTTCGGTTTGCATACCGCCGTATTTTGTCAAAGAAGCCGCTTCCCGGCTGGATGGTTCCAAAATAATCACTTCAACGGTTATCGGGTTTCCGATGGGCTACAGTTCTACCCCCGCCAAGGTGGAGGAGATCAAACGGGCCCTTGCAGAAGGCGCCGTCGAATTTGATGGGGTCATCAATATTTGTGCGGTAAAATCAGGCAACTGGAACTTCGTTCAAAGCGATATCGACCGGATGGTAACGGCCGTCCACCTCAAAGGAAAAACCGTAAAGATCATCCTGGAAACCGGCTTGCTGACACCCGAAGAATTGAAACGGGTCTGCGAAATCTGCCTGGCCGTTGAGCCTGATTTTGTAAAGACCTCCACCGGTTTCAACGGCCCCGGCGCCACGGTTGAAATGGTTTCTTACCTGTACCATGCCATGCGCGACAAGGTGGCCGTCAAGGCCTCGGGCGGCATTCGTACCCTCGAACAGGCGGAGGCCATGATCGCGGCAGGCGCAAAACGGCTCGGGAGTTCTTCTTCGGTGGCGATTATTAAGGAGAAAGGGGTTTGAGGTTTGGGGCCGGAGGTAGATACTGGCCAAAAACTGCCAACTGGAAACTGCCAACTGTCCCATCGGGACCCCTCTGGGGAAAACTACCCGCACTTTCCACAAGAACGGAATTCATGAAATACCTGATCGCGGGCCTCGGCAATATGGGCCCTGAATACGATTATACCCGCCACAACATCGGCTTTGAAGTTGCGGACGCATTGGCCCGGCGCTTTGAGGTTTCCTTTTCTCACGAAAACCTGGGGGATGTCGCCCGTCTGAAACACAAGGGCCGAACCCTGATCCTGTTGAAACCTTCCACTTACATGAACCGGAGCGGCAAGGCGGTGCGGTACTGGCTGCAAAAGGAGAATATCCCGAAAGAGAATTTGCTGGTCGTGCTCGACGACAAAAACCTGCCCTTTGGCAAAATGCGCCTGCGCGGAAAAGGCAGCGACGGCGGGCACAACGGCCTGAAGGACATCGACCAGCTCACGGGCGGCAACGATTACGCCCGCCTGCGCCTGGGCATCGGCGACGATTTCGCCAAAGGCCGGCAGGTCGACCATGTGCTCGGGGAATGGGACAAAGAAGAGGCGGAACAATTGCCGGAAATCCTGAAAAATGCAGTGGAGGCGGTCCTGAGCTTTTCGGCGATCGGGTTGGAACTGACGATGAATCTGTTTAACAAATAGGACCACAATCTGCTCATATACCTGAGAATTCTTGCGGAGGCATTTTTGTCGCCGGCCAGGAGGTCGGCTGTACTAGGTGTACTAAAGGATCGTATTTGTCGCCGACCAGGAGGTCGGCTGTACTAAAGGATTTTCCGAAGGAACTTCGGCGCCCGGAACCGGGGCCCGTACGCCGCCTCAAAATAGGTGCACCGTTCCAGAAACGCCTCCAGGCCGTAATCCGCTACATATTGAATGACCCCGCCCTTGAACGCCGGGAAACCCCAGCCGTAAATACTGCCCAGGTTTGCTTCCGGTACAGAATGGATGACGCCTTCCTGCATACACCAGACCGCTTCGATCACCTGCGCGAACAACAGCCTTTCTTTTAATTCTTCGGCATTGAAGGTGGATTGGGAAGCCGGGAAATTTTCGGCCAGGCCCGGCCAAAGGTAGCGTTCCTCCCCTTCTCCGTAGGCATAAAATCCGGCTTGCCGGGTCTTGCCGGGCCGCTGCAATTCTTCCGTCATTTTTTTCAAAACAGCCACAGCCGGATGCGGCAGGTATTTTTCGCCGTAATGCGCGGCAGCCTGATGTTCGTATTTCAGGGCAAAATCCAGCCCCAGGTCATCGGCCATGGCCAGGGCGCCTTTGGGCATACCGGCCTGCTGTCCCAGGTTTTCGATCAGTGCGGGCAGGTAACCTTCCTGGAGCAGCGTGATGCCTTCCAGCAGATAGGTGTTCTGCACCCGGGCGGCGTAAAAACCCCAGTCGTCCTTGACGATGATGGGCGTTTTCCAGATGGCCAGCGAAAAATCAAAGGCGCGGGCGATGGTCTCCTCCGAGGTTTTGGCGCCCCTGACGATCTCCACCAGGGGCACTTCATCAGCAGGGTGGAAAAAATGAAGGCCTACGTAATTTTCCGGCCGGATGGAGGTTTCGGCCAGTTTGGTGATGGGGATGGAGATGGTATTGGTGCCAAAAATGCTGTACTCGTCCATAAATTCCTCGGCTTCGCGGGTCACTTTTTGTTTGACCATCTGGTTTTCGAACACGGCTTCGATCACCAGGTCGCAGGCAGCAAAATCGCCGGGCGTGTCGGTGGTCTTGATCCGGCCGAGCATGGAATCCGCTTCCTTTTGGAGGATCTCACCCGTGTTGAGGAGTTGCCGTATTTTTGTCGTTACGTATTCCCGGCCCCGTTCTGCAATGGGTCTCGAAACATCTTTCAACACCACATGCAGCCCGTTGCGCAAACAGGCCAGGGCAATACCCGAGCCCATCAACCCCGAGCCGATGATGCCGATACTCCTGGGGCGGAATTTGCCAAATCCTTTGGGCCGTTTTTCACCGCCTTTGATGGCATGGTAATCAAACCAGAAGGCTTTGATCATGTTTTTGGAAGTCTGGCTTTTAACCAGTGTGCTGAAATGCCGGGATTCGATCCGGCAGGCGGTATCAAAATCCACTTTGGAGCCTTCTTCCATCACCCGGAGCAAGGCTTGAGGGGCGGGGAAATGGTTGTGCCCGAGGGCAACCGATAGCCGGTGGATCAATGCTGCCGCATCCCGGTGGTAGGCAGTGCCGCCCGGGATCGTTGCCCCGTCGCGGTCCCAGGGGCGCCGTCCTTCTGCTGTGCTGAGCAACCAGGCCCTGGCCTTTTCAAGCATTTCCTTTTTGTTGTGGGCAAGGTCGTCGACAATGCCGCTCCTCAGCGCTTCGTGGGGTGCATAGTGTTTCCCGGAAGTGAGGATGGAATAAGCCCTTTCGATCCCCAACAACCACATCAGGCGGATGGTCGCGCCGCCGGCCGGTATCAGCCCCAGGTTGATCTCGGGATTGCCGATCCGGATACCGGGATCATCCAGTATGATGCGGTGGTGGCAGGCAAGGGCCAGTTCAAAGCCGGCGCCCAGGGCAGCGCCGTTGATGGCGGCCACAACCGGCACGCCCGGCCGTTCAAGGTCTCTGAGAAATGCTTTCAGGGTTTCGGCAAAACGGAAGATCTCTTCGGCGTCGCCGGCCTGGTAGAGATATTCCACGTCGCCGCCTGCAAGGAACGATTTTTTGGCGGAGGTCAGGATCACCCCCCTCAACGACCGCCTGGCTTTTTCTTTTTTCAGGTGTTCGATCACGGGAATAAAGGCGCTGCCAAATTCGTGATTGATCACATTGGCCGCCCGCCCCTTCATGTCAAGGGTGAGGGTGACGATGTTGTCTGTGTCTTTTTTATAATTTATCATCCGGTCTTTAGTCGTAAGCTGTCCCTGCCTTTGCTGCGCCATAGGGGACAAAAGCTGTCTGCAGTCCCGCTCACCGTTACCGCAGCGCGACCCGCATCAAATAATCATCCGCGCACATGTACAGGGTTTTTCCGTCGGGGGTAAGGGCGCAATTGGCGGTTGCCTGCCCGGTATCGATCCGGCCGAGGTGTGTACCGTCGGGGCCGAACACCCAAACGCCGCCTGGGCCGGTGGCAAAGATGACGCCGTCCCTGCGCACCTTCATGCCATCGGGAAGGCCTTTTTTGCCGGCCTTGTGGGGGGTTGTATCAAAGAACAATTTCCCGGAAACAATACCACCCTTATCATCCAGCGCAAAGGCCATCCAGATGGGGTTTCCGGGGTCGGAATTGGCGACATACAGGGTTTTTTCATCGGGCGAAAGGGCAATACCGTTGGGCCTCGACATTTGGTCGGTCAGCAGGTGCACCTTGCCGTCGGGATCCACCCGGTAAACGCCCTGGAAGGGAATTTCCTTGGCAGGGTCGTCCATATTGCCTTCAAGGCCATAGGGCGGATCGGTGAAGAACAACTGCCCTTTGCTGTTCATGACCGCATCGTTGGGGCTGTTGAAGCGTTTGCCGTTGAAGCGGTCGGCGATTGAGGCAAATACCGGTTTGGGGTCGGTCAGCGGCGCGTCCATGCGGGCCATGCGCCGGTCGCCGTGCTGGCAGAGCACCAGGCGGCCCTCCAGGTCGAGGATCAGGCCGTTGGAGCCGGGTTCGCCGCCGCGGGGCTTGTCGCCGGTATAACCCGAGGGATGGAGGTATTCCTTCACGCCGCCTGCAGCCGACCAGGAAAAGATCTTGTTGGGCGGGATGTCTGAAAACAGGAGCATTTGTTCTTTTTCGAGCCAGAGGGGCCCTTCTGTCCAGGTAAAACCCTCTCCGAGGATTTCGATAGCGGCGGCAGTATCGACGACGGCCGATAATCCCGGGTGTGCGGCGACGATCCCGCCGGTTATGGTTTTCATATCCTGTTGGGTTGATTCCGAAGCGGTTTCCATTTCAGGGTTCTTTCCACCAGGTTGGCATCCGATGGATAAAAAGCATAAAAAAGCAATAGCTGCCGTCAGCGATCTCGTAAAATCTTGCATGGGTATTGTGTTTTGAAATGGAAACAAAATTCCGGTCAAAGGTATCGAATCCCAAATGTAATCATAAAGATTCTATCTTTACCCGGTAAACCAACCTTTTCTACTCATTGCCGACACCAAATGCACGACCCTTACCTTCTCACCGACGCATCCATCAAAACACCGCCCACTGCTTTTTTTGAAAAACTGAAGTACCTGGGGCCCGGGTTCATCCTGACCGCCTCCATTGTCGGTTCGGGAGAGCTGATCGCTACGACTACCCTTGGCGCGCAGGCGGGTTTCATCACCTTTTGGGTCATAATCGTCAGTTGCCTGGTCAAAGTGGCCGTACAGGTTGAATTCGCCAAACATACCATCCTGACCGGTGAAACCGCCATGACGGCCTTTCACCAATTGCCGGGTCCTGTTTTTGGGAAGGCCCGCTGGACGGTCTGGACCACCTTTGCCATCATGATCATCAAATTTCTGCAACTCGGCGGCATCATCGGCGGGGTGGCCATCACCCTCCATATGGCCTTTCCGCAACTGGCGGCGCCTGCCTGGGCTTTTATCTCCGCCTTTGTGGTCTCTTTGCTGGTTTTCAGGGGGTATTACCGGTTTATTGAACGGTCGTCGTTGCTGATGATCGCCTTTTTTACCCTGTTTACGTTCGCCGCCTTGTTTTTGCTGGCATACACGCCTTACGCCATGCATTGGGATGATATTGCGAGCGGGCTGCAGTTCCATTTGCCCCAGGCAGCCGTAGCGGTGGCGTTCGGCGCGTTCGGCATTACAGGCGTCGGCGCCGACGAGATCATCCATTACAATTACTGGTGCCTCGAAAAAGGGTACGCCGCGCATTGCGGCCCGCCCCGGCAGAATGACCCGGCGTGGGAAGCCCGCGCCCGGGGCTGGATCAAAGTGATGTACCTCGACGCTATTTTTGCGATGGTCATTTACACCCTCGTCACAGCGGCATTTTACCTGTTGGGCGCAGCTGTGCTGCATGCCCAGGGCGAACATCCGGAGGGTTATGCCATGATCCAATCGCTGTCAGTAATGTATACTGAGGTGCTGGGGCCGGGCGCCAAACCCTTCTTTCTGTTTGGCGCATTTATGGTTTTGTTTTCTACCTTGTTTGCGGCGCTGGCCGCCTGGACCCGCCAGTATTCCGATATTTTTGGCCGCATCGGCTGGATCGATTTTTACAGCCCGGAACAGCGGCAAAGAACGATCGCCGTATTAGCATGGATAATACCTGTGCTCTGGGCTGCTATGTTTGTTTTCATCAAACTGCCGGTCCTGATGGTCATCACCGGCGGGATCATCGGCTCCCTGTTGCTGTTTCTGGTGGTGTTTGCCGTCATCCATTTCCGGTACAAACGGCTGCATCCCGCTTTTTTGCCCGGCCTGGGTTACGACATTTTTTTATGGGTCAGCATCCTGGCTATTGCCACGGTGGGGGGGTATGGGTTGGCGCAGTTGATTTAGAAATTGAATTAATTGATTGGATTGGTTGGATTGATTCGATTGATTCGATTGATTCGATTGATTGGATTGGTTCGATTGATTGGATTGGTTCGATTGATACGATTGTCGCCCCTCGAATCAACAAATCAACAAATCAACAAATCAACAATTGATTGGATTGAACGGCTTCATGGTCGACGCTACAGCCATGTAACACTGAGACCATTCAATCATCAGGCGCTGAAAGCCAGTCTGGGTTGGGCAGCCAAAGCCGCTTTATCCGTAAAAAACACGGTGGGCGCTTCGCCGGTAAATTCCTTGAAATCGCGGATAAAATGGGCCTGATCGGCGTAGCCGCAATCGAAAGAAATATCTGTCCAGGACACGGCGGGATTTCCGTTGACCAGTCCGTAGGCTTTCGAGAACCGCGCAAGCCGGCCGAACATTTTAGGGCTTACCCCCAGAATTTCCTTGAAAGTGCGTTCCAATTGGCGTTTGCCGATAAAAACCTGGTGACTCAACGCATCGATGGAAACATTGCCTCCGGTCAGCCGGATCCGGTTGATTGCTTCGGAAACATACCCGGCCATGCCATTTCGCCGGTTAAGGCAACCAAGCAGATAACATTCCGACAGGCGGATCCGTTCCGCGTCGGTACCCGCTTCTCTGATCTGGTTGGCAAAGGACGCAAAACCGGCGCCAAATGCCAGGTTTGCATCCATACAATCATTCCACAATTCCCCTACCCTGGCGCCAAAAATCTGGGCCAGGGCCTCCGGGCGGATACTGATTCCGAAAGAGATTGCACCCCGGGGAATTTTAACGCTGGCCCGCTCCGTCCAGATACCTACGAGATAGGCTTCCGGGAGGTTAATCCATTTAGCACCCTTCGCATAGGACTTTTTTTCATCGCTCAGGTGAATAACGATTTCTGCATTACCCAATGGCAGGCATTTGTGCATAAAAACCTGGCTATCGGAGAGCTGCCCTTCATCGCCCATCGTCCAGAAATAAGCTATATAAGGCATCAGGGCCGGAGAGGGTTGGTGTTGCCGGTAAGTGATTTTCATTTTTTTAAGTTCAAAACACGGTTCAGGAACAATCGGGCGTCGGTTAATCTTCAAGCCAAATTAAGGGGTTTTCTTGTTCCATCCCGCAAAGGGCGGTCCTGTTTTCGACCAATCCAAGGCCGTTTCGGTCAAACGCACAACGGGAAACGACCGATCGTTTCCCGTTGCTTAAATCATTTTTTTGATCAACCAAACCCCTAGCCACTGACAGGCGGGACCGGTGCAGGCACGACATTCCTGACGGGCGCGACAGACCGCAGGTAAGCCCATATTGCCTCGATGTCTTCGTCCGCCAGTTCGGTGAAATTTTGCCAGGGCATCGGCGGGAGCAGCATCCGGCCGCCGTCCAGGCCTTTGGATTTGCCTTCTCTGAGGGCCTTTTTAAAATGGTCGATCGTCCAGTTGCCCATCCCTGTTTCGTCCGGCGTCAGGTTGGCGGCAAAAGAAGTCCCCCAAGGTCCTACAGCGGCAGTAAGTCCTCCGTTGAACAAGGCCCATGCACCCGGAGCAATCATTTTTTTATCCGAAATGGCCGGCAACGGTTCATCGGCCGGGTGACCTGACAGCAGGCGGCCAGGATCGGGCACGGGCCCCTGTTCCGTCATCATTTTGGGCGAATGGCAATCGTTGCAGCCCATTATTTTGACCATGTATTCACCTCGTTGGACGAGTTCCTCCTGCGTCATCTGCGGAGCGGGGGCCGGTTCCGGCGGCATCGTGTTGGATGGGTCTTTTTGTGTGCAATTGGTCAGGCCAAGGCTTGCCAGCAACAGGCCGGCGATGAAGGTGTTCGCGTTCATACAAAAGTTTTAGTGTGTTGCAATTGATTAAAAAATTTATGCAAAATTAGACAGCTTTACATCCTTTACATTGAAAAAATGCGACATTTTAACGGCGCAATTCCGGGTCCCTCGTGCAGCTTGTCAAAATTTCCTATCTTTCAACCAACAAAACGAACTCGTATGAACCGGCTGCTCTGCCTCCTTTGCCTTTTGATCGCCTTTCAAAACGCCTTTGCGCAATCCGCCGACCCGGCTTTTGTCCGCGACAACTACACCAAAAAAGAGGTGTACATCACCATGCGCGACGGGGTACGGCTTTTTACAGCCATCTATTCCCCCAAAGATCAGTCGAAAACCTACCCGATCCTTTTGAAACGCACACCCTATACGGTAGCGCCCTATGGCGAAGATCAATATGTTACCGCCTTTCAGAACATGAACCTGGCGCGGGAAGGGTATATCTGGGTGTTTCAGGATGTGCGCGGCCGCTGGATGAGCGAAGGCGAATTTGAGGATATCCGCCCCATCAATCCCAAGCGGAAAACCCCAAAAGATACCGACGAAAGCACCGATACCTACGATACCGCTGAATGGCTCGTCAAAAATATACCCAACAACAATGGCCGGATCGGTGTTTACGGCATATCCTATCCGGGTTTTTACGCTACGGCCACACTGGTTGAGTCTCACCCCGCCATTAAAGCCGTATCCCCTCAGGCGCCGGTCACCGACTGGTTCATCGGCGACGATTTCCACCACAACGGCGCTTTTTTCGCCATGGATGGATTTTCCTTCTACCGCAATTTCGGACGGCCGCGCCCCAAACCGACGACCACCCAAATTTCAACTCCCCTGAATATTGTCGACAATTATCAATTCTACCTGGACCTCGGCCCCTTGCCCAATTACAAAACCCGGTATATGGGCGACAGCATCCGGTTTTGGAACGACCTCATGGCCCACCCCAACCTGGATGATTTCTGGAAAGCCCGCAATATTCGCCCGCACCTGCGCAATACACGGCCGGCCGTACTGGTAGTGGGCGGCCTGTTCGACGCAGAAGACTGTTTCGGCGCCTGGCGCACCTACGAAGCCGTCCAGAACCAAAACCCGGCGTCCCATTCCAGCCGCATCGTCATGGGGCCCTGGGTTCACGGGGGCTGGGCCCGCACCGGCGGCAGTCATCTCGGAAATGTCACTTTCGGGCAAAACACCAGCGATTATTACCAGCCGGAGATCGAGGCCAAATTTTTCAATTATTACCTTAAAGATCAAGGTACGATGGACCTGGCAGAAGCCACCGTCTTCGAAACCGGCAGCAACAAATGGACCTTCTATGCCGAATGGCCGCCCAGGCAGGCCGTTCGGAAAAAAATCTATTTGCACCCCAGGGGAGGCCTGTCATTCAGCCCTTCCGGAGCGGCCGAAGGATTTGATGAGTGGGTCAGCGACCCCGCCAAACCTGTACCCTATACGGAAGATGTACATGGCGGCCGCACCAACGAATACATGACCGACGACCAGCGTTTTGCCGCCCGTCGCCCAGATGTGCTCGTTTTTAAAACGGGTATCCTGGCAGAAGACTTAACCATCGCAGGCCCTATCGACGCCGCCGTTTATTTCTCCACCACCGGGACCGACGCCGATCTGGTGGTCAAGGTCATCGACGTATTCCCTGATGACACGCCCCAATGGGAAGGCGCCAAGGTCCCCCAGGGCGGTTACCAGATGCTGGTGCGCGGCGAGGTCATGCGGGGCCGCTACCGCAACAGTTTTGAAAAACCAGAACCGTTCCAACCCGGCGAACCTGCGCTGGTGAAATTTCAGTTGCCCGACATCAACCATACCTTCAAAAAAGGCCACCGGCTGATGGTGCAGATCCAGAGTTCCTGGTTCCCGCTCGTTGATCGCAACCCGCAGACCTTCGTGGATATTTACCACGCTGTGGAATCGGATTTCAAAAAGGCCACCCACCGGGTTTATTTTGATACGGGCCGGGGTTCGCACCTGGAGGTGGGGGTTTTGGGGGTGGACGGTGGATGGTAGACGGTGGACGGTTTGGCGCCTGAGCGGAGTCGAAGGGGCCTCATCGTTTTTGTTAAAACCGGTAGGCCGCTAAATTTCACCATTCCTTTTTGCAAGAAAAAACCGGAAAGCGCCAAAGAGCCACAGCACGATTTTTGCCCATTTTTTCCGGTCGGCGGGATTCAATTTGTTCAAAGCGAAGATCGCAAAACTACTGATTGATTTGTCTGATTCTCGAAATAAAAAACCGATGAGTTTTGCCGGGAGTTCTCCAAAATCCTTTTATTTTGCCTCCGATATAGGTCATTTCCAACCAACAGAACACCCATCATGAAAAGAAAAGCAACCGCCGTATGGAACGGCAGCGGAAAAGAAGGCAGCGGCGTGGTTTCTACCCAAAGCTCAGTACTCAGCAATACGCAATATTCTTACAAATCCCGTTTTGAAGAAGGTATCGGCACCAATCCCGAAGAATTGATAGCGGCCGCCCACGCCGGCTGTTTCGCCATGAAACTTTCCTTTGTACTGGGCGCAGCCGGTTTTGTACCCGAGAGCCTGGAGGTGGAATGCACCGTTTCCCTCGAAGACGGCGCAATCCGGCATTCGCATCTGGCGCTGAAGGCGTCCGTGCCCGGGATCTCAGCCGAAGAATTCCAGGCTTGCGCAGCCGATGCCAAGGAAAATTGCCCGATCTCCAAATCGCTGACGGCTGATATCACGCTGGAAGCGGCGCTCAGGCTGGATGTCTGATTGCCGGATATCTATTTAACCAACCCTTAACGCCTGAGGGGAGGGAAAAGCTTTATATTTGTCAAAAAACAATTTGACATATGAAAAGCTGGTTGACGGCCATTTTGGTCCAGTTTGTATTGATTGGCGCCCTTCAAGCCCAGGAAGAGGGTGAAGAAAACACGCCTGCCTGGCATCTTTTTCTCAACGGCAACCTTCAGCTCGGCGTTCCGGTAGAAGCTTTCCGCGAGAATCTCGACCGCAACGGTTTCGGCGGAGGTGGAATGTTTCTGCTCCAGCTCAAGCGTTTGCCGGTTTTTGCAGGCCTCGAACTGTCGGGTATCACCTACGACAGCGAAAGTATCCGGTATTCCGTCAATGTCGGTGGTTTTCTGAACGACTATAAACTCTCTACCCGGAACAATATCTTCCTGGGGCACGCCGTCTTCCGCGTCCAACCCGAGGTTAATTTTCCGGTCAAACCTTATTTTGACGGCATGATCGGCTTCAAACACCTGTACACCCGGACTGTCCTGGAGGAGGAAGATACCGATACCACCAATGGGGATACCGACCAGAAGGACTGGGCGTTCAGCTACGGCGGCGCAGCAGGCATTCAACTGTCTGTGTTCAGGAATAAATCCATTACGATCGACTTGCGCTGCGCTTACCTGCCCGGCGCCAATGCCAATTATCTGGTGAGGCGGGAAAATGCCAACGGCCCGTTCGACGACCCTTTGGATGCCTTTGAAGAAACCTCCTCCCCTACCACTTTGTTATTGCCGCAGATCGGCGTGACCTTCGACCTGAGCACCGTGGATCAGGAGGATTATTATGACCGATAAGTTGAGTTGGCAGTTGGCAGTTGGCAGTCTTCAGTTGGCAGTCTTCAGTCTGCCAACTGCCAACTGAAGACTGTGGACTGAGAACTGCAGACTGCCTATTTGGAACTATTAAACTGCTCCCAGGTTTTGGTTTTGAAATGCCCCTCTGCGATGTATTTCAATTCCTTGAGCATCACGTCGCCGTTTTTGAAACCCGGGGAGATGGAAATGCGGTCCTGGCTTTCGTCGAGGTATACGAAGGAGGGATATCCCAGGCGTCCATCCAGTAATGCGTATGCCAGTTCGTGAACCCCGCGGCGGCCGGCATTGGGCATGTATTTCAATTCATGCCCCTTAAAACTGACCGGTTCTTTTTGCTCCGCGTTGAATTTGACGGCGTAGAAATGTTTATTCATAAATTCTGCAACCTGCGGGTCGGTGAAGGTGGATTGGTCCATTCTTTTACACCAGCCGCACCAGTCGGTATACACATCGATAAAGAGTTTTTTCGGATTTTTAGCGCTTAATGCCACAGCCTCCTCAAAGGAATACCATTTGATCGGCGTTTCGGCGGTCGCGGTATTTACTTGCGGGTTAACAAAAGCCCAAACCATAAAAGCGGATACACCCAAAGCCAGGCCCAAATAAACTTTTTTCATGTTCGTTGATTTTAGAATAGTCGATCGGGAATCAAAATTAACCCAAATCCGGGTTTTATGGTCATTCTTCAATTTGAGTTAAGACAAATTTAACGTTTTGGGTGCGCCATTGTATTGCAACGGACATCAAAAAACAGCAATCAGAAATCATTCGGATGGAAAATCGCAAGATCGTTATCGCCATCGGCGGCTCCAGCGGGGCCATTTACGCCAAGATCCTGCTGGATAAACTCCAGGCGATCCGCCAACAACTCGCCGCAGTAGGGGTTGTGATGAGCGACAATGCCCGGTTCAACTGGCAATTCGAACTCGGCGACGAATCTTACAAAGACTACCCCTTCCCTTTTTATGCCAAAAATGACTTTATGGCGCCTTTTGCCTCCGGTTCTGCCCGGTACGATACGATGATCATATGCCCATGTTCGATGGGGCTGGTGGGAAGGATCGCCAACGGCATCAGCGACGACCTGAGTACCAGAGCCGCCGACGTCATGCTCAAAGAACGGCGCAAACTCATTCTGGTACCCAGGGAAACCCCTTTGAGCGTTATCCATCTGAACAACCTGAAGACGATCGCGGAAGCCGGCGGCATCATCTGCCCTGCCGTCCCTTCTTTTTACAGCCGGCCTGCGACGATGGAGGCTCTGGCCGCAACCGTAGTAGACAGGGTGCTGGACCTTGCCGGGCTGCCTGTGGATACATTCCGGTGGGGATCTGGGTGATCTGGTGACTTGGTGACTTGGTGACTGGGGGACTGGGGGAGCCTCGCTTATGGCGTGGCCGCCGGCGTGAGGTGCGAACAATGGGCGGAGGGATTACTGACGGACTGCAGGACTGCAGGACTCAAAAAGAAACATCCACCAACCGCAGGCGCCGCCGGTCGCCGATCCGGATTTTCCGGAAAGGGCCGATCCGGGAAAAGGCAAAACCAAGCGCAAGGGAAGTTCCTGAAACAACAGCGTCGCTCCAGCGGTAATTCGTATTGGGGTCGCCGTCGGTAAGGGTGCCCACGAGGGCCAGGCCCGACCAACTGACGCCAAATGTATACAAGGAAAGACTGGCCGCTTTCGGCCATCCGCGCGGGTAACGCAGCGCTGTAATATCATTTACGTTGACGTAACGGTCGCTCAAAACAATGGTATTCTGGTCCATTCGAAAACCCTCGATGACGGCGTCGTACCAGCCATCCTGGTTTTTGGCCTGGTAGGAAATGGATTCTCCGGAAAAGATCTTTTTGGTTTTTGCCTTCCCGTATTTTTCCAGCGACAACATTTGCTGGCCATTCAGACTATTCGCAAAAGCCAGGGTTAAAATTGCAACCAGCATATTTTTATAGTCCATATTCCGGATCATTTTTTTTCAGAATAAAGAGAAAAAACGGCCTCAAAAGGTTGTGTCGCCGGCAATTTTTAAAAACCGCCCGGTCATCTGCCGCATGGCCTGCCCGATTACCCCGTAAGGTAATGCTTCCTGGCCGGTATAAAGGATCATAAAAGCATATTGCCGGGTATCGCCCTCCAGGCGGCGGTAGATCCGGTCTTTATTCAACCGGTAAGCCTCCTTGATCTGCCGGCGAATCCGGTTGCGGTCTACGGCATGTTTAAATCGTTTTTTGGGCACGCTTACCACCACCTGCACAGGGTAATCTCCGGTTTTTTCCGGCAGCGGCAGCCATACCAGCCGCAAAGGATACTGACTGAATGACCGGCCTTCCCTGAACATTCGCCCGATCACTTTCCGGCTTTTCAGCCGTTCTTCTTTTTTAAACGAAAAGTTTTTCAAAAAAAAATGTAAAAATTATTGTTGTTCAATAAAAACTGCCGTAAATTGCGTTGAAGAAACAAAATCCGCGATTCTCTCACATCGTAAAACCCTGCAAAGATGGAAAAAACGCACTTATTTTCTGAAAAAGTTCCCGATTCGATTCAAGCCCGTTCCAAACCCTTTTCTTTACAACTTTCCGTTCCCGGCCCATTACCCCTTAAATCCTGGGCTGAAGAAGACCGGCCCCGCGAAAAACTGCTGCTCAAAGGCCGCCGCCACCTGAGCGATGCCGAATTGCTCGCTATTCTGCTCGGCTCCGGCACCCGCAACGAAACTGCACTCGGGCTCGCCCAACGCCTGCTGAACACCGCAGGCAATGACCTTCAGGAGTTGAGCCGCCGGTCTGTCAAAGAACTCACCGGGCTCAAAGGCATTGGCCAGGCAAAAGCCGTCGCCATTACAGCTGCCCTGGAGTTGGGCCGGCGGCGCCAAACGCCGCAAAGCCGTGAAAAAGCCGTCGTCCGGTCAAGCGAAGATGCGTACAACGCCCTTGCGCCGATCCTGATGGACCTGCCGCACGAGGAATTCTGGATCCTGCTGCTCAACCGGGGCAACCGGATCATCGGGAAAGACCAGGTCAGTACCGGCGGCGTTCACGGGACGGTTGTAGACGCCAAAATCGTTTTTAAAAAAGCGCTCGAACACCAGGCCTCCAACCTGATCCTTTGCCATAACCACCCCTCCGGAAGCCTTGACCCGAGTTCGCAGGACATTGAACTGACCCAAAAACTCGCCGCTGCCGGAAAATTGCTGGACATCAGCGTGCTTGACCATTTAATCATCTCTGATGCCGGCTATTTCAGCTTTGCCGATCATGAATTGTTGTAATCCCGGGTCATTTCCGGATCCGGTTTCTAACGGCTTTTGCAACCCATTTGATCATATTCTTCAAAAAAAAAATTTATTTAAGGCGTTGGCGGATATATTATTCCCAATAATTTAGTAACTTAGCTTGAATAAAAGCCGTTACCAGGCATGCATCCTTATTTCCCGCATTTGCTGCGAGACATTCAGGAAGCCTCCGAGCGCCGCGAACCAAAGCTGCCAAGAAAAGACGAGGACATATTACCTCCCGGTGTAGAAGCCTGGCTGGCAGGTGGCCCGTTAGATTCCATGAGCGAACAATTTGGAATGGTAAAAGAGGACTTTCCGCCCGCCAATGTATGGTCGGAGGATGAACTTGGTCAACTCGTTTCCGCACTTGAACAACTCTGGCAAAAATTCCATTTTATCCCGGAATTCCCCCGGAACCTGCCGCTTGCCAAACAGTATGAACTCATGGTTGCCGCACTCGACCGGGAAACACCGGTCATGGAATTTGGTTTCTACCATGTTGAATTTTGTGATTACAACCCCGAAAATTGCCCCTTTAAGGCAGACCAATGCAATTGCCGGACCGCTTTCGAACCCGAAAAAGGCCCCCTGATTACGGCCGATATCTCATCTGCCTTTCGAAAAAGTCAACCCGCTGCCTCCCGCCGCCTTGAGCAATTGATCCATAAAATGGAACATTCGATTATTGCCCGGATCACCAACGACGATGTTTTGTGGGAATTTGTCAAACCTTTAAAAAAACAAAGCCTTGGATACTGGTTTGGGATCGACCGGGATGAACTTCCACCCGTTCAGGACCTTTCACTCCTGGACCGGCAGCGAATGGTAAAAGTCATGATCCGGCTCTGGGCGGCATACGGCATCTTCCCTTCGTTCCCGGAAAATATCCCCGTCGAGCTTCAATACGAAACGCTGATCCGGTTCTGGGATCACCAGGTTCGGCCGGCCTCCACCAAAAAACAGCCGTTCACCTTCTGCAAAGGCCGTCCGGAATCCTGTCCCTTTGGAGAAGAATACTGCAACTGCCAGTCGAGCCATGACTCAAAAGGCTTTCGCGCAGCCGATAAAAATGATGAAATTTGACACCTTCGTTAAAAATTTGCTTTCTTTCCAAAATCCCCTTAAATTTGTTTCGCCTTTTTAGCAACGACTATCTTCCGGATCACTTCTTTTGGGGATCAATCCCCGGTTACCTCTATGTGTTGCCTGCTGGAATGCCAAACACCCGATTTGGTTGAATTCACAAATTTCGCATGAAAAAATACTTTTTTACTTCAGGCCTTTTTGCCCTTTTCATGGCAAATGTTTCGCCTTCCTATTCCCAAATAACGCTTCGTCTTCGGGTCGACAACGGTTCTTCCACTACTACCTGCGGCGATTTCATCGGCAACCCCGACCCCATGTGGAGCCTCGCCGTACAAGGTGAACCCTGGATCAATTATCCGCTCAACGGCCTGTGTTTCGAGAACCCGCCTTTCCTTCAATACGAGGAAAATTATGTTTGCCCCGCTGACCTTCCCGCAACGGTCAACGTTTGTTTCAGAGCCTTCGAAAACGATGGCATTCTTCCCGATATCACCTGCGATATTGTCCCGGAATGCGAAGAAAGCATCTGCCAGGATTTTGCCTTGCCGGCCCTTGGCGACAGCACCGTCCATACTCTAAGCCTTGCCGGCAACCTGAGTTCGGGCGGTTCGGCGACTTTCACGATTTTTCTGGACACCCATATTGCAGGTAACGACCTGCCCTGCCAGGCGGTCAACCTGGGTACACTCTCTTACGGCGGACAACTGGGCGATACCCTGACCACCCTGTTTGACAACTCCTGCGCCACCAATACCAACGAACCCGACCCTTTGGCTTCCGGTTCTTTTTTTAATGACGCAGGCGTTTGGTTCTCCTTTAATACGGGGCCTGATCCCAGTGCGATGATCCTGGTGGACGTGGTTGGGGATCCGTTGAATACCGGAGACGAATTTGATACCCAGATTGCCGCTTACCGAAGCGGCGACAATACCTGCAACGGCGCTTTTACCTTGATTCAAGGCGTTTCACAGGCCAACAGTTATGACGGGAAGCTGAGCTTGCGCTGTCTGCCGGCCAATACCACCGTTTTTATCCTGGTCGACGGCGGATCCGATGGTGTACAGTCCACCCGCGGCCCGTTTGGCATTCAGATCCGGGACATCGGCGTGATCGAGGGAGGCGACTTGCGCTGCCAGTTCGAAGACCTTGGGCAAATCCCGGCCGGCGGGTCAGTCAGCCTGGACGGGTGGCGGAGCAATTTTTGCGCAACCACGACACAGGATCCTTTTGTCTCCGCTTTTGTCAGCCAGCATTCGGTATGGTTCAGCTTTATTACCCCGCCTACGGGCCACGTGATCATTGAAGGCATCAGCGATACCCTGATCCAGCCGATTGGCGTGCAACTGGCCCTTTATCGGTCTTTTAACGGGACGTGCACCGGCGGGTTTGCCCATATCGACAGCCAATACGAAGAAGACGAGCTGAATGAAACCATGGAAGTCACCTGCCTTTTTCCCAATACCCGTTATTTCCTGCTGGTGGACGGCTCCGGAGACGCTGCCCGCGGCTTGTTCACCCTTACGATTTCAGATGGCGGCGATATCACCCCGGTGACCGTCATCGACACCGTTTTATGCGCCGGTCAGAGCATCAAAGTCGGCCCGAACACCTATTCCACGACAGGAAACCATGCCGACACGCTTCAGCTTTTTGCGGGCTGCGACAGCATTGTTCTTTCTAATATCGTCGTGTTGCCCCCGCTGAACGCCACCATTGACCTGGTAAGTCCGGCGCTTGCGCAAGGAGCTGCCAACGGAATCGCTATTGTGGAAGTAACCGGAGGGGCCGGCAATTATACTTACACCTGGTGTAACGGCGAAAGCGCTCCACAGGCCAGTAGCCTGGTGGGCGGGCAGCCATGCTGCGTCACCGTCACCGATGCCAACGGTTGTGAGATCACCCGGTGTATTGAGGTTGAATACGTCCGTCAGATCGTTCCCGACCTGACCTCCGACACCCTGGCCTGTTACGGCGACAACAATGGGGTGATCAGCTTTAGCATGACCAACGGATTTCCACCTTATACCTATTCGTGGCAAAATACGGCCAATAGCCTGAATGGCAGCGGCCAGCTCGGCGCAATCGGGGAGACGGCAAACATTTCAGGTTTGCCTGCGGGCGATTATGCTTTCCGGATTGCCGACCTGTACGACGACACTTTGTTTACCGTCCGGGTGATTGAACCGGCAGAACTGGTGATCGAGTTGGAAGAACTCCGCGACGTGACTTGTTTCGCAGGATGCGACGGCAGCATCGCCGTAACCGTAACCGGTGGAACCGGCGCCTACGACCTGCAATGGAGTAACGGCGCCTCGGGCGTCACAACCCTCGACCAGCTTTGTGCCGGCGGCCAGGCTGGGTATGGCCTTACCGTGACCGATGAAAACGGGTGTCAGGCCACCCTCGCCGTGAACATCAACGAACCCCCGCAATTTCTGGCGACCGGGGTCGAATTGCAATCCGTATCCTGTTTTCAGGGCAATGACGGAGCGGCAACCGTCGAAACCCAAAACGGAACCGCGGTATCTTATCTTTGGAATAATAACCAGCAAGCCCCCGTCATTTCCAACCTGAACGCCGGGTTTTATAGCGTGACCGTAGCAGATGCCAAGGGTTGTGAGGCAACGGCCATCGTGCAGGTGACCCAACCTGCGGCGCCCCTTGCGGTCAGCATTTCCTCCGGCAAGCCCATCAGTTGCCCGGGCGATACCGACGGCATCCTGACCGCAAATGTGACAGGCCCCTATCAGTCATTGACTTATCAATGGAGCAATGGAACAGCCGGAGCTTCCGCAATGGGCCTGGGCGCCGGGCAGTATACATTGATCGTCGCCAATGAAAAAGGATGCACAGCCGAAGGTGCATATGAATTGACAGAACCCCCCGTTATTACAGCCCAGCTCGCCTCCAAAAATATCACCTGCCTTGATCCGCCCAACGGCGGATTGATCCAGGCTGTTATGGTTGAGGGCGGGACACCGGGTTATCAATACTCCCTTGATGGAATCCTTTTCCAGGATTCCCCTGCCTTCAACGGGTTGCGGGCGGGCAACTACGAAATTATTGTCAGGGACCGGGCAGGCTGCGAGGAGGGTTTTGCTGCAAGCGTAGCCGGCCCGCCGGTACTCGAAGCTTTTCTGGGCACAGATACCGTCATTCATTTGGGCGACATTATCCGCCTGCATGCCCAGGCCAACAGCGAAACCGTCACTTATACCTGGAGCCATACCGATACCCTGACCACAGCCGAAGCCAGGGTACAACCCCTGGAAACTACCATTTTCAAGGTAGAAGTATTTGACTCCGTGTCCCTTTGCCGGACCGAGGCTGCGATCGCCGTTGGAGTCGACCGCAACCGCCGGATATTTATCCCCAACGCATTCAGCCCCGACGGTGACGGCGCCAACGACCGGTTCACCATTTTTTCGGATGGAGCAGTCAGCAAGATCAACCGGATGCGGATATTCAGCCGGTCGGGCGCGATGGTTTACGAAACCCGGGATTTCATGCCCAACAACCCCGAATCCGGTTGGGACGGCATGCTCAACGGCCAGGTATTGAATGCCGGGGTTTATGTCTGGTTTGCAGAGATCGAATTTCTGGACGGGCGGGCGGAAGTGTTTAAGGGGGAGGTGGTGTTGGTGAGGTGATAGAATTGGTTCGATTGGTTCGATTGGTTCGATTGGTTCGATTGATTCGATTGGCGACTGCTGGTTCGCATCCTCGCATCAACAAATCAACGCATCAACAAATTGATTGGATTGATTCGATTGGCGACTGCTGGTTCGCATCCTCGCATCAACAAATCAACGCA
>CAZLEF010000010.1:0-29799 GCA_964558465.1 uncultured Lewinella sp. | reverse complement strand
TCAACGACTTGCCACGCCACAGGCGTGGAATCAACAAATCAACAATTATTTGGATTGTTTGGATTTCAAACGTTCAGTTCCCCTCCATTTTCTTCGGCGTCTTTATCCAGCCAGTCGGGGGGCAGGGATTTGGAAGCTCTGGCGCCCAGTTGACGGATTTTTTCGGCCCGGCCCACAAGCGTATCGCCGAAGCGTTTGCCATCTGTAAGTTTGTTCATGGCGTCGTGGTAAGCACCCTGTGCCAGGTCGAGTCGTTGACCGATGGATTTGAGGTCTTCGGTGAAGGCGACAAATTTATCGTAGAGCAGGCCGCTCTGTTTGGCAATTTCCAGGACGCTCCGGCTTTGTTTTTCCTGTCGCCAGATGAAGGCTACCGTGCGCATGGTCGCCAGGAGGGTCGAAGTGGTTACCAGAACGATATTCTGGTCGAGTGCATCCAGGAACAAACGGGGATCCTGTTGCAGGGCGATACCCAGGGCGGGTTCGATGGGCACAAAAAGCAGCAGGTAATCCGGGGCGTTGATCTGGTAAAGTTGCTGATAGTTTTTGCCGCCCAGGTCCCGGATATGGTTCCGGAGGCTATCCACATGTTGTTTGAGGTGTTGCGCCTGGGTTTCCGGCGAACCGGCGTTGAAATACTTCTCATACGCCTTCAGCGACACTTTAGAGTCCACTACCAGGTGTTTGCCTTCAGGGAGTTGGATAATAAAATCCGGGCGTTTTTGTTTGCCTTCGTCATCACGGAAAGCGGCCTGCACTTTAAAGTGGATATCCCGGACGAGACCAGCCCGTTCCAGCAGCATTTCCAGTTGGAATTCGCCCCAGTCGCCCTGGGTTTTGTTTTCACCTTTGAGGGCGCTGGCCAGGTTGTTGGCGTCGGCGCTGAGTTGCTGGTTGAGGAGGCGAAGTTGTTCGATCTCGGTTTTCAGCGACACCCGGTCTTTGGTTTCCTCGAGAAATCGTTTTTCGATGCCTTCTTCAAAAGATTTGATCTTTTCCCTGAGCGGATTGAGGATGTCGTTCAACTGGAGTTGATTCTGAGCGGTAAATTTCACGCTTTTTTCCTCGAACAGCCTGTTGGCCAGGTTTTCAAATTCCAAACGCGACTGTTCTTGCTGGGCCATGATCTCCGTTTGCCGGATTTGCCATTTTTCCTCCAGAGCGGCCATTTGCTGGGTTTTAGCGGCCAGGCTGCCGGTCAGTTGACGGATCTCCTGCTCTCGTTCCATCAGGTCTTCGCGGGCTACATCCGCCTGGGTCTGGAGGTTTTCATATAATTCCCGGCTTACATACCTGGATTCAACCTCGCCCGGTGTCAGGCTGGCGCCCTTCAGCCACAACTTGGCCAGGAGCCAGGCTGTAAGTCCGCCAATAGCGAGGCCCAATAAAAGGAACAGAAAAGAAAGCAACAGCGGATTGGCCATAGGAAATCGATGAGCATTCAGTCAAAGGTAATGAATGGTTTTTAAAAATAATAGTTATTTTATTTTGTTTTTTAAAATTATTGGTGTATATATTGCAATATGCTATTATCTCGGACCCCAGGTTAAACGGTCAGCGCGCTGAAGATGGAGAACGAAAGCTCTCAGATGGGCTTTTACGCATACTCACGCCTCAGGCGTGATGGTGGAAGGGCGGGCTTTTTTTCCCCACCCATTACTCCCAAGCAAGATGATTACTAAAGATGCCGGCCGCCGGCTGCCGCTTCAACCGGCAAAGCCGGCCATCCACTCATTCGCCCATTCAGAATCCTGCTCTAATTGAAAACCTTTATGACCTCCTCCCGGTAGCTCCTCCCGATCGGCAAACTTTTCCCGGCCACTTCCACTTCTGACGCCGTAAAAGCCGTCACTTTATCCTTGGCGACCAGAAAAGACCGGTGGATGCGGATAAATGCTCCGCTGTCCAGCAGGGCGGCGAATACGCCCAATTGGGATTTGGTGACGAAGGACTGGCCGGCCGTAAAGATCCGAACGTATTCCTTCAGGCTTTCCACATAACAAATCTCATCCAGATAGATCTTCACCTTTTTTTTATTGACATTAAAAAAGTGGAATGGCCTTTCCACCGGCGACGACGGCTGCACAGGCAGATCCATGGTTTCTGACGGTTTTATTTTATTGACCGCCTTTAAAAACCGGCTGAAGGCAATGGGTTTGAGCAAATAATCCACCACGTTGTGTTCGTAGCTCTCCAGGGCGTATTCATGGTATGCGGTGGTGAGGATCACCTTGGGCGGGTTCAACAGGGTTTTGAGAAAATCGAGCCCTTTCAGTTTGGGAAGGTGGATGTCCAGAAAAATCAGGTCGACGGGGTGTTGCTGCAAAAAATCCATAGCAAACAGCGCGTCCCTGCAAAGTCCGGCAAGCTCAAGCCCGGGCGTATCCCGGATATAGTCTTCCAGGATCTCCGCCGCCAGCGGTTCATCTTCAATGATCAGGCATTGCAAGGTTTTCATAAACACGAAGGTTGACCCGCAAGCGTGCACGAAACGCCCCGGGTTGGTTATCAATATCGAGATCATACGCCCCCGGATACAACAATTCCAGTTGCCGGCGGACATTCTGAAGGCCGAGACCCTGGGTTTTTCCCGGATCTTCAGGTTCTTTATGATTGTGCACATCCATTTCGAGCATGCCGTTTTCCAGGGTAATCCGGATTTCGATCCGGGTTTCAAAACGGCTTTCACCTGCCCCGTGTTTAAAAGCATTTTCAATAAAAGGCAGGAGGATCAGCGGGGCGATCCATTCATCCGGATGGTCGATCCGGGTTTCCAGAACGACCTGAAGACGTTCGTTGTACCGAAGTTTCTCAAGCGCGATCAGGCCTTCGATAACCTTGATCTCATCCGCAACGGGAATGCGCGGTTTGGAACACTCGTACAACATAAACCGCAGCAACCCGGATAATTGCAGCACCATTTCGGAGGCCGGTCCGGGCTGGCGGCGGGTCAGAGCGTAAATATTATTCAGGGTGTTGAACAGGAAGTGGGGGTTGGTTTGCGACCGGAGGAATCGCAGTTCCGTCTCCAGTTTTTCCTTAACCAGTTGTTTTTCCCGTTCCTTTCCCTCCAACTGCATGCGGTAGAGTTTAAACGCCATGGCGAATCCGAGCACCAGCACGAGGTCAAAAAATGAAGTGACCAACCGGTATCCTTCAAAAAGCGCCACAGAATCCGGGTTTTCGCGATAGGCCCACGGGTAGGCCAGCCACTTTACCGATGCCCGGTAAAACAGAGTTGCGACTACAATAGCGGCTGCGGTTTGCAGGATCGCGACCACCTTTGATTTTTGGTGTGACAAACTTTGCCGCAACGGACCGTAAAGCACGTAATAACACAGCCCCATTTTGGCGGGGAACATGCTGAGTTCCACTTTGACGGCAATCCACAAACGCCCGAATACCGACAGGTCCTTAAATGAGGCAGTTGCCCAGGCAAACTCAACATAAGTTACCCAAATAAAATAGGCCAACCAGAAAGCAACGTGAAGAAAGATCCTGCGTTTCATGGCGCAAAGTTCGCAATTTGGGAGGTTAATCCGGTTTTAATGTAAAAACAGCGCCCAGCGGTATATGAATAACAGGAGAAGGGCTGCAACCGGTAAAAAAGTTGTGTATACAATGGAAGGGCGCCTACTTACACTTTTCCGGGTCAACCTGGATTGCTGCAATACATTTGCGGTAAAATGTCACAAAATGAAAAGGATCACCCACTGTTTTTTCTGTTTTTTAATGATACAAACCCTTCATTCGCAGGCCATTTTCCAGAAAATCACCGAAGGCCCGGTCGTCAACACACCTTCTGACAGCCGCAGCGTCAATTGGGCGGATGTGAACGGCGATGGGCAGGAAGACCTTTTTATCAGCAACGGCCTGAACCCAGGCCAGAACAACCTCCTCTATATCAACAACGGAGACGGAACCTTCTATTCCGTCAGCAACGCCCCCATTGTCCTGGACAACAGCCCCTCTGACGGAGGAACTTTTGCGGATGCTGATAACGACGGCGACCTCGACGCCTTTGTGGTGACCTGGTACGGCAAACGAAATTATTATTACGAAAATGATGGGACCGGCACATTCACCAACCCACCCGGCGCTATTACCGGCAATACCGGCACCTATTCTGAAACCGCGGTCTGGGGCGACTACGACCAGGACGGCCTCCTGGATATCTACATCACCAACAGCGAGGGCGACAAACGGAATATGCTGTACCGCAACAAGGGGCAAGGCAGTTTTGAACGCATCACCGGCATTCCGCCTGTTGCAGAAAACGATTTTTCAAGGTGCGCAAATTGGGTGGATTACGACAATGATGGAGATGCCGATCTTTTTGTCGCCAATGAAAACAACCAACCCAACGATCTGTACCGGAATAACGGCGCCGGGCAATTCATCAAGGTCACCGGCGACCCGCTTGTCACGAGCGGAAAAAGCTCAATGAGCGCCAGTTGGGGTGATGTGGACAACGACGGCGACTTCGACGTTTTTATCGCCAATGCAGGTTATTTCCAGGAACAAAACAACCAGCTTTTTCTCAATAACGGGGATGGCAGCTTCACCGAATCCACACCTGCGGCCATCAACGCCGACGGCGGCTGTTCTTACGGATCCGCTTTTGCCGATGTAGATAATGACAGCGACCTCGACCTCGTCGTTGCCAACGGTTTTTGTACCGGCAGCATCCGCAATTTTCTATACCTCAACAACGGCGGTGGTGATTTCACGCCGGCGCCCGAAGGCGCAATGGACCCTGGCACGCCCTGTTCTTTCGGCCTGGCCTTCGGAGATTACGACAATGACGGGTTTCAGGACCTGGCCGTTGCAACTTGCAAAAACAATGACCAGGCCGCACAACCGAATAACCTGTTGTTCAAAAATGTCCTTTCTCCTGCCCATGGCGGCGGCAACGCCAATCATTGGTTAAAGATCCAACTGGAGGGTGTGACGTCCAACAAATCGGCCATCGGAGCAAGGATTAGGGTCAAGTCCAAAAAGAACAATGTTTTTTCGGTCTGGCAGATGACCGAGATCAGCGCCCAAACCGGTTATTGCGGCCAGAACAGCCTGATCGCCCATTTTGGACTGGGCAAAGGACTGAAAGCCGATTCGGTGGTTGTCGACTGGCCCGGCGGAGGCCGGCAGGTTTTGACCGACGTCCCGGCAGACCAGCAAATTGTTGTATTGGAAACCAGCGCAACCGGAGTGGAAAATCCTTTGGTGAATGAGAACAGGATACGGGTTTCCCCTAACCCGGCAAGCGAAAATGCGACATTATCTGCCCGGTGGAAAGTAAACATAAACCGCCTGGAGATCCATCTCATTGATTCATTGGGCAGAACCATACTGACGGAAAACCTCCGAGATCTGCCTGCCGGAGAATGGGCGCATCAACTGGACTTGAAAAACCACAGCCTGGCGCCGGGAAGTTATTTTGTGCGGTTGGCGGTGGACCATTCCGATGCGGTTATTTTGCTGGTTGTCAACCGGTAAACTGTTCCATGGTTTTTACCCGTTGCAGCCACGGAGGATCATTGTTCCATAGACTATACCTTCAAACGGTGCCAACGCCTGGAGACGAGGTACCAATAGGTCAGCGCCAACATCAGGACCCAATATAAAATTTCAGCCGCCCAGGCCCAGGGCAGCCCCAGATTGGTAAAGTTGACCACCAAATAAATATAAGCCAGGTAAACCAGGGCGCAAACTGCCTGGATCATCAGCCCGAACTGCGTGGCGCCGGTGCCGGCCATTCCGTTAAAAAACACCCCTCCGATAGCGAAACTGGTCAGGATCGGGATCAGAACGTAAAAAATGGGTTGGGCTTCTGTGATCAGCGACATATCCTCGGAACCCAGAAGCGGATAAAGCAACTGGTGCGGAAAAAAAACCACGGGAATCGTAAACAGCATGGTGATCAACCAGCACAACTTGGCCGTTTTCCAGATAATCGGCACAACCGCCTGCCTTTTTTGCTGACCGATAAAATTGCTGACCAGGGTATTGATGCCCGATGCGAAGCCCCAACACGGAATGGAAAGGATCAGGTACACATTCCGCCCAAGATTGGAAATGGACAATTGGCGTTCTCCCAGATTTTCAATGATCGCAAAAAAGACAAACCAGCTCCCAATCCCCACAAATGCCTGGGCTACGATCGGAAATGCCAGGGTGAACTGCTGCCAGACCAGTTGCAGATCAAATTTCGGCAAATGAAAAAGCCGGTAGATCCGGTTTTTTTTATCCAAAAGGATGTATACAACAAAACAGATAAATGCCACGATTTCGGCTATCGTGCTGGCCAGCGCCGCGCCGGCAATACCCATGGCCGGAAGCCCGAAATGGCCGTAAATCAATGCATAATTCAAAATAATGTTGACAATGGCGAGAATGATCGTGTCAATCAAAATAAAGGTGGGCCGCGCAACGCCGCTATAAAGGGCAATGATGGCCACCCCTGTATAGGAAAAGAAGATGCCCCAACTTCGATATTCCAGGTATTCCATGCTCTTTCGCAGGATAACCTCCTCTTCCAGCACGTAGTCAAAAAAACCGTAAGCGCCCCATTTCATGAACGCAAACATGACCAGCCCGAGGCAGAGCTCGTAATAAAACATGGCATAAAAAGTACGGCCGACTTCATATGGCTGGCCTTCACCCATCCTGCGGGCGATCATGATCTGGCCACCCCGGGAAAACCCGTACCCGATCGCGGCGATCACCAGGTAAAAAACGCCGACAAAACCAATAGCGGCGAAATCGGTCTCCCCAAGATGATAAAGAAACACGTTATCGCTGAGCGTAATGACGTTCTGGGCAGCGCTGCCCAGCATGATGGGGCCTGAAATTGCCAGGATCTGCCGGTAGGAAGTGTTTAAGCGCATCCGTACGGAGAAATAATTTATGGGCAAAAGTGCTTAATTGTTCCGACAAATAAAGCATACCAGGTAAGAATCATTTATTTATTCCCTAATTTCGCCGGGGTATTTTAAAAAAAAGTCTTTCATCCGATTGTTTTCCATTAAAAAGACCATTCCATGATGAATCAAATAATTCAGTCCAGGCTTGCCTGGTTCAACCTTTTGATGGTTGCCGTGGTTTTGAATGCTTGTAAACAGCAAACCGATTCAACAGAAAACCTTTCCTTGATGTACCAGAAATCCGACCTGCCGGCCCCTGCCGCCAAAAAAATACCGAAAGAACTGACGATCCACGGAGATACGCGGATAGACGAATACTACTGGCTGAACGAACGGGAAAATCCCGAAATGATCGCCTATCTCGAAGCTGAAAATGCATACAAGGATAACATGATGAGTCACCTGAAGGATTTTCAGGAAAAACTATACCAGGAAATGCGCGGCCGGATCAAGGAAGACGACCAGTCCGTTCCTTACAAAGACAACGGCTATTTCTACCTTACAAGGTATGAACAAGGCCAGGAATACGCTATTTATGCTCGCAAAAAAGGCAGTCTTGAAGCGCCGGAGGAGATCATGCTGAATGTCAATGAAATGGCCAAGGGGTACAGCTTTTATAATATCGCCGGCCTGTCTGTCAGCCCTGATAATAAAATCCTGGCCTACGGCGAGGACACCCTCAGCCGCCGGATCTACACCATCAAGTTCAAAAACCTCGAAACAGGTGAAATGATACAGGATGAGATCCCCGGCACCACCGGGGGCGCCGTTTGGGCAGCCGACAACAAAACGGTGTTTTATACCGTCAAAGACGAATCCCTCCGGCCTTTCAAGGTGTTCCGGCATAAACTGGGAACTCCTTCTAGCCAGGATGTAGAGATCTGGCACGAAACGGACGCCACTTTCATGACATTCGCCTATAAAACCAAATCGAAAAAATACCTGGTCATCGGGTCCTTTCAAACGCTTTCCAATGAATACAGGGTACTGGATGCCAGCAAACCGGACGGACAGTTCCGCATCATTCAGCCCAGGGAAAGAAATCTGGAGTACAGTATCGACCACTATGGCGACAAGTTTTACATCCGCACCAATCTGGACGCCAAAAACTTCCGGCTGATGGCAACGCCTGAAAACGCCACCACCAAAGAAAACTGGAAAGAGGTCATCCCGCACCGCGAAGATGTATTGTTAGAAGGTATGGATCTGTTTGAAGACTACCTGGTATTGTCCGAACGCAAAAACGGGATCACCCAGTTGAGGATCAGGCCCTGGCAGGGAACCGAGCATTATATCGACTTCGGGGAAGACGCTTATATGGCCTATACCACCACCAATCCCGAATTCAGCAGCGAGGAATTGCGGATCGGTTATCAAAGTTTGACCACTCCTCCTACAACCTACGACTATAACATGAAAACCAAAGCCTTCACCAAACTCAAACAGCAGGAGGTTTTGGGCGGTTTTGATCCGGCCAACTATAAATCCGAACGGGTTTATGCTACAGCCAAGGACGGCGTAAAAATTCCCATTTCAATCGTTTACCCAAAAGATTTCAAAAAAGACGGCAGCCAACCGCTGTTGTTATACGGATACGGTTCTTACGGCAACAGCATGGATCCTTATTTCAGTTCAGGTCGTCTCAGTTTGCTCGATCGCGGGTTTGCCTTCGCCATTGCGCATATCCGGGGCGGCGAAGAAATGGGCCGCCACTGGTACGAAGACGGTAAACTGCTGAAGAAGAAAAATACCTTTACCGATTTTATCGATTGCGCCGAGTTCCTGGTGGCTGAAAAATACGCCGCCAAGGACAACCTCTTCGCCATGGGCGGCAGCGCCGGCGGTCTGCTCATGGGCGCCGTGGTGAATATGCGCCCCGACCTGTGGAAGGGTGTCGTAGCCGCCGTGCCTTTTGTGGATGTCATCACCACCATGCTCGACGAATCCATCCCGCTGACCACCGGAGAATTTGACGAATGGGGCAACCCCAAGGATAAGGAATACTATGACTACATGAAGTCGTATTCCCCCTACGACAACGTAGAAGCCAAGGCCTACCCGTCGATCATGGTCACTACCGGCCTGCACGATTCCCAGGTCCAATATTGGGAACCCGCCAAATGGGTGGCTCGTTTAAGGGAAAAGAAAACGGATAAAAATCCGCTGATCCTTCATACCAACATGTCAGCCGGCCACGGCGGTTCGTCCGGGCGGTTTGAAGCTTTGAAAGAAACCGCCATGGAATACGCTTTTCTGCTGGATCTCGCCGGACGGGCGGAGGTGAAGGTGATGAATTGAATGGAGTCTGGCAGTTCGACAGTGGGCAGTTGGCAGTCTTTGCGTCGTTATAACGGATCAAAGACTGCCAACTGCAGACTGCAGACTGTAGACTAAATCATTCTTTTTCCACAACCGGGCCGGGAATCCCAAACAACGCTTTGATCCCCGTTGCCTCGTCCGGTTTCATCCTGCCGCTGAGGATGAGGCGGACTTCCCGCCGGCGGGAGGCGCTTTCGTACCGTTGTTGCTCGATCTCGGTTAAGGGGAGGACCTGCGGGATTTCCACCGGTTTGCCGTTTATTTCGTCCAGGGCTACAAAGGTGAGGTACGCATGATTGCACCGGCGCGGATTATGCCCTTTCATATCGGCTGCAAAAACTTCAACAAAAACCTCAACGGAAGTGCGAAACGCCCGGGTGACGGTAGCTTCCAGGGTGATGACCTCCCCTAATTTGATCGGAGTCTGGAAAGAAACATGATCGACAGAGGCAGTTACGACGTGCGCTTCACAATGTTTGCCGGCGCAAATTGCACTGACTATATCCATCCACCGCAACAAATAACCGCCCATCAGGTTACCCATCGGATTGGTGTCGTTGGGCATAATCATTTCGGTCATGACCGATCGTGAATCGCCGACTTTTTTTGGGCGCAAACTCATAAAGGAATTGATTTTTCCAGGCGTTAGCGGATCATAACCCCTTCACATTCAAGCAGGGGAATCACCGTAAAGTAGGCTTCCGAAATACTGCCCTGCAAAAAGGTATACTTTTTATCGTACATGTAGTTGTTGAGGGAAAAACTGACCCAGTATTCGTTGTTCAGCCCAAAAAGACTGGTTTGTATCGGTTCGATCTGAGCTGCCGATAATGGCGGGATCTCCTCGAAGAAATGCCTCAAAGTAGTGGTTTCCAACTGTTCGCCGTCTACTTCGCCATACCCCCTGGAACTGACCAGCACGTTGAGGATGGGTTCGTCTTTGAGGTTCAACAGGAAGGTATCCCATAACTCGGCATCCACCCCTTCTTCTTTTCTTGGTGCGATGGCTACAGCCAGATCAGCTACTTTCAATTGAGGAATATCTTTCTTCATCAGCATCATCTTTAACCCCTTTGCTGAAAAGGGAGCGCAAAGATAGCATTAATTTGCGTAAACAAATTCAAAAATTTCCGCAAAATGCCCCTTTAGCTTATTTTTTACTTCCTCAATATTAACACTTTGACCCAATTCGAGGGCAAGAGAGGTGACCGCCTTGTCCTGATCGGCTATGCCACAGGGGATAATGTTGTTGAAGTGGTTCAGTTGGGGGTTAACGTTAAAAGCGAAGCCGTGCAAAGTGACCCACCGGCTGAGGTGCACCCCGATGGCGCAGATTTTTCGCTGGGGCCGCCCATTGGAGGGTTCCAGCCATACGCCGGTATATTCCTTCACCCGCACGCCACTTAGGCCATACGCCGCTATCGTCCGGATAATGGCTTCTTCCAGGCCGCGCACATACCGGTGGACATCGGTGAAAAAACAATCCAGGTCAAAAATGGGATACCCTACAATTTGCCCTGGCCCGTGATAGGTAATGTCCCCGCCGCGGTTGATTTTGAAAAACTCGAAACCTTCCTGCTCGAGTCCGGCCTCGTCTAATAGCAGATGATCCAGCGATCCGCTTTTGCCCAGGGTATACACCGGCGGGTGTTCACAAAATAGCAGCCGGTGGGATTGGCTTTCTTCCTGCAAACCCGCTTCGCGACGGCGGCGATTGTCCATTTTCCGCGCCTTCAGTTCCTCGTGTATGCGGGTCTGGTATTCCCAGGCCTCCTGGTAGGCAATCTGACCCAAATCCTGAAAAATGACTGTTTCCATCTGATCCGGTACAGGGGCCGGGCCCCCATTGTTGGTGGTGATTATGGCTGAAACAACCCCGGACGCCATTAAGTTTGAACAAGCAGCCGTTATCCGGGTCAGGCTGAGTATATTTGCATGCACGATCCATCTGGAGCCGCGAATGAATATCAATCGAAATGTTTTTATCGGGCTGGGCGCGAATATCGGCGATAAAAAACAAAACCTGGCAACAGCGCTGCAATACCTCGAACAAAGGATCGGCCCCGCCCAGGTTGTTTCTTCTGTTTATGAAACGGCTCCCTGGGGTGAAACCCAACAACCTTCCTTTTACAACCAGGTCGTACGCCTTTCGACCAACCTGGACCCCTTCCAGGTCCTGACCCAATTGCTGGAAATAGAAAAGAGCATAGGCAGGGAACGCCGCGAAAAATGGAAGGAGCGCCTGATCGACCTGGATCTGCTGTTTTTTGACGACTATATCATCCGCACGGAAATGCTGACCCTGCCCCACCCTTTCCTGCACCTGCGAAATTTTGTACTGGCGCCGTTGGCAGAAATCGCGCCGGATTTTGTTCATCCGGTTTTGAAGGAAACCATCCAGTTGATCCACTTATCTGGCCCGGATCAGCTGGGTGTAAAAAAAATATAAATTTTGTATTTTTATTATTTTTTTATAAAATAAATGTTATATTTACAACTCATTCAACCCAGAACCTAAAACGCCGCTCAACGCTAATGAAAAGAAAAACACCTGAACAAAGGTCTGTTCTTCCCGAGCAGATCCCCCTGACGAGCTTTCTCCACAAACCGCACGATAAATACTTCAAGTACCTGTTGAGTGCGGTAGAAGTTGCCGACGAGCTTCTGCGGTATTGCCTTCCTGCTTCCTTGTTAAGCCAAATGCGAATGGAAACCTTGACACCCGCTCAGGGTTCGTTTGTAGATGAAAGTTTGAAAGAACATTTCACAGATGTTGTTTACCTGGCGCATTCAACTGACGAGAAGAATTTCAAGATTGCCTTTTTATTCGAACACAAAAGCAGGGATGGAAAAAGGGTTAGAAACAGCCATTTTAGCCTTTATTCAAAACAACCCGGATTGGGAAGCCGACCGGGTCGCAAAATCTTTTGAAGTCACCATTGATTATGCGCAAAAACTCATCAAAAAGGCCAAGAAAAACAAACCTTGATCGCTTAAGTTTTCCCTATTTATCACAACTCCAAACCGATCAAGGCCCATTCCTGGCCATCCGGGGCCCTGTAGACCTCCAGGGTTTCAAATCCCACTCGTTCATGCGCACGGATAGACCGGGTATTCCGGGTGGACACTTCCGTGATCACCGCCTCAAAAGTCTGCGATAGATAGCGCCGATGCCCCTGGTATAATCCATCAAAAACCCCCTGTCCCCTGAATGATTTGGCCACACATACCTGGCCCATGGTATAATACCGCCAATCGACCAGCGGTCGGCCCTTCCAACTCAGGGTATTGATCCTGTCAAACATATGATCCAATATAGGCACCCGGTCGGCCAAAGAAGGGAGCAAAGTAAGAGCGTATCCCACTACCCGCCCTTTGTGTTTTGCCACGATCTGCGGAGCAGCTGCATTCATATCTCTGAGGAGTCCGATATCGTGCCGGACAGTAACGAAACCCTGACTGAGGATCTCCTCCCGGTCCAGGTTTTCAGGCAAATTAGCCTGTTGGAGGACGAGGATCTGGTGCAGGTCCTCATCGCCGGCTGCCGGGCCGAAATACAGCGTTCCGGCGGATGATGGGTCCATCGATCAATGTAATCGGATTAAAAATCAATTTGGCTTGCCTGGTTACACCAATACTCAAATTTTCAGCGTCTGCCGCAAATAACGGGAGTATTTCCTCCGGTAAACCCGGTAAATCCGCCTGAAATTTTTATAGGAATACAAGTAGTTGGTATGTTCCTCCTGCGGTTCTTTGATATAACCTTGCTGTTTCATCCAGTCGTCGTTGAAGATCTTGCCCAGGTAGCGGCTTCCATGATCGGGGAACAAAACCACCACGACATCCGTCGGCTTCAGTTGTTTGCGCAACTTGAATACGCATTCAAGGGCGGCGCCGCTGGAATAGCCCACCATCAGGCCTTCCAAACGAGCCAGCTCCCGGGCGCGCAGGGCGCTGTTCCGGTCGGTCACCTTGATAAAATCGTCGATCACATCAAAGTTCACATTGTCCGGTATGATGGTTTTACCGAGGCCTTCCACCTTATACGGATAAATTTCGGAAGGATCGAAAATACCGGTTTCCCAGAATTTCTTTAATACGCTGCCGTAGGCATCCACTGCAACGATCCTGATATTCGGGTTTTTCTCTTTCAGGAAACGCGCCGTACCCGAAAGCGTTCCGCCGGTACCTGCGCAACAGACATAATGGGTGATCTTGCCCTCCGTCTGATCCCAGATCTCGGGTCCGGTGGTCTGGTAGTGCGCCTGCTGATTGTCGAGGTTAAAATTCTGGGCCAGGTAAAAGGCATTTGGTATCTCGTCGGCCAGTTGTTCTGCCCTGGAATAGTAGGAAAGGGGATCTTCCGGTTCGGCGTCCGCAGGGCAAACCACCACTTCGGCGCCCATGGAACGCAACAGGGAAAGTTTTTCCTGGGAAGCTTTACTGGTCACAGTGAGGACACATTTATAACCTTTCAGCGCGCAGATCATCGCAAGGCTGAAGCCGGTGTTGCCGGAGGTTGCTTCGATGATCACGTCTCCGGGTCTGATCTTGCCTTCACGTTCAGCCTGCTCAATCATAAACAGTGCTATGCGGTCCTTGGCCGACTGACCGGGGTTGAAGCCTTCAACTTTGGCCAGGACCGTCCCCGGAATTTCATTCACCACCCTGTGCAATTTGATCAAAGGTGTATTCCCGATAGTTGCCAGGACATTTTCAAAATATTTCATACCCAGTTTTGTTTGTCCAAACTCAAGTTTATCCTAAAAATCCTTTTCCAATGATGGCTAAGCCAACAAATGCAGACAACAGATCGTTTACAAACTCGTAAACTTTTGGGGGCGAAATTGGGTGAATTAACACGAACCGGTTAATTTTCCGGCCGCAATGGGTATGTTAGGCCCATTACGGGGTAAAAATACAATGCAAACCTCAATAATAAAAGCCCGGAATTCAGGGTTATTTACACCCGCAAATGTTAATGACTGAAAATCAATCAATTAATCAACAGCCTTTTCTATGGCTCCTGCTAATATTGTTTTTAAGGCCCGCCTCATCCTCTATGACAAAGGGAAAATCCTTTTGCTCAGGCAAACCAAACCACAAGGCGGGAATTATACGCTCGTAGGGGGCAATATCGAAAATGGGGAATACGCCAAACAATGCCTTATCCGCGAAAGCTTTGAAGAAGCAGGCATCCTCCTCAAAGAAAAAGACCTTCACCTGGTGCACGTCCTCCAGAAAAATACGGATCGGGAAATGCGCCTGGTCTTATATTTCAAAGCTTACCTGTGGGAGGGCAAAGCGCGTTCCCGGGAGCCCAACAAGTTCAAGGAAGTAGATTGGTTCGAACTCGACGACCTCCCCAAAAACCTGACCTCCACGGTCCGGCACGTCCTCACTCAGTACCGGCATGGGTATATGTATTCGGAATTTAAGAAGTGAGAGGGGTGAGAGGGGTGAGAGGGGTGAGAGAGGTGAGAGAGGTGAGAGAGGTGAGAGAGGTGAGGGCTGCCCACAACTCCTCATTTCCTCATTTCCTCATTTCCTTTTAAAAGCAACCCCACCCGGTGCACACCCGGTTCATATTCCGTTTGCATCAATGCCAGAATTGCACTGTAATGCTCTGTCGATTCCAGAAAATCAACGCCCTCCACATCCAGGATCAGGATCGGGAAATCGGGCGGCGTTTTGTGGAAAAAATCAAGGTATGCCTGCTGGATGCTGGCCAGGTAATCCGGACTGATATCCTGCTCAAACGACCGGTCGCGTTTCCGGATATTCGCCAGCAATCCTTCCACCGGCCGGTGCAGGTACACCAGCAGGTCAGGCTTGGCAAAAGTCGAATTCAACACATGGAAGAGCCGCTGAAACAGGCGGAATTCCTCCGGATTCAGGTTGTTACGGGCAAAAAGCAGGGTTTTCCAGAAAAAGTAATCCGAAACGATCGTCTGTTGGAACAACTCCTGCTGGGCAGCCAGTTCCTGCAACTGCTTGTGCCGTTCTGTCATGAAAAACAACTCTACAGGGAAGGCGTACCGCTCCGGGTTTTCATAAAAAAAAGGCAAAAAGGGATTATCCGTAAACTGCTCCAGGATCAGTTTGCAATTGAATTCATCGGCGATCTTCCTGGACAAAGTGGTCTTTCCGGCGCCGATGTTGCCTTCGATGGCGATAAAGCGGTATGGGAAAGGGTAGTCGTCCATGGAGCCGGTTACCTGGGTTGATTTTTGTTAATAACCCGCCTGTGCCCGGCAGGTTAAAAGCCAAATGTAAAGCGCAAAACCGAAACTTTTGCATTTTGCATTTTGCATTTTGCATTTTGCATTTGAACTTTTCAATAAGGATCCACATCCACCGCCACCCGCACGCCGCTCATGCCTTCCAACCCGGCCAGAAAATCATTGGCCGCGAGGATGGTTTCTTTGGCCAACTGCATTTTTTTAGCGTCCCGCTCCAACCGGATCAGGAAATCGATGAGAAATAACCCGCGAACCCGGCCAATGAGCGGCACTGCCGGGCCGCTGACCAGGTCGCCCAGTTTTTCCCGCAAAAACCGGTCGTACTTTGCTGCCGCTTCATTCACCACCGGCGCTTTTTTGTGTTTAAGGGTCAGCCGGATCAGGCGCACAAAAGGCGGGAACCGGAAATGGCGCCGTTCCTGCATTTCCCGTTGCACAAAACTCTGAAAATCGTTGTTGAGCACCTCCAGCAACACCGGACTCGTGGTGTTGTACGCCTGAATGATCACCTCACCCCGTTTGTGTTTGCGGCCGGCGCGGCCCGCAACCTGCACCATGAGTTGGAAGGCCCGTTCCGCGGCCCGGAAATCGGGAAACTGGATGAGTTGGTCGGCGCTCAACACCCCCACCACTCCCACGCTTTCAAAATCGAGGCCCTTGGTCACCATCTGGGTCCCTACCAGGATATCGAGCCTGCGTTCTTCAAAATCGTTGATGAGCTGCGTATGCGCCGTTTTGGCTTTCACGGTATCAAGGTCCATCCGGCCTACCCTCGCCTCGGGCAGGTAGATCTTGATCTCGTCTTCGATCTTTTCGGTACCGAACCCCTGCAGGACCAGTTGCTTTTCACCGCAAGCGGGGCAGGCAGCAGGCAATGGTGTCTGGTAACCGCAGTAATGGCATTTGAGCGCGTTGTGGAATTTATGGTAGGTTAACGACACATCGCAATGGACGCACTCCGAATGCCAGTTGCAGGTGGGGCAACGGTAGGTCGGTGCGTATCCCCGCCGGTTCTGGAACAGGATCGCCTGCTCCCCCCGTTCGATAGCGGCTTTCAGCGCCTCGATAAGCTGGGGTGTAAAGTGCGCCTGGCCTTTTTTTTGCCCGGGTTCGCCTCTGGCGTCCACAATCCTGATCTCCGGGAGTTGTACCCCCGTAAAGCGCTCTTCCAGGACCGTGAGCCCGTATTTTTTTTGTTGTACGTTAAAGTAGGTTTCCAGTGAAGGGGTCGCCGTCCCCATCAGCACTTTGGCGCCGTGAATGCGGGCCAACACCAGAGCAGCGTCCCGGCCGTTGTAGCGCGGGTTGGGGTCGTGCTGTTTGAACGAAGGGTCGTGTTCTTCGTCCACGATCACCAGGCCCAGGTTGGAATAAGGCAGGAACAGCGCCGAGCGTGCCCCCAGCACCAACGGTTTGCTGTTCAGCACCAGATTCCACATTTCCACCCGTTCGTTGTTGCTCAGCCGGGAATGGTACACCGCGATCCGGTTGCCGAACACCTTTTGCAGGCGGCCGACGATCTGGGCCGTCAGCGCAATTTCGGGCAGGAGGTACAATACCTGTTCGCCGCGGTCCAGGGCTTCCCGGATCAACTCAACATATACCCGGGTTTTGCCGCTGCCCGTGACGCCGTGCAGCAACACCGTTTGCTGGGTTTTGAATTGTTTTTTGATGGAGTCCAGGGCTTTTTCCTGCAAACCGGACAAAACGCCGGCGTCGACCGTTTCCTCTTCATATCCGCCCAGGCGACTGACATCGCGCTCATATAGCTCAAACACGCCTTTTTTGGCCAGCGCATTCAATACTGCGCTGTCGGCCTGTACCCGGTTGTAAATGTCCTGTCGCCGGACAAATTCCTGGTTCCGGGCCAGTTGCACGTACGCCATCAGGGCATCTACCTGCCGGGGGGCTTTGGCGGCCAGTTCGAAGGCTTCGTCCAGCATCTCCGGCCGGGAGGCGTAGGGTTCGGCCAAACGCACGCAGGCCACTTTTTTGGGGGTGTATTTGGTTTTGAGGTCTTCTTTCAGAAAGATGATCCGTTTTTCGAGCATACTCCGGATCAATGGGTAAACTGTCTTTTGATCCAGGATGTTCCGGACGTCTTCCACCGTGATCTCCCCCTGGATAGTCAGGGCTTCGGTGATCAGGTATTCTTTGTCAGACAGCCCTGCCATGTCTTCTTCGAACACCGAACTCAGCGTCAGCACCGTTTCGCTGGCCAGTTTGAGGTTGGCGGGCAGGGCGGCGTTCATGACCTCGCCCAGGGTGCAGATATAATAGTCGGCCATCCATTGCCAGAGCCGCAATTGTTCCGGGTTGATCAGCGGCGTTTCGTCGATGACGGCAATAATGGGCTTGGATTGAAAACCTTCGGGTTTGTCCTCGTGAACATCGATCACCAACCCCGTATATCGTTTCTGCCCCCCGAACTGCACCTCCACCCGCACGCCAAACTGGATCTGCGGCAACAACTCCTCCGGAACCGAATAGGTATAAGGCCTGGGGATTGCCAGCGGCAATACCACGGTGACAAAGGTGCGGGTGGCGGTTATGGGGTGGAAGGAGTGCATTTAAAAAAAAGGTTAAAGGATAAAGGTTAAAGGATAAAGGTTAAAGGATAAAAGGGGCGAAATGCAAATTTAAACGCCAAAAATACGGCTTCTGTCAGAGAAAAAAATTTATATTTGAGTATGAAAACAAAAAACGACATTTTGTTAGCGATCAAGGATACGGTTAGATCCGTAGACCCCTCGGCAATTGTAATTCTTTACGGGTCATTCGCACGTGGCGATAATAAACCCGATTCGGATATAGATTTATTGATTCTGATTGATAAGGAGAAGCTTTCCCCCCAAGATAAAAAAAAGATAAAATACCCGCTTTATGATATTGAATTCGAAACCGGACAGATCATCAGCCCGTTGGTTTTATCTCGTTATGACTGGGAGACCCGGCATAAGATAACGCCGTTTTATGAAAATGTAACCAATGAAGGTGTAACCTTATGAGCGATCAAGAAAAAATGGAAATGATCTCTTATCGTATGAGGAGAGCTCAGGAAACTTTGGAAGAAGTCCACTTGCATATTGATAATAAGCTATGGGCAACTGCAATAAACAGGTTATATTATGCCTGTTTTTATGCCGTGTCTGCTTTATTATTAAAGAACGGCATAAAGACCCAATCGCATGGTGGGACAAGGCAAATGTTCGGACTGTATTTCATAAAAACTGAAATTATTCCTAAAGATCTTGGTAAATTTTATTCTGATATTTTTGATATGAGACAAACGGGCGATTATGATGATTTTGTCGATTTTTTAGAAGAGGATGTATTACAGGTCCTGGAACCGGCTAAGACTCTGATCGCCAAAATTGATTCCTTGCTGAATGTATAAATCTCCGCTTATCTGTTTTCTGTATAAAACACACCCGGCGCCGCTTTTTTCATCGAATCATAAACCTCCCCACTCAACGGCAGTAGTTCCTCCAACCCACTCACCACCTCCAACTGCTCCGGCCGACCGGGGCCCAAAGCAACCGTCGTCACCGCCGGATGCCGCAAAACATACGCCGGCGCCAATTGCCCGGGCAGGGCATTTTCAGGGCTTAACTCCGCCAAAATCAGTCGGATTGGCCGAGTTTTTTTGAACCATGTTTTTTTTGTTTATTTGTTGATGCGTTGATGCGTTGATTTGAGGGCTGCCGTTATCAAATCAACGCATCAACAAATCAACAAATCAACAAATCAACAGCCCAAATCTATGTTCAAATGGATCCTCCGCATCCTGCTCGCCCTGCTCATTCTTGCCCTGATCATCGCGGTACTCTTCGCCTCCTGCATGTCCTTCCGGAAACCGGATGCCAAAGTGAAAAAATACTTTGCCGAAAAGGGCGTCACGGCCCTCATCCATCATAAGGAATACAATTCGAGGCCCATCCGGTTCATCGAAGCCGGCGATTCTACCGGCAACCTGGTGATCTTCATCCACGGAGCGCCCGGGTCTTCCGACAACTACTACGGATATCTCGCCGACTCCGACCTGCGGGCCAAAACCCGGATGATCACCGTCGACCGCCTGGGTTACGGTTATTCCGACTACGGCAATGCAGAGACCTCCGTCGCCGTCCAGGCCGACATGATTCGTTACATCCTTTCGTTTTATCCGGAAGAAAAAGCCATCCTCGTGGGCCACTCCTACGGGGGGCCGGTTGTAGCCCGTTGCGCGCTCGATTTCCCCGAACGGGTCAAAGCCGGCGTATTGCTGGCCCCCGTCGACGACCCGGCCACAGAGCCCATCTTCTGGTTTGCCCATTTTGCCCGGTGGAAAGCCACCCGCTGGATCCTGTCGGGCGGCAACAAAGTGGCCGGCGACGAAAAGCTGAGCCATATCGCCGAATTGCAAAAACTGGAACCCTTTTGGAAAGACATTGCCGTGCCCATCGTCCACATCCACGGCGGCAAGGACTGGATGGCGCCCCCCGCCAACGTCGCCTTCAGCCGCCGGCATATCCGCCCCGACCTGCTGAAAGTCGTAGAACTCCCCGAAACCAGCCATTTTATTCCCTGGACGGATTACGACGTTGTCAAGGGGGAGCTGATGGGGTTGATGGGGGGGAATTGAATTTTGTTTGTCCATAGGAGTCCTTTGGACCTCTGGACAAACCAGTTACCCGCGAGGCGCCTTCTTACCTTTTAGCGTTTTGCCTCGTTTGCCGCAAAAGATGCCGGACCTACGGCCCGGAAGCCCTCCCGATTGGGCGGTGTTACCAGGATAGCAGACCGCCGGCCCGTCTTTCCTTATCCAGCAAATTAAACCCGGCTGCGGATATACCAGAAAATTTTCCAGCACAGCCGCCAGGTATCCGCCTGCCGGGCATGACCCAGCCAACTCCGTGACAGCTATAATCCTGTTCTCAAAGCCTCTGATATTGAGATTCGATTGGTTTGTGAAATTGGTAAAATCCACCCCCTTAATCCCCCGTGCTCCGACGCCGTAGCCAGCTCGGACGCAAGCATCCGGCCTGGGGAAACGCTCACCTGCAAACGCTGGGTAAAAATCTTATTTTGTGATCATCTGGGCGCCGCTTGTTACGTTGCTTGCAAGCATGGTATATCCCCCTCGGGAGGGGGGCAGGGGGGAGGATTTCCCCTCGGGAGAGCTATAAATTCAACCCTGGGCAGGCCGAAACCCCACAGAATCGCTCCTGTAATCGGGATAGTTCCTAGCGCGAGACGCGACGCAGCAAGAAAAATCGTAGTTGAACCAGGCGCCCCCACGCAACACACGGCCGGAACTGCTCCTTTCAGGGCCTAACGGATTTTCAATCGTTCCGGACTTTTTACACCCATCGTAATAATCGGCATCATACCAATCCCAACACCATTCCCAAACATTGCCGCTCATATCATAGAGGCCGATACCGTTGTCCTTTTTCTCTTTTACCGGGTGTGTCCTTCCGTTAGTATCAAACACGCTGTTTTGAGCCCAATCCCCGGAAAGCGATTGATCGCCCGAGTTCTCCCTAAACCAGCCAACTTCATTCAGAACATTGCTGCCGGCATACTCAAATTTTTGTTTTCGCAACCCGCCGCGAGCCGCAAATTCCCATTCCGCATTGGTCGGCAAGCGGAATCCGTTTGCCTTTTTATTCCATTCCACCCGCCATTTTAAAAAATCATTACCCACTTGGTTATTGGGGTCGCTGTTTTTTTCCTTAATGATACGATAACACGGTACGATTCCCGGAGTCTGCAGGCTTAACCAATTGCAAAATTCAATGGCATCATACCAGGAGATGTTTACCAGGGGATGGTCGCCAAATCGACCCCAGGAAGGCTTCATACTGGCGATGCTTTTTCCGGTTGATTCGCAAAACAGGGCAAATTGGTAAAAGGTAACCGGAGTGGAGGCTATTCTGAAGGATGACAACTTCACCTTATGTTGTTTCTCATCCGACTCGTGTCTGGGGTCTGATTCCGGGCTTCCCATTGTAAAAGCTCCGCCTTTAACATCAACCATCTCCGGGTAATACCGGGTTTTAAAAGCAGGAAAACAGGATAAGTTATCGATGGCAGGCGAAAAATCAGCGCGTTTATCCCAGGATTCGTCCTGACATTTTTTTATCGCTGCCCGAAGCATTTCATCCGGGGTTAGTTTCAGCAGTAATTGTGCAGCCGTCCTGGCCAAATCAGGTCGCTTCCCTCCTTCGGCAAAAAAATACACCAATTCTTCCAGCGGTTCAAGGAGTTTTTGCCTTTTTTCATTGAAATCGATATCCACTTCAACGGCCACCTTCATTTTTTCAAGCGCTGCCCCGGCATCCAGTGTTTTGATCAAATCCGTACCATCGCCGGCAAAGCTGTTGAAGATAAATATCGTCTTTTCCTTTGATTTTTCTTCGGCTTCCCGCACCGCCGCCGCCCCCCGTTCAAATGCCGCTGCCGCTCCAGAGGGCCACCGGTACATATACTCCCTGGCCTCGGTCAGGATCTCAATATCCTCCTGATCGTTGATGGGGCTGTATACAACCTGTCCGTCCTTTTGCACGATTTTTTTACTCTCAAAAATGCGGTGGGCCCGCTGGGCCGGTTTGTCCGAACTTTCGAATTCCTGCCGGATCACGGGGGCGAGGGCGTCGTGGGCGAGGCGGGAAAAAGGTTGGTCCAGCCGACCGGTAACCCGGATGACCAGTTGGGCGTCTTCCAGCAGGCGCAGGTGATCGGTCAGTTTATTTTCCGCCTGGTCATACCGCCCGAACAATTCCTCATCCGCCTTGATGGCGGCAGTGGTTCTGCTGCCGGCGGTAGTCAGGAAATGGAGCAAATCCAGGGTGAGGCCCATCTGGGTATAGGTGCAGTGGGGTTCGGGTTCGGTTTCCAGTTTTGAAAGCTGGTTTTTGACCAATAACTGGAAACTTTCGGCGCGCGCGTCGTCCAGGTCTTTCTCCCGGATGATCAGTGCCTTTATGGCCTTATCAGGGCGTTTTTCAGCGGTTTCCCAGACATTGAGCAGCAACATCTGCAACCAGGGCGCTTTGCTGGAAGCTTCACCGCCGTGTACCTGGTCGTCCTGCTCGACGATGCTGGCGGCAATTTTTTCTTCCAGCCCGGGTTCAAATTCAAACCCGTAATGGTCTTTCAGTTTTTTGTCCAGCCGGATGGCTTCCAGCAGGCCGGCATCCTCCAGCGGTTTGAGGAAATAATCAGCGGTTTTGTCCTTCAATCCGGACCGGACGACCTGGGCCTGGACCTCCGGCAAAAATTCCTTGCGAAAACCCAATACGACCTTGATCCCGGGGTATTTATCCAGGGCTTCACTGACGGCGTCGAACAGCGGCGGCAGTTCGGCTTCCGGTCCGGAGGGCTCGATCAGCGCCTCTTCCACCTGGTCGAGAGCGATCAATATTTTGCAGGTTTCCGGGGTTTTTGCCAGCATGTCCGCCAGCAACACCGTCAGGTTGCGTTTGTTCCGCCGTTCGGCTTCCACCTGCCAGCCTTTTTGTTTCATCCTCGGGAAAAGCCCCGCGTGCAGCAACGACGACTTGCCCACCCCCGAATACCCGTACAGCAGGAGCAGGCGCTGGGGTTTGCGCTCCACCAGGTCCCAGAGGTTGCAGATGTCGTCGCTGCGGCCAAAAAACAGGCGGGTATGTTTTTCTTCGAAATAATTGATGCCGAGGTAGGGGGCGGGGACTGCTTTGCGGTCAGGCATTTTGTCTTCCGGCAAGTCAAGACCTTGTTCAGCAAGGCAAGGCGGTTTGGGTTTTGCCAGGCCCTTTTTTCGTTTCAATCTAAATTTTTCCTCCAGGACGGTCAGGAGTGCATCCAGGCCCGGTTTGTAACTGTCCCTGGCAATTTTCTGCGCATTGATGTCCGAACTTAAAAAATGTAAACAATCCGGCAGGAGGTACAATTCATCGGCATCCGGCAATTTGGCGCTCCCGAAAAGTACCGGAATGATCGTTTTGCCAAGTTGGTGATGTGCAACGTCCAGTTCCATCCGGATCCAACAATCTTCAGAACGGATCTTGAGCGACTTTTTTCCCGGGAGTTTGGGTTCTTCCAGCCAATTTTCGTGTAATAATGGCAGGACCAGATCTGCAGCTTCAAGGGCCTCCAGAACGGATTTTTTCAGGGATTCTCCTTTTTCAATGGAGTCTTCATCCCGAAAAACTTTTACATTTTCAAAGGTTTCTTCGATGGAATGTTGCAAATCCCTGGCTTCCAGATAACATTGGGACCAGCGGTAGTTGATAAAAAAGAGTATGGGTCTTTCCTGGTTCATAATTGAATGCGCAAGTCGGAGACTTGCAGGTAGCCGCATCGAGGACGCCTTTAGCGTCCTCTCGCGAACGATGGTTTTGGTGGTTTTGGGGTGAATTTACGAAAAAATCAGGGTTCCTGCAAATCTCCGACTTTCAGGTAGCCGTATCAAGGCGCAACTTCTCGCGAATGGGCGGAAGATAACGCCACACCACACCTTCGATATTTAAATTCGAAAAAATCGCCTATGCTCAAAAGACCGTACAACTTGCCTCAAAAGGCAAAATCCAACGGCCTCGCCTTATCCCGCAACGCCCCCCAAACCTAAGTGCCCTAAGTGTCCTAAGTGCCCTTAGTGGTTTAAGTGGTTTAATGCAACTTACTCACCTCGCTCACCTCCGCCAGCACATCCGCATATTTGATCAGATTCTTCCGCACCTTGTCGATCTCGGCGCGCAGTTCATCAGCCCGCTCCCATTTGCGTTCATGTTCGGAGACGGATAAATTTTTTGGGCGCTGGTTCTCGTAATTTTGCAGGATGGGATGCCATTTGGCCAGCAGGGGGCGCAGTACCTTGTTGAGGACGCCAACCGCTACGTGGCCCAGCGTCATATCGCTTTTTTTGCCGGGAATGGCAATTGCAGGGCCGTATTTTTTCAGGATCTCGCGGGTGGTGTTGAACAGTGAATAATAGGAGTTCAAAGCCTCCCTGATAATGCCTTCCTCCTTTTTCAATTCCACCACCGTCACCCGGGTGACGAGCTCGATATAGATCTCCCAGGCGGCGTTGCGCTGCTGGTCGTCCACTTCCCATTTGCCCTTGAGGCCAAGAAAAGATAATTCAATACCTTTGAAGGTTGCTGTCGCCATTGTTTTTATTTTTGTGCGCCATTTTTACGTTACGAGGCAAAGATAGGAACTGTTCCTGATCGTTTGTTAGTTTATGATGGTTCATGATGGTTTATGGTGGTTGGCTGCCATCAACAACAATGAACCCTCCTTCGCCGCTTAGGCGGCTACGGCGGGCGGAGCAACAATGAACCCTCCGCCGCCGCGAGTTAGGACGCGGCTATGGCCTCCGGCCGACGAAGTCGCCCTAAGGCAGACGAAGTCGGCGGGCGAAGCAACAATAAACCCTTGATTCAAATAAACTATTCCAAACAACTCCAAACAACTCCAAACAACTCCAAACAACTCCAAACAACTCCAAACCATTCCAAACCATTCCAAACCAAAAAATGCATCAACCTCCCCCCCTTCCGGAACAACCAGGCCCCGCCTACCCCAACATCCTCCACGGGTTCGCCTTGTTCGGCGTATTCCTGGGAGCCAATTTTATCGGCGGCGGATTGTTGCTGGTATTGGGCGACAACCGCAAGGACATCGGTTTCCTGCTGGCCTACGTCATCAGCACAGGCGGGACTTACCTCTTTGCGCGTTACCTCAAAACCCAGGCGGAAGGCCGGGTCGTCCATCGCTTTAACCCGGGCCCTTTCGCCCTTTATCCTTTGCTTTTGATCGCCACCTGGGCGCTCGCCGTTTTTGTGACACCGGTGATCGAACTGCTGCCGCAACCCGAATGGCTGGAAGAAATGCTGGAGGGGGTATTGGATACCAGCAGCGTCTGGTCGTTCATTTCCATTGTGGTAGCGGCGCCCATTCTGGAGGAATTGCTGTTCCGGGGCATCATCCTCGACGGCCACCTGAAGATCTATCCGCCCCAGATGGCCATCGGCTGGTCGGCTTTTTTCTTTGGCTTTTTTCATATGAACCCCTGGCAATTCCTGCTGGCTTTCGCATTGGGGGTGTTGCTGGGCTGGGTGTATTACCGCACCCGTTCCTTGCTGCCTTGTATCGCCATACACGCGTTTAACAACGGCGCCAGTTTTTTCGCCACCAAGTATATGGACGAATCACAAAAGGACCAGCAACTGACCGAACTGATCGGCGGGGCCTGGCCGACCATGGGCCTCATGCTGGGGGCGCTGCTGGTACTTTGGCTTTGTGTGCAGGGGATTGGGTATGTTCTGAAAGATTAGGTCTGTGGTGTCAATACTCAAAGCGATAAGTTTTATGTTTGGGGATTGGTTATTAGTTTGGGGTGGTTTGGGGTGGTTTGGAGTGGTTTGGAGTGGTTTGGAGTGGTTCGCTTAACAAAACAATCCCAAACTCCTGTTTAATATTTTGTAAATACCGGAAGAACATGGCGCTGATCAAACCCGTCAACGGCATCCTGCCGCAATTCGGACAAAATTGTTACCTGGCGGAAAACGCCACCATCGTCGGCGACGTCGTCACGGGCGACGATTGCAGCTTCTGGTTCCAGACCGTCGTGCGCGGCGATGTGAACAGCATCCGCATCGGCCACAAGGTCAATATCCAGGACGGGGCCATCATCCATTGCACCTACCAACGGGCGGCCACGGTGATCGGCGACAACGTCTCCATCGGCCACCGGGCTATCGTCCACGGCTGCACCCTCCAAAATAACGTGCTCATCGGCATGGGCGCCATCGTCATGGACCACGCAGTGGTGGAGGAAAACTGCCTCATCGCCGCCGGCGCCGTTGTCCTGGAAAATACGCGCTGCGAGGCGGGGTATATCTACGCCGGCGTGCCTGCAAAAAAGATAAAGGCGCTGAGTCCCGAACAGTTCAGGGATTCCATCGAGCGGATCGCGAACGCTTATTTGATGTATTCGGGGTGGTTTAGATGAGGGCTGTTGATTTGTTGATTTGTTGATTTGTTGATTTGTTGATTTGAAACGGCGGCCCTCAAATCAACAGATCAACACATCAACGCATCAACAACCCCAAAGAAAGCATTCGTTCCTTCCCCGACAGATCCCGCACAATTTCCACCTCCCGGTAGCCGGCAACACGGGCCAGATCGGCCACTTCCCGGGCGTTGAACTCATTCAATTCAAAAAACAGGCGGCCGTTTTTGTTCAGGTGCTCCAGTGAAAAATCCAGGATCGTCCGGTAAAAAAGCAGCGGATCGGCGTCTTCGACAAAAAGCGCGAGGTGGGGTTCGTATTCCAGAACATGACCGGGAACCAGGTGGGTTTCTTTTTTGGGAATATAGGGCGGGTTGCTGACGATGATATCCCATTTCCGGAGATAGGCCCAGGCGGCGCGATCCAGGATATCGGCCTGCACCCAGTTGACCTCCGCCTGGTTCAGGACGCCATTGCGGAAGGCCGTTTCAATGGCGGCCTTGCTGACATCCAGCCCCCAAACCTCTACTTCGGGCCGGTGTTTTTTGATAGCGATCGGGATGCAACCGCTGCCCGTGCCGATGTCCAGCAACCGCAAATGGGTGATACGGCCGGAAGGAATGGCCTGCAGAACAAGCTGCACCAACTCTTCCGTTTCCTGCCGCGGGATCAGCACCGCCGGCGACACGTCCAGCTTCATCCCGTAAAAATCAGCCTTGCCCAATACGTATTGTACGGGCTCTTCATTCAAAAGCCGGTTGGTGATGGCCTCCAGGTCTTTCAATTGGTTTGCATCCAGGATTTGGGGAGAAACTGCAGAAAACCCGAATGCATCTTCCATGACGATCCGCGCGACAGATTGCGCCTCGCCGGGGTCGTAACAGGCGGCAAGCTGTTCCGACAGGCGCCGGAAGGCCGATTGTGCGGTTACCTCAGTTGTTGCCATATTGATGAATTCATCAGGATTAACCCTGAGGAATGATTTTTAAACTGGCTTCATCCGGTGTTTTAAAGGCATTGGACCGATCAAGCTGTTTTTCCATCACATCCATATCGCCCAGAAGGGTCGAACTGAACGATTGGGCTTTTTGCAGCATCCGGATATAGACAACCGGATCTTGTTGTCTGCTCAACCGCCGCAAAGCCCCTATATAATCGTCCCGGAAAACCGTGGGTATGATGATTCTGGTTTGCCGCATTTTTACCAATTCGGCATTCATCATCACCCGGGCCAACCGGCCGTTGCCGTCCAGGAACGGATGCACTTCGCTCACCAGGAACATCATATAGGCGGCTTTCGCAAACGGATCTGTTAAAGCCCGGTAAAAATCAAACCCTTTGATCAATGTGCCTTTCACCAGGGTATGATCCACAAAAAAGGTTTCGCCGGCCCGGTTGTTGCGGTCCTTGAACTGTCCGGGGTTTTTGGAAGTTCTCGCGCCCAGCAATACCTTGTGCCGGTGTAACAATATTTCCAATAGTTCATCGGGCGCGGAAGGGGTAATTTCCATTTCTTCCCGGCTGCCCACCAATTTGAACGTGCCCAGTATATCGTGCGAATCTTCGTGCCTTGCCGGCATCGGAGTTTCGGTTTCTATAATCCGCCGGGCATCCTCCAGTTCAAACTCCGTACCCTCTATAAAATTAGAGAAATAAGCCTCAAAAAACGCAAAACTCCGGAAGGTCAGGTTGCTGATATTTTGTTCCGGAAAATCTTTGAACGCCTGTTTTTTCAATTCCACAAACAGCTTTTCAAACAAGGTCAGGCGGCCGGGATCGTACGGGGCGCCGAACGCCCTGGCGATGGCAAGCGGAGACGACAATATTTTTGACGGCCGGGTTTGGAGCAATGCGCTGATGAGATGGTTCAGCCGTTCAAACTCGTTTTGCATACCCAATTCCGCGGCGATCCTGCGGGCTTTGTCCCGAAATTCGTTCAACCCTTTTTCTCCGTTAACCCGGATCACCATTTCCAGGCGGTTCTCCAGTTCTTCCCGGGACAGGGTTTTTGATTCCGAACCCGATTTCCTGGAAGGCTGCAGATTTTCCAAAAACGCCCTTTCCAGTTGGGAAACAAATAATTCTCCGGAAAGGGGATGATCTCCATGGAGTGGGCCATGACCCTGAATAAATTGAAGCGTAACTCCGGGTAGTTTGATTTTTTTGGAATAAGAATAGGTCAGAAAAATGTGGCCGGAGCGGGTAGGTTGAAATTCGAGGGCTGAGCGGTGGCTGAGGACCGCCCCGGGGTATAGTTTCCCCAGGATGGTCCATAAATTTCGCCTGATAACGGCTTCCAGCGTATCGGAAAGGTTGGAACTATAAATCCGGGGTGCAATCTTCCGAAGTTTTCCGGTTTTCGCCAATTTGGAAATCTGCCTGCTGAGCGCCGGGTCGCTGCTTGAGAAAACGACTTCTCCAAATTGCGCTGGTAAAATTTTTTCCACTAATTTGCCGATATCAGGCAAAATTAGCAAATTTTTTCCACTAAAACCTCATTTTTGGCAAAAATTTTCCATTAAGAGGTTAAAACAGTCGCCAGCAACGACTCAAACAGCCCCCTTCCGTCTGTATTGCCCAAAATGGGTTCGGCGGCCCGCTCGGGGTGCGGCATCATCCCAAATACGTTGCGGTTTTTGTTGCAAATACCGGCAATGGCGTCCAGCGAACCGTTCGGGTTGCTTTCCCCGGTGATCCGGCCGTTTTCGTCGCAGTATTTAAACAGGATCTGGTCGTTGGCCCGCAATCCGGCCAGGGTGTTTTCATCGGCAAAATACCGGCCGTCGGCGTGTGCGATGGGTATTTTGAGCACCTGCCCGGGCTTGAGTTCCGAGGTGATCGGCGATTGGGTGGAGGTCACCGACAGGTATATATTTTTGCAGATGAACTTTTGCCCGCTGTTCGGCAGCAATACGCCCGGCAACAACCCGCTTTCGCACAGGATCTGGAAGCCGTTGCAAATGCCCCAGACCAGGCCGCCGCTGTTGGCAAACTCGATCACGGCGTTCATAATGGGCGAAAAACGCGCAATGGCGCCCGACCGGAGATAGTCGCCATAAGAAAAACCGCCGGGCAACACAATGCAGTCGCCGGTATCAAACCCCGAAAGGTCGCGGTCTTTATGCCAGAGTTTTACGGTTTCCTGTTCCATTACATTGCCCAGGACATGCATCATGTCGTCGTCACAATTGGAACCCGGAAAAACCACTACGCCGAATTTCATAACCGATTTTTTTTTGCAAAGATAAAGCTAAATCATTGATTCGATTGATTCGTTTGATTCGATTGATTCGATTGATTCGATTGTTTCGCCACGCCGCGGCGTGGTCGATTG
>CAZLEF010000009.1:0-107872 GCA_964558465.1 uncultured Lewinella sp. | reverse complement strand
GTTGCTTTGCCCGCCGGAGCCATGATATTGGCGAAGGAGGGTTTGGGGTTTTCATTTCGATTCCTCGATTCCTCGATTCCTCGATTCCTCGATTCCTCGATTCCTCGATTCCTCAGTTTGGGGTTTGGGGTTTGGGGATATTCATGATCAAACATTGCGATGAAAAAAAAAATACGATTAGCAGGCGCCCTGTTTTTGATGACCGGTTTCCTTTGGGGTCAAGGTGAAAAAGCCACGGTAACGGGGCAAATCCGGGACGGGGTTTCGGAAAAACCGGTTGAACTGGCCCTGATCTACATTCTGGATTCCAATACGGCTGTCGAAACGGCCTCCAATGGTCGTTACCGGATCGATATTCCCGCCAATACGGCGGTTACGCTGGTTTTTTCCAGGATCGGCTACCAGGAAACGCGGGTGGAGATCAGCCCGATGCCCGCCAGGAGCGCCCGCCAGGTTGACATCGGGCTTGCACCGGCAGATTCCGGGATTGAGGTCATCGTCCGGGAAAGCAAAATTGAGGACGCCGGTGTGATCCGGGAGGAGGTTTCCCAGCTTAAACTCCTGCCCAGCACCACCGGCAACCTGGAAAGCGTATTGCCCCATATTGCGTTGGGCGCCTCCTCCGGAACGGGCGGCGAACTCAGTTCCCAGTACAATGTCCGCGGAGGGAACTACGACGAAAACCTCGTATACGTCAATGACTTTGAAATCTACCGGCCCCAGCTCATCCGCGCAGGCCAGCAGGAAGGCCTTACTTTTCCAAATATCGACCTGATCCGGGATCTCTCTTTTTCCTCCGGCGGTTTTGAAGCCAAATACGGCGACAAACTTTCCTCTGTGCTGGACGTGAAATACAAACGCCCGGATAGCCTCCGGGCCTCATTGGGCATGAGCTTCCTCGGCGGATCGGCCCACCTGGAAGGCAGTTTACGCCCCGGCCGCGACAGCTACCGGAAGCTGCGCTACCTGATCGGCGCCCGGTATAAAACCACCAGATACCTCCTGGGGACGCTGGATGTAAAGGGCGAATACACCCCCAATTTCACCGATGTCCAGGCCTATATTACTTATGATATCAACCGCGACTGGCAGGTGGGCCTCCTGGGCAATCTGAACCGGAGCGTCTACCAGTTCATCCCCACCGAGCGAAACACCGGTTTCGGCTTCGTTGATTTTGCCCTGCAATTGTTCAGCCGGTTTGACGGCCAGGAGGTGGACGATTTTGATACCCGCATGGGCGGACTTTCGCTGACCTACCTGCCCGACCGGCGGCACAATCCCTATTTTCTCAAATTTCTGGCCAGCGCTTACCAAAGCGATGAAAACGAACGTATCGATATTATTGGCGATTACAGTTTGAGGCAGATCGAGTCGAACCTCGGGAGCGGCAACTTCGGCGAGGTGATCGCCGAACTGGGCGCAGGCATCCAGCACCAGTCGGCCAGGAATTTTTTGCGCCTTGGCATCCAGAATTTTGAACATAAAGGCGGTATCGAACTCCAAAAAATCCACGATGACAGCGGGACTGCCAGCAGCCATTTTCTGCAATGGAGCGCCAAATACCAGCGGGAATCCATCGACGACTGGATCAACGAATGGGAACGCCTGGATTCAGCGGGTTATTCGCTGCCTTACGACCCCGAAGAAGTGCTGCTTTTTGAAGTATTGAAAAGGCGCAACGAACGGATGTCCAACCGTTTCAGCGCTTTTTTTCAGGATACCTATACCTGGCGGCGGGATGAGTCGGCGGAGATCCGTTTTTCAGCGGGCATCCGGGCGTCCTACTGGGATTTGAATAAAGAATTGCTGATCTCACCCCGCGCCCAGTTGTTGTACAAACCCTTAAAATCCAAAAGAGACCTCTCGTACCGTTTGGCAGCGGGTTTGTATTACCAACCGCCTTTTTACCGCGAGTTGCGGGGGTATGACGGTACGGTGAACGACAGCCTGCGCGCCCAGAAATCGGCCCATATTGTAGGCGGCATGACCTTTGATTTTTATATCGGCAAACGCAACCCGAAAAAATTCAGGCTCATCACCGAAGCGTATTACAAATACCTTTGGGATATGGTGTCTTACGAAATCGAAAATGTACGCATCCGGTATTCCGGCCTCAACGACGCCACCGGTTACGCTATGGGCATCGACTTGCGGGTGAACGGCGAATTTGTTCCGGGCGCCGAATCCTGGATCAACCTGAGCCTGTTGCACACCCGGGAGCGGCTGAACGGCATCCAGCATCTGCGGCGGGAAGTCGGCCAGACGGAAGCCCAACCTGTAAAAGACGTTCCGCGCCACACCGACCAGTTCCTGACCCTTTCCATGTTTTTTCAGGATTACCTGCCCAGGAACGAAAACTTCAAAATGCACCTGAATTTCACCCTGGGTACCGGCCTCCCCTTCGGTTTGCGCGGCAACAACCAGGTATACCGGAACACCTACCGGTTTTCGCCTTACCACCGGGTGGACATCGGGTTTTCGCTGCAACTCTGGAAATCCGCCTGGCAGACCAAACGGCCGCGCCATATCCTGAGATTCACTGAATCCAGTTGGCTGAGCCTCGAGGTCTTCAACCTGATGCAGGTGCAAAACCAGGCCGGAAATACGTGGATCAAAACCGTTTTTGAACAACAATTTGCCATACCCAATTACCTCACCTCCAGGCGGGTCAATTTGCGGCTGCGCATGGAATTTTAACAGATTTGGCGTATTTTTGGGCGCTCAAAAACCGGAAAAAAATGGCACAAAAAAAAGTTTTGTCCCGCTGGGACTGGATATGGCTTATCCTGGTAGCGCTGATCCTGCTGACCGCCCTGCTGAATAAGATCGGGGTGAAAGTGGTGAAGACAACCGAAGACTCCGAGCTCATCGACCTTACCAGGTAAAAAAAAAGCCCATGGGGAACCCGGCTTGCATTTCAAGCGGGCCCCATCGGCAGCATGGTGTGTTTAAATCCCAACACACCGGTGTGTCAGATCCCCTTTTAATTTTTATCTAGCATCACTTCGTTTTCATCCGGTTTTCAGGATTTAACCCCGATGTTTGGTATCCGTTATGGGTTTCAGGCGTCGATACAAAATTACACCTGTACGCCCCCTTCCCGCCAGCGTAAATTCCACCGATTTGATCAATCAGGTGTTTTTACCGGTTTCACCCCGTATTTCTACCTGTTTTTTGAGGAACCTGTGAAACAGATACCCGAATTGACTAATTTAGAGCCTTCACCAAAACACAAACCATGATGAACACCCTGAGGTCCCTGAGTCTTGCATTGGTTTACCTGACCGTTTTTGTTTGCTGGAGTTGCCAACCCAAAGCCGCTGAAGAAGTCGGGCAGGTGAGCGTTTTTGAACCTGTGAACACAGACCCCTGCAAAAGAGGAACTTTCCAGCTTGATCCGGCATGCGCCCAACAGGACTTTCAAAACTGGAGCGGTATGAGCGCCAGCATGCAATCAAAATTGCCGCCTGCCGAACAGCCCTACCTGGTATTGGGCTTTCATATTCCGAGGTATGAACTGGACAGTATGCTGACCGAAATGGGCCCGGGCGCCGATGTATGGGCAGGCCTGGCCATCCGCTATGACGAACAGTTGAAAAAGAACATCACTACGGTCATTTTTGCCGGCAAGCCGGTTCAACCCGGCGGATTAACAAGCGAAGAATGGACGTATTATGATTTCTCCAGACCGTGCCCGGATTTCTGCCAGGGCTCGCCATTCCAACAATGATATGTTTGATTCCCTGGCTTCGATATTCAGTTTTTTAATCAAGGCCTTTTTAGCCCTTTCCACGCTGATCTGGCTGATCCGGTACCGGCAGTTGCCCGACGCGCTGCGGGTACTGGGTTATTTTCTGGCCATTGACCTGGCCATCGAGTTCTCAGCGGGATATTTAGCCTCAAAAAGGATGAACAACCTGCCTTTGTTACACCTTTTCACCTTTTGCGAATTCATTTTTTTCTCCTTTTTCTTTTATCACCTGATCCGAACCCTCTCCCGGCACAAGCGGCAATTTTTTATTTTCCTCAGCGTCATTGCCGCATTCCTGGTTGTCAATTCCGCTTTTATTCAAACCATTTATTCCTTCAACAGTATTGCCAAAGGCATCGTGCACCTGATCCTGATCATTTATGCGATCTGGTATTTTTACCAGTTGTCCTCCCTGGGCCCGGACGAAGCAAGTACGACCGGAAGACCCCTCCGCCTCATTAATTCCGCTGTTTTGCTTTACTATTCCGGAAGTCTGTTTATCTTTATGTTCACCAATTTCATCCAGGCCAATGACCTCCGGATGCACCGCGGTTTCTGGGCATTCAACGCCGGTCTGAATGTGGTATTCCAATTATTGGTTTTGATCGGGTTATGGCTGACGGCTTTTCGGCAAACGAAATCTTCTTCCTCATGGCAATAGGGATACTCATTATGGTAGCCCTGGCGCTGGCATTCGTGCTGTTTGCCAATTTTTCCCAGAAGAAACTGCTCCAGGAAAAAAACCGACGCCAGGAATTACAAATTCAACACCAGCAAGCATTACTGACGGGTACCTTGATGGCCCAGGAACAGGAACGGAGGCGGATCGCCAAAGACCTGCACGACGAGGTCGGCTCCAACCTCAATGTCTTGCACCTGAATCTGCACCGGTTAAAAAAAACCATGGGGGGCCGGCCCGATTCATCAGGGGTTTTTGATGAGATCGGCGGCCTGGTCGCAGATACCATCGAAACCACCCGCCGCATCTCGCACGACCTGTTGCCGCCTACCCTGGAGTCCTTTGGCTTGCAGCCTGCGTTCAGGGAACTGGCGGAAACCTACAACCGGTCCGGTACGGTCTCCATCGAAACCGACTTTTCCGGGCAGCGGCGCTTGCCGGATCCTGTAATGGAGATCAACCTGTTCCGGATCGTACAGGAACTGATCAGCAATTCCATCCGTCACGGGAAAGCCCCCAATATCCGGATCAGCCTCGATGCGCAGCCCGGCCGCGTAACCCTTAAATACCGGGACGACGGAGCAGGCTTCAACCCCGGTTCGATCGAAAAGACAGGGCTGGGGTTGAAAAACCTGGAAAGCCGGATCAGTATGATCAATGGCCAATGGAAAATCCAATCCGAACCGGGAAAAGGTTTTCTGGCAGAGATCATTGTTCACTTGATTGAGCAGGAGGATCAACCATGAGCGAGGTAATCAGAATAGCACTGGCCGACGACGAAGCGCTTTTCCGGAAAGGGCTCCGGTCTTTGCTGGAAGACGCGGCAGACCTGCAGGTCGTTTGGGAAGCCGAAGACGGTCAGGATCTGCTGGACAAACTCGGGAGCATGGAGGTTCAGCCGCAGGTCATTCTGCTGGATTTGAAAATGCCCCGCCTCACAGGCATTGAAGCAGCCAAAGTGGTTCGGGAAAAATACCCCGGGTTAAAAATTGTCGTTTTGTCCACCTACTTCAGTAAAGCATTCATTGTCAACATGATAGAGATTGGAGCAGGCGCTTATCTGGCCAAAAATACGGATCCGGACATGGTCATCCATACCATCCGGGAGGTCAGTCAAAAGGGTTTTTATTACAGCGGTCCGGTGATGGAAGTGATTCGCGAACATGTGATGGCGCCACATGCCCCCAAACCCAAAACGACATTTGAAGTGGAGATCACTACCCGGGAACAGGAAATATTGCAGTTGATCTGTGAACAGTATACAACCTCCGAAATCGCAGATAAATTATTTATCAGCCCCCGCACGGTAGATGGCCACCGCAACAACCTGCTGGAGAAACTAGGCTGCAGGAATACGGCGGGTTTGGTGGTTTTCGCCATCCAACGGCAACTGGTGAACCTGCCGCCGATCTCTTTTTAACCATCAGGCGATCTCCAGCAACAATTTCCCGATCTTATCCCCCTGAAAGAGCATCAGGAAGGTGTTGTGGAAGTCCTGGATATTGCCTTTGATAACCTGTTCGCCCGACTTGAGGCGGCCTTCCCGCAACCAGCCCGTCATTTCCGCCAAAGCCTCTTTGTAGCGGGCAACGTAGTCAAAAACCAGGAAACCCTCCATTCTTGCGCGACTTACGAGTAAACCCATATAATTGGACGGGCCTTCCTGGCGGGTTTCCTGATTGTATTGAGAAATAGCCCCGCAGATCACCACTCTGGCTTTCATGCGCAGCATGGTAAGACAGGTATTGAGGGTTTCGCCGCCGACATTGTCAAAATAAACATCCATACCTTCCGGGCATAAACGGCGCAAAGCCTGCTTCAGGTCTTCCGTCCGGTAATCAACGGCGCCATCGAATCCCAATTCATCGACGAGGTAGGCGCATTTACTGCTGCCGCCGGCGATGCCGACCACTTTGCACCCTTTGATCCTGGCGATCTGGCCGACTATGGAGCCGACCGCTCCCGCAGCGCCGGAGACTACAACCGTCTCTCCTTCCTTCAGGGCCCCCACATCGAGCAGGCCGAAATAGGCGGTCAGGCCGGTCATCCCCAACACGCCCAGGTATTTGGCCAGCGGCGCAACGCGGAGGTCGACCCTGGTAAGCCCCTTACCATCGGGTGAGGTAAAATATTCCTGGACCCCGAAACTGCCGGTCACCTGATCGCCCGTTACAAATCTGTCATTTTTTGACTCAACCACCTCTCCTGCCCCGCCCGCACGCATGATTTCGCCGATTTCAACCGGCGGGAGATAGGAGCGGCCGGCATTCATCCATCCCCGCATGGCGGGATCCAGCGATATTAATTTGACTTTGACCCGTACCGCGCCATCCGGCAACGGTTCCACCGTCCCGGTGGTGATTGACCAATCGGTGGGTTTGGGCAGGCCTTGCGGCCGGGCTGCTAAACGGATTTGGCGATTTTGCATGTTTCAGGGTTGTGGATGATGGGCCGTTGGCGGCGGCCCTGCTACGACATTTCGATCAGAACAACGCCCTTGTCAACGGCGGCGCCTTTTTCCACCCGGATTTTTTTGACGACACCTTCCCCGGTTGCTTTGATCACATTTTCCATTTTCATGGCCTCCAGGATCAGCAGGGGGTCATCTTTTTCGACCGCAGCGCCGGGTTGCACCAGGATTTGCAGCACCAGCCCCGGCATCGGGGCCCTGACCTCTTTCATGACATGGGATTTGCCTTTGCGCAGCCCCATCCGGTTGATGAGCTGATCCAGTTCGGTTTCCAGGCGGACGGTAAAATTTTCCCCGCCGATCCGAAAAGTATACGTTTTATTTTCCGGGTCGGAAGATAAAAGTTCAGCATGGAAAGACTTTCCTTCGCGGATCACGTGGTAACGGTTGCCCTTTTCGCGGATAAAATCCGCGTTGGCCAGGGACCCCGCGTCCCACTCCCACTGGTCGTTGACAAAAATTTTGAAATTATTGTTCATCTTTTTGCAAGAGATCAGGTCTTCGTTGTCTGGTTCGCTCCAGCGCCTGTTCACTGCGCCAGGCCTCGATCAATTTGAAATTGCCGCCGAGCAATACTTCCGGCACGGTCCAACCCCGGAATTCCGCCGGGCGCGTATAAACGGGCGGCGCCAGCAGGTCGTCCTGGAAAGAATCCAGCAAGGCAGACGTTTCATCATTCAGGACACCGGGCAGCAAACGGCCAAGCGCATCAACGAGGACTGCGGCCGCGAGTTCGCCACCCGATAACACGTAATCGCCGATGGAAATTTCCATGGTCACATAATGCGTTCTGATCCTTTCGTCGATACCCTTGTAATGGCCGCAGATCAGCAACAGGTTTTCCTTCAGGGAAAGGCGGTTGCAGAGGCGTTGTTCGAGTCGAAGCCCATCCGGCGTGAGGTAGATGACCTCATCGTACAGGCAGTTTTTCTGAAGGTGTTCGATACAATTGGCCAGCGGTTCCACCATCATCACCATGCCTGCCCCGCCGCCAAACTGATAATCATCCACCTGTTTGTGCCGGCCAATGCCAAATGCCCGCAAATCAATGAGGTTGACTTGCAGCAATCCTTTCTCGCGGGCCCTTTTCAGGATGGAATGTTCGAAAGGGCCGGCAAGCAATTCGGGGTGAACGGTGATGATGTCTATGCGCACGGAACTGGATGATAGATGCTGGATGCTGGCCACGCCTGTGGCGTGGTGGATGCTGGCCACGCCTGTGGCGTGGCTAGTTAATCTTGATAAGTTCCACTTCAAAAACCAGGGTGGAGTAAGGTCCGATCTTGGCGCCGGCAGCGCGGCTGCCATAGCCCAGGTTGGAAGGAATAAACAATTTCCATTTATCCCCGACATGCATCAGTTGAAGGGCTTCCACCCAACCCTGGATGACCTGGGTAACGCCGAAGGTGGCGGGCGACCCGCGTTGAACGGAGCTGTCGAAAACGGTTCCGTCCATCAAGGTGCCGTGGTAATGAACCGTAACTTTATCGGTTTTAACGGGCTGGGGGCCGTCGCCTTTTTTCATGACTTCGTACTGAAGTCCGCTGGGCAATACGGTCACGCCTTCGCGTTTGGCGTTCTCAGCCAGGAATTTTTTACCGGCTTCGATCACCGGCAGGTATTGTTTGGATTGGCTGGATTCCATTTCCTGTTGCACGATCTGGTTGCAAACATCGACCTCCATTGCGGGTTGGCCTTTGAGCATATCGGCTACGCCTTTTGCTACGGAGGCCGGGTCTACATTGGTGATGCCCTGTTGTTTGAGGTTTTGGGCGATCAGCACACCCAGGCTGTAGCTAACTGAATCCATGTTGTTTTGTGCGTTAGTAGAGATGAAGGAAAAGGTACAGAATGCCCAAAAAGGCAAAATGGTTATGAAATTTTTCATTGGCCGGGTCTGTTTTTATGAACAAAACGCAAAGGTCATATTTTTTCAGACAATAAACAAAAAACCTTCCGGAATTGACCGGAAGGTTTAAAGCACAGCAGGATAAAAGTATTTTTTTGGTGGATGGTAGACGGTGGACGGCTTGCCACGCCACAGGCGTAGGTGGACCGTAAAAAGGCTTAGCCTGGATGCGAGCATCGTGCAAAAGTTCGCCACTATACCCTGGAACGTCAGCCGTCAACCGATTATCATAAATCGCTGATCCTGCGGATTACCTGATAGAGACGGGTATATTCGTTCACTTCTTCCACAAACGGATCATGTTCGAGGTGATTGGCCGAGATCAGTTTGAGGTGGGTGGTGCGTCCTTTGGCGTTTTGAATCCGCTGAACGTATTTGACCCAAAGGGAGCCGTTGCTTCGCACGGCGTATATTTTATTATCCCGGATCTCGTTAACGCCGCTGATCTCCCGGCAAACGACGACGTCGCCGTCCATAATAACCGGTTCCATAGAATTACCTTTGATCGGGAATGCGACCAGGCCGGCGCCGTTCAACCCCGGGATGGTAAAAAAATCGAGGTCTTCACGGGTGAAGCTGCTGGCGTCTACAGCCGTACCTGCAAATGCCTCAACGGAGGTAAAAAGGATATTGGATACCTTTTTGTCATTTTGGGCAGGCAGGATTTGTTGCGGAAGATCCATGCCAAAAGGCGTGCCGATGCCGTCGATCAGGAAGGCTTCATTGACGCCGTATTCCCGGCAAAGGATGCGAGCCTGGCGGTAATCGATGCAACGTTTGTCGTCTGAGTTGAGATAAGCCCGAACGATATGGCCGTAGGCCCGATTGCCCAGGACCTTATGGGCGAAATCCCCAAGGCCTTTGCCGCCGCGGTCGTTCAGGATGATGTCGCCGCGTTCTTCAAGCAGTTTAAAGACCTTGATGAATCGATCGTTCAGCTCCATTCGATCTTCTCTGATCATGTTGTATTATTTTAAAATTTAAAACAGGAATCAATGATTTGTTTCGCAAGATAAGACGATTCCGCGATGCAAACAAATAATTGTAAAACTTTTTTTTATTTTTTTCAACTTTTATCAAAAATGGTGGTAAAAAGACTGGTAAAACTGCAATTTCAACCCGAAAAGTGCGCTGAATTTGAGGATTTATTCGCCCGGACCTTCGATCAGATCCGTTTTTTCCCGGGTTGCATGCGGCTGGAATTATGGCGAAGCGCTGATCAAAACAATCTGTTTTTCACCTTCAGCGAATGGGAAAGCGCACAGGCGCTGGAGGCCTACCGGAACTCGGAACTGTTCCGCTCGGTCTGGCCGCAGACGAAGGCGATGTTTTCGGGGAAGGCGGAGGCTTGGAGTTTGATGAGAGAGGGTGAGGGGTGAGAGGGGTGAGGGGTGAGAGGGGTGAGGGGTGAGCGGTGAGAGGGTGAGCGGTGAGAGGGTGAGAGGTGAGAGGGTGAGAGGGTGAACGGTGAGGGCGGACGGTTGATGGCAGATAATGGACTGAAGACTGAAGACTGCGGACTGCGGACTGCAGGACTGTAGACTGAAGACCGCCAACCTACCACTTCCGCCGCCCGAGAGACGTGACCGTCATAGCAATAAACAAAGCCGTGACTGAGAGGAAATAGATCAGGTCGCGGGTATCCAGGATACCCCGGCTGATGGAACGGTAATGGTCTTCGATGCCAAAAAGCTGGATCAGGTCGTCGGATTTGCCGTAAAACAGGGGCAACTGGCTGAAATAGTACATCCCGTAATGCAACAAAAAACACAGGAGAGCCGCCAGGATGAAGGCCACGATCTGGTTGCTGGTCAGGGAAGAAGCGAACAGGCCGATGGCAGTAAAAATACCCGCCAGTAAAAACAGCCCCAGATAAGAACCGGCGGTGGCGCCGGCGTCGATATTCCCTTTTGGGATGCCGAGCTGGTAAACCGTTAAATAATACAACAGGGTGGGCAGCAGGGCAAAGACCACCAGGGTCAGGCAGGCCAGGAACTTGCCCATGACAATGGCCGTATCCGATACCGGACGGGTAGCCAGCAATTCAATCGTGCCCGTTTGGGTTTCCTCTGCAAATGAACGCATGGTGAGCGCCGGGATCAGGAACATAAAAATGAGCGGCGCCATACCAAACAATTGCTCGAGGGATGCCACCCGGTAATTCAGCAGGCTCGTATCCGGAAAAACAAACATGACCAACCCCAAAATGATCAGGAAAACGCCGATCGCAATGTATCCGATCAGGGAACTGAAAAAAGCGTTGATCTCCTTTTTATAGATGCTCAGCATGAATTGGCGGGTTATTTGGGCAAATATAAGGCGTTCTGCCGGTTATAGGCCGTGATCAGGCGAAAGCAGGCATCGGGCGTCAGGTCGCCGGTATGCAGTTCCAGCGCTTTGCTGATCTGAGGGTCTGAGCCGGTCAGGCGTTTCAGGTTAAATTGATCGGCGGCCAATACCTCGCCGGTTTTAAAATCCAGGATACCGGGCCGGATACTCACCTCGGGCCGCGAAACATCGGCGGAGCGGAAAGGCAACCCGTTAACCGGGTTATACGCGGTTATCCGCACCTTTTTATCGATGGTTTCAGGGTAGTCGAAATACCCCAGCCGGCCCAGCGTTTGCAATTGAGCGAAGGCGGCAAAGGAAGGGTCGTTTACCGGAACGGGTAGGTACGCCAGGCCGTCGAGGCAAACTGCCCAGATGGTATTCAGGGCGATCGTTTCGGGGCCGGAATCCGTTTTGACCGCCAGATAATCGGATTTGGTGACCAGGGTTTCCGCATTGGTCACCAACCGGCCTTCCAGGCGTTCGACCGGAATATCCGGGGTATTGGCCCGGAATGCGGCAAAGGTAAAATAAACACCGTCCCGGAAGTGAAAATCATTCGTCAGCAGGATGCTGTCGGTTTGAGCGGACAAAAGAGGCCCGGCAATCAAGGAGCATAAAATGATATAAACAGGTCGCATCCGTTTCAGGCTTTTTTTCCTTTTCCCCCGGCCGGTTCACCGGCGGTCAAAGAGCGGAAAACATCCTCCATTTCCATTTCTTCCTGCCGCATTTCCAGCAGGGTCAGCTGGTTGTCGACGGCAAATTTAAAAATTGCCGGGCGAACATCCTGGCCTTTCACCGCATCCAGCCGCCATTTTTTGCCTTCAACGCGGGTAGCCTTCAGTACCCCGGAGACGGCCTGCAGTTTTTCGGCGGACGCAGTCCCGATAAATTCCACAACAACCGATTGGCTGCCCTGCATGCGGGAGGTGAGGTTCCGGATCGGGTCGTCGGCTACGATCTTCCCTTTATCGATGATCACCACCCGGTCGCAGATCGCCTGTACCTCCTGCATGATATGGGAAGAAAAGATGATGGTTTTTTCCTCACCCAGTTTTTTGATCAATCCCCTGATTTCGGCAAGCTGGTTGGGATCCAGGCCCGAGGTGGGTTCGTCGAGGATCAGAACGGGCGGATCGTGCAACAGCGCCTGCGCCAACCCCACCCGCTGGCGGTAACCTTTGGAGAGCGCCCGGATCTGTTTGTGCTGTTCGCGCTCCAGACCGGTCAGTCCGATCAGTTCCGCCACCCTTTTGCCGGGGTTAGGCAGTTTGTGCAAGCCTGCGATAAACCCGAGGTATTCCCGGACGTACATATCGATGTACAGCGGATTGTTTTCCGGCAGGTATCCGATGTTTTTCCGGACTTCGATGGCGTCTTTAGCCGTGTCGAACCCACAAACGCTGACTTCTCCTTCGGTTTGCGGAATAAAACAGGCGATAATTTTCATGGTCGTCGACTTGCCCGCGCCGTTCGGGCCGAGGAAACCCAGCACTTCGCCGGGTCTGGCTTCGAAGCTGATCTGGTCGACAGCGCGCTGTTTGCCGTAGGTTTTACTTAAGTGGCTAACTTTTACGGACATATTTTTTTTGATTAACCCGGTTTCCAATTCTGCTACAAAGACCGCTGATTTTGTCCTTTCGTTCGACAAAGCTCCGAATTTTATTTTATTTTTCAAGGGAAGTGATGCATCCCCGTTGTCCCCAAGTCTGCCGCTACTAACCCAAACGCCGCTATTTGAAGTTTGCAACTTCAAATCCATATCTCAAGCGAGACGAAAGCAAAGAGACTGCGTCTCGGCAAGTTAAATTTGCCGACTGAACAAATTCAAATAATCTTCAAATACAAACACCCGGTTTCTGCTTTGACCGGTCAGTTCTTTGAGGATTCCGGCAGCTTCGAAACTTTGTATCAGATCGCCTGCTGCTTTCGAACTCAGGTTGCAGCTTTCTTCCACATCCCTGACCCTGACAACCGGGTTTTTGAATAGCGCATTCAGGAGCGTCAGTGAATGCGATGTTCGCCGCCCCCAATTCTCCTGCAATTGATTTTCCAAACGGCTCTTTAGTTGCAGCACTTCGCTTAGGGTCCGGCATGCCTTTCGGGCGGTTTCTTCAATGCCGACAAAAAAATATTTTAACCATTGTAAAAGGCCTCCCTTTTCCCGGACCCCGCTCAGATTATCATAATATAAACGCTTGTCGCGTTCAAAAAAATCAGATAAATAAAGTAAGGGTTGTTCCAGGATCTGTTCACTCACCAAATACAAAGTGATAAGCAGCCGGCCAATGCGTCCGTTCCCGTCCAGGAATGGATGGATGGTTTCGAACTGATAGTGCGCTATGCCTATTCGCATCAATGCCGGTACATCAATTTGATCATTGTGCAGGAAGTTTTCCAGGTCGCCCATCAGCTCCTCGATATGAATATGAGCGGGCGGAACAAATACGGCATCGTCGATGGAAGCGCCGCCGATCCAGTTTTGGCTTCTGCGAAATTCTCCCGGGGCTTTGTGCTCGCCTCTGACTCCTTGTAACAAGGTTTTATGCGCCGCCCGAATCAGCCTCGAGGATAAAGGCAGGTTTTTCAGTTGTTCTACCGCTTCATTCAAAGCCTGGGTATAGTTCTTCACTTCCTGCCAGTCATCCCTCCGTTCCGGAGCGATGCTTTCTTCCGACATCAAAGCTTCATCCATTCGGGTCCGGGTACCCTCAATTCTGCTGGAAATAACGGCTTCCTTCGTTACATGCAGCTGGATGAACAGGTCGATGCTTGGTACCAGGTGAGCGTAGGAGTTGAGTTGTCCGATCTGAAAGGAAGCCCGCTCAAGAAGGGTGCTCAATTTGGAATCTGTCCATTTCCATTGCCGGTTCACCTTTGCGGGTACAAAATATCGGTATCCGGCGCCCTTGGTAGAATGGCCGGCCTGGAATTGCTCGATGAATAGGGTTTCTTCCATCCGGCAAAAGTAAAATAAAAATTTTATTATTTTACTTTTTGTGGCGAAAGTAAAATAATGAAGGGGGGGGTTACTTTCCTCCGCGCTAACCCCTGGCCCGTCTGCGGCTATTTGAAGCTTGTGGCTTCGAATCTATATTTTGAGCGAGACGAAAGCATAGAGATGGTGTCTCGGTAAGTTTATTTCCGCTCACCTTGGAAAACCTGCCGGAAGTGCTTCAGGAAAGTTTGCCCACCAAAGGGGAACTGGAAAGTGTTTTGTCTGTGACCCAATCACGGTCGTTTGCTGAGGATAACGAGGAAGGGGAGGAAAAAACGCCCGTTTACTCTTCATTTGTCCATTTGCGTTTTGCCATGACCCAAAATTACAAATTTATCATCTGTAATCCTGTCCGGGTAGTTAAGGGGCCGGAACACAATGGCATTCAATTGTTTAACTAAACTTTAACAATAGAAAGATGCATAATCATTCCTATCTCTTGATCCCTCACTTCAATCCTCTGCACAAAAATCCCGCACACCTCGGAAAACCTGCCAGGCTTTATAATAAGCAAGCCGGTTTCCGGCACTTCAAAACCGAATAAAAGAAACTATTCCACCGTTCAATTCGTTATTTTCTTAACTTTGCAGGACATATTCGGTAATCTATAAGTAGCCAGGAAAACCTATCGCAACCGTTTAACAATGCCCAACTGGAGCTTTTAAAGTTGTTTGCCGACAATGTCTCTGAGACTGATCAATCCTAACATATGTCCGTATCAAAACCAATGAGCAATTTACAGTTAGAGTTATTAAAGCTCTACGCAAATGATGTTTCCGACGAGCAATTGGTGGAGATCAAAATGCTTTTGGGCCGTTATTTTGCCACCAAGGCCACTTCTCTCATGGACAGTTTTATGGCAGAAAACCAATTGACAGATAAAGATATGATCAAGTGGGCCAATGAGCATGACCGTCGTTCGAATCGTCCTTGATACCAACGTCTTTATTTCCTGCATAGGAAAAAACTCACCTTTCCGATGGATATTTGACGGTATTCTTGAAGGTCGGTTTGAGCTATGCGTCTCTCATGATATTCTTCTAGAATACGAAGAAGTATTGGAACGGAGAACAACGCCAGAGATTGCTGAAAACGTAGTCAATTTCCTGAGTGTTTTCCCATTTGTAGACCTCGTAGAAATCTTTTACAACTGGCAACTGGTTGAAAGCGATCCGGAGGATAACAAGTTTGTGGACTGCATGATCGCCGCCAATGCACTGTGCATCGTTTCTAATGACAAACATTTTCAACCATACCGGGCATACGATTTCCCTCCCACCAAAGTCTTAACAACAGACGAATTTACCCAAGAATTCAGGTAATCCAAATTTTGTGCAACTTTTGGTACAACCTCACCTCCACGCCGCTATTTGAAGTTTCCAACTTCAAATCCATATCCCCCTGATACCTGCAACCTGGCCCAACTTTCCTATGCCGCCCCATTTCCCCCTCAAAACCCCCCACTCGCACCAGATCAGCGACCATTTGCTAATTTTGGCGGTCATCCGCTAAAATTAGTTGTCCAAATATGGTTTTGATACGATCGAATGCTCTAACTTTGGCCCCGATTTTCCAACCTCCAGGTTCAAATTGCAATTACCCAAAAAAACCACAAGCGGGCTGTTTCGGCCCATCGGATGCAATAATCCATCCGATACGGCAGTTTGGACTGTCGGTTACTGCGCCTGTAGCCTTGATTAGAGCGGAAAAACCGCCACGAATAAAACGGAGTAGGATAAAACGGCTTCAAAGGCGTCAATTCCACGAAGCATTTTGGCACTAAATCATTAACGCTGACACAATTGAAAAAATGACGGCCTGACACGTCCTGGTTTCCTTTTATCCGGGCTTGATTGCTATTGTCCGGTTTGAAAGGCGCCTGCGTGAAGTGTTGTTTCCTGCAACCGGAGGGCCGCCGTTCGTCCATATGATTTAACATAAACGTTGCATATGCAGCTTTTGGCACACTTAAAATTTGCAGGTCTCAAAAACACATCCCATGAATAAATGGTATTTACTCCCTTGCTTTTTGCTTGCGGTTGCCGGGGTTGAAGCTCAACAGCTTTCCCTGTTTACGCAATACCGGGAAAATGCGACCATCATCAACCCGGCTGCCATGGAATCCGATTTTCTGGCGACCGGCTCCAACCTGACCTTCGGCCTTTCCTACAGGTCGCAATGGGTCGGCTTCAGCGGCGGCCCGCGCACCCAGACCCTCCGGGGTTCATACGTCAATACTGAATTCAGCGGGGTTACCTTCCTTGCCGGCGGCCACCTCATCAACGACCGCACCGGGCCCACCGGCTTTACCGGCTTTTACGGCCGGATCGGCGGCATCATCAGCGGCGACCCTGCTTACAGCGGCCTGGCGTTTGCCCTGAGCGGCGGCGCTGTGCAATTCCGGGTTGACTCCGACAAGGTTTCCCTCCGGGATCAGGGGGATGCGGTAGGCAATATGGACCAATCCCAGATCTTTCCCGATGTCGGCCTTGGCGTATATTATTACCAGACGGTCGGCGACGGCAATATGTTTTACACCGGCCTTTCCGTGCCCCAGGTATTTGGGCTGGACCTTACCTTCCAGGATGAAAACGGCGATTTTTTCATCCAGCGGGTCCAGCATATTTATGGCACGGGAGGGTTTTATAAATTTTTTGACAACGACAGCTACCTGGAAACTTCCCTTTGGATGAAATATACCGGCGGCGCCCCGATCAACGCCGACATCAACCTGCGGTACCAGACGCCAAGCAGCATTTGGCTGGGCGCCGGGGTCTCTACTGGTAGTAATTTCCACCTGGACGCCGGTCTTTTCCTGGGCGCCAACGCAGGCCTGGATCAAATTATCAAATTGGGTTACGGTTTCGATTATTCTTTCAGCTCGTTTGGCCCGACAGCCGGCAGCACCCATGAAATCAACCTGAGTATTTCTTTTGAACGTTAATTCACCAAACAAGCCATAGTCCCATGGAAGTACAGTCTACCATTCCCAAAGCTTTCATTTCTATGAAAAAAATCTGGCTTTTCCTGGCATTCGGCCTTGTTGCGCATTTGACCGCCTGGGCCCAGCCAACCATTATATTTCCCGTTGGGTCGGTTTCCAGTACCGGAGAAACCTGTTTTGACATCAAAGTCAAAGACTTTACGGACATCCTGTCTATGGATATCATGATCCAATGGGATCCGGCAGTGGCCAGTTTCTCCCAGGTCAACGGGTTTGCGCTGGAAGACCTCGATGCAGGTGATTTCGACCTGACCGACGCCGCCAACGGCCGGATCCGCCTCACGTGGTCGAACCTGGTGAACGGCAACCCGCAAAACTGCAGCCAGGCCGGCACGGTAGGCGTCACGCTCGACGATATGTCGGGCGCCAACCCGGTTACCATCTTCCGCATTTGTTTTACGAGTACCGGCAATTACGGCGCGCTCACCGCGATCAACTTTGCCTCCAACTTCACCCCGCATGTCACCCGGGTGAACACCGCCTGCAATAACATCGGCGCATTTGAAGAACCCGGCCTGCTGGCCGTCGACGTCCGCCCCCTGACCATCTCCATTTCTGATGAAACCGGTAACGCCGGCGACCTGGTCTGCGTGGATGTGTCCGTATCCGGTTTTGACGACTTGCGCACCATGCAGTTTTCCCTCAATTGGGACCCCAACGTGCTCCAGATTCAAAGTGTCATTCCCAATGATAACATTCCTGGCAACGGGATCGGCAGGTACGGATTCAATGACCCGCCCAACCTGCCCAACGGCGTGCTCACCGTATCCTGGGACTACTTCATTCCGGGCGAACCGCCGGTGACCTTGCCCGACGGAACGGTCTTTTTCCAGGTCTGTTTTCAAATCACGGGGGCTTGCGAATCGGCTACTTCCATCCAGGTGACAAGCGACCCCACCCCGGTAGAAGTGACCAATGAAGTGCAGGCCGGCTTCAGCCTACCCACCGCTTTCCAGCCCGGCAGCGTTATTGCCGGCGATTGTACGCCAACCGGCTTGCAACTGGTCGCCAATTGCGGCCCGCAAGTCCAGATCAACGACGAATTCTGCATAGATATCAACGCAGGCGGCAATTATACCAATATCACCGACTTGTCCTGCCTGGTCAACTGGAATACCAACCTGCTCGAATTTGTTTCGGTTCAGCCGGTGGCGCCCACCTGGGCTGTGACCGACTTCAATACGGATAACGCCGCCAACGGGGTGCTCGGCGTAAATTATGAAGTTTCCGCCGGCCAGTCCAGGCCAAACGGTTCCACCATTTTCAGGATCTGTTTCAAAGTGACCGGCCTGGGCGGGAATGCCCCGATCTTTATCACCACGCCCGCCATCGTCCGGGTCAATAACGGCGCCAATATCGGCATTAACCCTACCAACTGCGCCGTAGACATTCTGCAGCCGCCGGGTGTGGGCCTGACCGTTTCCGATGCTTCCGCCGAACCGAACGGGGAAGCCTGCGTTGAGGTCAGTGTGACCAATTTTGAGGACATCACCAACTTCCAGTTCTCCATGGCCTGGGATGACGTCTCCAATTTCAGTTTCATCGATATCCGCGACATCAACATTGCCGGCGGCAGCCTTGCTAACTTTAATACCGGCGGCGCAGGCAGCGGTTCCCTATTCTTCGACTGGGACGCACCCGGCGGAACCCCTGTAACCCTTCCCGACGGGGAGGTGATCTTTAAGGTCTGCCTTCAACCCACCGGCCCGCCTCAGACCTGCGACGATTTTCTGATCGTGGATTTTCCGCTGATCACCGAGGCCATCAGCGCCGGCTCGAATGGAGAAAACATCGGTATCATCGAAACCAACGGGGAGGTTTGCACCTTGTTCCCGGAAGGCTTCGGGGTATTCATCCCAGAGATTGAAGGCGACCGCCAGGATACGGTTTGTATTCCCATCACGGTGGCTTCCTTCGATAATATCACTTCCACCAATTTCAGCATCAACTGGGATCCGAGCGCGCTGGAATTCATTAATTACAACAATCCGGGCGCCTGGCCCGGCCTGGTTGACGCCAATATTACGGATAACACGCCGGTCGGTCTGCTGACCGTCAACTGGACAGCCGGAAGCCCAACGGCCATTCCCGATTCAACCGTCGTCCTGGAAATATGCTTCAAACTGATCGGTCCGGTCAAAGAATGTTACCCGGTCGCGGTCAATGAAACGCCGGCGCCGACGGTTCAAACCGCCAGCGGACAAGGCAGCCTGGCCACCGACAACGGTGAAGTCTGCATCAACGACCGGTTCATCATTGAAGATATCATCATCACCCCGGCTTCCTGCCCGGACGCCTGCGACGCCAAGGTTGAACTCGTTGTATCCGGCGGCGAGGGGTTTGTCGGCACCACCTGGCTGACCGACCCGCAGTTGTTCACCCCGCTGAAGGCTGAGAACCTTTGCCCCGGGACGGTCAATTTCCGACTGTTCGACGGAGGCAATCCTGCATTGATCCAGGAATTCAGCGTGGAAGTCCCGGTGATCGCCGACCTGCCTGTGGCCATTGCCAATGACGGCATGGACGAAGTGCTGGGTTGCAATCCGCCGACGGTTCTCCTGACGGGCGCCGGCTCGGACGAAGGTTTCCATACTTACCAGTGGTACTATTTTGCCGGAAACCAGAAAATCGCCCTTGGTCAGGGGACAAAAGATGTGGTTGCCATTACAGCCGGCATGCATGTCCTGGAAGTTTCCCGCGATTCAAGCGGTTGCATCGCAGCCGATACCATTATGGTCACTCCGCCGGTCCTGCCGACGGCAGATGCCGGTCAGGATCAGGATTTTACCTGTCAGAGTGAAACGCTCCAACTTTCCGGAACCGGTTCGACCGACCAGCCCGTCAGTTATCTCTGGACGCCGCTGGGCAACGGCGGCGCCATCGTTCCGGGTGAAGAAACGACTATCAATCCCAATATAACCGAACCCGGCGTCTACCAGTTTCAGGTAAAATACAATATTACCCAATGCGTAGCGCTGGATACGGTTGTCATCGAGGATGTGAGGGTATTTCCGGTTGCACAGACACTGGAAGACACCAAATTGCTGGACTGCATCGGCACGCCTGCGCAGTTCGAGGCGCTCACCGATAATAACGACGGCCTGGATGTTACTTACGAATGGTTCGACACCCAGAATGCATCACAGGGTACCGGTACCACCTTCTCCACGACCACCCTTGGGGAATATTACCTGGTGGTCACCGAACAAACCAGCAGTTGTACGGCCAGGGACACCGTATTTGCCAATCCGAATGCAGACTATCCGGAGCTCACCCTTGGCGAAGCCGAAGACATTACCTGCATCGTCGACGAGGTAACCCTTTCCGTAACGGTCGACCCGATTGTGACCAGCTTCACGGTGAACTGGACGGCCTCTAACGGCGGCCAACTGCAGCCCGGCACTGAAATGAGCCTTACCCCTGTTGCGCTCGCGGCCGGCGATTATACCGTTGCCGTGACCAATGTGGACAATAACTGTACCACGGAAACGCTGGTTTCCGTTGTCAGCAATACGGAAGAACCCACCGCCGAGGCGGGGGAAACAGCTACCCTTACCTGTACACAAAATACAGCCACCCTCAGCGGTGCAGGATCTTCTGCCGGCGCTTTTGACTACGAATGGACGGATGAAACCGGCGCGGTACTGGGCGCAACCCTGGAAACCTCCGTTTCTGCAGCAGGAAAATATTTCCTGAAGGTAACCGACCAGGCCAACGGGTGTTTCGCCATTGACAGCGTTTTGGTGGACATCGACGGGGAACTGCCCGAAGTAAGCCTCAACGCCATCGAGCGCGAGATCACCTGCGACAGCACCTCTGTAATGGTGACGGCCACTGTGGCCAACCTGTCGCCTGATTTTGTCATCCTTTGGACGGCTTCCAACGGGGGTAACATTGCAGGCCCCGCTGATCAATTGACCGTAACCGCCGACCAGGCAGGCAATTACCAGTTGACGGTGACCAACCCGGCCAACGAATGCGTCGGCATGGCAGATCTGGTCGTCACGAAAAACGATACGCCGCCAACGGCAGAAGCAGGCCCGGATACCTTGCGCATCACCTGCCTCGAAACTTCCGTCATCCTGGATGCAACCGGCTCAAGCGACGGCGCATCCCTGGAATGGTCGAACGTGGAAGCCCCCGGCAATACCCTGCCCATGGTGGAGGTCAATACCCCAGGCGTTTATACGCTGACCGTAAAAGACCCGGACAATGGCTGCACCGCCACCGATGACGTTGTCGTTGCAGAGAACAACGAAGCGCCCCAGATCAGTTTCGAAGAACCCGGGGCGCTGGATTGCGTAACGGAATCGGTCGACCTGAAAGCTACCATCAATACCAGCGGCAATGATCTGGCCATCACCTGGGCCGGCCTCGACGGCGGTACGCCTACCCCTGCCAATGCTGCCGAAACGACGGTAACCTCCGGCGGCAGGTATGAAATCCTGGTCGTCAACAACCTGACAGGCTGTGAAAACAGGGATACGGTGGAGGTCGTCGCCAACCAGGATACGACAGCGATCCAGGTTGCAACGATAGAAACCTTTAAATGCACCAGCACTGCCGTTTCGATCAACGCTTCTGCAACCGGGGCGGCCAGCAGTTTCAGCTCCATTGCCTGGAGCACGACGGGCGGCGGAACCATTACCCCCGCCACCGGCAACCTGACCGTTCAGGTCAACCAGGCCGGCGCTTATATTCTGACGGTTACACGGGCCGATAACGGTTGCGAATCGAGCCAGACCATCGAGGTCCAGGCCGACCAGGATACGCCGCTGGCCAATGCGGGGGCCGACTTTAACCTGCAATGCGGCCAGGCCGGCGCGCTGGACGCCTCCCAATCCTCCAGCCAGTTTACCGTCCAATGGACGGGATTGAACGGCGCCGCCAACCCGACCCCCGCAACCAGCCTTACGCCCAATATCAGCGGACCTGGCGCCTATTTGCTCACCATTTCCAACGCAGCAAACGGCTGTGTGGCAACCGATACGGTTTTTGTGGAACTCATGCTGCCGGAGGCTGCAAGCGCGGGCGCCGACCAGTCGGTCTGCGGGGATATGGCCCTGCTTTCAGCCAACCTGCCGGCCGGAACAACCGGCGTATGGACCAGCGCAAGCTCAGCGACCCTCGGATCGACAACCGCCAATTCGACGGATGCCAGCGACCTTCAGGGCGGCGACAACAAGTTCACCTGGACCCTTTCGGCGCCGGGTTGCCCCAATTACAGCGCGGACGAAGTGAACCTCGTCGTGGAAGAAACACCGGAGGCATTCAACGACAACCTGATCATTCCGGCGGATAAAAGATCGGGTGCGGTCAACCTCGTGCTCAACGACGTGCTGACCAACGCCGACCAATGGGAAATCACCCTGGTGAACGGAACGCCTGAAATCGGCGTTGTGGACAGTTTAAAAAACGGTCAGTTGTATTTCAGCGTTCCAAGAGGCGCTGCCGGACAGGTGCAACTGTCTTATGAGATTTGCAACCTGGATTGCCCCGACCTCTGCGCTACGGCCAATATCACGATAGAGATCAGAGGCGACGGATTTGAACCCGAAACGCCGAATACCATCACACCCAACGGCGACGGCATGAACGACATGTTCATATTCGACGATCTGATCACCAGTACGCCGGACCAGTTTCCGGACAACGAACTGATCATATTCAACCGTTGGGGCGATATCGTGTTCCAGGCCAAACCGTACAACAACGATTGGTCGGGCCTCACCGAAACCGGCTCGGAATTGCCCCAGGGAACGTATTATTACATCCTCCGGCTCAATATTGCCGAGGGGGTGATCTACAGCGGAGATATTACCATTGTGAAGTAATAAAGAACTAGCAGTTTTCAAACTATCTCAGCGCTCCTCTCCCGTTTTTGCGGGGAGGAGCGTTATTTTTTTGTTGGGTTGGATTTGAAGTTGCAAACTTCAAATAGCGGGGCAGATCATTGCGACCTGCCCCGCGATATCTCATAAAGTTTTTTCCTCTGCCTGCAGATGGACCCGCATATTCAATTTTTGGCCAGCGCTACGGCCTTCGCAGGCGCCTGTTCCAGCCGCTCCCGGGCGCCGAAATGCACACCGGCGGCGGGAGAATATTCAAAAAACTGAATCACCGAAGCATTCCCGACCTTCAGGTGAAGGAAATATGCGCCGTCGTACATGCCGTCCAAATGAATATTTTTGGCAACTCCTTGTTCTCCGGAAACGCTTTGCTGGAAAGCGATGCCATCTCCCAGGGCATGTAACCGGATGAGGGCCGTTTGTTCCTGGAGGTTGGCCAGTTGGAGGCAGATCGTGCCGGCGCCTTCGCAGGTGATCCACATAATAACCGGGCGCTTGCCGCCTGTTCGTACCGTAAAGGATTTAACCAGGTTGCCTGCACCGGTGGATTCATAGAATTCCAGACCTGTTTCATTCAGGCAGAAAGATTGTGTACGCAATACGTTGCGGTTTTTCACATAGCAGATGTAGTGCCCATTGGGTATTCCGTTCAAATTCAGGCGTTTGAAGTACCCGTCTTGCTTCAATATCTGTTCGCTGTACCAGTATTTTCCGTCCAGATCCTGCAAAACCACTTCGGTGGCTTGTTTTTGAAGGTTTGCCAACTGGATATCGATAGTTTTGGCGGCCTCCCCCTTGTTGATCAGAACGATTTCGGGGTTTCCGGCCAGAGCGGTGGCGACGATCGGGAAGGCGATCGTCAATGCCGTCGCTATGAGCACATTTATTTGCTTTTTCATAACGATAAATTTGGAGGTGAAAAAATTTCAGGCGCCAGACACTGGGATATACCCACGCCATAAAAATACAGGCGCCGCCAACCTTTTCGCCCGGACGGAGAGACCAAACGACAGGACTAACAGATCATTCGCCAGATGGTATAATATTCAGGTTGCCCTGTTGCGCTCCCGCCACTCATTCGGCGTCATGCCGAAGGCCAGTTTGAATACCCGGCTGAAGTAGGCGGGATCGTTGAAACCGCAGTCAAATGCAATGGCCGTGATACTCATATCCGGATGCTGTAACAGGTCTTTGGCTTTTGCCAGCCGGACGTAGCGGATAAAATAGGTTGCCGAATAACCGGTCAGGGCCGATAATTTGCGGTGTGCCTGCGAATGGCTCATGGTCATTTCCCGGCAGAATTTTACCACGTCAAATTGAGCGTCGTCGAGGTGGGCTTCCACCGTTTCGCGGGCCTTTCTGACAAAAGCGTTTTCCTGGTCGCTGAGCGGCGGAATATCTTTTGCAGCGATGGCGCTCTCGCCCAGGCCTGCCGCCGCCTGGTAATGCTGTTGGAGCAGGCGCCGGTTTTCCAGTAATTTCCGGACGCGAACCTGCAGTTCTTCCTGGTAAAAAGGTTTGGTCAGGTAAACGTCTGCGCCAAGCTCCAGTCCTTCCAGCTTAGCCTCAATATCAGCCTTTGCGGTGAGCAGAATAATGGGAATATGGCTCGTCCGAAGGTCTTTTTTGAGTGCCCGGCACAATTCGAAACCGTCCATGCGGGGCATCATCACATCGCTGACGATAATATCCGGAACCGTGTCTATGGCTTTTTCGAGTCCTTCCCAACCGTCTTTGGCCGCCAGAAGCCGGTAGTCGTTCAGGCAGGTGGCAAGGTACTTGATCACATCGGGGTTATCCTCCACAAGCAGTACAAGCGGCGCCTGGCTGTTGCTATTGCCGGTCAAAGCCTTGCCGGCGTCGGCAGGCGCGCTTACTTCGTAGATTTGGCCGGCTTTGTCGCCTCCGGTATATGAAGCGCCGTTAATCTCAGATGAGTCCAACCGGATGGGTAGCGCAACGGTAAATTCGGTGCCCCCCCCGGGCCGGCTTTGTACTTTGATTTCGCCGTGCATCAGTTTTACCAATTCCCGCGTCAGCGTCAGGCCGATACCCGTGCTCCCGCCGGCCCGGGTATACGCGTCATCCACCTGGAAAAACCGGTCAAAAATGTAGGGAAGCTTGTCTTCCGGGATTCCGATACCGGTGTCCCGAACGGAAAGGAGCAACCAGGAAGAGGCGGCTGCGTTGCGGGCGGTCAGTTGTTTTCCCTTGCTCATGCCGGCGCTTTGCTCTAAACAAACATCTACCTGGCCACCTTCAGGCGTGAACTTCAGCGCATTCGACAGCAGATTGCTCACGATCTGTTGCAGCCGCTCTTCGTCGAAATCCATATCCAGCCTTTCCTGGTCGGTGAAAAAATGCAAGCCGATATTTTTTCTCTCGCAGACGAATCGAAGGACTCAATGATGTACCGGAGATAAGCCACTACGTCGCCCTGCATCTGATGCAGGGTTATTTTACCGTCTTCCAGTTTGGACAGGTCGAGCATTTGATTGACAAGCGTCAACAGGCGGAGGCCGTTGCGCCGGATGGTCTGCATAACGCCGCGGACCTCACCGTCCAGCTCTTTTTTCGCCAGCAGGCGCTCCGCGGGGCCGAGCAGCAGGGTAAGGGGTGTGCGGAATTCGTGGGTGATATTGGTGTACAGTTTCGTTTTTACCGTATCCAGTTCGCGAAGACGCAGGGCTTCGGCATGCTCCAGCTTTTTGTCCAATTGGAAACGATAAAAGGCATACAACGCGCCGGCAATCAATAACATCCAACAGGAATAAGCCCACCAGGTACGCCACCAGGGCGGCAGGACGGTGACGGAAATACCTATTTCCGGGGCCCTGACGCCGATATTGTTTATGCCCCGGACCCGGAAAATGTAATCGCCGGGCGGCACATTCACATAGGTCGCCTCTCCCTGGCGCAGGTCGTTTCGCCAATCGCGATCAAAATTCTCCAGCTTGTATTCCAGCCGGGTCAGTTCGGCGCCGTAAAAATCAAAGATGGCAACATGGAATGAAAACTGATTTTGCCGGTAAGGCAACCTGATTTCCCGGGTCTCCCAGATCGGCAGGTTTAATAAAGGACTTCGCTCCGGTGTCACCGGGGCGCCGAGCACGCTCATCCGGGTCAGGCGGATTCGCGGTGCGTTTTTATGGGTGTAGCGGGCAACCTGCTCCGGGTAAAAAGCATGGAACCCGCCATCGCCGCTAAAAAAAATCTCGCCATCAGTACCCTGAGCGCTTCCTGTCATCCAGGTAAAGTTGAGGTTTTGTACGCCATGGTGCGTGGTGTAGGAATAAATGGATTCGGTTACAGGGTCCAACTCCATGATAAAATTGGTTGCCGTCATCCATATCGTCCCATCCTTTGCTTTTACCATATCCGTTATGCCATCCGCGGGAAGCGTGCTGTTCGCCACTGTAAAGGCCTCGTATTCCCGGGTATCGGGGTTGAGCTTCCGGATGCCGCTGGGAAAGGCAATAAACCAGAAATTCCCGTTGTTGTCTTCAACCATGCGGTCGGAATTGCCTGTTTCGCCTTGGGACAGGAAGTGGGTAAAGACGCCGCCGCCTTGTGGAGCGGGTTCGAACCGGTCAAGAAATATGGGGCCTACCCTGTCGCCAAACGTGCTTCCGCCTAAAACCCAAATCCGTCCCCGGCTATCCTGAAATACGCCCATGGCCAGGTCATTGCCGATACTCCGCACATCGGACGGATTGTGCCTGAAGTGATAGCGCCTTTGCAGGGTATCCCGGAGATAAAGTCCATTGCCAAATGTTGGCGTCCAGGTATTGCCCTGTGCATCGAAGAACGGCGCCCAGGCTAATGTGAAAGGAGTGTTCACCGTATCGCGGACAAACGTCGTATTACTGCCGGAAATCCGGTTTCGGTCGAGCCGGTACAACCCTTTTGGCGTACTGGCCCAAATATTGCCCTGCCGGTCGGCGCGTAAATCTTCAAAGTCGAGAAAAGTCATGCTGCCGATTGGGGGATCGTAACCAAATCGTTTCAGGGAATTATTTTCGCGGTTAAACAGGCCTATTCCATTGAAACCATCCCGCAGTTGAAGCCAAACGTTTCCGTCGGGATCCTTCACAATTCCAGGGATGGTCGCCGGTGATACCCCCAATTGGCGGGGCCCATAGAATGGAAACAGGGCGTTGCTGTTTCTTACCCGGAAGACCTTTCCGCCAAGTCCGGAGCTGGCCAGCCAGAAAACACCGTCTCGGGTCTGGCAGAAATGCCAGAGGTAATTGGTCTGCAGGCTGTCGCTCATGCCTTCGGCCATTTCAAAATGTTTCATAGCTCCTGTACACGGGTCATAAACATTCAACCCGCCTTCAAGGGCGCCGATCCACAGGCGTCCTTGCTGGTCTTCGGAAATAAAACCCAGGTGATAGAACGGTGGAAACCGCGGGGCGTTTCGCTGCAAAACCGGGCTGCCCAGGCGGGATGGGTGCGCCGGGTTGAAGGGTAACCGGGTAAAGGCCCCGGAATGACGGTCCATCTGGTGCAGACCGCGTCCGCTGGCGCCTACCCAAAAATGGCCCCCGCTATCCTCAAAAATGGCCCGAACCTGGTTGTTTGCCAGGCTTTTGGGGTTTGCCGGATCATGTAAAAAGCGGGTAAACGTACCATCCGGGTTATACCGGTTCAGCCCGCCCTTTTGTCCCGAAGGGTCGTTAAAATCAAACGGCGTTCCGCAACCTACCCATAAAGCGCCGCGCCGGTCCACGTATAAGGAGCGCACCAGGTTATGACTCAGGCTGTTCGGGTCGTTTGAATGGGTAAAATGCTTCACTAAACCCGAACGGGGGTCAAGCCGGTCCAACCCGCCTGTAGTGCCAATCCAGATAAATCCGGCAGTGTCTTCGACAATCATCGACACATGGTTGTCGATCAACCGTTTGGCCGGATCTGCCGCCTCCCTGCTATACCTGACGCATTTTTCCGTGCCTGGGTTGAAGGCACTGACCCCATTTTCGGAATGACCAAGCCAAAGGATACCATCACGGCCCGGACATATCCATTCGATATAATCGGAGGCAATGGAAAATGAGTCTTTCGGATCATGGCGGTAGGTCAGGATATGCAGCCCATCGAAGCGGTGAAGGCCTTTCATGGAACCAAACCACAGAAATCCCGTGCTGTCCTGTACAATACATTGAACATTGTTGCTGCCGTCTTCACCGGGAAGGGTAAAAATTTCGAAGCGCGGATTGAAACCGGCTAATCGGTTAGACTCCTGAGCCTGAACGGGACAGGTTAATACCATCAAAAAGACGGCTGAATAGCCGGCAACTTGAAGTGGTGAATACATGGAGTTTACATTTTTTATATAATCAGTCTTTTGTAACCTTGCTTCCCCACCAATCCGGATTAGGTTCAAAGTCGTCGGATAATATTTTTTTGCGCTCCGCTTCCAGTTTGGGCAACAGATTATTGACGATGCTGAGGTCATAGTTTTGCCGGGCTGCCGCATCAAACAAAGTGTCCTTTTTCGGGAAAACCGCATGGACTTCGGCAAGCCATTGTTTTAATTTGTTTTGGAGCGATGCGGCAATCCCGGGAAAATCTTCGGCGACGTCATTTCGCTCAAACGGATCTTGTTGTAAATCAAACAGTTCAATGCGGTCGTCTTCATAGTATCGGATCAATTTCCATTTGCCCTCCCGGATAACGGAGGAGGGGTCGCCGCCCTGGTTGCCATAATGGGGATAATGCCAGTATAAAGGCCTTTCCGGGAGGGTGGCGCCGTGATCGATAATGGGTCTTAAACTAAGGCCATCCGCATGCTGGTCTTTCAGGAGACCAATATAGGAATAATCCAGTATTGTCGGGTAAAAATCAGCGCCGGAAACGGGGTAATCCGTTTGTTTTCCGTTCGATTTTTGCCACGGTACGTAAATGAGGCAGGGTACCCTCAGGCCGCCCTCCCATTGGTAACCTTTCCCTCCCCGGTGCGGCAAATTGGAAGTTGAATACGAATCTCCGGAGGCAACCCCGCCGTTATCGGAGGTAAAAATGACGATTGTATTTTCTTCCAGACCCAGCCTCTCAAGCGCGTCGAGCACCATCCCTACTGCATCGTCCATGCTTTCTACCAGGCCGGCGTATACCGGGTTGTCCTGGGTTTGCCGGATGGGCAGTTTTCGCTCCATCGTGAAGCCATGTTCAGGCACGCCCCGGGACTTGGCTTTCTGCTGATATTTCAACCATTTTTCCCGGGTTGTCTGGATGGGTCCGTGCACCGCATAAAAGGAAAGCATGGCGAAAAATGGCGTTTCTTTGGCCTGTGTCATAAATTCAACCGTTTCACCGGCCAGCCGCATCGTCAGGTTCTCTCCATCGTATTTGTCGCTTAATTTTGGATTATTAAAGGGCGAAAAGTAGCCGCCCACCGGACTTCCCTTGTCCGAGCCGCCTTGATTGATGTCAAACCCGTGATCTTCAGGGTAGGAACCTTCGTCTCCCAGGTGCCATTTGCCCGCGAAGAAGGTTTTGTATCCATTGGCTTTCATGGTTTCCGCCAGGGTTTGCTCCTCGCGCAGCAATTGATGCCGGTAATCGGCAGGTAATAATTTGTCGTGCCGGTTCAATTTTCTCCAGTCGGCCCCGGACGCAGCGCCGATCCAATCGGTTATCCCGTGTCTTGCAGTGAACTTGCCCGTTAAAATGGTGGCCCGGGAGGGGCTGCACACCCGGCTGCCGGCGTAGCCCTGGGTAAAAATCATGCTCCTGGAGGCTAACTGGTCGATGTTCGGCGTTTCATAATAGTTGCTGCCGGCAAAACTCAAATCTTTTAACCCCAGATCGTCCACCAGGATGAACAGCACGTTTGGTTTACGCGGACTTTTTTCAGCCATGCCGGACAGTAGCAGCACCATGGGCGCCGCCAGGAATATTATCTTCAATATGCGTTTCATTCTTTACCTTTTAAGTGCGTGTACAATTTTAAGACATAGAAACATAGTACACTGTAAATTAAATTTCATTGTTTTTTAGCCGCGGATTTTACTGATTTAACGGATAAAATCCGTCCGATCCGCAAAATCCGCGGCCATATAAAATGCGTCATAACTTAATTTACGGTGCACATAGGCCCCATAGACCTTTATCCGTGGAATAACCGGCTTATTCCAGTTTCAGTTGTTGGATATTGCCATAGTTCTTCCCTCTGATGGATTCAAACGCCTTGATCATTTTCTGTAATCGCTCCGGGTGTGTCTCGGAAAGGTTTTTTTGTTGTCCGATATCTGATTTCAGGTTGTACAGTTGATAAACAGGCGCCGTGCCGGTTTCGATATTCACCTCTTCATTTTTGGGTTTCCCTTTGTATGGCGGTATCATTACCCAATCTCCTTGTCGAAGCGCAGTTCTGCTGGTAGCCTCGATGACCAGTTCAGAACGCCCCGCATTGCTTTTTCCCAGGAAAACGTCTGACAAATCCTGGCCGTCGGGCGTCCGGGCGTTACTTCCGGCAAGCGAGGCGAGCGAATTAAAAAGGTCGATCTGGGAGACCAGCGCATCCGAAGGGCCCGGCCGGACGACTCCCTGCCAGAACGTGATGAAAGGCACCCGCGCTCCTGCCTCAAACAGGCTGTATTTCCCCCCCCGCAGGGAGCCGGCAGGTTTGTGAGCGCCCAATTTTTCAACGGCGTCGTCGAAGTATCCGTCATTCAGCACCGGCCCGTTGTCGCTGGAGAATATGATCAGCGTGTTATCCAGCAGGCCTTCTTCTTTAAGCGTCTTCATAATTTCGCCCACGCACCAGTCGGCTTCTACAATGACATCGCCTCTGGGCCCCATCCCCGAAGAACCCGCGAATCTCGGGTGCGGCGTGCGGGGCACGTGGGGCTGTTGCATGGCATAATAAAGGAAGAAGGGCTTATCCTTGTGTGCTTTGACATAGTTTTTCGCTTCTTCCAAAAACCGGTCCGACATATCTTCATCCTTCCATTTGGCCGATTCGCCCCCTTTCATAAATCCGATGCGTGGAATACCGTTCACAATCGAATGGTTATGGCCGTGATGCCATTTCATTTTCAACAGCTCCGGGTTATCCTTTCCGGTTGGCTGACCTTCAAAATTTTGCTCATAGCTGACTTCGATTGGGTCGTTGGCATCCAGATTTTCCACATATCCGTTTTTAATGTAAACGGTCGGAACTCTATCCTGCGTGGCAGCCATGATATAGCTATAATCAAATCCAACTTCATTAGGTCCGGGGGCGATCCGTTTATTCCAGTCGACGTCGCCGTATCCAAGACCCAAATGCCATTTGCCGACGATCCCGGTGTGATATCCCTGAGATCTGAGCATTTTGGGTATGGTTGTCTGGGCAGTATCAATAAGAAGCGGCGCCGTGCCGGGAAGTATTTTTGCGTCTTTGTTGCGCCAGGGATAAACGCCGGTTAGCAAGGCATAACGGCTTGGGGTGCAGGTGGCGGAGGATGCGTAGCCATTCGTGAATTTTCGCCCGCCGTTCGTCAAAAAATCAATATTGGGTGTTGCAATTCCGGCAGCGCCGTAAGCATGCACGTCGCCATATCCGAGATCATCCAGGTAAATAATGAGGATGTTAGGTTTTCTTGTTTTTGCTGAAGCAGGTTCCTGCGCATGTTTGAGGGTGTTTTGACAAGAGACCACCCCTGCACAGCATAAGAGGAAAAGAAACCGTTTGAAATTTTTCATGAAGAGGAAATTTGATTTATTATAGTCTCAAAGATATCATTTGGGTGGGTGATGAATGGGGACTATAAATTCGTTTTGGGGTTATAATGCGGTCAGAGTCGTCATTAAGTATGGTTTAATGCCGGTTGCCGGGCAAGAAAAGGCGCCTCCGCTTTTTCCGTCATCCTGTTTAGCCAGGGCAGGGACCTGGAAGACGCCAGTTTTGTCCGGATTTCAAATCTGCGGTTGACTGGTCGGGTATTACGGAGATGCGGCAATAGATTATAACATGCGTTGTGGCGTATTGATTACGAATAAACCCGCCGGACATGTCCGCTTTTCCGCGTTCCCCACAGGCGATGTTTTTGCGATACGTCACCCCGCGTTCTTCCAGATAGCTGAACAGGAAGGCCAGGTTTTGTGGGTCGTCGCCGATGTATTCCGGCGGGCATACGCCCTTGCGCGCAAAGCCCTCGGTAAGCAGCAGGTTGGCCGCCGCGACGCAGGTATAGCCGGTGGTGCGAGCCATGGAGAAGATGCCGGAAACGGGGTCGAAGCGGTCGAACAGGTTGTAGGTGATGACCCGGGGCTTGCCTTATTCATTTCATATGATTGGGGATAAATAGGTAAAGAAAAGAGCCGGAAAGACGACCCCCATCAGCGCACAAACATGTCCTCAGGGTCCATTTCTGCCGCAGGCAGTCTCAATTCACCCACCGGAACCAAACGCTGGCCATTTTTTCCTTCAATCTTGCAGCCTGGGCGTTGTAGGTATGCCCTGCATCCCCGGCCACGGCATCCAGGCGTTCCCGGAATTTTTCTCCGGTTTTACCCTGTGCTAATTGTGCCAGCACAATATTCCATTCGGCATTGTCGCGATAATTCTTTTGGGTGAGTTCATCCGGTTTGAGCATTCCAAGGAGGGACAATACATTTTGGAAAGCGCTTTCGGCGCCGGAAAATTCTTTTGCCGCCATTTGCCGGTGGGCCTTTTCGTAGGCAATGACGAGCGGGTCGCCAATTTGGGAATCTCCGCGCATGGTTCCACCCAGGTTGGGAGCCTGGTAAAATTGTTCTTCGAGCGCGCTTGCACTGAAATGGTTGGCCGCATACCAATGGAGGCCTACGCCGGCCAGCAAGAGCACGGAAGCGGCGGCGGCCAGGCGGTAAACCCAGGTTTTCACGGGCGTCAGTTTCCGGGTTTTCCCTTTTTCAGCGTTGCTTTCCCAGGTTTTCAAATGGCCTTCAAATTCCTCTGAACGGATCGCTTCGAAGCCGGCCAGCAGGGTTTTATGCTGGTTCATTTTTTCGCCGAAAGCCAGGTCGGTTTCCAGGCGTTCCAAAACTTTATTCCGGTTTTCGGCCGACAATTCGCCGTTCAGGAAAGCCTCGATCAGGGCCAGTTCGTCTTCCTCCCCGGATTCTTTATCCCATTCGGTGAAATCCGCCAGAAGCTGTTCTTCGCATAGTGTCCGGAACCCTCCCAAGATCCGTTCAAAGTCTTCGGTTTCTTGTTGCAAGGCCTCATCGCCTGCCAGCCGGCCGGCAAAAGCAATACGCTCTTCAGCCGTCATCCCGCCCCGCAGGTAACGTTCTATCGTTTCGATCTGTGTATGATTCTCTGTTTGCATTTCTTCGGGTTTTTAAGGCGCCTTCATCCAGTCGCGTAATTTTTGCAAGCAATCAAATTTTCGTTTGCGGGCGGCGCCCTCGGAAGCGATGCCCATCTCGGTGGCTACAGACTCCATCGCGTAACCTTTAATATATACCAGGGTTAAAATTTCCCGGCACGGTTCGCCGACCCGATCCAGCAAGCGGCGCACCAGCGCAGCCTGGGCTTCGCGTTCGGCGCGGTCTTCCACTTCCGGGAGAACCGGCATATCCGGGATGTCGTCGTCCCAGTTGACGGCAGCGGCATGGCTTTTTTTATAAACCAGTTTGCCGATGCCAAACAAATAGGTTCGAAGCGAACTTTGCAGAGGCGGGGTCAGTTTACCTGTCGTTACATTGCGATGAAAAACGACCATGGTTTCGTGGTACAACGCCGTGACGTCCTCCGGGCCGAGTGCGGAATGCCGCATAAAAAAGGCCCGGAAAGGACTGCGCATATCGTCGTACCATATTTTCCATTCCCGGTTATCGCCGGTTGCCAGGCGACTTAAACGTTGTTCATCATTTTGATACTCACCCATTGATGCAGCGGTTTTAGGTTTTGTTACCCAAAAGATTCCAAAAATAACGGAAGTCCGGTTATATCGGGAAGAAATTTTAATTTTTTCGGCCTTTCGGTAACGAAACGGGAAACAAAGGTATCAATTCACAAAGTGTATAACCGCAAAAAACCAAAACACCAAAGTCCATTATAATCCCTGAACTACCCCACAAAACCCTGACCCGCTCCCTGCAGGTCGGGGTTTTTTAATTGATTCGATTGGAACGATTGATTCGCCACGCTGCGGCGTGGTCGATTGATTGGAAACGTCAGCCCTCAAATCAACAAATCAACGAATAAACAAATCAACGAATAAACAATTAATTGGAATGATTCGATTGATTCGCCACGCCGCGGTGTGGTCGATTGGTTCAATCATCTCCCGTTTTCCAGCCAATTACCTTTGTAAACCGGCCCGTTTTGGCCGCTGATCTTCCGGCGTATTCAATGGAGATGGTATATTCGCCCGGATCAACCACAGGGCGCCGGTAGCCGCTGCCGGATCTCCGGAGGTCCCATTCTGCACGGTTAAGGCCTGTCAGGGCGGGTTGCTCCCATTCAGTCACCAGTTGGCCGGCCATATCGCTGACTTTGATTCGGACGGAGCCGGCAGTATTTTCCCTGAGATAAAAATAACAGGTCAGGCCGTTGTGTTCGTTGGGCGCCGAAAGGTGGCGGTCGCCATAGAGGAAATAATTGGACCCCAAAACGCCTTCGCGGCGCCAGGGTTTGGGTTCTATGTCGAACAGGTAGAGGTCTTTGGCCAGGATATGGTTTTTCCATTCCTGGAGCGGGGAGATATCGGCGATGAAAAGGCTCCGGCCGTAGGTACCAGCAACCAGGTCGTTCTCGCGGGGGTGAACCACGAGATCGTGCACCGGAACAGCGGGCATATTATTCTGGAACGATTCCCAGGTTTTGCCGCCGGTGAGGGAAACATAAACGCCCCGGTCGTTGCCCAGAAAGAGCAAAAGCGGATTTTTGGGGTCTTCCGCAATCACGTTCACAGGTTTATCCGGCAGGCCGCGCGAGATGGCGGTCCAGGTGCGACCGTAATCGGTGGTTTTGAACACATAGGGTTTAAAATCGTCGTTCCGGAAGCCGTTTTTGCAGACATAAGCGGTGGCGGGGTCGTGCCGGGAGGCCCAAACCCGGCTGACCCAGCGGTCTTCCGGCCCGCCTGCTGCGCCGACGGCAGTTGTCAGTTCTTTCCATTCTCCGCCGAAGTTGGGTGTCATCCACACCTTACCATCATCGGTTCCCACCCAGATAAGGCCGGCCTGAGCAGGAGATTCCGAGATCGTGGTGATGGTGCAATACTGGATATGCCCTTGTCCGTTGATTCGATCCGGGTGGTTGGTGGTCAGGTCGGGGCTGATGGGTTGCCAGTGGTCGCCTTGGTCGAGGGAACGCAGGAGGACTTCGGCGCCGGTGTAGACGATGCGGCTGTTGTGGGGAGAGAGGTGGATCGGGGGTGTCCAGTTCCAGCGGTAGGGTGTTTGTCCTGGTTCGCGGCGGGGTTCGATGGGAACGCGTTCGCCCGTCCATTGGTCGAGCCGGTGGTGGTCGCCGAATTGGGTGTTGTTGTATACCCAACGGTTGTCGGTGGGGTCGACCTGGTTGTACATGCCGTCGCCGTTGCCGACCGGAACCCAGTTTTCGAGGGTGATCAGGCCCGACCAGCCGTTGCTGGGGCCTTTCCAGGAGTCGTGGTCCTGCAGGCCTGCGTATACGTTGTAGGGTTCGGCCATATCAACCCCCACGGCATAAACCTCTCCCAGCGGCAGGTTGTCGTAATAATCGCAGGTTTTGCCACCGTCGTAGCTGATGTGGATGCCGCCGTCGGAGCCCATAATGATGCGTTGCGAATTTTGCGGGTCAATCCAGGCAGTGCGGACGTCGCCGAACGCGCTGTTGAACACCTTGGCGGTATCGGTCCATTCGATGCCATGCCATGAAAGGCCGCCATCTGTGGTGCTTTGCAGGTTGAGGCCGGTGACGTATACTTTCTGGTCATTGTTGGGGTCGATGCGCAAGGTATTGAAGGAATAGGCCGCCTTGCCGCCAACATTGTCTTCGGGCCGGTTCATCTTGCGCCAGGTTTTGCCGCCATTCTCACTCCGGTACACCTCGCCGCCGACGGGCCGGGGCCGGGATTCGATATTCCGCTTTTTTTCCTGTTCGACCTCGGCAGGCAAGGGGTCCCGGAGATTCACATTTTCGACGACGGCGTAAATGATGTTCGGTTTGGAACGGCAGACATCCAGGCCGATGCGTCCGATCTTGCCGGAGGGTAAACCCCCGCCCAGTTTTTGCCATTTTTTGCCGCCGTCGGTTGTTTTATAAATCCCGCTTTCCGGTCCGCCGGCAATAAACGTCCAGGGGTAGCGGTATTTTTCGTAGGCTGCGGCGTACACGATATCGGGTTTGGAAGGGTCCATCGCCATATCCACCACCCCGGTTTTATCGCTGATATACAGGACCTTTGTCCAGGTTTTGCCACCGTCCATGGTTTTGAAGACCCCGCGTTCTTCATTCGCTGAAAACAGATGGCCCATTGCCGCGACGTACACGATGTCCGGGTTGCGCGGATGGATGAGGATCTTGCCGATATGGTGGCTTTCAGGCAGGCCGCAATGGCGCCAGGTTTTGCCGCCGTCGGTGGATTTAAACACTCCGTTTCCGGCGTAGGAACTGCGGGCGTAATACGAGTCGCCGGTACCGAGCCAGACGATGTCCTGGTTGGAAGGCGCTACCGCTACGGCCCCAAGGGCATGCACATCCGGCTGGTTGAACACCGAATTCCAGGTAACGCCGTTATTGGTGGTTTTGTACAGGCCGCCGTTGCGGGTGGCGGCGTACAGGGTGTAAAGGTGGGCCTGCGCAGGAGATTCAGGTACGGCCAGGTCCACAATCCAGCCGCCCTGCCGGAACGGGCCGATATTGCGATAGGGAAGGCGGCTCAAAACCTGGTCGGTAAACGGGTTTTGTGCGGAAAGGCCGGCGGAGAATAACAGCAAGAAGCAGATCAGACGCAACCGGTTTTGAAGAATGGGTGGATGGTTCATTTTAGTTGGTTATGTTTTATGGTGGTTGATGATGGTCGGGGCAGCGGCAGCTTAACAACTATCCCGAAGGTCCATTGGAGGATGGTTCAATCTTGCTGCCTCCGCGTTTTTTAACACAAAGACACAAGGGGAAGCACAAAGTCACAATTTCCTTTGTGTGCTTTGTGAAACCTTTGTGTCCTTGTGTTGAGTTGCCGCCCCCAAGTTCCCTTTTTAACTATTGATTCGCATAAACAACGATAAACCATCATGAACGATTGATTCGCATGATTTAGGCGGTTTATTTTGGAACAACAGGAAAAATAGCTATACTGGCGGAGTTTTCAAAATAAGGAACGATGAACCTGAAAAACAAAGTTGCGATCGTCACGGGCGGCGGGCGGGATATCGGCCGGGCGGTCTCCTTGAAACTGGCCGCGCTGGGCGCAAAAGTGGCCGTCAATTACCACAATTCGCCAGAAAAAACAGAAGAAACCCTGGAGATGATCCGGAAAGCGGGCGGCGAGGGGATGGCTATCCGGGCCGACGTGACCCGTTGGGAAGACTGCCGGCGCCTGGTGGCGGAAACCCGGGCGGCTTTTGGCCCGGAGATCCATATTCTGGTCAACAACGCCGGCGGCTTGATCGCCCGGAAAAAGCTGGCCGAAATGGACGAAGATTTCTGGGACCAGACGATGGCCCTGAACGCCAAGTCCACTTTTCTGATGCAAAAGGCTGTAAAGGGTTTTATGCCGCGAGGCGGATCAGTGGTGAATATGGCATCGGCAGCCGGGCGGGAAGGCGGCGGCAACGGGGCGTCGGCTTACGGGGCGGCCAAAGGGGCGATCATGACCTTTACACGGGCGATGGCCAAGGAACTGGGGCCCGATGGCATCCGGGTGAATTGCGTGTGTCCGGGGTTGATCACAACCATTTTTCACGACAAATTCACGGCGCCGGAGATCCGCGAGCGGGTAGCAGGCGGAACACCCTTGCGGCGGGAAGGAACGGCGGAGGAGGTGGCCAATCTCATCGCATTTCTGGCTTCGGACGAGGCCGGGTTTATTACCGGGGTCAATTATGATATCAATGGCGGGATATTGTTCTCCTGACCATCCCGGCGGTTATGAAGAAAATCGCGGATGAACCCGGTAAAGACCCTCATGCCCATATCAAAACTCTGGTTGTTGTTGATCACCAGATCGGCATCTTCCGCATAAGGCTGGATATACCTTTCGAAGGTAGGCAACACGTGTTTTTCGTAGCGGTAAAGAACGTCCTCCAAGGGATAATTGCGTTCTGCCTGGTCCCTTTTGATGCGGCGAATGACTTTCAGGTTTTCTTTGGCATGAAGGAAAACCTTGAGGTCCAGTAATTTGCGAATTTTTTTATAATGAAAAACAAAAATCCCCTCCACGAGTAAAACCGGGGCGGGCTCGAAGGTAATGGTACGCGGATCAGCGACTTTGTTGTTGAAGGTGTATTCGGTCCGCTGGACGGCCTTACCTTCCATCAGCAGGAGAATATCGGCCAGGAAAGCCTTTTTGTCAATGGATTTGGGCAGGTCAAAATTTTCGATACCCAGATCGTCCTTTTCCTGCTGATGGAGCGGGAAGTAATAGTCGTCCTGGGAGATGATGCAGAGTTCGCCCGGTTTGAATTGTTGGCGCAACTGCCGGATAAAACTGGTTTTTCCCGAGCCGCTCCCACCTGTAATACCGATGATAAATGGTTTCATATATTGCCGCAAACTGCGCAAAATTAAAAAAGGCCGGGTGATAACCGCAAAAATATTTACATTTGGCCGGACTGGAAACCGCCTATAATACAAACGACCAATGGAATTCATCATCAATTTTGCGCGCGGAATACTTGGCCTGATGGCATTATTAGGGATCTGTTACACTTTCAGCAGGAACCGGAAAGCCATCAACTGGCGCCTTGTCGCAGGCGGTATTGCCCTGCAATTTATTCTTTGCATTTCCATATTAAAGGTGCCGTTTGTTTATGCGATCTTCCAATTGATTGCCGACGGATTTGTCAACCTGCTCACTTTTACACAGGCCGGCGCTACTTTCATCTTTGGAAGCTGGCCGGAAGAGACCTGGGTCCAGTCGATGGATTTCAGCACTGGCGAGCGGGTGGTTTATAAAGTGGGTTATATGTTTGCCTTCAAGGTATTGCCCACGGTGGTTTTCTTTTCGGCCTTCTCATCGGTCTTGTTTTATTTTGGGATTTTGCAAAAGATCATTTACGGGTTCGCCTGGCTGATGAGCAAATTCATGCGGTTATCCGGCGCGGAAACCACCGCCTCAGCGGCTAATGTATTTATTGGGCAAACCGAGGCGCCGCTGGTCATCAAGCCGTACCTGGAGAAAATGACCCCGTCCGAGATCCTTTGTGTCATGGTGGGTGGAATGGCCACCATTGCCGGTGGCGTATTTGCCCTGTTTGTAGCTTTGCTGGGGCCCGAATTTGCCATCCACTTTCTGACGGCATCCATTATGTCGGCCCCGGCGGCTGTGGTGGCGGCCAAGATCCTGTATCCGCAAGACCGCCCGGATGAGATCAATACCAATTTGGCGGTGCCCCGCGAAAAGGTGGGCAACAACCTGCTCGACGCCATTTCGCTCGGAACCACCGACGGCGTAAAACTCGCCGTGAATGTAGGCGCCATGTTACTGGTTTTTATCGCTTTGATCGCTTTGCTGAACGGCATTCTCGGTTCCATCGGCGAAGTCACCGGCGCCAATTTATGGATCCATTACCAAACCAACGGCCAGTTTATCGGCTTGAATCTGGAGAGCATACTTGGATTTATCTTTGCCCCCCTGGCGTGGTTGCTGGGTGTACCCAACCAGGATCTGATGGCCGTCGGCGCCTTGCTGGGCAAAAAAACCGCGATCAATGAAGTGGTCGCTTATTCCGATCTGAGCGCTATCCAGGGCTCCGCGCATCCGCTCAACCCCAAATCCGTCCTGATCGCAACCTATGCTTTGTGCGGGTTTTCCAATTTTTCTTCTATCGGCATCCAGATCGGAGGCATCGGCGCCCTGGCCCCTAATCAACGAAAAAACCTGACAGAACTGGGTATCATGGCACTGGTAGGGGGCTCCATAGCGTGTTTTATGACGGCCGTGATCGCCGGAATGCTGGTGGGTGAGGGTTTCACCTTTTGAGAAAAAAAGGATCAGCCGGCTGCTCCCCGTTGCTGCAAACCCAAAGCCGACCGCAAAACGCGATTCATCCATTTCCCCGCAGGAATTTCTATGTAATAGGTGATCACCGTGGCCAGCAAAATGATCACCGCCAGCGCAACGAATGCCGCAGGCCAAAAACCGAAATGGGCGTGGTTCATCAGCCCGGGTAAAACGACATTCAGGCTTACAAAAAGTTGGATGAGGTACAATGCAAAAGAAATCTTTCCCAGAAATAAGGTCGGCCGGCTGACGATGAAAGTCAACTTGTGGTTGACAAATAAAATGAAAAGGGAAAAATAAACAATCAAACAACACAGGTACTGGTTGAAACTCGTAAACAGCAGGGTTCGCCCGCCGTCATCCGACAGCAATAATTTGACACTGAAACAGATGACCAGGCAAGCATAATAAAAGCCCTTTTTTTTGTACCCGCCTGTATCGTTCATTAATTTATAGAAGACAATGCCCGCCAGGAACAGCGGAAAATGCGTAATCAACGGAAAGATAAAATGAATTTTATGGAATGCCGGATGCCAGGATTCCAGCCAGATATCGTTGACCACCGTCGCTGCAAGTATGAATAACCCGACCGGCAGAATATATTTTAATTTCCCCAAAGCAAAAATCAGCGCCATGCAAAGGTAAAAAATCAACTCTACTGCCATCGTCCAGTAAGGCCCGTCCAGATCGGGTATCCTTAAATAATACTGGAACATGGTCATATTCCCCATATAATCCAATGCAGTGGGATGGGCGTCCCCCGTTTTCCAGGCTACCAGAACCTGCAACAAAAAGGTGAACGTAACACAGGTCCAGTAGGTAGGGTAAAGCCTGGTAAACCGGTTCACAAGGAACTCCAGGGTTGAAGAAACCTTGTTCAGGCTCATAAAAATCACAAACCCGCTGATGATAAAAAATAGGTCTACCCCGGTTGCGCCCAACTCAAATCCGAATTTAGCCTCGGGCCGGTCCAGCGTAAAATGAAAAAAAACGGTTGACAGGGCCGCAACGCCGCGCAGCGCGTCCAGTTCCTGGTAACGGGGGGTGAATTTTTCTTCATTTATTTTCATTATCCGTTTTTTGCCGTCCGTTGCCGGAGCAGCAAGGTAGTCATTCGCCGGAAAAACCTCGAAAAAATCCCTTTTCTTATTCCATTAACCTTTATCCTTTAACCTTTAACCTTTATCCTTTAACCTTTATCCCGCCCAAGCTTATGGCGCGGCGGGTAAACCTTTTTCCTCCTCCCGCTCCATCCGGTATCCCGTTTTTTCCGTAATATCGCCCCCGGAAATCCTATCCAATGCAACATGAAGGCAGCGCCGAACTGGCGCTTTTATACCTCTTTATCGTGGCCGCCCTGGGTTCCTGGATCGGCAATATCAAGGTAAGGGGGGGCGGAATGGGTGTGGCGGCGGTGCTGTTTGTGGGGCTGGCAGCGGGCGCTATCCGGCCCGATATCCAGATCCCCAAGATCATCACCCTGCTGGGGCTGGCCATGTTTGTGTACAGCATCGGGCTCAGCAGCGGCCCATCGTTTTTTGGTTCGCTCCGGACCCGGGGGGCGCAGAACGCCGGTTTTGCGTTGGTGACCCTCACCGTGCTTTCGTTGCTCGCAGCGGTCTTTCACTATCTTTTTGATTTCAACCCGGCTGCCTCAGCCGGCCTGCTTTCCGGGGTGACTACCAATACCCCTGCGCTGGCCGGCCTGCTCGACGCCATCCAGAAACAGGGCGGAACAGAGGTGGACCCCGCATCGCAACACGCGGTGGTGGGTTATTCCATTTCCTATCCGATGGGTGTGCTGGGCACCCTGATCGCCATCGTTCTGGCGCGACGCTGGTTGAGGGCCGACCTCAAAGCCGAAACCCAGGCCTTGCGGCACGAATACCCGATCGAACAGAACCTGGTGAACCTGACCGTGGAGATCACCAACCCGCAAATAACAGGCATCCCGCTGCGTCAACTGCGCCAACAACACGGCTGGAATGTGCTTTTTGCGCGCCACCTTCATCAGGGCGAATTGGGCCTCTGCCATTGGGAAACTCGATTTGCGATGGGCGACAAGGTGAGCATGCTGGGCGACGAACAGGATGTCCATAAGGTCAAGGAGGCCATTGGCCGGTACAGCGAACCCCAACTGGCCGACGACCGCACCGTGTTCGACGTGCGGCGCATGTTCGTCTCCAAACCCGCCATTACCGGGCAGCCTGTGGCAGCCCTGAACATCGAAGAAAAATATGAAGCGCTCGTCACCCGCGTCCGGCGCGGCGACGTGGATATGCTGGCCGGCCGCGATACCGTGCTGGAACTCGGCGACCGGGTGCGGGTGCTGGCCCGACGGGCCGATATGCCCAAGTTGCAAAAATTTTTTGGCGATTCCTACGATTCGCTCAGTCAGATCGACCTGTTGTCTTTCGGGCTGGGCATGGGCCTGGGGATCATGCTGGGTTCGGTCCGTTTCGACCTGCCCATCGGCATTACCTTCAGTCTGGGTTTTGCCGGCGGGCCGCTGGTGGCCGGGCTGGCCTTATCGGCGCTCCGCCGGAGCGGCCCCATCGTCTGGACCCTCCCCTACTCCGCCAACCTCACGCTCCGGCAGATCGGCCTGATGTTGATGTTGGCAGCCATTGGCATCAACTCGGGGCATACCTTTGTCAGTACCATGAGCAGCGGCGCAGGTCCGTTGTTATTCCTGAGCGGCGCCGTGGTGGCCATACTCGGTTCTTTGATCGTGTTGTGGATCGGGCGCCGCCTTTTCCGCATTCCTTATATTTTACTCATGGGCATGATCTCGCACCATCCCGCCAACCTGGGTTTTGCCAACGACAAGGCGGGCAATAAACTGCCGACCTTCGGTTATGCGCTGGCGTATCCGCTGCTGTTGATCGGGAAGATCTTGTTTGTGCAGTTGTTGTGGCAGCTTTTGCGGTGAACTAAGGCAATTTTGAAAAATCAACATTCGGCGGCGCGCCCCCGACCGGCCGGCTGAATGCCTGGTCCAGGGGTGTAAATTCATTAAAAAACCCGCAATTTTTTAGAAAGAATTGACCGTTATCGACACCGCCTGCATAATCCTTCCGGAAATTTTTCCTGGCGGTATTATCCCCTGTAAATACAATTTTATCCAGTGCCCGCCAATTTCCGGCTTTATCCACCGCCCACTGGTTGCCATACAGCGCCATTCTCGGGATGTTGCCCGTTTCAGGTATAAAATTCTCCAGGAAGGAATACAGCCCATTCAGGTAAGTGGACGTATGCGGCCGCCTGAAGCCGGCGATCAGCCGCCATTGATTTTCCCCGGGCGCAAAAAAATAGGCGATATAATCCGTAAAGTTTTGTCCGGCAGGCTGACCCCGCAAAAGGAACCGGTAAGTATTGCCGGCTTTCCAGTTGTATTTCAGGTAACTCTGCCCCCCGGATCCTTCGTTTCCGAATTCCCCGGTATAAACTCCATCGCCTTTCTTTAGCAACCTGATTTTATAATCTTCCGGGATGGCGTCCGGATTGTCCGTCTCATAGGGGCTCCATACAGAAAAAAGGATGCGCCGTTCCGTTTCCGAATTTACCTGCATGCCGAAATACCCCTCGCCGAAACCGTTGGCCATAAAATAGGAACCGATCACGTCGTTGCCCTGCGGCACGGTGATCTCGCTGTAAAACCACCCGATGTTTTCAATCCCCCTGGTATTGTAATTCAGGTGGACGGAAGGGCCCCTTCTGCCCCAATAAAAATAATGGTCCAGGTTGTCTCTGACATAGGCTGTTTCTGCCGAAACCGCCGTACCGCTGATGCCGATGCCGGATAAAACGCCAAAATCATGCCCCGATTTTGAAACGCCCTGGATGACAACCGGAATGTAACCGGCCTGGTTGATCCTCCATTCGCCTGCGAAGTACTCCTTCTCCTGGTTGCCCACCGCCGCCACTTCGGCGCTTTTACCCGCAACCGTTACCCGAATGGTATTGTCCCCGCCACGGGCGTTCATCAACAGGGATAATTTGAAAGTTCCCGGTTGGTCGACCCTGACGTAAACCGTGCAAACGATCCGGGGGTCCGTCCAATCGACCAGGCCCTCTTCGGTTATTGCACCGCCGTTTACCACCCAGGCGTTGCCGCCGACGGGAACGATTTGCCGGTTGGAATCGTGGCCTGACGCTGGAGGGCCTGATTGGGTATGGCCCTGGGAATCTTTCATCGGGCCGCAAGCGGAAAGCGCCAACAGGCAAAGGAGGAGGTGTTTATTCGATTTGGAATTCATATTGATTTCAAATTTTTATCATCTTTTGGAAAACGGCCTCATGATCAAATAAAAACGTTACCATATAAACCCCGTTTCTCAAAGTAGTGATATCGACAAACCCATTGGTAAGGGTAACCTCTGCAACGATTTCACCTTTTAGGTCCGTTATCCGGATCCTCGTGTTTTTGGGAAGTAACCCGTTAATGGAAATCCGGTCGCTCGCCGGGTTGGGGTAAAAGGCGACCTGTGGAAGATTGCCCCGAACCTTTAGTGCAATTACCTCGCCGTATTTGTGGTTACCATCCAGGTCAATCTGTTTCAACCGGTAATAATGGGTTCCTTCCGTCGGGCTTTGGTGAATAAAAGAATAGTTTTTTTCTTCCGTACTCGTGCCGGCAGCTTTCAGCATACCGATTGTGTTAAATGTCTGGGCATCCCCGCTATTTTCTAGCTGAAAAAAAGCCGAATTCGCCTCCGACCGTGTTTTCCACGATAAAACAACTCCGTCATCTGTTTCGACGGCGTCGAATCGAACGACCTCCACCGGCAATAAAGGATTGTTGAAACGTGCAAATTCATCCGGTTCGCTAAGGACATAAAGCCGGCTACCGGAATCCATGGCGATCCCCTCAGGCTGGGTAAGAAAGCTGACGCTCAGGCTGCTGCCGGCAACAGCATTTCCCGTGGCCGCATGAACCTCCACCGCGATTTCCCCTTCTTCGCTCAACATCAGCAAAGTGCCTACGCTCGTAAAAAAAACTTCAGCCGCATCCGTAAAACTTCCGGGATAGGATGCGGCTTTGGTTTGCAGGTTAAAAGGCTCGGAAGGGGTAATCGTTTGACCCAAAAAACCAAGGGGGTTGTCGATCTTGTACAATTTCATGTCCGATTTCTCCTTGACGACGTACAGATCGTCGCCTGCGGCGTCATAAGTAATCCCCTCCAGGCCGAGGTTATCCCCCCATGTGCCGGAAAACTGGATATAACCGGCAGAGCCGGGGTAGTTGATATTGATGGTCTGGCCGCTATTGTTGGGCGGGATGGTGATGAAAACGACTCGCCCCCTGCGTTCTTCCACCACGGCAAAGAGGTCGGAGTTCAAATAGGCGATGCCTTCCGTATCCTCAAATCCGATGAGGTTGATCTGACGGACATAATTGCCGTCCAGATCCAGTTCGTGTATCCGGGGCGTTCCGTTGATCACTGCAAACAGGTGGTTGGACACCGGGTGTATCGCCCCTCCGGAAAGGTCGGTGGCGATCTGACTATAGGTTATCGGCCCCAAATTCAACTGATACGAGGAAAGACCGATCTGACCACAACAGGGGTTAATAATGAACCCTGCAAAAGAGATCAGGCAACCTTGAACCAGATTCCGAAAAAAAATGGCCGTCATGATGGGATTCTTTGAAGAAAAAGAATCCCCAAGTTATTAAAAATTCAGAAACCTGCGTGTCCGGATATTAATCCCTGAAAGAAAAGACCAGCCCTGCCCCGGTTAAGGTGTTAATGGAATTGATATTTGTAAAAGCCTTGACGCCCCAGGCAAAATGTTTGCCGGAATGAAAATAGAACCTGACATCCACAGGTATTCCAACCGTATGCATATCCACATTATGCCATTCCGAAGAATAGTATTCACTCTCCCTTTTTCTTAGCCAGGACAATCCTGCATTTACCTGAAGTCTGGACCGGCTGAAGTCCCAAAACCGCCCATAGAGCAGGCTGAGGTCGGTAACGCCTTCAAAGGCGCCTCCGCAAGGACCTCCTATACAAGGTTGAGTATATAAGTTCCCTTGCAATTCGACGGCGCTGCGTTTGAAATTCAATCCGACTGCCAATCCGGCTTTACCGGCGCCCGCACCATCGTATCTGGCCAAACCGATGTCGAATCCGAAATGGAATTGCGGCCCGTCGTATATCGGGTTTTCAGAAAATTGTGCCCGGGAATTACAGACCAGTATCAACAGGCCTGCAACGGATAATATGATCTTTTTCATTTTATGCGATTTTTGAAATTGGGTAACCACAAGGTTTACCTGCCGCGCTTTATCGCGGGCACGGGTTACACCTACTGTTTGACAAACCGGATGGTTTGAACGCCTTTGTCCAGGCCGATCCGCATCAAATAAACGCCCTTCGGCCAGGTGGAAAAATCCATTTCGTGCTGACCGGCCGCGTACCCGGTTTGTACCAGCAGTTTGCCGCCGGCTTCTAGTATCCAAACCCTGGCCTCCCACGGCAAATGCAGGGTAAAACGTCCGTCGGAGGGGTTGGGGAATACCCTGGCCAGGCGGGCCTCGTCCAGAGGGTCTTCCGCGGCTACCAGGTCAAAAAGCACGCAATCCGAAGTGGCGGTGCAGGATTCCAGCGTGATCTCCACGGCGTATTCACCGCCCGTCCCGGGCTCGAAGGTCTGGCCGGTAGCGCCCGGAATATCCAGGCCGGTCTGGCAGTCGATCCACTGGTATTGTGCGCCGGATTGAAGAGCCGTCAACCCTGCCTGATTAGTCTCTATTCCCGGGTCAATAACCAGGCCGGCATCTCCGACCGATGCGCTGCTGACCCGGGTGCAGCCGTTGATATCGGTGAGGGTCACGGTATAATTGCCGGGGGCCAGACCGCTCAGGGATGCGGTTGTTTTGCCGTTGTCCCACAGGAAGGTATAGGGCGCCGTTCCGCCGGCAGCCTGCACGCTGATCTGGCCGGTGTTCTGGCCCTGACAAGCCGGGTCGACCGTCTCCAGTTGGATCGTCAGCGGGAGCGGGTCCTGGAACAAAGCGCCTGCAACCGTGGAGCATCCGCCGGCATCCATAATGGTGACGAAGTAGCTGCCGGCGGGCAATCCGGTCAAACCGGCGGTGGTATCGCCGGTGTTCCAAACATAGGTATAGGGCGGCATACCGTTCATGGGGCTGGCTGAAACAGCGGCCTGGCTGTCTCCGGAACACAGGTTCTGTGCGGAAATGTTCATGCTCACCAGCAACATGGTCTGGCCCTCCAGGGTGATGTTTTGCACCATCGAACAGCCCATAACATCGGTGACCGTCAGGGAATGCTGACCCGGGGCCAATCCGGTGGCGGTTGGGCCGGTTTGGTTATTACTCCACGCATAGGTGTAGGGCATTGTTCCGCCGGTGACGGCAGCGCTAAGCTGGCCGTCTGCGGTATTATCGCAGGCCGGCGATTGAAGGACGTTGAGCGCCACTTCAAGCGTATTGCCGGTATCCTGAATGGTGACCAGCACGCTGGAAGAGCAGCCGTTGGCGTCCGTTGCAGTAACGGTATAATTCCCGGCTGTCAGGTTGCCGGCTTCAGGGCCGGTCGCCAGATTGCTCCACGCGTAACCATAGGGCGAAGTTCCTCCGGTGACGGTTACCGAGGCTTGCCCGTTGTTTTGCCCGCAGGCGGCGTTCTGGACACCGGCAATACTGATTTCAAGAGACTGGGGTTCAGTTATTTCTTTGGAATAAGCGGATGTACACCCGTTTTCATCGGTAACCGTCAGGGTATAACTACCCGCTGCAAGGCCGGTGATCACGTTGGTTTGCCCGCCGTTGTTCCATTCGTAAACGTAGGCCCCCGTTCCGCCGGAGGCTTCAATGGAAATGGAACCGTCGGCAGCTCCTGAGCAGGAAACATGTTCCAGGGAGGCCTGCAAGGTTAAGACAGGCGGATCATTCAAGGTAAGTTCAAGGGTATACGATGCGCCTGCGTCATCCTCGACGGTTACGGTATAATCACCCGCAACAAGTCCAATGACCGTTGCAGTGGTATCGCCCGTGCTCCACAAAAAGGAATACGGCGCCGTTCCGCCCAGTGCGGCGGCTGCAACAACGCCGGTGGCCGCGCCAGGACAGTCCGGGTGAACGAGGCTCAGGATCTGGGCGCTCAAAGGAACGGAAATACGGGAACAGGCTGCATAAGCGGCTTGCGAAAGCGCAAGGCCGGACAAATTGAAACTCCCGATCTGCAGGGCGCCGCTGGAGGTGTTTCCGCTCACCACCAGGTCGCCGCTCCTGGCGTCGAGGCCGTAACCGAATTCTGTGCCGGGGCCTGTTCCCGTAAAAGCTTCGGCGGCGGCAATGCTCCCGGCGCCGGTTACTTTGGCCAGAAAGGCGTCGCCAATGCCTTGCGGCGTGAGCAAAATGGTTTCCAGCAATGCAGGACTGCGGAAGTATCCGTGCAGAACGAGCTGTTCGTCGAGCCGGACCATACCGGTGGGATAAATATCGCCGGTCAGCACGATCTTTTTAGCCCAGTTGACGCTACCCGCGGCGGTCAGGCTGACCAGGAAAATATGGTAGTCGTCGTTCCCGGCCGCTGTAAGGGAGAGCCCGGGGTCGATCGTCGTGGTATTTTTAAAACTGCCGCTGGTGTAAATGGTTTGGCCGTCTGGACTGAGGGAAACCAACTGGCGGGTGGACGTGCCGGAGCCGCCGGAGAACAGCTTTTGCCAGACCGAAGAGCCGGTGGCGGCATTGTGTTTTTCCAGGAAGAAACTGCCGTTGTAACAGCCGCAAAAGAGATTAAATGTCTGGCGGTAATTGCCGCTGGTATAAATGAAGCCATTGTTATCCACTTCGAGGTCGTAGATCTCGTCCAGCCGGTTGGAAGCGCCGGTGAGGTTAGCCCAGTGGACCTGGCTGAGGTCCGGGCTCAGCCGGGCGATAAAGGCTTCGCGTCCACCGACGCCGGCGGGTGTAAGTCCGCCAAAAGAGGTGGCGGCATTCATCCATCCCCCGATATAACAATTCCCGGCTGCGTCGGTGCGCACTACCCGGACGTGGCTGTTGCCCCCTTGGGAAGTAAAAGAAGCCAGCAATTGTCCGTTGGAATGGTATTTGGCCACCCAACTCAGGGAATCGTTCTGGGAGCCGGCCACAAAGATATTGCCCTGCAGGTCGACGGTTACGTCGTAGGTTGTCTGGGGAAAAACCCGGACCCACTCCGCCCGGAACTCCTGGTTCATTTTGAGCAGGTAGCCGTATGTGGCGCCTGGATTTTGCCCGGTTACCGTTATTGTATCAAACTGGGCAGTCCCCTCCAGGGACCCGGCAATATAAGTGGCGCCCCCGGGGCCTGCTGCGATCGCCGAACTGGTTACCGACATGCCCGCAATACTGCCGTTAAAACGCTGGGCGGCATCCCAATCCTGGGCAGTTAAAAGACAAGGGAACAGGGACAGAAGGAGTAGGTGTATTTTCATGGCTCGGTTAGTTTGAATTGGTTGACGGTTGATGGTGGCTGCCGGCACGCAGGGCGGACGGTTTTATCCGTCCGATCTTCCATTTTGCAAAAATACAGCGGCTTAGAGGGTGGAATCAACACTGATTCCGGGTATTTTGGCGGAATAACGAAATCACTGGTTACCGTGAGTGGAGGTCCCCGGAAGTGGTTAACCGGGCTTCCCAAAGGTGTCGGACACTTCTCAAGTGTCCGACACCTCAACCACCTGCTCAGAAATTTCCAACGCCCACGATCAGCCTTCCCTTTGCAAGGTGGTCCGAATGACGCACCTGCACCAGGTACCACCCCGCCGGCAAATGCCCGGTTTCCAGGTCGGCTGCGCCCCCGGCGAAGGACTGTTTCAATACGACCTGCCCCTGGGCGTTCGACAAGGTTAATTCCCCGCTGTAAACCTGGTTTTCGGGCAGGGTTATCCGCACCCGGTCGACTGCCGGGTTGGGATGGATGGCCAGTTCGCCGGCGGATATCTCAGGTGCAATAGCGCTCACCATACACCCTTGCGGGCAAAGCGGCACGTCTTCGCAGCCCTGCGGGTTGGTTGCTTCGATCACCTCGCAAGCCTGGCCGGGCTCGCCGCAGATATTTTCGTTTTTCATCCATTGGGTCAGTCGTGCCAGCACCTGCAATTCGCTGCCGCCCATCCCGTGGTCGCCTTTGTTGATGGCCTGAAGGAAATAGGGGTGGCCGAAAGCCTGTTTGCGACAGGCCATGGCGTAGGCGCCCGACTGGAACAGGGCGTCTCCACAAACGGAAGAGCCCTCATTGTAGGTCACCAGCGGGTCGCAGGTACCGTGGATGAAAAACATGGGCGTATTGTCGTCCTGGTCCAGAATGGAGATGTCCGTGGCGCCGGCCCAGGGAATATAAGCTTTGACCTGGGGTTTGGGTGGCAAGGGGCCGAGCTCCTGCGTCAGGCCGGGGCTGATCTGATCGATCTCATCCTGGTCAAGAAAAGCGCTGTTGAGCACGTTGACCGCGCCGGCGCTGTGGCCCAGCACAAAGATATGGTTGCGGTCGATATGGTATTGGTCGGCGTTGTCGTACAGGAAATTGACGGCTTTCCGGGTGTCCTGGGTTGCCCGGTACATGGCCGCGATGGCTTCATCCGGGTGTTCGCACAGGCCGTTCAGGTCCGTTACACCATCCGCAACGCCCAGCCGGTAATTGATGGAGGCTGTCACGTACCCGGTTTCCGCGAAGAGAATGGCCAAGGCGCTGAAAGCGTCTTCATTGCCGCCCAGGAAACCGCCACCGTGGACAATGACCATCAGCGGGCGTTTTTCCGCCGGATCATTTGTGGTTTGCAGGTCAAAGGGCACATAAAGATCCGCCACGAGATCCTTCAACTGGCCGTTATACAGCTCGGCGTCTTCTTCATACACCACCTTTTCATGCACCCAGGGCAAAACCGAAGGATAATGGCTTTGGGCGCGTTCCATCAGCAGGTTGGTCCCGCAGATATCGTTCGACCAGCCGGCAGGCGCCGTCAGGGTTACCGGATTTGCATGATAGGACAGGAACATGCCCCTGGTTGATGCATCGTGGCGGGTACCCACCGCGATAAATTCATCTCCGTTGGCGGATATGGGAAACAGGTCGAAGGCCTCGCGTTCGATTGCGCCGCGATCACCCAGGATGCTCAGGGTCTTGACCGGGCTGTCCAGATTGGCGGGGTTATAGCGGTAAAGAACGGCAGGGTCTTCAAAAAAAGCCGCCTCGCGGACGGCCACCATCAGTTCGCCGTTCGGCAGTGCGGTCAGTGCGGTGGGTATGGAGCCTGGGTTCGTACCGATCAGGACCGAATCCAGCACGGCGCCGTCTTCCGGCGACACAATGCTCAATTTGATCTTGGCCGGGTCAGGATAAAAACCGGCAATGGCAGTCAGGGCAAAATTCCCGTCGGCCAGTAAGGCGGCCTGTTTGCCAAACGCCGGATAGGGAAAATGATTGATCAACTGGCCGCCGGCGTCAAAACGGACCAGCCGTGCGCCGATGAGGCTTTCAAAACCGTTCCATTCTTCGGCGTACAACCAGAGGTTTCCGTTGTTATAGATCAGGCCGGCCGGCGCCTCAACGAACCCTAGGTTGTGGAAAACGGCCCAGCGTTGGACAAGGTCCTGGTCGTAACTCCGCACATGGTGGCTGCCGCCAAAAAACTCGTCGTTGAAGGCCAGGTACAGGTTGGTTCCGTCGGTTTCGACCAGGGGGTTATCGAAATTGGCCTGGCTCTCCGTGGGGTTCAGGAGGAGGGTGGCGGTTTCATCCAGGCCGGCGTCCAGGACGATCAAAAAAACAGCTTGCCGACCGGGCTCGCCGCCACATCCGGTACACACGCCGGTTGCGGCGAGGGTCTGGGCGTTGATCCGGGCGATATCGGTCACCCTGGCATTGGAATGGTCCAAAAACGGCAGGATCACATGGTCCAGGCTTTGCCCCGCCTGGTTGACCCTGGTCACCAGGGCTTCGCCGTTGAGCTGCCCGCCGAGCAGGTACTGCCCCGCTGCGAGGGAAAGCGGCTCGACGCATTCGATCGAACCGAATTCTCCCATATAGCCGTAGGCTTGTTCGTAATTCGGCAGATTCTGTGCAAACAGGCCGTTGATGCACAGGGTGAACAACAGGATTTTGAATGTTTGGCTGGTATTAATCGGTGTTTTCATCATTACCTGGCTTTAGGTGATTGAATACGGCAAAGTTATGCCCGCAGGGGGCCGGGTGCAACACCGGTTCCGGGTATTTTGCCGCATCCCCGGCATCCCTGATAACGGTGAGGCGGGGTAACGGTTAAAGGTTAAAGTGAAAAGGTTAAAGGTTTAGCAGCCGCACCATCAGCGTGGGCGGGAGGAAGGAGAAAGATTACCGGGTTCGGGCATAATAACGTCCGATCATCAGGGAAACCGGCAAACCCACCAGAAAAAGAATGAAAGAAATACCCAACAGCGCTTTGGGGAATTCAGGTCTGAACGGAATGCCGTGACTGACCGGCAGCACCACTGCATTCATCACCGTCCAGACGAACAGACCGTAGACCAGGCCGGTGAGTACCAGGTTTTTGGACAGGAATTTCAACCTGGGGTAGATCAGAAAAAAAAGAACAGTCCAAATCATCGCAATAAGGAAATGAAAAAGGATACCCCAGATGACCATGCCCGTTCCGCCGGTCAGAGCATCCTGGCCGAATACGCCTTTGGCAATAAATTTGAACACGGCCTCCGGGTTTTTATGGGTGGAAAGATAATAGCTGATCGCTGCGGCCAGTCCATCGAGTACGCCGGCCAGCAGGCCGGTGAGGAGGATGGTTCTTATGGCGTTTTTTGGTCGGGCTGTCTGGTTCATTTATTTCGATTTTATTTTCCGATCTGCAAAGGGAAATCACCGCTCTCACACCCTCTCCACGACCAAAGCCGCATTCACACCGGCATCCGAAGCCGAGAGCAGACCGGTTTTCAGTCTGCTCTGTTCCAGGGCTTCCAGCAGGTTAATCAGGGCGACGGCAGCGCCGCATCCGGGCGGAAAACCCAGGGCGATATTACTGCCAAGCGGATTCAGCCGGTCTTCAGAAATATTAAAATCCCGTTGAAATTTGAGGGAAACTGCGGCCGCAAATTCGCTGCAAGCCCAAAGATCGACATCTCCGGGTTGTTTTCCGGCAGCGGCAAGCGCCTTTTTCACCGCCTGAAATCCGGGGAAATAGGGGTCTGCCGAAATATAGCCGCCCAAAATCCGGGCCCTCGGCTTCAACTTGAGTTCTGCACCCCGCCGTTGGTCGCCGATCAAAACCAGGGCAGCGCCATCAGCGCCGGGGGCGGTATTGCCGGACGAATGCAGGTGCAACACCTTTTCAATGGCAGGGAACCATTTCAGCGCGATCTGGTCGAAACCCAGTTTTCCTTCCTGTTCAAAAACGAGCGGCGCCTGACGGAGGGAATCGGCAGAGACCTCCCCGGTTAAATATTCATCTTCCCCCATGACCAGTAATCCGTTTCGGTCAAAAACTTTTTCCAGGGAACCGGCAAACAAGCCGGTTTTTGCCGCCTGACGGGCCTTTTGGTGGTTGTCGAGCGCATACGCGTCCAGTTGATCGCGGGAAAACCCGGCCAGGGTGGCGGTCAGATCGGCGGCAATACCCCGGGGAAGGTTGTTGCCCCGAAAGTAAAAACCCGGAAACGCATCGTCGAAATGGCGGGACTGTTTTCCGGCGCTTTCCACTCCGCCGGCCAGCACGACCTGCGCCCATCCTGATCGCACCTTGGCAGCAGAGAGGATCAGGGATTCCAGGCCCGAAACCAGGGAGCGGTTGAGCTGGAGGCCGCTGACCCGGCCGGCAAGCCCGGCATTGAGCAAGGCTTTTTCTGCGATATTCCCGTCCTGGTCGCCGGCTGTGAGGGTGCAACCCACCACCAGATCATCTATTTCGCACAGGGGAATAGGGTTGCGGCGTTCGATGGCGTGGAGGAGGATCTCCAGCAAATACGCCGGGTTGATCTCGTAGAGGCGTCCCTGGGGGTTGCCTTTGCCGAGGGGCGTTCTGACGGCGTCGAAAATGCAGGCTTCTGTCATTTGAGCGCTGATGGGCTCTGGTACGCGGTAAAGTTAGGCATTTCCGGGAAGGGCAAAAAAAATTCCTACACCCCAGAAGGGATAAAGGTGTAGGAAAATTAAACATACTATGAGAAAACTTGATTACAAAGGTAAGGTTCCGGTCGAACCATCAAAGCTGGTTTTACGAAGTGGCTGTAAATACGTTGTTTCAGGTTAACGTTGTTTACTAAACGGGGAAAATACAATTTCAGGCGGGCTCCTGATCGTTGAATAAGGCGCCAAGTTCGGCTTCCGTAACACGCAGTTTATTCCGGCAGAATGCGATCAGGTCCGCAGCCCTTTTTATTTTCCGGGAAAGTTCGTCCATTCCAATCTGTTCCGACTGGACTTCGTTGACGATCGACTGCAATTCGCTCATTGCCGACTCATAAGTCAACTCCTGCATAAGATTTGGATTTATTCAGGCAAAAATCAGAAACCAAAACGGAAAATTAAGGTTTTGCGGTTGCAAGGCATGAAAAATTTCCTAATTTCGCAACCGATCGACCTTTGTATCGTTCTTTAATTAAAACCATACTTTAGTGCGCCTATATTTTCATCGCCATGAGCTGGAAGGACTTTAGGCTAAAAAGGCAGCTAAAACAGATCGTCAGAGACGCCAACGATGACCTCTACCTCGTTCGCGAAGGGGGCCCGCATTATTATTCCAATTCCGAATTGTACGCCTTGCTCGAACGCCTGAACGCGGAAGAAAGCGAAGCATTGCGATTGAATTACCGGCTTTTTGTGCTGCTGGCCAGTCTTACGATCTGGATTGCAGGTTTTTTCCTTTTTGAAGCCTTTCACCTGCAATGGGGCGCCAATTTCTGTTTCATCCTGCTGGTGAGCAAATTCCTGCTCTTTTCAGTCGGCATCGTTTATATCCACCGGCGCTACCGCCATTTCCGTTTTTCTTCCCGCCTGCGGATTATCATTCAACAGGAATTGGAAAGGAGGAGGAAGGACGCCTCGATTTCCTGATAGATAGCTGCATTGTGGCGCGCCCGGTTCTTCAAATAACCAGCTTCTCCGTCATCCATTCCGCGCCATTGGTCCAATGGATCCAATATACGCCGCGCGGCAACTCCGGTAATCCGAGCGGCAGGTCCTGCTCACCGGCAAAGAGGCTGGCAGAATGTTGAAAGACCACTCGCCCTGCAGCATCCTGCACCCTGAAATTCAGCGGCATATTTTTTTGCAGGGAAACAGCCAGTCTGAGGTTTCTGCTTTCACCTGCCGGATTAGGGTACAATACCCATTTTTGAATACCTGCAATTTGCGGGGCGCTCACCACTTGTCCTGACCTGAAAACGGCGGTTTCTGAAACCGGCTCACAAAAATGATAGCGGTTAAACGGTTTTACCTTCCAGTAATAACGGCGGTTGATCAGGAGGTCGCTGAGGTTGAGCATGGTATCCGCTGTCACAAATTCCTGCAGGGTCGATTCCGGGAAACCGGAAGCCGTTGCCAATTGAACAAGGTAGGAAACCGCGCCGGGTACTGCATTCCAGGTCAGTTGAATTCCCTGGTAATTCACCAGTTCGTCCTCGATAGGGTAAACCGGAGTTGCAGGCGTCAGGGTCAGGTTTTGCGGCGGGGTCTGGTCATACAGCCAATGCGATCGCTCGGCCAGCAGAAATGCCCGCATTGCGCCGGTTTGTTCGGTTGTAAAGCGGTTTTGGCAAGCGTCGTTGCCGTAGTTCATGATCAGGGTCCCGTCCGACCGGAAAGTAGCGCCTGCAGGGTCGGTTTGAAGGGTGCTGCTCAGGTTGTTAATATCGCAGTTCCAGCCGGTGTACAAATAATCCGGCGAGGTGTCGCAAAATCCATCGGCTGCCACCTGGCAGTTGCTGCCGTCCACCAACTCCACCAGTGCGGTGTCGATGATCAGGGTATCCGGGTAATATACATTTTTAAAGAGCGTATAATCGTAGGTCACATAGGTGGGCGCCGGGTCGTTGTAATCGTGCGGAATACTGCCGTCATAACTTACGCCGCCTTCCCACCCCAGGAAGGGGTGCTGGACGGAAAGCGCGTGGCCGGCTTCATGCGCCCAGGTATGGGATTCCGGCCCGGCGTAGTCCTTGCGCATGGCAATTCCGGCGTAGTTCAGGTTATATCCTGCGTTTCCGGCAGGATCGTCCAGGAAGTAGACGTTCAGGGTATTTTCTACATTGTTGGCGAACATCATCTCCACGCCGGTGTGAATATCGGGGTGTTCATTCCATTCGCTGCTGTTGATATAATGGACATCCCCCTCCTGAAAAAACCGGATGCCGACCTGTTCAAAATCCAGGTTTAACCGGCAAAAAGCCTCTAAAAGGCGGTTCAGCCGGAAATACCCCTCGCCTTCGTCCGACCCGAGCAGATGAACCGAAATGGGAACGTAAAGCAGAGTATCCCCTCCTTTTTCATAGGCATCCGGGCGGGCCTGGTACTTTTTCAGCCAGGCCGAACGTCCGGGCGGGGTCCCGCAATAATGATCCTGCGCGCCCAGTTGAAGGCCCATCGACATCAGGATTACAATGAAAAGGGTTCGTTGATGCATGGCGTTGAAGGTTTTAGAGGTGAAGGTTGCATGGTTGCAGTGTTTCATGGTTTCAGTGTTTCATGGTTGCATAGCTAACCGTGAAACACTGAAACACTGAATCCGTGAAACTCTGCGGAATCCAGCTTTAATTTCCAACCACCAGCTTTTTACCCAACAGCCCTTCCCGGGTTTCCATCCTGATCCAGTATATGCCGGGAGTCAGGTTCCGGACAGGCAGTTCGATCTGGTTGTTACCGGCCCGGAAGACCTGGCTGAATGGCGCCATCACCCGGCGGCCATCCATTGCAACGAGTTCAATGTTTGCATCAAATGCCTTCGTGGTATTGAGTTCAAAAAAAGCGGATTGAAAGGCAGAAACAGGGTTTGGCCACACCCTAAAATTTTGCACAAAAGAAGGCTCGCCTGTTGCCGTGAGGGCGCCGGTTTTGAAAAAATGACTTGAACCGGGGCCAACACAGGTGGAATATTCAGTGAGCGGGCGTACCCGGAAGTAGTAATTGCGGCTGGCTTCCAGGTCATAGATCGTGGTCGAGGCGCCGTTGACGATATAATTCAGGGTAGTGGATTCCGGGAAAGTGCTGTTCCGGGCGATTTCCAGCAGATATCGTTCAGCGCCGGGCGATACGCTCCATTTGAAAAATACGGCGTTATATTGGGACAGCGTAGCATTGTTGGCCGGTTCGATATTGGTGACAACTGCCGTCAGCGGGGTGGGGTTGGGGTTGTACCCGGTGCGCAGGTAATCCCGGCCGTTTGAGGCCAGATCCTGGACCATCAACTGTTGTTGCATATCCGAGAAGAAATAATCGTCTGTCGGACAATTTCCGAAATAGCCCATGAAGAGTTTCTCTTCCGGGTCGACGACCACGCCGTCCGGGTCCATGGCGCCGCCGGTATAGTTGCAGGTATTCCAGCTGAATCCGAAATTATAATCGGGTTTGGTATCGCAGATCAGATCGCCGGCGGTAGCGCAATTGCTGCCGCTCATTTTTTCGGTGGCTACGCCGCCCGGAGAAGTAGCCGGCGCCGGATTGGGGGTCGGCTCGGTAAATCCGGCGTCAATGGCCCATTGGGGTACCGGATTCGGGATAAATGGTTGATTATCCCACCCGCGGTGCGGGTGCGGCAGGCTGAAGAAATGGCCGATCTCATGGGTGAGGGTGGTCGATTCAGGCGTGGCATCCGCAGTGCGCAGGACAATCCAGTCGTACTGGGGTGAATAATACCCCAGCGTCACACCAAGGCCGCCACCCGGCGGGGTTGCATTGGCCACCACCCAGATGTTCATGGCATTGGGTTCGCGGTACAGGTTGTTCATCAGGGCAAGCGCCGAGGTATGGTCATTATAAATAACGGTGTTGTTGATATAGGTCAGCCCGTTTCTCAGATAAGAACCCTGGGGCAGGGTTGCATTCTCGTTTTTGAGGTAAAACTGGATGTTCATGGGCAAGAAGTCTTCATTCAGGGCGCAGAGCAGTTCCAGGATCTGGGATTCCAGCACACGGCCATCGCCGTCATTCTCGGCTACCAGGTGAAACCGGACGGGTACAAACTGGATGTCGCGCCCAAGCGCAGGGCTTTCGTTCAGGGCCCTGATATTCCTTTCGAGGCGCGGGATCAGTTCTTCCCCTGCTGCACCCGAGGTGCCGCAAGTATGCAAAACGGTTTGGGCAAAAGCCGGAATGGCCAGCATGAGGGCCAAAACATTTAAAAATATTCTGATCATTGTTTGTTTTTTCCTTTTGAATCACAAAAGTAAACAATTGGCAGCGCTGCAAGTTGGACTGTTTGCAATTCTTTGGTCTCCGGGTAAACAAAGGTTTTAAAAAAAAACTACTTTTGCGGGACTTAAAAACCAAATTTTCAAACCATCGTTATCATGAGCAAAGTAACCGTTATCGGTGCCGGAAATGTGGGCGCAACCGTCGCCAATGTGCTGGCGCACCGCGACATTGTCAAAGAGATCGTTTTATTGGATATTGCCGGCGACCTTGCCCGGGGCAAAGCCCTCGATACCTGGCAGCAGGCGCCTATCGATAACTACAGCACCTTTTTAAGAGGTACGGATGACTATAAAGATACCGCCGGTTCGGACATCGTGGTCATCACTGCCGGCGTACCCCGCAAACCGGGCATGAGCCGCGACGACCTGATCTCCACCAACGCCAAGATCGTCAATTCGGTCACCAGGTCCATCCTGGAGCATTCCAAAAACCCCATCATTATTGTGGTTTCCAACCCGCTCGACGTGATGACCTATGCAGCCTACAAAGTGTCGGGCCTCGACCGCTCCCGGGTATTCGGCATGGCCGGCATCCTGGATACGGCCCGCTACCGGGCTTTCCTGGCCGAAGCGCTGCACGTTTCGCCAAAGGATATTCAGGCCATTTTACTGGGCGGCCACGGCGATACGATGGTGCCGCTGCCCCGGTACACAACCGTCTCCGGCATTCCGGTGACGGACATGATCGGCAAAGCCGAACTGGACGCCATCGTAGAACGCACCAAGGTTGGCGGTGGCGAACTGGTGAAACTGATGGGCACTTCAGCCTGGTATGCGCCGGGCGCTGCTGCCGCTCAAATGGTGGAAGCGATCGTGAAAGATGAAAACCGCATTTTCCCGTGTTGTGTCATGCTGAACGGCGAACACGGCATGAAGGATATTTTTCTGGGCATCCCGGTCAAACTGGGCAAAAACGGCATTTCGCAGTTCATCGAACTCAAACTGAATCAGGACGAAATGACCCTGATGAAAGATTCTGCCGGCCACGTTAAAGCCGTAATGGATGTGTACGACGGGATGGGGTTGTAAATAAGGACTTTCTGAATTAAAGATAAGGGACCGCTTTCCCTGCGAGGGGAGGGCGGTTTTTTTTATTGATGCGCTGAATTCATCAAAAAAATTCAATGCCTTTATTTTTTTGCATTTTTTTTGTGCATAAAATAACATTTCATGCACAAAAGAAAGGTATTTTATGCATTCGAACAGCATTTAGACCAGAAACTGGAGACGGTAATCACGGGATTGAGAAGGGTGGGCAAAATCCCTCCGCTAAAAGATTTTCATGAGTTTATTTGGGGCGGCGCCCTGGTAAAATCATGAAAAAAATTACCTTTATCCAAATCCTAAACATATCCCATGCATCGGACAGATAATCTCAAGCGCCTGCAATCCGAATATTTCGATATCTGCATCATCGGCGGCGGCGCCAGTGGGGCCGGTTGTGCGCTCGACGCCGCTTTGCGCGGTTTCAGGGTGGCCCTCATCGAGAAAAACGACTTTGCCTCGGAAACCTCTTCCCGTTCCACCAAACTTATCCACGGCGGGGTGCGCTACCTCGAACAAGCCTTCAAAAACCTGGATTTCGGCCAGCTTCGGCAAGTCCGCCACGGGTTGGAGGAACGTTATACTGTCATCAAAAATGCGCCGCACCTGGCCCGGCCGCAGGCCTTGCTTACCCCGGTCTCCAACTGGTTCCAGGGCCTGTACCTATCCATCGGCCTGACCATTTATGATTGGTTTGCCGGCAAGAATGACCCGCTGCCCAAAAGCCGCTGGCTGAGCAAAAAGGAAGCCCTGAAACGGATGCCCGGCCTCAACCCCAAAAAATTGCACAGCGCGGTATTGTATTACGACGGACAACACAACGACGCCCGGTATTGCCTGGCCCTGGCGCATACGGCAGAAGAAGCCGGCGCGGCGGTGGTCAACCACCTGGAGGTCACCGGGTTTAAAAAGGATGGCGCCGGAAAGCTGGTGGCCGTCCTGGCAAAGGATAGACTGAGTGAAGCCGGGCGGGGATTGAGCGAAGTCGAACGGGGATTGAGCGAAGCCGGGCGGGGATTGAGCGAAGTCGAAATCAAAGCCCACCTCTTCATCAATTGCACCGGCCCTTTTTCCGACTCCGTCCGCCGGATGGCCAACGCCCGTCTGGAGGCCCGCATCCGGCCCAGCAAGGGCGTCCACGTCATGCTGCCCTACGAAACCCTCGGCAGCCACGACGCGATGCTGATCCCGAAGACGCCGGACGGGCGGGTGATTTTTGCCATTCCCTTTGAAGGCAAGGTACTGCTCGGCACGACCGACGGGGATTACACCGACCTGGAAAAAGAACCCGTTCTTGAACAAAAAGAAGTCGACTTTTTATTGGGCGCCCTTGCGCCATATCTGGCTGAACCGCCCAGCCCCGGCCAGGTAACCGCCGGTTTTGGCGGATTAAGGCCGCTGATCGCCGCCCAGCCCGGTAAATCCACCAAACGGCTGGTGCGCGACCATGAAGTAGAGCACGACCCGACCTCCAACCTGCTCAGCCTGCTGGGTGGCAAATGGACCACTTACCGGCTGATGGCCAGGGATGTTGTCGATAAAGCCTGCGAATTGTTGGGCAGACAGGCGGCTTGCACAACTCAGAACACCCCGCTGGTCGGCGCCCCCGGGTTCAGCGAAGACGGCTGGCAGCAATTGGAAGGATTGCCCGAAGACGTAGCCCGGCATTTGTCGCTTGCATACGGCGACCGGGCGCCCAGGGTAGCGCTCCTTGCAGGGCGGTCGGAGGTTTATGCGGAACGGCTGGTTCCGGGGCATCCGTTCATCAAAGCGGAGGTCGTTTACCAGGCGGCCCACGAAATGGCCCATACCCTCCGCGATGTGCTGGGCCGCAGGATGCGCCTGGAGATCGTCGACTGGCATGCCGCCAAAATTGCCGCGCCCGCCGTAGCCGCCTTGCTGGGCGATTTTTTTGAATGGGGGGCTGAACGGGTCCAAAAGGAAACACAGGATTATATCCGTATGGTGGATGGGTGGGTGGAAGCGGCGATGGGGAAAGAGGCGGTTATGAAGGACGGCATGATATGAACTTTAGCGGATCAGAAAGAAGCCTGGAAAAAAAAATCGGTCCGGATTTCTATAAGAATTCCTTATCTTCCCCTTTCCAAAAATCACCACGTCATGCCATCACACGACTTCAAACACATTTTGCTGTTCCCGCTCATTTTTTCGGCCTCCATCCTCAGCGCCCAGGCGCCTGCTATCCCGTTAAAGGCAGGAGGAACCCATGCCAATAACCTGCGAGCCGGAGAAAAACACAGTTATGAGATCCAGCTCAAGGCCGGGTATTTTGTTACCGGCGAATTAATGCAGGACGGGATCGATATCATCATCCGCACCTATGACCCGAAAGGACAAAAGCTAGGGGAATTTGACAGCCCCAATGGCCGGCAAGGTCCGGAGCCTTTCCGGATTTCCACCAAAATGACCGGGGTCTACCGGTTGGATATCGAGCCGCTCGACGAAGATGAAACCTCCGGCAAGTACACCATTTCAATCCAGCGACCCGAAAAGGAGCCCAAAACGCCGGAAGGAAAAGTAGATCAGCTTTTTTCTGCATGGAACAAACCGGGGTCGCCCGGCGCCGCTGTAGCGGTGGTCAAAAACGGGAAACTGCATTACGCCAAGGGGTACGGCTACGCCCAGTTGGAATACGATATCCCCATCACCTCAAAATCCGTTTTCCATATCGCCTCGGTTTCCAAGCAGTTCACCACCTTTGCGATCACCCTGCTGGCCGACCAGGGCAAACTCTCCCTCGACGACGATATCCGGAAATATCTGCCGGAAATGCACGATTTTGGCAAAACCATCACCATCCGCCACCTCATCCACCATACCAGCGGGCTGCGCGACCAGTGGAACCTCCTGGCGCTGGCCGGTTGGCGGCTCGACGACGTAATCACCAAAGAACACGTGCTGAAACTGACTTTTAACCAGCGGGAACTGAATTTTGACCCGGGCGCCGAATACGTGTACTGCAATACCGGTTACACCCTGATGGGCGAGATCGTTGCCCGCGTCTCCGGGCAGTCCTTTGCGGATTATTGCCGGGAGCATATCTTCCAGCCGCTCGGCATGACCCATACCCTGTTTTACGACGACCACGAAAAAGTGGTCAAAAACCGTGCTTATTCCTATTCCCCCAACCAGGCTGGTTTCAAAAAAAGCGTACTGAGTTATGCCAATGCCGGCGCGACCAGCTTGTTCACCACGGTTGAGGACCTGTCGCGGTGGGCTGTTAATTTCAAGGAGATGAAGGTGGGCAACCCGGCCATCATGGCAAATATGCACTCCCGGGGTGTGCTCAATTCCGGCGATACTATCTCTTACGCATTCGGACAGGACATCGGGATGTACAAAGGGCTAAAAACGGTGAGCCATGGCGGCGCCGACGCCGGTTACCGGACGTATCTGGCCCGTTTCCCCGAACAGGATTTTGCAGTGATCGTATTCAGCAACCTGGGTTCCTTTAACCCGGGCGGACTGGCGCTCCAGGTGGCCGAAATTTACCTGGGCAGCCAGATGACCCAACCCATACCCCCACCTTCTGCAGAAACCACGCCCAAACCCGCTGCAGCCAGCGCACCGGCAATCGACCCCGCAAGGCTGGAGGCATACGCCGGCCAATACGAATTGCAACCCGGTTTTATCATCACCATCTCGAAAGAAGACAACAAATTGATGGGACAGGCTACCGGTCAGCCGAAAATTGAACTCCAACCTCAGGCCGAACATACTTTCTTTATTAAGGAAGCAAATGCTACCATCATCTTCGGACAAAACGACAAGGGGGAAGTCCACCAGCTGACTCTGAAACAAGGCGGCGGCCAATTTGTCTGCCCAAGGTTAATAGCGTTTGACGCCAAATCGCTGGATATTAACGCATTCACCGGCAAATTTTACAGCCCCGAACTCGAAACGGCCTATACCCTCCTGGTGAAGGACGGCAAACTGATCGCCCGGCACCAGCGCCACCCCGATATCGAACTGACCGCTTCCAAGGCCGACCTGTTCACCGGCAACGCCTGGTTTTTTGGCCAGGTGGAATTTGTCCGCAACGGCGAAGGTCAGATTACCGGCATCAAGGTCTCCAGCGGACGGGTGAGGGGGGTGATGTTTAATAAAACCGATTAATATTTTTAGATTGAACGATTGACCCGAATGATTCGATTTGTACTTCAATCGAATCATTCGAGCCAATCCTTTAATCGATTCAATCATAAATATGATTTTCCGAATTGCCGATGCTTCCGACGCGGAATCGATCGCACTTTTACACGCCGAAAGCTGGCGCGACCACTACCGGGGCATCTTCCTGGACGAATACCTGGACGGGCCTGTTTTTGAAGACCGCCGGCAGGTCTGGAAGACGCGGTTTGAAACCCCGCCTGCCAATCAGTGGGCGTTGGTGGCAGAAGAAAACGGCAAACTGATCGGTTTTGTCTGCGCCTTTGGTGAAGAAGACCCTGTTTGGGGCGCCTACGTCGACAATCTGCACGTCCACCCAACCCGCAGAGGACAAGGCATCGGAAAGATCCTCATGCGAAAGGCCGCTCAATGGATCGTCGACACTTATCCGCAACACCATTTTTACCTCTGGGTATTGGATGCCAATCATTCCTCCCGGGCTTTTTACGAAAAAATAGGGGGCCGGAGCGTAGAAAAGGCCAACCTCGATACACCGGGCGGCGGGTTTGCGGATTGCTGGCGGGTGGTTTGGGCGGATGCGGGAGTTTTGCTGTAACCCAAAACTGTCCGAACGCTCACGCCTCCGGAAATTCTCTGGTAGCGTGTTACAAAGGTTTGAGCGCCATCAGGCAAGATATACCGCGCGTCGGATGGTTTTTGGCAAACCATCCCTCCTGCGGCATTCCACGCCCGGGGCGTGGCGCGCTTTTAGGAAGTTCCCCATGCACAAAACTTGGCGGCGCGAAGTATAAAAAACGATTGACAAACAAAGTTTTTTGAAGTATCTTTGGAAAAATTTTTCCAGAACAAATTTTCTAAAATGCATTCAGAGACCTTTGGAGAGCGGATTCGGCGACTCAGACTAGAGCAGAACATCTCTTTGAGAGAACTGGCATCGGCCTTAAATTATGATCAATCATCGTTAAGTAAAATTGAAAGAAATGAACTTTTTGCCCCTGGGAAATTGATACGCACAATGGCAGAAAAACTCCATGATGATTATAAGGAATTGATCATTAAGTACCAGAGTGAAAGGGTCTATTATCTTTTGAAAGAGTCGGACTATGCGATTGAATCAATAGAGATTGCAAAACATAGGCTGGAAAAAGAGGGAAAAGGGACCATTAGAAGGCTTCAACGGGCAAGGTTACTGGTTCAAATCAGAGACTACCTGGCAAAACAACCGATAGATAGAGCTTGGATATTTGGCTCCTTCGCCCGAAACGATGAAAGTCATGATAGCGACATTGATATCCTGGTTAGATTTGTTCGACCTAATAAATTGGACCTGTTTGATTACGTGGGGATAAAACAGGGGTTGGAAAAATTATCCGGTCGCCAAGTAGATTTGGTTGAAGAAGGATACTTATTGCCAAATGCAAAAGAAAAGGTTGAACAAGAAAAGATACTGATATATGAAAGGAAAGCCGGATGACTTCGAGAGGATTATGCATATGGTCGAAGCAATCGACAGGATTGAGCAATTTACGGAGGACATGAACTACGCGACCTTTATGGATAATGAAATGGCTCAGTATGCAGTAATTAAGAATTTTGAAATTCTTGGGGAGGCTGCCTATCAAATCTCAAAGGCACTGAAGGAAAAATATTTTGAGGCTGAATGGGATAAGATAGAGGGGATGAGACATATCCTTGTTCACGATTATTATAGAATTAATAGTCAAATCCTTTGGAATACAAAAGAAGAGAAATTGAAGGATTTGAGAGGTCAATTAAGAGAAATTTTAGAAAGAGCGGTTGACTGAGAAAGGTGAGATTTTTGCCTGAATTCGGGGTGACTGCAATTTCGCCGCAACCTAACCCGGGAATGAAGGTCTTTACAGGCGATCGTTCATCCGTCAAACCGTACCAATGAAAAAACTTGCACCCATCACCCTGTTTTTTATTTCAGCCGCCGGTTTCGGACAAACCAAACAACTGCCGGTCGACAGCCTTTATTCCCTGGCGATCACCGACCTGCCCGCTTTTTCCCAATACGTGGCCTCGGGCGCCAAAACAGATTACGACAAGGCCTTCCGGGTTGTAGACTGGTTTGCACGCCATTTCGACTGGACCTATACAGACTACAAACGCCGCACCGTGAATGAGATCCTCGAGCGCAAGGGTGGCAATTGCAACGAACTCGCCCAGGTGAGCCGCGCCAGCCTGGAAACCCTGGGGCTTAAAATGCGGCGCGTCCGGGAAATCAACCTGCACGTATTGACAGAAAGGCGGCAAAACGACGCTGAAACAAAGGTAAAAGAGGGCGGCCCCCGCATGTCAGTATTCGGCAAACAACACAACGACCATGTCTGGCTCGAAATTTACGACAGCAGCACCGGCGAATGGTTCCCGGCCGATCCTTCCATCGGTGTAGTCGGCAAAAGGGCCTGGCTGGCTGCAAGGTACGGCTTCGGCAAACGTTACAGCCTCGATCCTTCTTCGGAGGATATGATCGCGCCTTTTGCCGTTTTTGCGGAGGACAAACCTGCATGGATCAACCGGACAGCCGATTACGCCATTGATGGGTTTAATGAACTGTATTACGGCCAGTTGGACCGGCTGCCGTCCTGGCAAAAATGGGTCGACCTTGTCAACGAACTCGACGACAAAGCCCTGGGCGCATTCAACGGCGAAGTCAACCTGCACGATTCAAAACAAACCATCGCCCAGCTTTCCGATACTTATCAAACATTAAAAAATGAATTTCAGGCAACCGACCTGGGGATCATCCACCGGAATATCGACGCTTTTTCCCAAAGCCTGGTAGCCGGCGAATACGATAAAGTGGTTGCTGCTTACACCGATGACGGCAAAATCTTCCCCGATCGCCGGGAGATCCTCCAGGGCCATAAAGCTGTCGGAAACTATTGGATTCCGCCCCCCGAAAGAAAATCCAAAACGATCTTCCACCGGATCATGCCCGAAGAGATCCGCATCCTGGGCGATGAGGCTTATGATTGGGGTTACTACGAGGGCAAAACGCTGAATGCCGACGGTTCTGAAACCCCCTGGCGCGGTAAATACGTCATCGTTTGGAAAAAAAACGCGGATGGAGACTGGAAGATCTATCTGGATATCTGGAACCGGGTGGAGAAGGAGTAGATGCCGGATGTTTACCCGCCGCACCAAAGGTGTGGGCGGGCTGGACGCGGCCCCATATTGAAGGCATGCCCTGCCGGGGATTGACCCCACAGCGACGTGGTCGATTGATTTGATCGGAAAGGCAACCCTCGCATCCTCCACGCCTGTGGCGTGGCACGCGCATCCTCAAATCCTCAGTCCCCACCAAGCCAAGACGCAGCAAGCTGACTAATCCGGTTTACGGGCGCGAATTTAAATTCGGGTTGCGGCGCGCAAGCCGGTAACTGACAAAGGCCACCTCCTGACTATCGGGCGACCATGAAGGTACATTGATCGTACCTTGCCCGCCGAACAGTTTGGCCAGCACCCGGGGCTCGCCTCCTTCTGCGGGCATGATGCGCAACATCACATCCTTGTTCGCAGGGTGGCCCTCCACGTCTTTTTCATAGGAAAGAAACACGATCCACTTGCCATCGGGCGAGGGATGGGGGAACCAGTTGTTGTATTCGTCCTTTGTCACCTGCCGCTGTTCCTTTCCGTCGGTTTTCATCCGCCAGATCTGCATCCGGCCGCTCCGGTCTGAATTGAAATAGATAAAACGGCCGTCGGGAGAGTAATCCGGGCCGTCGTCCAGGCCGCGGGCATTGGTCAGCCGGCGTTCTTCCCCGCCTTCCGCCGGGATCGTATAAATATCGTATTCACCATCCCGTTCGGCACAATAGGCAAGGGTTTGGCCGTCAGGCGACCACCCGTGCCAGTACGACGGCGCATTGGGAGTAACCAGGCGCGGTATGCCTCCGTTTGCCGGAACAATATAAATTCTGGAGGACCCATCCTGGGATTGATCGCTGATGGCCAGCCATTTGCCGTCCGGGGAAAGGCCGTGGTCGTTGTTGTTTCTGACGGCGTTTCCCGTAGGGATCAGAGTAGGGTTGCCCCCGCCAACGGGAATCGAATAAATATGCCCTTGCTGGTTAAAAAGCAGGGTTTGGCCGTCGCGCGACCAGTTGGGGGCTTCGATATGATCGCGGGTATGGTACACCACCCGGCGGTCGCCTGAGGCAATGGGCACGGTTTCCAGGGTGCTTTCCAACACCTTTTCAGCTTCCGGAACCGGCTGGATGGGTTTGATCTCGACATTTGAAAAAATAGCTTTTTCGACCGCGTCGGGGTCGTGGGCGCATACCCCCAGGCCGATGTAAAACGGGTCTCTGAACCGGATCTTGAAGGTCCCGCCCGCTGCATGAAGGGGCTCACCCTCCCGGGCAAGCGACATGGAAACAAAATCGCCTTCTTTTTCGATCTTCAGCCTGCGCGGACCTGAAACTCCAGACTGGATCTCCCGGGTAATCCCGCCCTTTTCTTCGCGGTACTGGATCGAATTCAGGCCGTCGCCGTGGACAACTGCGTCGGCGTAGGCGCCGTCGGTATCGAGGTCCTGGCGGATAATGAGGCAGGCTTTTTTATGGGCGTTGCCGCCGGCGCCCAGCAACTCGATATCGGCGGCGATGGAAATATCGCCCGATACCTTTTTCCAGACGTAGTGCAGTTCGTCCTTGTTGAACCACATGTTCTCCCCGCTTCCCGTTACGAGGTAGGTTTTCAATTTTGGATCATATTCCACGGACCCTTTATGGCGGACAGCGCCGATATCGCCGTGGCCCTGGAATATACCCAGGCCAGGTTTGCGGGGCCCACACCCCGAAAAAAGGCCGAAAACAAAAAAAACCAGTAAACTGCTTGCAATTAATTTCATGGCTATGCGAATTATTAAATAAATTGGGCGGTCACTGGCATAGGAATGCCACAAGATACCTAAAATTCTCCTGTCATGAAAGTATATCAACTCCAAAACGGGATCCTGCTGGAAAAAGAAAACATTTTTTACCTGCTCAAAAACCGGGATTGGGACGGGTTCATCAACCGGGACGACCTGGCAGAACGCCTTGAACAAGAAATACGGGATGCCGCCCGGATTGAAGACCCAAAAGTGTATTTGGAAAACGAATTGTTGCCGCCGGTCAAAAGTCAGGAGATCTGGGCGGCCGGGGTCACCTATTACCGCAGCCGGGAAGCCCGCATGGAAGAATCAAAAGATGCCGGTGGGGGTGATTTTTACGACCGGGTGTACGACGCTCCCCGGCCGGAATTGTTTTTTAAATCAACCGCGCAACGTGCCGTCGGTTCCGGCGCAAAGGTCCGGATCAGGAAGGATTCTGTCTGGAATGTACCCGAACCGGAACTGACCTTATTCCTCACGTCTTCCGGAAAAATTGTGGGTTATACCATCGGCAACGATATGAGTTCAAGGAGCATCGAAGGCGAAAATCCGTTGTACCTGCCCCAGGCCAAAACCTACGACGGGTCGGCCGCCCTCGGCCCATGCATTTATGTGTCCCCCTTACCCCCTGAAACCCTGATCTCGCTGGAAATCCTCCGGAACGGGCAATCCGTTTTTTCGGACTCCATCCCTATCAGCCGGATGAAAAGGAAACACGAAGAACTGGCGGAATTCCTGTTCCGCGAATGCAGTTTCCCTTACGGTTGTTTTCTGATGACCGGAACGGGGATCGTCCCCCCCAACGAATTCACACTCCAAAACGGGGATGAGATCCGGATCGGTATTGAGGGGATTGGGGTGTTGGTGAATGTTGTGGGATAAAGGTTGGAGGATTGGAAGATACGAGGATTCGATGGCTTCCGATTCGCATCCTCATATCCTCCAATCTTCGCATCCTCCAACAATCAAAGCTTCCGCAGCATCAGCTTGCGCCACCGCACCTTGATCCCTCCGCCATCGTGTATCTGGAGAGCGATCTGGCCGGTAGCCATCCCGATCTTTTCGTCTTTGAGCTGGATCTTCTGCACGCCGTTGAGCCAGGTGGTCACTTCGTCGCCGACGACCCTGACACGAAGGGTATTCCATTCCCCCATTTTCAGGTTTTCGTCCTTGGGGTCGGGCTGGATGAGCCAACCCCGGCCGTAGGATTCGTAGATGCCGCCGGAGTGTTTGCCGGGCGGAGCCACTTCAGCCTGCCAGCCGGTGATTTTTGTACCTTCGATGGACGAGCGGAAAAAAACGCCGCTGTTGCCTTCGGCTTCCTGTTTGAAGTCGACGCTGAGGTCAAAATCCTTGAATTTTTCAACCGTTCCCAGGTAGCCGTACTGGGCGTCGGGGCCGCTTTCGCAGACCAGTTCACCCTTGTCGACGTACCATTTTTCGGTGCCGTAAATGGTCCAGCCGGTCAGGTCTTTACCATTGAACAGGGAAACGCCGTTTTTGCCGCCGGCGGCGCCGGGCGTTTTGCAGGATTGAAAAACAAGCCCGCCAAGGAGGAACAACAAGAGGAGTTTTTTCATATCAGAGCCGTTTGATTTTGATGTTGCGGAACCAGCTTTGGTTGCCATGGTCCTGAAGTGCGATTTTACCCTTTTTTGCGCGGCCGTAACCCGGGAAGTCCTTCCATTTTCCGGTATTGGCCAGGTTTTCCCACTCGGGGGTCCACAGGTCGTAGGCCACGATCAGTTCGCCGTTGAGCCAGTGTTCGACGTGGCCTTTGTTGACGACGAGGCGGGTGAGGTTAAATTCTCCGACCGGTTTGTAGGCCTTTTTGGCGGGCGGGTGCATGGCGTAGTTGGCGGCGCTGAGTTGCCAGGGTTCCAGTTTTTCCGGAAATCCGACATCGTCGATGAGTTGGTATTCCGGGCCGGTTTCATAAACCGCGCTGTATTCCGGGCTTTCAACTACGTTAAAAAACACGCCGCTGTTGCCGCCGGGCGACATTTTCCACTCGAGGGAAAGTTCAAAATTTTCAAATTCTTCGTCCGTCACAATGTCGGCGCCATGGCCGTCGAGGCCGCCCTGGCCCAGGGCGATGAATTCGTCGTTTTCGACCGCCCAGCCGGCCATGGTATCCCGGTTGTAAATATGCCAGCCTTTGGTGGTCTGGCCGTCGAAGAGCAAAGCCCAGCCTTCCTGTTTTTCGGCTTCCGTCAGCGTGTTGAGCGCCGGTGTTGCTGTTTCAGTCGAGGCCGATTCCTGCGGCGCGTTCGGCTTGCAGCCAAATAAGAGGCCTGCCGCTGCAAGCCATAAAAATCGTTGGTTCATATTGTTTTGTTGTGTTAATCAAATTTGTTTCAGGCAACAAAGAAATAGGTCCATTATGTGCTTTCAAAAATGTCATTCTTGCTGAAAACCCCATCAAACACCCGGGAATTTTTTCGATTTTTTTCAACGTCCCGGTATTTTCAATAGAAGATTCGATTAAATTGATATGTATTTTAATTTTACAAAGTTAAACAAATTCATTTACAAAATTAATAAATATTTTCGCTGCTTACCCTCCTTCTTCCCCATCCAGCCACCGCTTGAACGCCCCCGCATTCCGCTGACTGACGGACAGGGGTTTGGGGAAATCCACTTCCAGGGTGAGGGCGAGTTGGGAACCGTCCGGGCGGACTTCCTGGATGGCGCCGACATGAACGATGCACTGCCGGTTGATGCGGAAAAACTGCTGTGGCGGCAGTTTCGATTCCAGTTCTTCCAGGCTGGCGTCGATGACGTATTTTTTGCCGGTTCGGGTGAGGAGGAGCACCAGATCGTCTTTGTAGAACCCGGCGATCTGTTCTACCGGCACGACTACAAATTTGGGGCCTGAGCGGACCAGGAAACGGGTTTTGAACCGGGGTTCCTTTTTTTCAATTGTTTGCCGGCGACCTGTTTCCACACTCAGGGCGGCCTGAACCCCTTCCAGTTGGCCGTCGAGGTCCTTGAGATTGACATCAAACGTTTCAGATATTTTTTGCAGGTAAAACGCAGCCTGGCCCGGCGATTCGGCGATGAGGACTTCCAGTTCAGCCAGTTGGCCGGTCAGAAAACCGCGGTCGATTTGCCGCCGGATCTCCTGCAATTGACCTACGGCTTTTTCTTTGCGCAACTGCTCGGTTTCCAGTTGGGTTCTTTGCCAGTTGGCCAGCAGTTGGTAACTGATCTGGATGCCGTTGACGATCTGAACGATGATAAACGCCTCGGCCGAAGCCACCAGGATATGGAGCCAGGCCAACGGATTGTCGTTGTGTAAAACCCGGTTTTCGTACCAGTTGAGCAGGATATAGGAGCCGTCGAACACCAGCAATCCCATGAAATTGGTCGCCAGCAGTTGCACCGTCAACCGCTTCAGGGTACTTTTTTGCCAGGGGGCATCCCGGTCGAGCCGCTTGCTGATCCACCAGCCAAATTCCCAGATAAAAAATACGGCCCCGCCAAACCAGACAAAGGCGTGCCAGCCAAAACCCGGCGGCTCCCTGAACTGGGCCATCATCCAGATCAACACGCCCAGGAAAAGCGCCAGGAAAAGCGGCAGGAGGTAACGAATCCAGAGATTGAGTTTGAGTTCCATTTGGCGAATTTAGAGAGAAGTTCGCAGTTGGCAGCCTCCGGTTCCTTCAGGCCTGCTGCGTGGCTCCCTTCGACAGTGCGGCCTACCAGGATTTTAGTATGGAACGTACCTTAAATTGTCGATTCCCCGATGGCGGCGGCAAACCTAATTTTGCACCATCAACTCAATCAACCCAACTTTAAGCCATGAAAAAATCAACAAAACTTTTCTTTTTTGCAGCTTTCATGATTTTATCTTCCTTCTGCCTTTCAGCCCAAATTTCTACAGGGGTGCGGGTTGGGGTCAACCTGACGACCAGCAAGCCGGATAATATTAAAACCAGTTCCTTCTTTCAAATCAGCCGGTTAAGAACCTCCGATTTTGTCTTTGGAATTCCGCTGGAGATACCTTTAGGTGAAGGTTCAGCCCTGCTGACAGAACTGGGTTGGCAGAGAAAAAGTGTGAATTTTTCAAGGAATCAAGATTCGTTCAGTCTTTTTGAGGCCATCCAGGAAAACCACCTGACCTTGGCAATATTGGGTAAATGGCGTATCTTCAAATCTGAAAGGCAGGAATTGGGGGTTCAAGCCGGCCTTTCCTTCAGGTATTTGACCGGGGGTAAACGGAACGCGAAACTCACCTATGATGGATCCGAATGGGAATGGAATATGAAATATGATTTAAAAAGCGGGGATGTTCCCAGATTCAGCGGGGGCATAATCTTTGGATTCTATGCCACGCAGTCCATCCGCTTCGGGAAGCTGTTTGCCGATATCCGATTCAATCCGGGAGTTAAAATGTTGACAACCCAATCCGGCTCAACCCAAGGCCCTCAAAACCGTGGAACCCAATTAAGTGTCGGGTATTTGATCCCGCTTAAATGAACCAGACTGCCAGACTGCCAACTGTGGACTGAACTTCGACTTCGCCCAGTTTCAAGAGACTGCCAACTGCAGACTGCCAACTGTGGACTAAAAACTATCAACTGCCAACTGCCAACTACTCCCCCAAAAACACCGAAGCCCGCACCTCCGGCACAACCAGTAAAGCGTCGAAACTCCAGATCAGCCTTTTCAACCCTTCGTTGATATTTTTAATCTGCCCGTTGAACAAAGTTTTGCGCAGCGGGCGCAGGTCGATCACGGCCCATTCGTTTTCAGGTACGGCTTCCAATGCTGCCGAAAAATCGATGCGATCGAGGTATTGTCCGGCGTCGTAAGGCTGTTTTTTATCCGCGTCGCTTTTGCTAAACGGGGTAAAAGCATTTTGGGTACCTTTCCGACCCAGGGTATATAAATGGAAAGATTGAAGGTCTTCCTGGCTCGCCAGTTCAGCCACAAAATTGCCGATATCCGCCACATTGAGGGCGTTGAGGCCGCGGTATAGATGGTTGGCGCCGAATTTGAACACCACTTTCGGCTGTTCTCCCCGGGTTTTGGCCTCCCCGTAATATTGCATAAAATGCCGTTTCATCATTTCGGCGCGCAGGCGGTTCGATTCGTAGCCTTCCCCTACAAACCACAACTGGTAGATCTGCACGCTTTCTTCGAGTTCCCGGATCAGGTCGAGCGACCTGGGTTTGCCGGCGAAGGCGGATCTCAGCCGGGCAAAGTCACCGGGTTTTACGATCGCCAGAAAAGACCGGGAAGGGTCGCCGGAAGAGATAGCGGCGCCGTCGGCTTTGGCCGCCATCCCGGCATAAAAACCGGCCGTTTCCCGCCCTTCCGGCGTAGTCGCCTCTTTTTCCAGAACATGAAAAAGCATCTGAAACGAGGTGGCAAATTCCTGGTCGAGCCCCCAGACCGCCAGTTTGCCGGGCGGGGTAACTTCAGCCACCGCCACGGGGATCTCACACTCCTCCTGCCAGTAATAAAAAGGGATGCTCCAGGGATATTGGTCGAAATGCGCTTTAAATCGGGCGCGCCAGTCCGGACCGGCAGTCAATGCCTGTACGATCCCGGCCGAGAAAGGCCCGGTCTCCGTTGCAAAGTATTGATACCCCAGCGGTTGGAATGCCCGGAACAAGGCGGCGGTAAACAACGGGAATTCGGCCATCCCGTGGTCTTCGCCAATGAGGAAAAAGGAGGCGGTTTTGCCGGTTTCCAGTAAAAAGGTCAATCCGTCGCCGGATAATTTCCCTTCTTCATATTGGAAGGTGTGAACCAATGGACGGAGTTTTTCCGTCAGCAAGCTATCCTGGGCGGCGGCAGGGACGATCAGTCCTGAAATGGCTGCTGCAATCAATAACCTGTGCATATATGCTGGATTTTCCGCCAAAGAAAGGAAGGTTATGGGTCAGATGCAAGGCTTACCGGCCTGAACGATGGGATCAGGCCGGTGAACGATTGGAAAAATGGGTTGGGATATGGAATGATCAGGCCTGAAGCCCCACCAGATCCTTCAACCGCACCCGCCCCTCATAGATCGCCTTGCCGAGGATCGCACCAAAACACCCGCTTTCGCGGAGTTCATCCAGGTCGGCCATTGAGGATACGCCCCCGCTGGCGATGAGGCGCAGATCGGGAAAAACTTCCCGGATCTCCCGGTACAGATCCAGGGACGGGCCCTGCAGCAGTCCGTCCCTGGCGACATCGGTGCAGATGACATGAGTGACGCCTTCGTCGATGTATCCCTTCAGAAAGGGGATCAGGTCCAGTTCGCTTTGTTCGAGCCAACCGCTGACGGCGATCTTTTTTTCCTTGACGTCTGCGCCCAGGATGATCCGGTCGGGGCCGTAGATTTTTAACCATTTCAGGAACAATTCCCGGTTTTTGACGGCTATGGTACCGCCGGTGATCTGCCGCGCCCCGCATTCGAAAGCAATCCGGATGTCGTCGTCCGATTTCAGTCCGCCGCCAAAGTCGATTTGCAACCTTGTTTTGGAAGAAATCCGTTCGAGGACCTTGTAATTGACGATGCGATGGGCTTTGGCGCCGTCCAGGTCAACCAGGTGCAGGCGCCAGAGGCCGGCGTCCTCAAACATTTTGGCTGCTTCCAGGGGGTCTTCGTTGTACACGGTTTTCTGATCATAGTCGCCCTGGGTCAGGCGCACACATTTTCCGTCGATGATGTCAATCGCGGGTATAATCTCCATGATAATTGGACAATTGATCTGATTGGTTCGCCACGCCGCAGCGTGGTACCCGCATGGGCCTTGGACCGGGCGGGGGTTTGATTGATCCGATTGATTCGATTGATCCGATTGGTTCGCATCCTCGCATCAACAAATCAACCACGCCGATGGCGTGGCACGCACATCAACAAATCAACAAATTTTTAAATGATCCGATTGGAACAATAATCGGCTTGCCACACTTCGGCGTGGAATCAATCGAATCATTCCAATCAATCGAATCATTCCAATCAATCGTTCAATCGAATCAATTTAAATATATTCTCTGTCCCGGGATCAGGATCTCATTGGCATCCATTGCGTTCAGTTGGCGGAGGCGGTCCACCGTTATGGCGTTTTTGCGGGCGATGCTGAACAGGGTTTCCCCGTCCTGGACGATGTACATATTCCGTTTGCCGGCCGGTTCAAAATCCTCGGCGTAATTGCTCGTTTGGTAACCCGTCCCGCTTCTGGCTTGCAAAGTACCGGTGTTGTCATACGAGATGGGCGCCATTGGGCGGATACCTGAAGTGGAAGCAGAGGCATCGTAGGCGGTCGGGTTATTGTTCACCTGTTCCGCATATTTCAGGTTATAGTTCGGGGTTGGCGCAGGGTAGGTGCCCGGGGCGGCCGGTACGGGGGTTTCTCCGCCGTAGGTGGGCCGCTGGTAGGTTGGGGTTTCCACGTTGTCGTACGCGGATACCTGCGTATTGGGTGTCTGGCTGTAAACCCTGACCGGTGCGGTTTCCAGGCTGAATTCGGTTGGCCGGTCTTCCAGGGTGGTCGTTACGGTGCTACCGGTGGCAGGGGTTGCCGGGCATTCGCAATCCGTGGTTTTCACCTGCTGGCCGACTTTGAGCACCTGGGTGGGCGTCAATCCGTTGAAGGAACGGAACCGGGCTTCGGTATAGCCGAATTTCAGCGCCAGCGACGCCGGGGTATCGCCCGCGCGGACGGTGTAATACGTCGCCTGGGCAGCACCGGATTTGCTGTACAGCCCTTCAATTCTTTTATCGGTCTCTTCATAAGGAATGGGATATTTCACGGGCGGTTTTTCCGCCAGGCCGGTGGTGGCCGGGATAAAAGTCTGGCCTGTTTTGGTGGTCAGCGTAGTCGTTTTGGCGGCGGTTGCAGGTTGGGCGGCGGCGGTCCCTGCTGTGGGGGACACCTTCAGCGCCGAACCCGCCCGGATGGTAGTGGAATTCCCCAGGCCGTTCCAGGTCTGGAGATCCTTCACGCTGACTTTGTATTTTTTGGAAAGGCCGTAAAGCGTTTCGCCCTTGGCAACGGTGTGCAGGCCGGCCTGCCCTGCCGCGGCTTCCACCGGGGTTTTGGGCGTCAGGGCGGACGGTTCTTTATAAACCGTACCCACTTCATAGCCTTCAGGCGACAAGGTGACGCCTGCCTGGCTGCCGGATTCCGGTTTTTTGCAAAGGGAAGCGATATAATGGTCCACTTTTTTCCCGTCAACATTGGTCAGACGCATGGCGTTGTTGGCAGCCTGGTCGTAGGTCAGGCCTTTGCGTTCTTCCACGACGCCGATCTGGGGGATCAGGGTGAGGTCGGTATAAGGGGTGCTTGACCTCGGCGCGATCTGGCGGAAAATATATTCTTCCATACAATCGCGGTTCATAATGCCCTCAAACGTGATCTCGGCAGAGGAAGTTTTATTGGTATTGATGTTTTCGCCGATGACGCCGCTGACCCGGTCGAACCGGAACTGGTAGGCCGGCGACTGGAAGTCGATGACCTGATCGTTGAAAAGCAGAAACCCGGCAGATTTTACCGGCGAGACGGTGAATACCCGGTTATTTTTGCGGAAGACAACAAAAACTTCGTCTTTCCGGTCGTTAATGCGCTTGACCAGATCCTGACTGAACAGCCCGTTGGCGCAGCCGTACAAGGGGGTCGGCAATTGCTCCTGATAATCTTTTCCGGCTTCGGCCCCGATATCCAGGATCAGTTTTTCACCAGCCGACAGTGTGATGGTATAGACGGTATTGCCGCCTGCGGCGCCGGTGTATTCCAGTTTGGCCATGCAGCCGGGTTCGTACAGGATGAACAGTCTTTCAGCCTGGGCGGCGTTGAACAGAAGAGCGATCAGGGATGACAAGACAAGGACAGTCTTACGCTTCATATAATGTTTTTTGGTTAAATCATTGACGACTCTAAATTACGTCAAACCAATAAATTACGCAACAAATTTATTTAAAAACATCATCAAAACGAATGAAAGGCAGATTTTGTTGCTTTTTTTTAGGGTAAATCCTGCTGAACTGGTCGCTTGCGGGCGCTGTTTTATTAATGCTGCTGTTTCTGGGAAGTTCGGATTTCAGTGAAAAGATCCCGGCCTCGAAATATCCGGCTTACAGCAATTATCAGCAGCGAATCCCCAGGTTTTGGGGTATTACCAAGAATCAACTATCAGATGGCAAAAAAGAAAATAACCCTTGAAATCGAGGAATATCCCGGCATCGAACACTTATCCGAACCCGACCGCCGGCTGCTGGAGGAGGCCAAAACGGCGTTGCAACTGGCTTACGCGCCCTATTCCAGTTTTTCCGTCGGAGTAGCCGTGCGGACGGTTGGCGGCGCGATTGTCCGGGGCGCCAACCTGGAAAATGCGGCCTATCCCATGTGTCTCTGCGGCGAACGCAGCGCATTGGCAGCAGCAGCCTCCCAATACCCTGATGAAGCGGTGGAAGCGATGGCCATCACGGTGAAACACAGGCATAAAACCATTACAGAGCCCGCAGGGCCCTGCGGGGCTTGCCGCCAGGTAATCTCGGAAACCGAAGACCGGTTCCATCATCCGGTGCGGATCATTTTGCAGGGGGAAACAGGGGGCGTGGTGTGTGTGGATTCGGTGAAGGTGTTGTTGCCGTTGCATTTTACGGGGGCGTTTCTTTGACTACTTAGATTAATCTTCCTTGCCGGCAGAAAACTCGTCAGTTTATTCTTCGCCACGCTACTGGCGTAAATCATTAGCCTTTACCTTTACTTTTTGAAGCCAACCGGATTTTATACGTATCTTCGGCAATTTTAATACCTTGTTTAGGGTTTTCAATCAGAGAAATTTGGAGCGAGGCCAATTCTTCCTTAAGCGTTCTGAATTTTTTTAAATACCGCTTAACTTCTCTTCGGAAATTATCAGAGATTAAAACTTCAACATTCATTGAGAAACTCAGTCAGTGATTGTAGTTTGATTTGCCCTTTTTTTGCCTGGTAAACCTCCTGTAGCGCATCTTTAATACCTTGCAAAATTTCCAATTTGCGTTTGACATCTTCAAACTCTTTTTGAAAAAGCTTCCAATCGGCAATCGGTATTTGAACGGCTACCTGATTGCCTTCCGCATCGGTGAGATAATTGATATTCGACATTTTTTTGGATTTTTAACTATCCAGTTACGGCATGAATCCGATTTTGCAGGTTCTTATGCCTTATTTCATTAAGATTGCATACACGAAGATAACATATTTTACCATTGCCTGGTTTCCGAATGTACCGAATTCCCCCTAACTTCAACCCTTCAGATCACCTTTAACACCCATACCGCTATGGATCTCAGGTTGTTTTTTCGCTATTTTTTCGCCTTTTCTCCCTTACTGGCATTTTCGGCTTGCGCTCCAGCCGCGGAACCTATACCTCAGGCTGCTTCCTTTTCTACCCACCCGGAACTGGTGGATTTTTTCCGGGAATGGCGTCAGTTCGCGGCGCCAAAAATGAAGGACGGCGTGCCCGATTACACCCCCGCCGCCATGCAGCAACAACACCGGGAACTGGCCGGCTGGCAAAAACGGCTGGCAGCCGCCGACACCACCGGCTGGACCATCCCCCAGCAAGTGGACTGGTACCTCGTCCGGGCCGAAATGAACGGCCTCGACTTCAAACACCGGGTGAAACAACCCTGGGCAAAAGACCCTGCTTTTTACGTCTGGTTTTACCCCGACCCTTCCGACGTACCCGAACGCGAAGGGCCCAATATCCACGGATGTGTGGAATTGCCGGCTTATGCCTGGCCGCTCAGCAACTCCGATGCGTCAGAGATCGCAGGTCGCCTGCGCAAGGCGCCCACCGTTTTCGACCAGGCCCGGAACAACCTCACCGGTAACGCCCGCGACCTCTGGGTAACCGGCGTCCGCAGCATCCGCGAACAAAGCGAAGCCCTGACCGTTTTCGCCGACAGCGTCCGGGCCGCCCACCCCGACCTGGCGACAGCGGCCCTGGAAGCCCGCGCGGCATCGGATGCTTTTGCTCAATGGCTGGAGGAGCAGGCCCCTTCGAAAACCGGAACCTCCGGCGTGGGCAAGGAAAATTATACCTGGAACCTCCAAAAGGTGCACCTCATGCCCCATACCTGGGCGGATGAAGAGCGGATCCTGCAACGCGAACTGGCGCGCGCCCACAGCTCGCTCCGCCTGGCCGAACACCTCAACCGCAATCTGCCTCCCCACAAAAAGATCGGTAACGCCGCCGATTATGACCGGCTGATGAACGAGGCCGTCACAGAATACATGGCCTTTTTAAAGGACGCCGGCATTGTGACGGTGAAAGCCTATATGGATCCGGCGCAGCGGGCCAGGATCGGAACGTTCAGCCCGAATGACGGCCTGCGCGGCTTTTTTGCAGAGATGGACTACCGCGACCCAATGGTCATGCGCACCCATTCCTACCATTGGATCGAACTGGCCCGCCTGCGCGAAGAACCCTACGACAACCCCATCCGGCAGACCCCGTTGCTGTACAACATTTTCGACAGCCGGGCCGAAGGGCTGGCCACCGCGATGGAAGAATTGCTCCTGCACGCCGGTCTTTTCGAAAACAGGCCCCGCGCCAAGGAACTGATCTGGATCATGCTGGCCCAGCGCTGCGCCCGGGGCCTCGGCGGCCTCTACCAGCATGGGCTTGAAATGGATTACCAACAGGCTTGTGCATACGCCTCCAAATGGACGCCCTGGGGCGTGCTGCCCGCAGACGGAGGCACCATCACCCACGAAGAGCAATTTTATCTGCAGCAACCGCCCTACGGCAGCAGCTATGTGACCGGCAAACTGCTGCTGGACCAGTTGCTGGCCGAATACGCCCGCCAGCGGGAAGGAAAATTTGCACTCCGGGAATTCATTGACGACCTCAACCGGGTCGGGATCATTCCGATGTCGCTGGTGTATTGGGAGATGACGGGGGATAAGTCGATGGTAGAAAAAGCGCTGGCGGATTGATCCGGATAAATATCCTGCCTTGGCGAGTTTCCGCAAGGTTTATGCTGAAACCGGTTGATGCCTGCTCCCATGTTCCGGGCCGGAAATGATTGTCTGCGACCGTTTTTTCGATACGGCGACCTGGCCATTGCTATGCAAAATAAAATCCCGGCACTATTACCTGATTTCACATTGATTCCTTACCTTTGCGTCCGCTTTTGCGTAAACCCGCTGTGCCAAAGCCTTTTAAAGGTTCGGGCGCAGCCAAATCCAGGTGGAAAATGGATCCCTTAATTGAGTTTGTGCTGCCGGTCAAAGGCATGTACAATGGCCTCCACCAGTACGATTGGGAAATCGGACCATCGTTCTTTGAGCAATTTGAGCAATCGCCTGTCCAGCGGGCCAAAGTCGCTGTCGGCCTTGAACTGGACAAACGTCCGGATATGTACGACCTGAATTTCACGTTCGAAGGAACCGTGGAATCCGAATGCGACCGGTGCCTGGCGCCCATCCATCTGCCCGTAGCGGGCGAAGGACGCCTGCTGGTGAAACTGGGCGAAGATGAAGGGTTGGACGACCCGGATGTGATCTTTATCCACCCGGAAACCCAACAATTCAACGTTGCTCAATTCATTTACGAGTTCATCGTTTTGAACTTGCCCATGATCAAAGTGTACGACTGCGAATCCGACACCCCCGTACCCTGTGACTTTGAAATGCTCCGGCGCATCAACCAGGCACAGGAACAGGCCTCAAAAGACAACCAGGCTTCGGTGTGGGACGAATTAAAAAAATTGAAAGGTTGATCATTCGGAAACGAAATAAATAAAAATTAAAATGGCGCATCCTAAGAGCAGAATATCAAAACAACGGAGGAACAAGCGCAGGACGCATCAGAAAGCCGCCGTTCCGCAAATCGCTACTTGTCAGACTACCGGCGAAAAGCATATTTTCCATCGCTCCTATAAGGACAGCGAAGGCAATACTTTCTATCGCGGCAAACTGCTGATCAAAGCAGAAGGCGAAGAATAAACTATGCTTCCCAGGCGAAGACAAAGCTCCCATCGGATTTTATTCGCGATGCGGGGCTTTTTGTGTTGTTGATTTGTTGATCTGTTTATTCGTTTATTCGACCACGCCGAGGCGTGGCGTTTCCAATCAACCACGCCGGCGGCGTGGCACGCACATCAACAGATCAACGAATCAACAAATCAACAAATCAACAAATCAGCATATGAAACAAATCATCCAATCCCCCAACGCCCCGGCGCCCATCGGGCCCTACAACCAGGCGGTCATCCACAATGGTACACTGTATATTTCCGGGCAAATAGCTATTATTCCGGCTACCGGCGAAATACTCAAAGGTTCGATTGAGGATGAAACCAGGCAGGTCATGGAAAACATCAAAGCCATCCTGGAAGAGGCCGGAACTTCGTTCCAAAATGTCCTGAAATGCTCCGTTTTTGTCAAGAATATGCATGATTTCAGCAGGATCAACGGCGTGTACGCTACTTATTTTGATGAAGCGACGGCTCCTGCAAGGGAACTGGTGGAGGTGGTCAACCTGCCGAAATTTGTCAATATCGAAATCTCCGTTATCGCAGCAGTTTAAGGTGTACATCCATGGAACCTAAAAAAAGAATTCTTTCCGGCATCCAACCTACCGGTAACCTGCATTTCGGGCGCTATTTCGGCGCCGTTAAAAACTGGGTTACCCTTCAGGAACAATACCACTGCTTTTATTGCGTAGTGGATTATCATGCGATGACCATGCCCTTCGTGCCCGCCAAATTGCGGGAAAACAGTTGGGAACTGGCCATCAACCTGATGGCGGCCGGCCTGAACCCGGACAATATCTTTATCCAGTCTATGGTGCCCGAACATGCCGAACTCAGTTGGATACTGAACTGTTTCGCCTCCTACGGGCAACTCACCCGGATGACCCAGTTCAAGGACAAAAGCGCGCAAAGCCAGGATGTTTCCGCCGACGACTTTATCTCTGCCGGGCTTTTTGACTACCCGGTCCTGCAGGCTGCAGACATCCTGATCTACAAAGCCCACTACGTCCCTGTCGGCAAAGACCAGGAACAACATGTAGAATTCACCCGCAACATTGCTACCCGGTTCAATAACCAGACCGGAAAAGAATACTTCACCCTGCCGGAACCCCTTTTCACGGAGATCCCCAAGGTGATGTCCACCGCCGATCCTTCCCGGAAAATGAGCGCCAGCCTCGGAGAAAAACACAATATTGATGTGTTTTCCGATGCCGGCCGGATCCGGAAACAGGTGCGGTCTGCCGTGACCGATCCGGGTGACGCGCCTGCCGGAACCATGAGCCCGGGCGTGGAAAACCTTTTTCGCCTGCTCAAAGCCGCGCAAAACCTGGAAGCGCACGATTCCCTCATGGAGGATTACCGGTCGGGCGCCCTTAAATATGTTGACCTCAAAGAAGCGGTAGCCGACGCCCTTGTCGACATCAGCGAACGGCTCCGGGCCCGCAAAAGCGAACTTACAGCCGACCGCAAGGCCGTGAAAGAACAACTCAGGGCCTCCGGCGCGGCTATCCGCCGGCATGCCCAGGAAACCGTTCGGGAGGTGAAGGAACTGGTGGGGTTGGTGAATCCGAGATGAGGAACTGAGGAGATGAGGAATTGAGGAATTGAGGAACTGAGGAACTGTCCAAAAGAATCCTATGGACAATCAATCCACCACGCCGCGGCGTGGCCAATCAATCGCCCGCCCGGACTAAGGCCCAGTCGGGTAAAAATCAATCGGATCAATCGGATCAATCGGATCAATCGGATCAATCCAATCAATCGTTCAATATGAAAATCATCTGCATCGGCCGCAACTATGCCGAACACGCGCGGGAGCTGAACAACCCGGTTCCGGAACGCCCGATCATCTTCATGAAACCGGCCTCTGCGTTGCTGGTCAACGACAAGCCGTTGTATTATCCGGAATTCACGAAAGACCTCCATTATGAGGCGGAGATCGTGCTGAAGATCGCCAAAAACGGCAAATATATCCAGCCCGAATTTGCCGATGAATACTTCGAAGAGGTGGCCATCGGGCTCGATTTCACCGCCCGCGACCTCCAGTCGGAGCTCAAAGCCAAAGGTCAACCCTGGGAGCTGGCCAAGGGTTTCGACGGGTCGGCAGCCGTAAGCCCGTTCGTTTCACTGGACGAACTGCCCGACCGGAACGCCATCGAATTCCGATTGCTCAAAAACGGCGAAGTGGTGCAACACGGTAATACCCGGAACGTGCTTTTCAGCTTCCGGGATATCCTTGTTTTTGTTTCCCAATTTTTTAAACTGCAAATGGGCGACTACATTTTTACGGGAACGCCGGCGGGCGTAGGGCCTGTAAAAATCGGCGATACCCTGAAAGGCGAGATCATCACCCAACAGGGCCCCCGGCATTTATTAACCTGCGAAGTGAAATGATTTATCACGCCACCCCGCAAGATGGGTAGTTTTTTAAAACTATCCGACGCGTGATTTAAAACATTGTTCTATTTTTGCGCCGCAATTAAACAACCAAGAGGAATTCAATGCCATATTTATTTACTTCAGAATCCGTCTCCGAAGGTCATCCCGACAAAGTAGCCGATCAGATCTCCGACGCGCTGGTCGATCATTTCCTGGCTTTCGATCCCCAATCAAAAGTTGCCTGCGAAACGTTGGTCACTACCGGCCAGGTTGTACTGGCAGGCGAAGTGAAATCCAGCACCTACCTCGATGTCCAGCAAATCGCCCGGGATGTGATCCGCCGGATCGGGTATACCAAATCGGAGTATATGTTCGAGGCCAACTCCTGCGGCGTATTATCGGCAATCCACGAACAATCGCCGGATATCAACCGCGGCGTTGAACGCAGCAACCCGGAAGACCAGGGCGCCGGCGACCAGGGCATGATGTTCGGTTATGCGACCAACGAAACGGAAAATTATATGCCCCTGGCCCTCGACCTGGCCCATAAGATCCTGACCGAACTGGCGGCCATCCGCAAAAGCGGCGTCGATATGCCTTACCTGCGACCGGATTCCAAATCCCAGGTGACGATCGAATACTCCGACGATCATGTCCCGCAACGCATTGATACCATTGTGGTTTCTACCCAACACGACGAATTCGGTGAAGATGAAAGCATGCTGGCCAAAATCCGGGAGGATGTAATCCGGATCGTCATTCCGAGGATCAAAGCCCTGATCAAACCTGAACTCCGGCGACTCTTTGACAGCGATATTACCTACCATATCAACCCCACCGGTAAATTTGTCATCGGCGGACCACACGGCGATACGGGCCTCACCGGACGGAAGATCATTGTAGATACCTACGGCGGCAAAGGCGCACACGGCGGCGGTGCATTTTCAGGCAAAGACCCTTCGAAAGTGGACCGTTCGGCGGCTTATGCCACCCGGCATATTGCCAAAAACCTGGTGGCGGCCGGTGTTTGCAGTGAGGTACTTGTGCAAGTGTCTTATGCCATCGGTGTTGCCGCGCCCACCAATATCTATGTCAATACCTACCAGACGGCGAAGATCGGTCTGAGCGACAGCGAGATCGCTAAAAAAGTAGGTCAACTCTTCGATATGCGCCCGTACGCCATCGAAAAACGCCTCAAACTCCGCAATCCGATCTATTCTGAAACAGCAGCCTACGGCCATATGGGCCGGAAACCTGAAGTGAAAACGGTGGAATTGGTCAACGGTTCCGGACAACGCCAGCAAATGGAGGTGGAAACCTTTACCTGGGAAAAACTGGATTATGTCGACAAGGTGAAGGCGGCTTTTGGGCTGTAGTGTTTTAGTATTAACTATGGGGAGACTGAGGACTGGAGACTGGAGAACATGATCATCACCGCGTCAAATCCCAAACCCAGTTGCCCTGGGCATCGAAATAACCGATCTTGTCGCCTTGTTCCACCCTGAACAGGCCCTGGCCTACGTAGGAGATGAACTCGTAATCGGGTTGAACGATCAGTTCGCCGTCCAAATTGGAAAGCCCGTTGAAACCTTCGATCCGGACCTTGGCGTAACCATTCTGAAAATCTTCTATCCGGTCGTATTTCGGCGGGATAATGGCGATGCCGCGCTGGTTGATAATGCCCCATTTGCCGTTGATCTGGACAACTGCCACGCCGTGATGAAACTCCCGTGCGCCCTGATAGTAGCCGTTGTAGAGATCCGACTTTTCGGTGATATAATAAAACCGGTATTTTTCATCCCGTACGAGGCCGCGGCCTTCCTGGAATTTCAGCAGGCGGTCCACCTCAGGTTGTAAGATAAAATTGCCGGCCAGGTCGATCAATCCTGCGTTTTTCAGGCCCTGGTAAACCACCGCGCGTTCCCCTGCATAATCCTGACAACGCGAAAACTGAAAAGGGGCAGTGATGTTGCCCGTTTTATCAATGTACCCGCATTGCCCGCCCAGGTAAGCCACCGCCCGGCCACTGGAAAATCCTGATACCTTGTCGTATATTTCAGGGATCGCCAACACGCCGGTCGTATCGATAAACCCGTAGCCGTTTTTGCCTTTGACCGCCGCCAATCCTTCACTGAAAGGGGCGATAGAGGCATAATCCTCCGGCGTGATCTTTTGGCCACGGGCATTGATCAGGCCGTAGCGGACACGGTCGCCCCCATACCGCACAACTGCCAGCCGGTGGTGGTTGAAATCCGAAATATCCGAATAAGACGGACGTTGCACAAATTTGCCGGTTTTATCGATCAGACCGAATTTCCCTTTGTCCACTACCCGGGCTACCCCAAAAGCAAAATCGAACGCTTTTTCAAATCTGGAGGAAATGACAAACTCGTCCTCCGGATTGATAAAACCGGCTCCGGTTTCGTCGTATACCCATGCAAGCCCTTCTTTAAAATTGCCGGCCCGGCGGTATTTGAAATCGATCAGTACATCCCCGTTTTTGTCAATAAAACCCCATTTATACCCCAGTTTGACCGCAGCCAGCCCCTGGCTGAAGTCCCGGACTTCCCGGAACCTGCAGGGGATCACCTCCACGCCGTCGGCGTTGACAAAACCCCAGATGCCGTTGCGTTTTACGGCCAGGCGGCCTTCGGCAAAAGAGCCGATCTCATCATATTCGGCACTGACGGCAATGCGACCAAGCGTATCGATCAATCCGTATTTCGGTTCCTGGACATAAACCCGGACGATCTTGTTATCGGTGTTTTCCAGAAACTCGATACCGTCGTATTTGCAGGGAATAATCGTTTTGCCTTTGTTATTGACCAGCCCCCATTTGCCTTCGCAGGCCACGATGCCGACGTTGTTGACAAAGTCGAGCGCATAGCTGTATTGCGGCTCTACGACCATTTGGCCCAGGGTATCCATATAACCCCATTCGCAATTTTCACAGGTCAGGTGGGCTTCTTCCCTGAAGATCTGGTCGTACTGAGTATAGTCTGTCATGGTGTTGGGAGAAAGCCAGTCAGCCAGATGGTTTTGTAACTTTCCAAGGCTGGATTTTTGTTTGAGGCTTGCGGACATGCTGCCCTTGACACTTGCCCTGGCCAGGCCGTCGGAAAACTCTCCGATATAAGCCATATTCTTTTTGACGATCCGCCCGATCCGGTCCACCAGGCCAAACCGGCCGTTTGAAAAAATACAACGCGCAGCAGGGAGGCCTTCCCTGAAATCGTCGAACCGGATATCCCAAAAATCAATCTCCGTAACCGGCAACCCGACTTCGTTGTTCACCAGGCCGAAGATCATGTCGAACCGGAAGGAGGAACGTTCAAATTCATATTTATTGAACTGTTCAATGCCGACCAGGGTAAAACCCAGGTCCCGTTCGATCTGGATATAGTGGAACTTGGGTTCTATCTGTATGCCGCCGTCGGACAAACGGCGGAGCCCCCAGCGGTCGGCGACCGGTGAATAGAACCATTCGAACCGATCGAGTAAAAGGTCGCCATCTGAGGATTGTGCGCCGGTGTGTGCATTCTCTTCCGGTTTCCCGCCGATCCGGATGGTAAAATGTTTGGTAAAATTGCTGTTATTGGTCAGGTTCCCCTGAGCGTCAAAGTTGAACAGGTCAAGCTGTTCGCCACCTTCTTTCCCGGCGGTATAGGCTCTGGCCTGGCCGGCTTCCAGCTCTACCCGCTGGTATTGGGCGGGTACGATTTCAATACCCTGCACATTGGCTACCCCGAAAAGTCCGTCTTTTTTGATCAGGCAAACGTTGTTGCGCAAAGGGGCGATATAGTCGTATGCCAGGGGAATGATCACTTCTCCCTGCGCCTTTGCCACCCCCCAGCGGCCTTGCTGGTTTACCCGGAAGAGTTGATTGTCGTAAGGTTGAATTTCCATGTATTCGGGTTTGAATACAAGGTTGCCGCACCAGTCCATAAGCCCCAGCCGGCGTTCTTTTTTCACCAGAACAAATTTCCGGGAAAAGGCGTAAAACTCATCGTATTCCCCCTGGCTGAGGATTTGATTGCACGGGATGGAATACAGGAAAGTATGGTTATTGGAGACGAGTTTGATAAACTGGTCGGTCAGCCGGCGGAAATTGTCGTACCGGGGCGGAATAGCCTGGTTGCCCTCATGGTCGATAGCGCCCCATTGCGTACCTGTGCGAAAAAAAAGCAGGCTGTCGTTGAAGATCCGGATCTCCTGAGCCGTATTGCCCAGGATTTCCTGGCCTTGTTCGGTGAAAACGCCCAACTGGTCGCTGCGGCGGGTAATAAAAAACCCTTCCTTTTCCTGCATGATCTCGTCGTACCTCGGGGCTATCACGGGTGTTCCGTTTTTGTTGATCACCCCCCATTTGCCGTCCTTAAGAAAGCCAAGGAAATCCCTTTCCCAAAGTTCTACCTTGCTGTAACCTTTTGGCAGGACAACCTTGCCCTGGAGGTTGATGACCATCCATTCGCCCAGATCCAAAACAGAGATCAGGGTAGAATCGAGCACTTTGAGATCTTCGTAGCGGGGGGCAACAATCTCCTTGCCGCGTTTGTCCAATAGCCCTACTCCGCCGTCGCGTTGCATGACGGCATAACCGAAGGCCTTGAACTCGCCAATGGCCTCGTATTTGGGCGACAGAACAATCCGGCCTTCAGCGTCGATCAAACCCCATTTTTTATTCTGTTTGACCGGGAAATATTGCTGGGGCCAAATTTTTCCTCCCAACATGAGCAATAAACAGAGTAACCCTATTCTGCGCATAAATTGATTGGGTATACGTTTGAAGAAAACGCAATTAAGGATGTTTAATTGCAGCAAGATACCGGGAAATGCCGATTCGATTCGCAAAATGAGAATAAAGTTACAGCCGCACAAGCGCCAATTTTGTTACGGCAGGTTTTGTTTGCCAACCGACAGGAGATCGGGTGTTTAGCGGAGAGGTCGCGCCCTTCTCATCCGCCGAAGGCTTGGCCACGCCGCGGCGTGGGGCTCCGCCTGGGTTCGTGCCTCACGACAGGCGGATAAATCTCACCCTCTCTCTTACCGGGGGTTCCGTGTTATCCCTGGCAGTTTCAGTTGGGTTTCAGTGCAACCCCTGTTGGCAGCCGCAGCCGGCATTCAAAAAAAAGCCCGCCGGGTAACATCCGGACGGGCCCTAACCAGGGTCTAACCCCACTCGGGGAAATTGTTGTAGGTCCATAAGCAACGTATTTTGGTTTTTTAAAGGCCTTGACCGTACCTGAACCAGAGGATCAGGCCGACTGCCAGCAAGGCGAGCACTACAACGATAGTCAGGCAGCTTTTAATCCGGTAATATTCGCGCCATCCACTCGGATCCTGCCCGCCCGGGTAATACCGGTGAGGCGGGTCGTACGGCAAGTGATCGTGGTATCCCCAGCCTTGGCCGGGGGGTAAATGAGGCGGACGACGGATATTTTTTTCGGCGCCCATAACCACCAGGCCGCCGATCACAACGGAGGCGAGGAAGAACAAAAGGGTTTGATGGTCCATGATGCATCAATTGGGGGTTCAATAAATCCGCCTGCATGGAGTTCCTGGTTTTGGCCGTCTGAACCCGATTGAGGGTCCAGGGCGGCGAAGTCATATCGGGGAATCCGGTGCGAAGGCGGTGTTTATCACTGCCGGGCATTAGCCCCGCCCGAACCCGGCTTTGTTTGGCGGGGAGGGCTTTTGGCAGTAGTTGAAAAACGGCTGCCCGGTGAAAATTTTGAATGCGCTGACTGAAACCAATTGCATTTTCCATAAAAAATAATTAAGTGGTTAAAAAATAATTTTTAAAAAACTAAACCAACTCTGCATAGCCTCGATCTGGGCCGGTTGAGCGGGCTGTACTTTCCGCCGGAGTGGTTTTCCGGCTGGATTTCGGCCTGGGTGACGAGTTGAGTTTGCATGGCGATTGTTTATAATTGTGTTTTAAAATTATGCGAGTTTTCGGCTGTAACGTTTGATTCGTTGGTTATAAACTAAGTAATACCAAAGCCATGCCAAAACATAAATAATTGACTATCAATACCTTTGAAATTCATAAACATTCGATTCACGTTTAAAAGCGGAAAAAATACGGGGAAAGGCGAAAAATTCAGGTTTGGAAAATTACAGAAATGAATGAGCATTCAGATCAGCCCGCCTGGTAAGGTTTCCAAAGTGAAAACAAGCGTATCTATTTCAGGAAAAACTCGAAAGAGGTACCCTGTGTTTTAAAAAACACTTCCTGTTTAAGATTTTTCTGTTTTGTCTTCAGGTTGACGTGGTTTTCCAAATAATTCAAAAAATCACCGGTTTGGTTCTTTCCTTGTTCAATAGCGGTCAATAAACATTCCGTGAATATGCTGAATTGGATGGAAACGTAGGAATACTGATCGCGTTTAGACGAACAAATAATATAATAGTTGGAGGAACTGTTTCGGGGGATAAATCCTTCTAAAGTTTGCTCATCCGGACCTTTGTAAGCGTCTGCAATTTCAATATCCCCAACACCCGCTGCTTTGCAGCAATCCAGAATAATCATTTTACTTTTTGCGGGAATTTTATTGATTGCAGTTTGCAATTCTTCGGAAGTGATGACTTCCTTATCCGCATCGTCATAGGGAATAAACGCATACTCATTACCCCTGTAACTACTATTGCCGTGTCCGCTGAAATAAAAGATAAAGGTTGCATCTTGAGGAATGTCTTTTAATCTTTCCAACTCACCGAGAATGTTGGCTCTTGTCGCATTTTTACCTTTCAGGACATGGATTCGATCGGACGGGTAGCCACCTGTTTTTAAAGCATCCGCAAGTCCTTCTACATCACGGATAGTTTGCGGTAGATCCTCTCTTTTTTTACCCGTCCCAATTAATAATCCATGACCATTGAAAAAAGAGCGTTTGTATTGGCTGTACTCCCAGTCTCTCCGGCGGTTGAGTATATTATTCCGGATGCTATTTGCCAATAGATGATCAAGATCCTCGATTTCCAGCAGGCATTCCCCACTCACGGGCAAATAGCGTACTTCAGGCATAAAATCTTTACCGGCATGGTCAATTGCGACTTTCAAAATCTCTTTACAACGACTCAATTGATTGATTCTTTCGCGCTCTGTTAAATTGAATCGAAGATAATTTCTGCTGGATAAAATGACAATCAGATCAACATCCTCCAACATATTGACCTCAGCCTTTTTAAGTTTTTCGATTATCCTTATCGCTCCTTTCAATTCAAGGATATTTAGATGCCACCGCAATCTTTTTGCCCATTCGGCATCCGGGCGGCAATAAGAAATATAGACCGTGAAAGGCATACTGGTGCGCCATAGTTCCGGTTTATTTCTGACCTCCTCGTTAATTTTCAAAACATCTTTCAAAATACGATTTTCTTCTTGCAAACCGGTATCTTTGATATAGATTGAATCCAGCCCGGGTATTTGCCTTAATGCTGCAGGAATTTTTTTCAATTCTTTATTGCCGTCCAGGATTACTTTTTTCAAGGATTTCAGATTGGAAATCCCGGGGGGAAGATCCTCCAAATGATTGCCGCTTAAATCCAACTCTTCCACTTCTTCCCATCCCTTGAAATCGGATATGAGCCGCCAGAGTTTTTTGTCTGCGAAACCAGATTCTTTCATCGATGGGGTAGGGACAATCTTTGAGATTGCTTTTTCATTCAATTCAAATATTTTTTGCAGGATCAAAGAAATGGTCATTTTGAATTCCGGGAATTCGGAAAGCATCTTTTCGAAACTATCAATAAATGTTTTATCTGTTGTGTGGTTTTTCGCCTTTTCGATCGCCCTTTTCAAAGATCTAAAAAAATTCGTGAATTGCTGTTTTTTATCTTTTTCATTGAATAACGCTAAAATAGTATTGGCCAAATTGGAATTATTGCTATCATCTCCGTCTAAAATTTCAATACGAACCAACAGGAAATCAAGTCCTGCAATTAAGGCCTTTTCCCAGTGACGGAATTGTTCAATTCTTGAAATATTCTTTACAAATTTTGCCAATCCTTCATCTGTTATATAAGCCGATTCCACCTGTAGTTTGAGGAAATTATACAAGTTAAACCGGAACATCTCGGGGGTTGAAATTGGATCGCCGCCGCCGGACATATAAAAATCTTCGCCCAACGAGGTAAGGCCCAATTGCCGGATTTTATCATTGAAAGCCTGTGGAAAGGAAGAAGTTGGGAAAATCCAAAATTTACTGATGGGTCCAACCTTCAAGGAATACATTCTTTCGTGATACCTGCTTTCAATTAATGCTTTCAGAAAATCATGACCGTATTCGCGGCCGGTTCCCGGCACGTCCGGAGAATCACCCAGGAGGTAATCCAAAAAAATTAAATCGTAAACCTTCTTTTCGAGTTTACGACAAACGGCCTGGATAATGGTTTCCCCGATTTCAACTTCCGGAGGCTCTATCAGGAAATTCCCCCTTTTTTTTTCCGGGAAAATACTGAATACGCCGTCCTCTTTGATCAGATCCAATATGATATCCCGCTTGTTTTTACTGCACTGGATTTCAGAACTATAGGTGGACAGTTTATTTTTGTCTTCGCCCTGGCGCCCTTTTTCTTCCGCATAGTCGTCCACTAAAATGGTATGCCAGCCAAGGTTATCTTTCAGCGGGCCGTTTTTTCTCGGGGCCTTAAAAAACGCCATAACATCCCTGGCCCGTTGCGCCATCTGGGTTTCTGAATGAAATTTGAAGGGTGTAACGATTTCGTGATGTCCCTGGTCACCGACTTCCGCAATAAAAGAATTGAGCAACATCCTGCTTTGGAACTCGAGAAAAGATCTTGCTGCGTTGGTAGCATAAATGTTATCCTTATGGCACTGAATCATTCTGGTCAGTACTTGCCAAAGTTGGTATTCAAACATACTTTTTCCTTCCGGATTGTAGTAGTACCCCGGATTGGGAAAAAGCGGAACGTAACGATGCCAGATACTCGCGTCCAGGAATTTGATGCGAGGGTCAAGGTGTAAATCGTAAAGTGATTTGTTAGTCTGGTAAAGGCTGTTTGTCTCTTCCGAAAAGAGCGTCATAATATCTTCTGTACCAATCGTAATAATCGGATGGTAATTGTATTTTCGATAATTTATTTTTTGATCGTTTACAGGCTCTTTATACGATTTTAAGTCATAATAAGGGGAAGGCCTGAATTTTAACACGATTTCTGAAAGGGTTTCTTTTTGAGAGAAAACCTGCATTTGTCCAAATAAAAAGATCAGAAACGGTCCGCTGTCCTGGGTTTCTTCTATCGTTTTTTCCAAGGGGCGGGTAATCAAAAAAGGGTCTGAAGTTCCTTCATAAAACACGGTATCTCCAGAAAAGCAGGTCTGAAAAATCTCCCCAATACGGTTCATTACACCAGTCCAAAGGCTTAAACGGTCTTCAGGCTGAGAATTTGGCAGGTAGGTAATTATTCCGTTTTCATCCCAAATGTAAAAAAGTAACTTTAACGGATTGGGTTGAATCATGATCCGAAGGTTTAGGTGTTTTATTTATTTTACAATTTTGGGGAAAGCTTTGGCTATAGCAGGAAACTGGTCAAAAAGATCAGGGAACTGCTGATAATGTTTTTTAACGCAATACCTGAGGTTATCGGTATTCTCAAGGCCGGCCAGGATCGCTGCGTCCCCTTTCACAAAATTTTTGCTCAGAAGAGCTTGCTCGATCACCCTCAGTTCGGTCAGCGCCAGTTTTTCTTCCCGGGATAAAGCTTCCGAGGGTGAGGCTGTAGAAACGGCCACTATTGGCATTGACCCGCCCATACTGTTTCCTGAAACCTGTCGATCATCTGATATCTCCGGTGGCAACAACTCCAGGGTTACGGTTGAATGTTGGTTCAGTTTTCTGTGCAATAAAACACTTTTCAACTCATTTACCAATTGGCGGATATTGCCGGGCCAGCTAAACGAGATCAGTTTGTGCATGACATCAGGGTCAATAATGGCGCTGGAAAGACCTTCCTTTGCCAGGTAGTGGTCAATGATCAGGGGCAGGTCGTCCCTGCGGTTCCGCAAAGGAGGCAATCTGACCTCAATTTCTTTCAGGCGCATATAAAGGTCCTGACGGAACAGTTTTTTGTCCACCATTGCCGGCAGGTCCTGGTGTGTGGCCGTCACGACCTGAATATCCAGCATAATATCTTTGTCCGATCCAACCGGCCGGATAATTTTGCGCTCGAGGAAGCGCAGTAATTTTATTTGAATATCCTGATTGATGTCTCCGATCTCGTCCAGCATCAGCACGCCCCCGTTAGCTTGCCGAAAATAGCCTTCCTTGTCCTGCGAAGCGCCGGTAAATGAGCCTTTAATATGTCCGAAGAGTTCACTTTCCAGCAAAGATTCGGAAATTGCAGAAAGGTTGACTGCCACAAAGGGTTTGTTATTTCTGCGCCCGACCCGGTGCAAGTAGCGGGCCGCCACTTCTTTTCCAGAACCCGTTTCGCCGGTGATCAGTACGGTTACATCTTTTTCGTTTGCAACGGCCTCCAGTAATTTTTTCACTTTAATAATCTCCGGGGATTCGCCTACAAATGGGAATTCGCCCGTTTCTTTATCGCGCAGGCGTTTTACTTCTTTTTCGAGGAATTCTTTTTCTTTTTTGAGATTCGCAGTTTTGATGGTTGTGCGGAAACGCAGTTCCCATTCATTGTAATCGGGTTTACCGTCTTTTTTATGCAGGTAATCGTCGGCGCCCTTTTTAACTGCGGCGATTGCGGTATCCAGTTTATCGTCATTGGTTACGACAATAATTGGAATTCCCGGACATCTTCTTTGAATTTCGGGCAGCAGTTCGAGCCCGTGCTGTTCGTTACTTCCAGGGACAAGTTCCAGGTCCAGCAAAATGAGATCAAAAGGTGCGCCGGGAATCAGTTTCCCATCAATATTTTCGATCTTAGCAAGCCCGTCAAACTCAAAAGAATGCCCCAATTTTGCTCTGATAGCGCCATGAAAAAGATGGTCGTCGTCGATTACGAGTACCCTGAAATTCATTTTATCCGGCATAGTCCTGTTTAATTAAATTTAACACGGAGTGAAGGTCTCCTATATTTCTGCAAACTGCTTCCAATGTTTGTTTGTCTTTTAATCCGTTTTGAAAAACCAAGTTGACGTCCAGAACGCATTGATTGAGCCGGCCGGATTCAGCGCCGAAAGGCGTCCAGGCAAAAAGCGGAAAATAAGCCTCCCATCGGGAATAAAATTGGCGCCAAAGAAAAAGCGGGTTCATTTTGTCCTTTTCATTTTGGTCTGGTCCCATAGACTCCAGATCCCTGCAATCCAGGATATATTCAAGAGCATCTCCAAACGGTTTGCTTTCCGCTGCCGCAGCTAACGCATCCAATCGGTAGGTAATGCTTTTCAGGGCGGCAGATACGCTGTCCTGCCTGGAATCATCATGGCCGCGAAAAAACCGACCGAGTTTTTCGAGCAATTCCAGTCCCTGCGTATCCGGGAAAACAACATTTTCTGATGCCTTAAGGGCACGTTCTGTCAGGGCTTTATCCGGGCGGGGGAATTGCAGCAGATCGATATAATTCGGATGTTCAGCCGGCCAGAATCCGAACGTAATCAGTTTAGACTCCGGGTATCGGGCATGTAAAAACCGCTTCCAGACTTTTTCTACCCGAACATACACCGTTCCGATCCTGATAGGAGACCTGACCACCAAACCCGTGCAGGAAGCGGGAATTTCAATACCGGGCATCCATCTTTCCAACGCAAACCCCGCACTTGTCATCGGCCGTTTGATCCATTCAAACAACCCGTCTTCCGGACATAAACACAACCAGGTTTTTAGATTATTCATGGCCTGTTTCAATAAAAAGTGGCTTCGGGCATGGATTCCAATAATTTGACAAAAGATTTTCGAACAGCCGTCAAACGCTCTTTAGGATTCACCTTTTCGGTTTCGGGCGCCATAATCGAGTCCAGAGCCTGGTTCAATTCGTCATACGACGCAGCGGTGCGTTCTCCATATAATGTTTCCAGGTTGGACCTGCAATCCTCAAAACCGTAAGACCGGCCTTCTTTTTTTTCAATTTCGATTAATTTTTCCTCCTCCAGTTTTTTGTTTTGCAGGCTTCTCAATCGCAAAACAAGCAAATCATCTTTTTTGATCATCTGGTAAAGTTCGGCCGCGTCTATTTCCCTATCCGTTTCACAAGCAGGAAATAACCGGATCATGAGTTGTTCAAAAACATCAAAGATCTTCTGTTTAAATTCATGGGCGTAATAATCCCAGACCTTATTGAACTGCGCGGGGTAAATGACTCCATCTTCTTTGATGACCTGAAATTCCCGTTCTTCCCCGCCGACCGATACCGTTCCTCCAAGACGGCCATTAGTCCCCAACAGACCTGCCTTTTGGGTTTTGATATAGATAAAATCACGGTCCTGTCCAAACAGGAATCCCTTTATTTGCGATATTGTTTTTCGGCCAAAGCGGGTGTTTAGATGATCGAAAATATGATCCAGCGATTCTTTTCTATAGGCCTGCCGGTGCAGGAATAACTGAATTTGAGCAGACGGATCACCATAAAAAAGGCGTTCCAATTTTTCAGCAATATGATCAGCCGACCATTTATCCTGGGATAAACAATACAGGAGATCGGTGTTGGTGTCGTCAACCCGCCATTCTTTCTCACGGAGGTTTTCTTCAATGGCCGGCGGTCGCCACTTCCATGCGATCACCATGATCCTTTTTTGATTTTTATCCTGCATTACAAAAAAACTATGAACCGAATAAAATTTTCGTGAGGTTATATTTCAGATCGATATCATCCGCTTTCGCTTGCGCGTCTTCAATAGCGGAAACAATGGACTCGATGGGGCGGAACGTTACAAACCGGGCATAATCCCTGTAGGGGTTGTCGGGCTGTTCATTGACCAGGTCGTTCCACCAGTCCATCCGACCCCTTCCGGTAGTCAATACCAGGATAAAGTTTTGCCGGTTGTACAGTTCCGCAGGGATTTCATTTTTGATAAAAAACCCGACGATGCTCTCCGATTTACCCAGTTTTCCGGGGTATTTTTTTTGAACAATTTGTTCGATGAAAGTGAGGTGGATGATCAGGAAATTAATATCCCGGGGAATTTCCAGTTTTCTGTTTTCCCATTCTTCCAGTTTTTCACTGAAAATATACAGGTTTAAAATACGGTTGTACAGCAGTATTCTGTTCCGGTTGCTCTCCCGGATGCGGTGACGGGCCCTGCTGTCAAAAACAGCCACCTTGCTGCCCAGGCTCTCCAGCAATTCAGCCATTCTTTCTTCCTGAAGATGTTTACCGGATTCCGAGAAATATTGCCTGTAATTTCCATGTTTTCTGACACCCACCCAGGTATCGTTACCGGCTTCTAACTTTTCATCTCCGTGTTTCAGTTGAATAACCAGGCGTTTTTCATCCGGCCAGTCGGACATTTTATTTTGTTCCTGATCGATCATGAGCCATTTTCCGGCATTCGGATCATAAATGATTGAAAAATTGGAGGCCATGACATCTGCATCCTCCCGAATGGCCGGCTCCAGAAAATCGATCCGCAGGCGGTCATAGGAAAGCCATTGGGGAAGCCATTTTTTATAACCCTTTTTCAACAATTCGACTTCATCAAAATTTTTCATGGAATCGGAATCGCCCTCGCAGTTCTTTACCAGGCGGATCACGCCGGCTTCCTTCCTGGCCATGTAAATCAGGCGGGTTTGTTCTTCATCGGACCCGCTCAGGCATAAGAACTTGAACCGGGAAGGGTTTTCCCATTTCCAGACAGGCAATCCGCCTTTATCATTTAATTGTTTAGGTGTCAGAAATTTCACTACGGAACCCTGCCAGATATGGATGATCTTCTTCAGGTAACCTTGTTTCCATAGCGGGATATCTTCCGTTTGGATCTGAGGTTTCCGAATCTGAAAATCACGGATTACCCCCTCCTGCCCCCCTGCTTCGGCGATAGCAGGTATTACCCACGGATAATACAGATTATCCCGGTCGGAATCTTTATCTTCCTTTCTGAACGGGCTGGTGTATCCATTTTGCACTTTCCCGAAAAGGTTGTTCAGCATCATGGAAGCGCATATTTTATCCTGGTAATTCCCACCGAGTTTTATGGCTTTGGTCTTCTGGTCGATAATGTCCTCGTATAATTTTTCATACCGCTGTTGGACGAGAAAATTGCTTTCCGCTTCGCGGCTTTTCCGGATGAGTTGGGTAGGTTCGTCGAGGTATATCCCCAATTGGTAAAGCGGGCGGGAATGCGGCGAATCTTGCCGGAGCGGCGCCTCCTGTACGGATAGGGCGAGGGTCAGGCCGTTCTCCCGGATTTTTTCCAGCGCTTTGGCATCATGCACATAATGTTTGACATTGCGGATCTCATTTTCGAGCATGGTGAAAAGCGCGTGTTTGCCGACAATACCCCCTGGCAAAAAGAGTTTGATTTTGGATAAAGCCGCTTTGAGTACCAGAAAAGCGTCTCCGGGCTGGACGAAGTTGGAGCGGTCTTTCAGGAATTCGTATTCTGCCTGGTTGATACCGGGTAAAACCTTATTACCGGGGCGCAGGATCAGCTCCCAGGTGGAATCATTATAGCGGTCGTTTTGACGGCTTTTTTTGATATTGATCTCGGAAAGTATGCCCTGCACACTGACCTTTTTGGGTACAATTTCATTGTTATCATAAAATTTTCCCTGGGGTTCAAAAACAATGATCTTCAGTTTGAGGGTCGTCACGCCTTCTGTTTTGGCGATGGTACCCAGGTAAAGCGGGTTATTGATAAAATTTTCCCACAACAAGTCAAATAAAGATACCACCGTACCGCCGTAGTGCAGATCGCGGGTAATGCCGCTCCAGAAAGCGCCTTTTTCCATCAGATAGCCCAGGAGCGGCTGCATTTCCGTAGACATGGAACCCGGATAATTTACGAGGTAAGTGTCCGAAGAGAAATTTTCTTTGGAGAGGCTGATAATGGATTCGGCATCCCGGATCAGTTTTCTCAAACTTTCCAATGGGTCGCCGGCAAGTATTTCCCGGTTTAGGTACCCCTCCAGTTCCGCCAGGTTCCGCATCCATTCCGCTTTTTTCTCCTCCCGTTCTTTTTGTTTGCCGGAGCGGAGTTTCATCAGCCAGTTGAGGGAGGTCAGACTATGGGCGCTGACGTTGTGGGCGTAACTGTCGATGAGGATGCTGACGATCGCATTTTTTAAGGCCTGCTGGTAAAATTTATCGGTAACTTCGTCGGTGAGTTTGAGGCGGGCTTCGTAGTAAGGTGTGTTCCTGGCATAGTATTGAGGATACTCCAATTCCTCAAATATTTTATTTCCGGATTTAGCCTCTCTTTTTAATCGTTTTACCAGACTTTCTTCCTTGATTTCGTTAAGCACTTCCTGGATGGCGGAAATTTGAAACAGGTGATCTCCTATCACTTCCCAATCCAACCAGATTGCTTCGGTCTCATAGCTGAAGGCTTTGATGATATTGCCTGCACCCATTCTAAAGTGCGGCTGATCTTCTTCCCAATTGCCTTTAACAAAACCCAATCCCTCCCGGTCGTCTTTGTGATGGATGATGTGCACCATGCCGTCGAACTCTCCAAAGACCAGAAGTGGCAGCGAGAGATAGAAATAATCTTCAAGGGGAAATAAGCCATCCAGCACACTTCGTTCCAATTCCTGGTTTTTGCTGAGGCGTCCTGAAAAATACCCCGTCATTCTGCCGGAACTAATCTTGTATATTTCTGAAAGCGTTAAAGAATCGCCTGTTAGTTTGCCGAAATATTTTTTCACCAATTCCCCCCTTCCCTTTTCAATTCGTGTTTGCTTCAAAGGTTGAATCTTTATTTCCAGATTATCAGGTATTTGTACTTTTTTATTTTTTTCCAGGTTGCTTATTAGTTTACCCAGTCCGGCATATATATACTCCTGAGGCTTATCCCTGGGCACAATCAGCTTTTCTTTATAATCGCGCGGCAAGGTATTGATAAATAACAGGTATGGTTTTCTCAGAAAACTGAAGCGCCAAAGTATTTCGTGGAAACGGTCGTACATGAGGTCAAAAAAATCTTCCCGATTGGGAATCGGGAAAATGGTGCGGAGATCAGAAGTTGAAGCAGGCATAAATGGGTTTTGGTAATGATTGGGCTACAATTTAGGCATTCCGGGGATAAAAGTCAAGCAAGTCAGAAAAAAATCTCCGGGAGAAGGCTGGCAGGTATGAAAAAGCGAAAGGTTTTTTGGCAAGCGATGGAGTTACTTTAAACAGGGCAGGAGAATGATCTTTACAGGCAGCGATCGTATGATAAAATTTATTATAAAAAGCTATGGAGCAAAGGTATCTCAATGCTTTTTTATTTTCTGTATTCCTGAAACAGGCCAAATGAGTAATTGCATTCCGGGATAACTTTTGGCAAAATTCTACCGAACTATCCCATGTGTTTGTATCCATCAACTCTCTGAACGCTCTATTGTCGCAGAAAGCAGGAGATATGGCCTTCGGGTTGATCCTGAGCATCCTTTTGGTTTTGTTTTTCCTCCCATCGCAGATTAACAAAAACAAGGGCAGGGTGATATTATTGTTTCTCAGGTCTTTGAACGTATCTGTCGGTTTTTTGGTTTTTGTGCCGGGATTAAACCAGGAAGGGATACAATCCGTATTGTCATTCACAACCTGGCGCATGATGCCGAACTGAACTGAAAATCTTTTCAGGTTCCTTTTATGGCTTTCTTCCAGACCATAAAGGTCCGCCACCAATTCGGTAAACGCTACATATAAAGTCGCGCAGGTGAGATAGACCCGTTGAAAATACAAAATCAGGAAACCTCTGGAATGGCTGTAATTTGAAAGATACTCGGATAATATAAAATTAATTTCTTCAGACGGGATTTGATGGATCAGGTCTCTTTTTAAAGAATTTAAATGAATATTAAAACAATTTTCAGAATCAGATTCATGATGTTCTTTTACACAAAAATGTCTGATTTGTTGAATAATATTATCCTTGATCAAATTATTCTTGGGATCCTTTAAAAAGGCATGATCGCTGAAATTTGGTTTAATCGCCCTCGATTCTGATGCAAGCTTTTTGACAAAAGGATTAAATATTTCATTGATACAAACATTTCTGCCCTTGTTTGCAGTCATAAATTGAAAGGTACTCGTTTTTTTTTCAAGGTACTGCCCGAAGTCAACAGCTAAAAAACAGCGGTTAAGCGTTGCAATTATTTTTTTTCTGATCAGTTCCGGAATCTCTGATTCGACATAACAGTACAGAGCTTTTTTGAGTTGATCTGCTTCCTTCCAGTTGGATACGATCTTTCTGGGCTTGTCGACACCGGATTTTTCGTCAAGGATCTGATTGTGGTAATATTGGATGCAAATGACAACTTCGGAAATAAATCCGATCCTGGTAATCAACTTCTGGTCGATGGTGATCAGCGCTTTTTTTGCATCATGGCTGGAAAGGCTCTGACATATACCGGCAATGTTTTTGACAAAAAAAGGCCTCGCTGGGCCGGACGTTAACTTATTATATAGAATTAAGAAATATTTCTTCCTGGCTTCTTTGGTTTTCAGTTGGGGTTTCTCACCCTCAAAACCAATGCACTTTTCAATGCAAATATCCAGCAACCTGTCGTATTCTGCCAATAACAATCCCTCCTCTACTCTGATATTTTTTGCATGATCTGCCATGGTTTTGCTTTTGAGTGGTTCGGTACCTCCGTTCGTCTTTTAAATTTGTAGTTTCTCATTCTCATGATCGTGGTCGTTTTGGATTGTACAACTGATGTTTTCAGCGTCGGCCTTTAGCAGGGAGTTCTTACCAAACCTTTCATTATTATGCCAAATATTACTTTCATTATAAATGTTTCAAAAAAAACTGATTATCAAACACTTAAACTCATGTAAACTTTTCAGATAAACGAAAAGAATTCGTTTTGGCGAAAAAAATCCGTTTTCAAACGAAAAAAATCCGTTTCTTTCACCCTGAAATAAGCAAGAGCGGCTAGCAGCCGCCCCAGCCTATGCAAAACATTTTCCTGGAATTGTCTCTTGGTTCTCATTTTGAGTATTTTAATGAAGATTACACCGCGTACTGACTCCAAATAAAATACGCCGAAATCAGCATCGCAAACACCGAAGTAGCAAACAAACGCTTGAAACGCCGGGTATTCATTGAGGTCAACCCCGCAAGCGCCATCGAGCCCATAAAAAGATACATAAATGCAGACATGATTTTTAATTTTTGCTAGTGAACAAATAAATGGCGGGTCAAAAACTCATCCCGTCAGCTGTAGATCACCCGCCCTAGCACCGTACCACAGCAGCCCTCTCACGGACTTCATCCGCGTATATCCTGGCTGCCCGGGCCGGCCTTTTTGTGAAGTAATTTTGTTTTTCATCATCTTTTTGTCCTTTCCTTTATATTGACGAATCCTGTGCCAATCAGTAAGCGATTTTCGGTTAAAACAAATATTTATTCAATTAATTGATAATCAATTAATTAAAAATAAATTTTATTTCAACTTAATAAATTGATTCCGGAATAATCCGCAGGAAGGCGAAATATTTTCGTTTTTTTCAGGATTTTCTGCGGATTTATTTCGTTTTGGCAAACTCCAAAATTGGCATACCCTGCGCTTGCCCGATTAATAGGATCATTTACGGGTAATCGTTATACCTTAAAATCCAGGAAAAGAGCGTACGCATTGGTGGAGGATTGCGGGTTTCAAGTCAGGAGGCAACCGGAAGTTGTCGCAGGTAAATCCTGCAATAGTCATAGTCCCATCAACATATTTGGATAGATATTCGTGTCAATTGATGAGGAGTAATATTAACCACAAAGACACCAGGATCTCACCAAGTGCACGAAGAAAATTGTGCCCTTTGTGATTCCTTTGCGTCTTTGTGGTTAGCAGTCATGGCCGGCTCTCACCCTCCTCCCGTACCGGTCGGATAAATCTCACTCTCTCACCTCCTCTCACCCCTCTTGCTTTTTCACCCTAAACACCCAAGCATACCGGCAAGGCCGCTTCCCGGCATCCTGCATCGCCGCCGGCAATTGGATGGTCAATCCGGTGGCGTCTTCCCAGGTCCAGGCGAGGTCCTGGTCATAGCCGAGCATGCGGATCTTTGAACCGGCTTCGGGTTTAACAGCTTTAAGGTTGAGTTCGCTGCCCGGCCACGCGAGCGCGACGGCGTATACGGCCCCGTTATTGCCCTGGATGTACCGGATAGGGTCGCCTTCCTGGTAGGATGCCCATTGCCGTGAGCCGTAGATCGCCTCCCCGTTGACGCGCACCCATTCGCCCATTTCTTTCAGGCGTTCCACGCTGGCATCGGGGATCAGGCCCTCCGCCGTCGGTCCTACGTTCAGCAGGTAATTCCCGCCCTTGGCGGCAATGTCCACCAGGTTGTGGATCAGCGTTTCTGCGGATTTCCAGTTGTGGTCGTTTTGTTTGAAGCCCCAGGTATCGTTCATGGTCATGCAGGACTCCCAGTCGAGGTCGCCGCCGCCCTTGGCCAGGATCTCTTGTTCGGGTGTGCCGAAATCGCCTGCAAATTCGGTTCCTTTGTTCATGCCCTGCATGCCGTTGCGGCCTTTCCCTACCCGGTTATTGACGATGAGCGCCGGATTCAGGTTCCGGGTAAAGGCGTAAAGGTCCTTGCCTTGCGGCTCGGTCCATTCGTCGATCCATTCGCCGTCGAACCACAGCACATGCGGATTGTAATTTTTCACCAGTTCTGCCAGTTGGGGTTTGAGGTATTCTTCCCGGTACCGGGCGAAGTTTTCGCCTTTGGCGTCGGGGTGATGCCAATCCATGATGGAATGGTAAAAACAGAGTTTGATACCTTCTTTTTCGCAGGCGTCGGCCAGTTCGCCGAGAATATCCCGTTGGAAAGGGGCAAAATCCATGATATCGTACGCCGACACTTTTGAATCCCAGAGGCAAAAACCGTCGTGGTGTTTGGAGGTGATGACGATGTACTTCATGCCGGCATCCTTGGCGATCCGGACCCATTCCTCCGCATTGAATTTTACGGGATTAAACTGCTTTACAAAATTTTCGTATTCCGGAACGGGGATTTTGGCGTTGTCCATGATCCATTCGCCGATCCCTTGAACTTCCTTTCCTTTATATACACCTGCAGGGACTGCGTAGGCGCCCCAGTGGATGAACATGCCGAACCGGGCGTCCCGCCACCAGGCCATGCGTTTGTCAAAATCCACTTCCGGTTCCAGCAGCGGATTGGGGTGGGGCGCCAGGTAAAGGCCGATCTCCGAAATGACCGGGCAGGCCATGGCGCCGGTGAAGTTGACCCTGACCCGGTCGGTGGTATTTTCCGGCAACCTGAGCAGACGTTTGGCGCCGATGGTCGTCGCTTCGGCTGCAAACATCCATTGGCCGTCCTGCCAGACTTCCACCGTAAACGATTCGACCCGCTGCCCAAATGGGAGGTACTCTTCGAGCGCAATGACATTGAACCGGGCGGGCGCATCCAGGTGAATCTCCAGGGAGGCGGTGGTGGTGCTGTCGTTGGTCGTCCAATAGGTATCGGGGTTCCCGTCCAGGGCATTCCCGGGGCCAAAGGCCTTTTTATGCTTTTGGCGTATCTCTGTGGCGGTTGCTTTTTGGCCGGCGGCCAGGTTGTCGGTAAAAGTGGCGTCCAGCCGGGCCTTCAGCTCAATCAGCCGGGCGGAATCGGTTTCATGCACCAGGCCGCGGCGGTCTACCGGCAGGTTCAAGAGCAAATTGGCATTGCGGCCCACAGATTGGTAATAGATCAGTTCCAGGTGGTCGACGGATTTCACGTAGTTGTCTTCATCGGCGTGGTAATACCATCCCGGACGGATGGAGACGTCCACTTCAGCGGGCACCCAGTGGGTTCCGTTCTGGTTGCCGGAACGCAATTCAAGGTAACGCGGTGTGCCAGGATAATAATCGTCGCGGTTGAGGGTGGCCCAGTTGGTGGGGTTGGCAAACCCCTGTTCGGTGCCGACCCAGCGGATATCCGGCCCGGCGTCGCTGAAGATCACGGCGTTGGGTTGATTTTTACGCACCGTTTCGATGAAACCGGGCCAGTCGTATTCCTGTTTTTTGCCGTTGGGGCCTTCTCCGTTGGCGCCGTCGAACCAGACTTCGAAAATATCGCCGTACCCCGTCAGGACCTCGGTCAGTTGCTGCATGAAATAGCCGTTGTATTCCGGCGTGCCGTATTTGGGGTTATTGCGGTCCCAGGGCGACAGATAAACGCCCATCTTGAGGCCGTATTCCTTGCAGGCGTCGGCCAGTTCCCGGAGCAGGTCGCCCTTGCCGCCGCGCCAGGGGCTGTTTTTGACAGAATGTTCGGTGAATTGGGAGGGCCAAAGGCAAAATCCGTCGTGGTGTTTGGCCGTAATGATGATCCCTTTCATACCGGCTGCTTTGGCGACCCGGGCCCATTGGCGGCAGTCCAGTTGGGTCGGATTGAAAATGGTGGGGGGTTCGGTGCCGTGCCCCCATTCCAGGTCGGAAAAAGTATTGATATTAAAATGTACGAAGGCGTAGTATTCCTGGTCGTGCCACGATAAATGGCGTTCGGAAGGGATGGCGCCGAAAGGGGCAGGGGGTACGGGGGTGCGGTTGCAGGCGTTGAAAATCGTAAAAACTGCAAGGCAGATGAGTGGAAGATAAAATGGTTTCATGTTGTGTTGGTTCGTTTTGTTGGTATGACGGTTGCCTTAAAATCTCCACATTAGGGGACCCGATCAAATCCAGTCCAGATGTCGGCGTACCAGTGTCAAATATATGGTTTTCCCTTGAAAATAGAATCATCGACCACCAGGGTTTCCGACATGTCTGGCAAAATTGGGCGGCACTTTTGTTATTAAAAAAGATTCGCCTTATTTTTGCAGAGTTTGAAAATAAACCGGAACAATATTTACTTCGCTCCGCACCACCACGCCGAGGGCGTTGTGGCGTGCCCAAAAGCGCGCCACACCCTAGGCGTGAAACGCTGCAAAATGGACGGTTTGCCAAAAGCCATCCGACGCGCGGTATAACATTGAGGCCATGAAAATACCATTTACACCGGAACAGTTCTTTGATGTTATGAAAAATTACAACCTCGCGGTTTTTCCTATGCAGGTTGTTTTTTACCTGCTCGCGACGGCGACTATTTTTTTTGCAATAAAAAAATCTTCAAACACTGATAAATTCATCATAGCTTTTCTTTCATTTTTCTGGCTGTGGATGGGAATTGTCTATCATCTGCTGTATTTTACAACTATCAATAAAGGTGCATATGTTTTTGGAGCAGCTTTCATCTTGCAAGGATTTCTTGTAGGGTATGCAGGAATTTATACACGCAAACTTTCGTTCAACTTTCGCTCTGATATATATGGGGTAACCGGAGCGCTTTTTATACTTTATGCCTTGATATTATATCCTGTTCTCAGTTATTCACAAAAACATATTTATCCATCCGCTCCAACCTTTGGTTTGCCATGCCCGACTACTATTTTCACCTTTGGCATCTATTTATGGACAGAAAAGAAATTCCCCAAATTCCTACTTGTCATTCCTATACTTTGGGCTATTGTTGGCGTTGCTGCTGCGTTTTCCCTGGGGGTAATAGAGGATTTTGGACTAATAATCTCAGGGGTGTTGACATCTATTCTTCTTATTATTCGAGACAGACAAATAGCGAGAATGCCCATAAACCTTTGAACCCCCGCTCCAGTAATAAAAAATGGACAATAAAGGCGTCGCCAGTTTTTATCAAATGCAAGAATTCGGATGGATTATCGTGCCGGATGAATAAAGATTCGATATTTGATCCCAGGCTAATCACATCTTTCCCCACTCCTGAACCAACCTCTGAATCCGTTGTTTCAACACTAACATTATCTTTAACCTTTATCCATCCATGCCCACAGTACTCATAGCAGGCGGAACCGGCCTGATCGGCGCGCACCTTAGTGAAACGCTCACTCACAAGGGTTATAAAGTCATCCATTTGAGCCGCACCCGAAAAAAAGTCGCGCCTTACCCCACCTACACCTGGGACCCCGCCAAAGGCCTAGTGCAGGACGAGGCTATCCAACAAGCTGACTATGTTATCAACCTGGCAGGCGCCGGCGTTGCCGACAAACGCTGGTCAAAATCCTGGAAAAAACGCATCACCGGCAGCCGGGTGGATAGCACCCTCACCCTCATCAACGCTTTCAAACGGCTGGGACGGCAACCCAAAGCCTTTGTTTCCGCCGCCGCAATGGGGTATTATGGCGACACGGGCGACCGTTGGGCGACCGAGTCCGACCCTGCCGGCCGGGGTTTTTTATCCGAAAGCTGCACAGCTTGGGAAAACGCCATCCAGGAAAGCACCCGTGCAGGTTGGAGAACGGTCGGCCTGCGCATCGGCATCGTCCTTTCTGCTCAGGGCGGCGCATTGCCCAAACTCGCACTCCTCGTTCGTTTTTTCACGGGGGCCTATTTTGGGTCCGGCCGCCAATGGTATTCCTGGATCCATATCGACGACCTGTGCAGGTTGTTCATACACGCCCTGGAAAACGAATCCATGAACGGTTTTTACAACGGCGTTTCCCCGGGTCCGGTCACTAACCGGGAAATGGTCAAAAAAATTGCCAAAGCCCTGCGAAAGCCGGTGCTGATGATCCCCATCCCTGCGTTTTTGCTCCGGATCGCGCTTGGAGAAATGGCCGACACGATCCTGTTCAGCACCCGCGTCTCTGCTGAAAAAACGGTGGCGTCCGGGTTCCAATTTGCCTTTCCGGAACTGGATGGGGCGTTGGGGGAGGTTTATGAGGGTTTGGAGTAGTTTGGAGTTGTTTGGGGTTAACCATACCAAACCATTCCAAACCATTCCAAACCATTCCAAACCATTCCAAACCATTCCAAA
>CAZLEF010000008.1:66247-109024 GCA_964558465.1 uncultured Lewinella sp. | reverse complement strand
CGTTCCGCAGGAGATTGTGGCTGCATTAGCGCACAGGTCGTTGGCCGGTTGAGCCATGGCCTGAAAGCCCAGGGATAGTAAAAACAGCATGGATAAGGCTGTTGTGTAGAAGTGCTTCGCTTTCATTGATCCTAAAATTTGGTTAATAATATTGTTCTGAATGATACTGCCCGAGAACCAGGGTATAGTCTCAACATTGACCTTCAAGCTGAAGGAAATGCATCAGATCCAAATCGGATAAAGGGATTAAAAAGGTCGCAGAATCTTTTTCATGAGCGCACTGTCCGGCGCTTGATTTGTTATGAGATGAACACAGACATGTATGTTCAGAAAGATTCACTCATGCCGAAAAGCGGCATTTTAAAGGAATTGGATTGAACTTGCTTTTAAAGGTTCCGGTTGTCCGGATGGCGATTTTTGTCAGAGGGAGCTATCAATCAGTGAGGTGTTTGCTCACTGGACGGGACAAATATACTTTTTTCAAATAAAACTTTATACAATTGGATAAAAAAAATATGATTATCCGGGTTTAATTAGGATACGGGGGGCGTTTTGAGGAGAAATGGCGTCTTTTTATTGAGAAAGGAGTGGGTGTTTTTACAAAACGGCTTTGATCCGGGAGAGATGAAGGCTCCCGGTTCTTATTAACAAAGGCCCGGCGCAGCTTTCCATTTCACAGAGACCAGGAATCTGGAACGGTCGGCCGGGCCTTTGTTTGCCGGTAAAGGGAATCCGGGACTATTTTTTGAGCAGATCCCGGATCTCGGTCAGGAGTTTTTCTTCCGCACTTGGGCCCGGAGGGGCTGCCGGCGCTTCCTGTTTCTTCATTTTATTGATGCCTTTGACCAGCATGAACATGACAAAGGCAACAATGATGAAATCAAGGATTGCGGCCAGGAAGGACCCATACATAACGGCAACTTCCGGGGTTGCGTTTCCGGCTGTATCCGTAGCGGCTGCTTTGAGCACGTATTTCCAGCTTGCAAGGTCGGCGCCGCCCAACATCCCGATTAAAGGGGCTACGATACCGTCGGTAAAAGAAGAGACGACCCGTCCGAATGCGCCGCCCAGAACGAATGCGACCGCAATGTCAACCAGGTTGCCACGCATGGCAAAATCCTTAAATTCTTTCCACATAGCTGTTCTTTTTACCCGGTGATGCCGGGTTCATTCGTTAGTTAATAGGTTTTGACGCCTAAAAATAATGAATCTTGGTGAGGAAGCCAAACGAAAAAATTACAATACCTCGCCCCAGGCAGTATAAACTTTGAGTTGCACCAAGGCCGAATGCGCATTGTTGAATGCCGCAATTTTTTCCTTGAGTTCGGCAGCCGGTGCATCCAGTTTGAAATAAAAGGCATCAAAAGGAGCGTGTTGCGGCTCGTTGCGCAGGAAGATCTTTTGCGGTGTATTGTTATTGATCGTGAAATGGCCGTAATAGCCCTCTTTTGCGTCGACGGGCGCCGCGATGGAGGAGATTGAAGCGAGCCAATCGGCCGAAACGCTTTGATGGCCGGCCGGGTAGGCGACATAACCCCAGAAGGTGGTGTCCGGGATCCGGTTCAATTTTTTATTGACAAAATTGAGTCCGGCTTCGGTCAACATGCTGATCCGGTAATTGTCGGCGTTGACGGAGAGGGTTCCTTTGTTGACAACCGTGTTTTTCAGGTCGATGGACAATTCATAATACGGGAATACCAGCGCGCCGGATTTGATATTTTCAATTACCGGCGCAAGCCCGGGCACACAGTCGGATGGGGTCAGGATATCGTCGAGGGAAAGGCCGATGCGCGAACCGGATATTGAAAACTGGTAATTAATGGTCGCATTCAGGCATTCTTCTTCCTTGATCGTTTCAATATTGAAAACCAACCCCCTTTTCCCGGGGGCCAGTTCTTCCCAATAATCGATGCTGAATTCATCATCTACGTCGGCGACAACGATCGTATCCTGCAAAGAATCGATTTTGCACCCTGCCGCTACGAGCAACGCCAACAACCATAAAAAACTTCGCTTTTTCATCATTCCTTACGCATTTTTTGGGACTCATGAATTTTTTCACCCTGTTATGCAAAACAAACATTGCCGGAGGCAAAACCTGCCGGCTTGTTCACGCATGTACTCAACAAGAAAATATCTGCTTGAACGAGATCGCTCTCTTCATCTCCGACCTGCAAGTTACATGATCCCGGTTAGAAGGAGAACGCTGGGGAAAATTTATTTGCTGCTTGCATTTAAAAATTATCATTTATTTTCCTGCTCCATTTCCGCCCTCTTTTGAGCCATCCGCTCCTTGATCTGCCGCCAATGCTCGCCCATCAGGCGGTTCATGCTTTTATCCACGACAAAATGGCGCGCGATATTCCACAAGCCTTTGGCCCTCCTTACATAACTTTCGTTGGCCCGCAAGGCAATGGAATACCCCCCGTCGGTATATTCGATGTAATGCCAGTGCCCGCTCGGCATAAAGATCGTTTCCCCAGGATGGATACAACACTCGTAGCCCGTCACATAGCGCAGAGCCGGATACAATTCGTAGTCCGGATTGTTGACGTCAATGTAGCTGGCCACGGTGAAAGGGTGCTGATAAATATTCCTGGACTGTTCGGGGGGGAACAGCACAACCCGCTTGCGGCCGTGGAACTGATTGAGAAAAACGTGCGACAGGTCAATATCATAGTGAAGGGCTACTTTGGCGCCTTGTCCGCCAAAAAACATGTACGGAAAATCCCTGAAAAACCCATCCATGATGGTGGGCTGGGAAAAATCCTTGCACAGTTCGGGGGCGTGCCTGAAGATATTGAACAAAAACATTCTCAGGTCTGTAGGTCCTTTTTCAATCGTCTCCAGGTATTCCCGGAAAGGAATGATCTTGTCCGGCGTCATATAACTTTTTCCCGGTTTGGAGTAGTTCGCCGAAAATACGGGTACCTGGAGGTTTCCGTAGGTTTCCTTAAAGTAGCCGATCGTCCATTTTTCCCTGGCCGGCCAGGGCGCCATAAGGTCGGTAAAAATGACCGGTTTGCGGGGGATGAGGTATTCCCTTGCAAAGGTTTCCGGTGTGAGTCCGGTCCTTCTATCCACGGGTTGCAGCTTTAACATATCGGTCACAGAATTGGTGAATAAATGGTTGGTTGCTCTTTTCCTGCATTTGGCTGATTGTGCCAAACTACTGGTTTGAATGACAAAATTAGTAACAAACTGCCATGCAAAATTCTACCGCTTTATTAAAAAAAATGACGGAAGCTTTTCGGTTTTCAGGCGCAAAAATCCCGCACCGGAATACCTTTACACCAAAGGAATGTACGTTAAAATTTTACCAAGGTTTCGCACCCGCAGGAGAGGAGTGTTTCCTTCAATTGTCCCGGGCTGGACAGTTGATGAAATTTAAATGCCCTTTCATCTCTATTGCTCATCCGATTTGTATTTACCTTCGTTGTTTATCAAAACCCATCGCCTGATGCGCATTGTTATCATCGGAAACGGGATCAGCGGGATCACTGCCGCCCGCTTTATCCGGAAACTGAGCGACCACGAAATATCGGTTATTTCCGACGAAACGGATTATTTTTTTTCCAGGACGGCCCTCATGTACGTCTACATGGGTCACCTCCGCTTCAGGGATACCCAGCCTTATGAACCCTGGTTCTGGGAAAAGAACCGGATCAACCTGATCCGAAAACGGGTAGAACAGGTTGATTTTGATGGTAAAAAGATCCTTTTCCCATCCGGAGAGCTGGCATATGATCAACTTATCCTCGCAACCGGGTCCAAATCCAATAAATTCGGCTGGCCCGGCCAGGATCTCAAAGGGGTGAGCGGGTTGTATGCGCTGCAAGACCTTGAAAACATGGAAGCCTGCAGTTCCGGGCTTGAACGGGCAGTGATCGTCGGCGGCGGTCTGATCGGCATCGAAATGGCCGAAATGTTCCACTCCCGGCATATCCCGGTCACGATGTTGGTCCGCGAAGCCGGGTACTGGGATATGGTTCTTCCGCCGGAGGAGTCGGAAATGGTCAGCCGCCATATCCGCGAACACGGAATTGATCTGCGGCTGTCAACCGAACTGAAAGAGATTGTGGACGACGGCCAGGGGCGTGCTTGTGCAGTGATCACTAACCAGGGTGAACGGATCAACTGCGGTTACGTGGGGCTGACGGCGGGCGTCAGTCCCAATGTCGATTTTCTCAGAGGCTCCGGCCTGGATATCCAGCGTGGGGTTGTGGTCAATCATTTTCTGGAAACGAACATAAAGGATGTCTACGCCATTGGCGATTGCGCTCAACTTCAGAACCCGCGCCCGGGCCGCAGGGCCGTCGAAGCGGTCTGGTATACTGGCCGGATGATGGGAGAAACGGTGGCCCATACCATTTGCGGCCGGCCGCTGGAATACAATCCGGGTATCTGGTTCAACTCCGCCAAATTTCTCGATATCGAATATCAGGTTTACGGCGATGTGCCGACTGACCTGAAGGAAGGGCAGGCCGGCCTTTATTGGGAACATCCGGACGGCAAACGCAGCATTCGCCTGGTGTACGACCAGGTTTCGGGCGCCGTCGCCGGCTTCAACCTGATGGGCGTGCGTTATCGCCACAAAGTATGCGAAAAATGGATTGCGGACCAGGCGCCGGTCGAACAGGTCCTCAAAAACCTCTCCGCCGCCAATTTCGACCCGGAGTTTTTCCAGAGATACGAATCGGCTTTGTTGGCACAATTCAACCGACAAATGGGCAGAGGCCTGCAAACGGGCGGGGCTTGAGGATAGGAGGATGCGGGACACCCCCTCGAATCAATCGAATCAATCCCTGCCTGGCCGGCAGGCAGGCAATCAGTCGAATCAATCGCATCAATCGAATAAATCGAATCAATCGAATCAATAATATAATGCCACAATTAACCGACGCCCCCCTTTCCCTCGTCACCCCGTCTGCGCACCGGTTGAACATGGGTCAGCGGATGGGGCTTTTATTTACCGTGCTGGGTATCGGCCTGTTATTGCTGGCCCTGTTCGGGGTGCGATTTCCCAATCCGGGTTTATTTCTGGGGCTTTCCCTGGGGATGATGACAGCCGGCGCCGTCTGGTTTGCCCGCGCCGCCTACGCTCCAGTTCCGGAAGGGATCAAAAACAATGGAGTCTGGAACCGGAGCCTGAGCAACCGGGGTGTTTGGGCCTGGGCGCTGGGGGTAACGCTTACCGGGTTCTACGTATTGTTGTACTGGTTTCCGCAGTACCTGGGGCTGGGTATGAACGGCGCGGCCAATACCGGGCTGATCGCCTTTTTCGATCCCTTGTGTTATGCCCTGGAGGGCAAACCCGCGAGCCAATGGTTTGTATACGGTGTGTTATACACGGTGGCGATCCTGGCTTTGGGGTATAAATTCATCCGGAAATACCGGCACAACCGTTACCAGGTACTTCGGACCATTTCGGTGATGTTCTTCCAGCTCGGGTTTGCCTTTTTACTGCCGGAAATTTTACTTGGGCTCAACAAACCCTACAATGATTTCAAGAATATGTGGCCGCTCAATTACTATTTTTTTGACGGCTGGAATATTAAGGGAATGATCGACAGCGGAAATCTCGGCCTGTTCATGCTCATTTGGGGCATCCTGATGATCCTGCTGATCTCCCCGGTACTCACCTGGCGGTACGGCAAACGCTGGTATTGTTCCTGGGTATGCGGCTGCGGGGGGCTTGCAGAAACAGCGGGCGACCCCTTCCGGCATTTGTCGGATAAATCATTGAGCGCCTGGCGAATTGAGCGCTGGCTGATCCATGGGGTGCTGGTCTTTTCCGTGGTCATGACGATTGCCGTGCTTTACGGGGTTTTGCACGATGCCGGCAATGCCTATCTGATCACCAAAACCCATTTTGTATGGGGCATAACCGGGATTTTTGCCCTCCTGGCGGCATTTTTGTTCCTGCGGCCAAAAAAATTTAAGTCCCTTTCTCCTGTCGCGAAGTGGATTGGACTTGGGGTTGCAGCCGTTCTGCTGGCTTTCCTTTGGACGGCTTATCTCAACGGCAGTTCCAAGGTTTTTTTCATGAGCAGCGCTCCTTTGCGTCAGTGGTACGGGTTCCTGATCGGTTCGGCCTTTTCAGGGGTTATCGGAGTGGGTTTTTACCCGTTGATGGGCAGCCGGGTATGGTGCCGGTTTGGTTGTCCGATGGCGGCCATCCTGGGCATCCAGCAAAAGTTTTTCTCCCGGTTCCGGATCACCACCAACGGCGGACAGTGCATTTCCTGCGGCAATTGTTCGGCTTACTGCGAAATGGGTATCGACGTGCGGTCTTATGCCCAGAAAGGCCAGGATATTATACGGGCCTCCTGCGTCGGTTGCGGGATTTGTGCGGCGGTTTGCCCGCGGGGGGTGTTGAGGTTAGAGAGTGAGAGGGGTGAGAGAGTGAGAGGGTGAGAGAGGTGAGAGAGTGAGAGAGTGAGAGGGTGAGAGGGTGTGGAATCCAATTATGTCGTGTCTGGCAAAGTGTAAAAAAATCGTGTCCTCTGAGTGTTTTCCGCATTTAAATGGCCGGAAATCGAAAAAATCTCTAAAGTTTTTTCGGATTCCAAGGCTGTTTAAATTGTGGTAAATACCTTCGGGCGGTGCAGTTTATAGGCCTGTTTGTTCTAACTCTTTTCATTGTACTTCAAGGCCATGTACACCTGCTTGAGTAAAGCCTTATCGTTACACCAGGCCCCTTTGGACTTGGTCACCCCGCTCACCGCTCTCACCCTCTCACCGCTCTCACCGCTCTCACCCCTCTCACCCCTCTCACCCTCTAACTAGCCCAACAATCAATCATCGACTTAAGGGTCACAAACACCGCCTCCCGGCCTTCTTTGGTCACCCATTCGTCTTCTTCATCCGACAAGGCGTCTTCGACAAAAGCGAGCAGGTCTTCCTGGGGATAATCCTTGAAAAAAACATCGAGCCGTTCGTGAAAGCGATTGGCCTGAACGGTTTGTAGCAACGACCAGTTTTTTTCTTCGGCTTCCATCAGCTCATCTTCGCCGATGGGGTGCGCGGGTCCGTTCACTTTTTCAATGGATTTCCAGAGGACGATCAGCAGGTAGAGGGTAAAATCACGTTCCGTTTGGCTGAATGCTTCAAAGTTTTCGGTAAAGAGGTAGGCAAGTACAACCGGTTGGCGCTCTTCGAGCTCCGCCACGGCGGTTTCGTAGGCATGGTCAACGGAATCGAGTTCTTCAGCGACTGAGTCGATGGTTTCTTCGGATACAAACTTCATTATTCTATGGATATGATTTTGAGTTCAATACGCTGGTTCATTCTGCGGCCTTCCAGGGTATCGTTGGTGGCCAGCGGCCGGGTTTTACCGTAACCCCGGTAGCGGATCCTGTTTTTCTCCAATCCTTTGGCGATCAGATAATCTGCAACGGCTTTAGCGCGCTGGGCGCTCAACTGGATGGCTGCCGCATGGCTCGGATAACCGTTGGTATGGGCGCCGATCTCAACGACCAACCGGGGGTTTTCGGATAAAAACAGTTGGATCCGTTCGAGTTCATTGTTAGAAGAAGGTTTGATCTGTGCGGTGTTCGGATGAAAAGCAACATTGTTGAGTATCACGGTCTGGCCCACTTCGATCGGTTTGAGGCGTATTTGAGTACGGATCTCCTCGTATTCTTTCGGAATGGCGGGCAGACCGCTTTTGATGCTGATGCTGGATTCCCGTTCTGCGCCCCAGGGGTCCGATTGCCGTTCTTCTTCCTTGATCTGTTCCAACACCAGCCGGTCCATTTCTTTGCAGGTGGCTTCGCTCTCCAATTCCTTCAATACTTGCTGCGTTCTTGCTTTCATGGCAGTCCGGATATCCTCGCCCAAGGTTTCTTTGAGGGTTTCCACCACCTGGGGACGCATGGAGATCCGGAGTTTTTTGTATAATTCTTTTTCCCAGGGTTCACCTTCGGGCTCTTTCCCGATTTTTGGCCCCCATGGGTAAAGCGCGATCAGATCCTGCCGGAGCCGTTCTTTTAATTGGGATTCGTTTTCTTTCAACCGGGTCAGGGCAACCGGATCGAGGCCTTGTTCAGCTTCCAACCTGATCTGAGGCCAGTATTCCTCATGGAGGGATTGGATCACCGCCGGCCGGAGTACCTCCAGGAGTTCCTGCCGGGTTGCCAGTTGGATCTCTTCAAACTGTCGGGTTCCGTCCCACAAAAAGGAGCTTTCATCGGTGTCTTTCTGGCCGGCCTTCGGTTGGTAGTATGCCTGGTATTGCCTGCGCAGGGATTCCAGTTCGCGGTCGTCCACTGATTTTTTCAGGGTATCGGCCGGCGGAGGTACGGTATCTTGAGCCGCCATGATCCTGTTGCCGAGGAACATGAACTGGAAGCTGCGGAACAGAGAATCCACCGCCGGGCCGGAAACCAGGTTCCCCATCTCAACCGGTTTTTCCCGGATGGTATTCAGGTTGGCATTTGCGAGGCGCCGGTGTTGTTGTTCCTGGCTTTCCGTTTCCGAAAGTTTTTCCTGGAGCAGGCTGATCATTTTATCCCGTTCGCGGTAGGCGGCGCTGAAGGTGGCCGTTGCGCTGACACCGGGCGGAATGACCTCGGTTTCCGTGTTTTCCAGGTTGATGCTGGCGGGCAGATAACCGGGTGCGGCGGCAAAAAGTCCGCGGGTCTCGTCGCGCGGGACGGTAATGCGGAAGGAACCTGCCTGGGAAATAAAGACCTTCCTGCCAAGGCGATCCCGGCTGCTGTTCAGATTGGCAATGGTCAGGGTCAGGCCGGAGGGGATCATGCCGGAATCCGCTTTGAGTTCGCCCAGGTAAACCGCTACCGGGCTGGGCTGCATTTCTTTTGGAAGCGGCAGGATCCCGATGTTCAATTCATCCGCTTCACTTTTCAGGACGAGGAACGCCTGGTCGCCCCTTGCCGTCAGGCTGATGAAACGGTCATCCTGAGGGGTATTGATCTGCGGGCCAAGGTTCTCGGGTTCGGTCCAGGTCTTCCAGCTTTCATCCAGGCGGCGGACCAAAAACAGGTCGGTACCGCCTTCGCCGGGAAAACCGTCGCTGGCAAAATATAGCGTTCTGCCGTCGCGCGCGAAATAGGGGAAGAATTCCTTTCCGGGGGAATTAAAAGGCAGGCGTTCCGCGGGCGACCACAGGTTATCATCCTGCAAAAAAGACAGATAGAGGTCGGGGTTCCTGCCTTCGTCGGGCGACCATGCAAAAAACAAGGTTCGTTGGTCCTGGCTCAACCCGATGGAATGCACCCGGCCTTCGGAGGGAAATGCCGGCCCGGTGAAGGCTTCCGGGAATCCCCAGCCTCTTCCGGCGCTGTTTGCCCTGTAGAGGGTGGGTTGGTTTCCGGAGGTGAAGTAAAGGATATTCATATTGGCATTCAGACTGACCGGCAGATTGGCGGTGCGGTCGTTCAGCGTCGGGCCTGCGTTGACGGCTTTCGACCACTGGCCGTTGGGCAACAGCCGGCTGACCCAGATGTCTTCGAGGGCTGCTTCGCCCATGTTTTGCTCGTGCCCCCTGCGGGCGAAATACAGGGTCTGGCCGTCGGCACTGATGACCGGGGCGATTTCGTCGCTGGCGCTGTTGACCCCCTGACCCAGCCACTGAACCTGGGCGTTGAGGCCGGCAGGGGAACCAGTCAGGAGGGCGATGGAGAAGATCAATAAAATGGATTTTTTATTGAACGACAAGGATTTTTTAGCTTTCCGCAATAAAAAATTTACCTCGGGTAAATTTTTTGGCAGGAGCTTTTGCATTCTTTTGTTCCTTTTCCCGCTGAGGCGGGACAGGTCGTGGTGGAAAATAAACTTCATTGTGTTTTCAGGTGAATATTCAATGTGGCATCGAGCCGTTCTATGCGATTGGAGTCTGGTGTTCATCGTTATCCGGGATCTTTTGACTTTCACGCCAAGTTGGTATCTTGGCTGTTGTTTTTGCTGGTTTATCGATTTACCTAATAATTTCAAATGAAGGGTGTCCGGCCGGAAGGCCGAAGATACCCGGCAAAAATAGCTAAATTTTGACCAATCTCCGAACCCGCATCGCACCCACACCCAGCGGATGGCTGCATCCCGGCAACGGCATTTCCTTCCTGTTCACCTGGGCCCTTGCCCGGTCGCAGGGCGCCGGAATATGGCTGCGCATCGACGACCTCGACACGGAACGAAGCCGGCCCGAGTACATCGAAGACATCTTCCGCACCATCGACTGGTTGGGCATCGACTACGATCAAGGCCCCACGGGACCAGATGACTTTAATAAACGCTTTTCCCAGCATTTGCGTCTGGATTTATACCAAAATAATTTGGATATACTTCGCAACAAAGGTTATTTGTACGCTTGTTCCTGTTCGCGAAAGGCCATCAGGGATTTATCTGGAAGCAGTGTTTATCCGGGGATTTGCCGGGATAAGGGGCTGGATATGGATGGGGCGGGTGTGGCGTGGCGGGTCCGGATAGAGGGTGAGAGGGTGAGAGGTGGTGAGAGCGGGAGCGGGGGCGATTTTGAAAAAAACGACAGCCTTTCAATCCGTCTTCAAGCCAACCAATCCCCCAGTCCCCCAGTCACCAATTCACCCGGTCTCCAAATCACCCAGTCCGCCCGCACACGGTCGGATAAATCTCCCGATCACCAAGTCTCCCAATCACCAAGTCACCCAGTCTCCAAGTCACCAAGTCACCAACTGCCAACCGAACTGGGCGATTTCCTGGTCCGGCAAAAGAACGGCTTACCGGCCTACCAGATCGCCTCCCTGTCGGACGATCTGTTGTGGGACATCAATCTGATCATCCGGGGGGAGGACCTGCTGGCCTCCACTGCGGCCCAATGTTACCTGGCTGAATGCCTGGGCCGGCCGGAGTTTTGCAACCATATCTTTGTGCATCATCCGCTGATCCGGGATGAAAGCGGGGAGAAGCTCTCCAAGTCGAAGGGCGCCGGGTCGCTGAAGGCCTGGCGGGAAGCGGGGCGGACACCGGGGGAGTTGGTGCGGGCGGCGGCGCGTTGGCTGGGAGTGGGGGAGGAGGGGCTGGAGCGGGCGGGGGATTTGCTGGGGTAGTTGGGGTTCAACTTGGGATTGGGCCCTGACGTTTGAGCGGTTGTTATTTTTCCTGCCAAACTTCACGCAATCCAATTTTCATCTCCGCAAAATACCCCAAAACCTCCTCCGGTGTTCTCTTCATTTCCCTGGAAAGAATGCCGAAAATAGAAGCAGTTGGGCGCTCAATAAACCGGGTCAAAATAGCGTTAAAAGCCTGGTATGTTGCTGGATTAGAGCCAAGGATCACCTGGATTTTGCGGCCGATCACCCTGGCAGAGATTTCTTCCAATTCACGTTCCGCTTCAAAAAGGTCGTTATGGTTTTCGTAGATATCGGCATCGTTGAGGTCAAAATAATGCAAAAGGAGCTGGGCGATATCTTCCAGATCCTTTTGCCGCCATTCCGGTTTGTTGTCGTAGGCCAGCAATTTCAAGAAGATGACGGCTTCCGGGGTGGTGACCTTGTATCTGTGGTCCTCTTCAATGGCAAATTCCCGGAGGCTGGTTTCAAACACCTCATGAAGGCCCTTTAAATTGAATTCTGCCAGGGCAGGACCGAATCGAACCAGGTCTGCACCGCTGGAGGTCAGTTCGTTAAAGGGTAAAATATCCACCACCACACCCGAGGGATGTACCAGCCGGACGGGATTGGCAGAAATCCTTTCAAAATTCGCTTGCCTGACCAGATCCTGAAGCAACAGCTCGTAATCGTGGGGATTGGGAATGAAAGCGGCCAAATCGATATCTCGGGTAATCCGCTGCGGGGCGATCCCTTCTTTCAGGAACAATATATCCCGCGCCAATCCGCCAAGAATATAAAAATCGATCCCGTGCTCGCGGAAGATCCGTTCCAGCCCAGGCAGAACTTCCCCCAGGTGGGCAATTTCAAACTGACTGAAGGATATTTTCCTTTCTGGCATCCAGTAAACTTTTGGCCGCCTCCGCGTTCCTGGCGCTGCCGGAAAGAAGAAGGTCGGCATAGATCAATAAATCGGGCGCCCTATTTGTGGCACTGAAACCGGCCAGATCCCAAAATGCCTGGTATATGAATACAGGCCCCAGTGTATCGGGGATCAGCCTGTACTTACGGACAAGTTCCTGTTTGTTTTCAAGGGTGTACAGCGTAAAAAGCAGCGGGCGAAGCCGGCCCAGTTCCAGATCAACGGCCGGTTCTCCACTCCATTGAGTCTTGGTGCGATCCAATTCAAGATCTTGCCAGCGATCGTTCTTCAGGAAACGGAATCGTCCCATCAGCAGTTTCGGTTTGCAGCGCTCGCCGTATTCCGTGATCCACCGCTCAAGCAGGCCTTCCTTGTTTAAAAAGGCGTACCCCCCATTTTTGAGTTTCGAAATGTAGCCATTTTCATTCAGGGCCCGAATGGATTTGGAAATATTATCCAGGCTGGCGCCGGTTACAGTTGCGATTTCGCGGTAGGCTTTCTTCAGGAGGCCAGGCTTTACCATCAGGTGGAACAACAACTGAATGGAGGCATTGGTAAACAAATGTTTGCGTTCGATGGATTCTCCGCTTTTTTTACCTTCGATCAGCAAAAAGAATGCCTTGGTTTCAATAAATGCATTGCCGCCGCTATCCAGGTAATTGATGCCCAATTCCTTCAGTTCTTTCGCCAATTGGCGACTGATCCGGCCCGCGATGACCATAAAATTGGGGAACTTCCGGCGCAATTTCAAAAGGTGGGGTAAATGCCCCGGCTGCAATACGCTTTTTACTTCGGCAATCAATTCAATGGCATTTGCGTCTCGTTCCAGGTGAACGATGCAGTCAACCTCACGTTCTTTGTGTTCCTTCCTGGTGATCCTCAAACCGGTAGTCTCTGCGAGGTTGTCCAGGCTCGTTTCAACCAAATGGATTTCTTTGTTCGGAAAATTCAATTTGTTCGAAAATTTATTACATACAAAAATAGTCGAACAAGTTGAGATTTGCAAATGAGCGTGGTTGGAAAGTGAAAATTTGTTCTGATTTGAAGGGGAAAGGGGAAGCTTAGGAAGTGTTGAGGTCAATTTTAGCCTTCATGGTTGTATTTTGCGATAAGGTTTCCGGCGGTGTTTTTAAATAACTTTGGGGTTATTCGCCTGTCGTTTGAGCCCCTGTGTCAGGGTCCAACTTTGGGTTGAGAGCCTTTGCCGACATTCACCCGCCCAATCGCTTCAACAACGCCACGTCCTCTTTCCATTCTTTCAGCGCGCGTTCATAAGCGGCCTGCGTTTTGGTGATCTTCAGGGTATGTGGCGTACCTTTTTTGATGGTTTCCATTTTCAGGTCCATTTCCTGGTATCGGATCGCCCGCTCCATTTCCGATCTGTATTGTTCGCTTTTCCGGTATTCGAATACCTGTTGTGTCGGCGAACTCAGGAAAGGGTGCAATATTTCCCAGATTTCCTTGTTGTGTTTCGATTTCGGCGCCTGCAACAAGTTGTACACCAGGCAAACCCGGTAACCGGAGAGGACCGGTTTGATTTCGTGGTCACAATCGGCAAAAAAAGCGGCGTAAGTAATTTTATAACTGCTCGCTGCCTTTGAAAAATCAACGATTTCCGTTCTGCCGTCAAACCGGATGATGAGTTCGCCGCCGGTATGTTCCGACGGAAGGCAGACCACCAGCGTGCCGAACATGCCTTTTTCTTTTTCCGAATCTTTGTGGGGCAGGAAAAAATCGCCTTTTTCGTAGATCAGCAATTTGTACAAAGACGCCGTCACCGACGGGTCATCCACTCCGAGCCCTTTTTTAACGTCCCTGGTAATTTTGTTCAGGTATTTTTCCCAATCGGCGCTTTTGAAAGACAACCGGTCGGGGTCGATTTCCCAGCCGCTGCGCACGGCGGTATTGGTGATGGTTTTAGCGCCCTTTCCAAACGGCGCTTTTTTGGCCATTTTGATCATCGCCTTCGCCTGGACGGCATTGACCGGCAGTCCGATCTCCCCGATACCTGCGATGTGCAGGCCGGGCATGGTCAGTTTTTTGGCCCCTGAAACTGCAAAAGACCCGCTGCCTTTGATGGTTTTCAGCAGGTCGAGTAACTGTTTTTCTGCGCCGCTCATAGCTCGATGGTTTGTATGAATAAAAGGCAGGGCAAGTTAAGGCGGAATTTTGGGATTTGGGGGTGGATGGGTGGGAAAATGTTGGTGGGGTTGGCGGGTAGCGTGCCGTCAGGGTCCAACTTAAAGTTGGGCCCTGACTTTTATTCATCAGTTCTCAGATCATCCGAAATCAAAAATCCTTTTTTCCTTGCCCATTTGTTCAAAGCTTTGACCAGTTCAGTAAATCCGTTTTTATGATAATGTCTGATAGCGTGAAACTGATTTATCTGATCCGGAACGGGAACATCCTCCATGAGCAGCGGAATGATGGTGAGATCCTTTTTGTTGGATGAAGAATTGATGATTTCCAGTGCCATTGAAATCTCTTCGTATAAAAAACCGGTTTTCTTTGAATTGGAATTGCTCGTAATGCAAACCAAAAAGATTTCAGCGTTTTCAATGGCATTCCTGATAATTGTCTTCCATTCGGTACCCGCAACCATTTTTCTCTCATCAAGCCAAGGATCAAAACTCCTGCTGATAAGTTCTTGCTGAAGAACCATTACATCCTTTTTATCTTCACTGGCATGGCAAAGAAAAATTTTCATGGGGCGTTTGTAAATAATTGACCCAAGCAGAAAGGTGTCAACATCACTTACATGGTATCGCGGAAAGGATTTTTCTCCGGATACGGCCCTTGCCAGATCTTCGAGAATTGAATCATAATTCGATTTTCTAACCAGATAAAATCCATCATTTATTTCGTTCGAAATTTCCAGGGCATTTTTATAACATTCTAACGCAAGCGACAACTCCTCGTTGCTCCTGTGGGCAACGCCTTTGTTTTGGAAATACCGTCCCAGGGAAGCCTTGTCTTCCCGGGTAGTTGCTATCTCAATAGCTTTTTCAAGGTATGCAATAGCTTCATGGAATTGCTGAAGGCTCAAACAGGCTAATGCGATGTTCCCATAAAACAACTGTTCCGAAAGTTTGTCAAACCATTTATATTCAGCCTTTTTGTAGGCGGTTAAGGCTTTTTCAAAAGAGTTCTCAACATCCAGAAATAGAACGCCTTCCTTGAAGTTGGCAAGAAAAATTAAAAATTTATAATCCAGCTTTTGACCAATCCGATCAATCGCGGAGTACAACTCGTGATAATCAGGCGCATCAAATTTATCAAATAACCCGGACAGTTTTACATAGTCATCCTCTTCAAGATTAACTTCCCGGTTTTTAAAAATTTTCACAATATTTTTTATTACCCTATCCAAATCCTCCATGCGGATGGGCTTCGGCAATCTATTCCACTCAATTATGATCTCATATAGAACCTCTGATCCGGACATGACGGCAATTCATCATAAATATTGTTCGCAATGATCGATACCCCATTGAGCCCTGGGATCGCCAGGATTTAACTCCAGGGCTCTGTTAAAAGATTTATAGGCCTTCTTATATTTTCCTGACATCATTAAAACAACTCCTTTGTTTAACCAGGAATTAAAAAAATCCGGATTCAGGTCGGTTGCTTTTTTAAAACATTCCAAGGCTTTATCAAGCTCACCTGTTTCCCTGTAACAATTTCCTTTATTGAACCACGGCATATGGAAATTCGGCGCGATTCTTATTGCCTCATCATATAATTCGATTGCTTTTATAAAATTTCTCCTGATTTCCATCACAACACCCAAATTGACATAGGAGTCAACCAGACCGGGGTCATACTTCATCGCTCTTGTGAAACAATCGTAAGCCCCATCCACATCGCCCCTGAAATTCAACAGCGTTTCTCCCTGATCATTAAGCCGTTTAGCTTTGATGGTATTGCCGACGCTCACATCAAAAAGATTCGTTTCCGGAATGTGAATATCTCCAAATTCACTCGATGACAATTCATCAAGAATCCTCTTGCTCCGGTTTGCTACTTCGTGGGAGGGATCAAGTGTTAATAATTCTTCAATGGTCTGAAAAATTGCCTTGTTATTTTCCATACTCCTGTTGCCTCCAGGTACATTCAAAAGGTTTGTAAGTTTGTCCTCCAGATACTTGATCTTTTGCTTTTTTTTCATAATATTCACCATCTTAAATGAATCGGGCCTGAAATATACTGTGATTCGCGTGATTTTTGTGATTATTTATGATTGATTCAACTGATTTTGAATTGATTACACATACCGACATGCACCACCACGCCCGGGGCGTGGTAGGGCAACGCGAGGTTTAACATTGAACCGGTATTTTCAGCAACTAAAATCATAAGAATCCAGCCCATGCCAAAGGTAAAGAAAGATCCGTTAAATTCTGATCAACCCAAGGTGAAATATCAGGCATTGAATTGGTTGACATATAACCAGTCTTTGATCAATCATGGCGGAGGCAAATCGCTGTCAAGGAAGCAAGCTCCCGGGCGGCGGGAATGCAGGTAGTAGTGTCAGGGTCCAACTTAAGGTTGGGCCCTGACTTTAGACAGTTACCCCATCTCCCCCGGGGTGAGCGGAAATAAACCTGCCGGGACAAAGTCTCTTGCATTTCATCTCGCTTTTTATAGGGATTTGAAGCTGCGAGGTTCAAATAGCCGAGAGGACAAGTATTGGAAGAATTGAAGACAGTGGGGCTGCGTTTATGCGTTTTGTACACAGCCCTGTCCGGGTAAATATTTTGGTCTGTTTATCAAAATATTTTCATCACGCGCTTTTTAGATTTAATGACTAAATTTGAGGTTAAATTCTTCAACGATCAAAATAACTTGGTATTGGTTACTTTAACTTAAAAATATGCAGATGAAGATATCTTCGGCTCATAAGGCATTCGAGTACTTTTTTGACAATCTTTTTGACATAATCACTATTTTAATCGCAGGATATCTTGTAGTTCGACATCAGGTAAAACCTTTTGGCCCGGATGAATCAAGTGAGTTGCTAACATGGATATTAGCTGTATTGGGGCTGCTTGCAGTATCTGGACTTTGGGAAAGAAACAGGCGACTGAATAGGATCGAAAAAGTATCTACAGAAAGTAGAGACTTAGTATTGTCGAAGATAAAAGGAACAGTAACAGCAAAAGACTTTTTCATTGGAAATGATAAAAAACCAAGTGAACAAAATTTTTCAACCGCCAGTGAAATATTCTTGTCTGGCATGACCCTTACCAGAACAACCAGAGAATACGTACATATACTTGGAGAGCGACTCAAAGCTGGAGCTTATATAAAATTCATGATATTAGAACCTAAATTACCCCTTATGGAAGAGCTTGTTTTAAGGAGCTTTGGGGATACCACATCTGAATACTGGAAAACTCGAATAGGGACAGTTGTGGATTTAATTAATGTGATTGCGAAAACTCCTGGTAGCAAAGGAAAGCTGGTGTTGGGCTTCTTACCTTTTATTCCTTCTTATGGATTTATTCTGCTGGATCAAGGACAACCCCATGCTTCTTGTTTTATTGAGTTATACCACCATAAATCGGCAATTTCTAACCCGACTTTTATGCTTAACCCTTCTGAAGATCCTTATTGGTACAAATTTTTTCAGGAACAATTCGAAATAATGTGGAACAGTTGCAGAATTGTAGAGATGCCCATGAATATCAAGAAGGAGTGATTGAACTTCGCTGTTGGATGCCGATATGAGCGTTATGTTCGCTTTTTACCCGTTCTTTTCAGCTTCCTATTCATTTTTGGCCTATATCTTCTTTTCAACCATCGTATTCCAAAAATGGAAATGACAGATAAAAAAAGAACGATAATAATTTTATTTTTTGTAGATCCGGATCCATCTTCTTTTTCCGACCCAATCATTTTATGATTTTGTTTGGTAACTGTCAGATTTTGTAAAAATAAATCGTTTTTATATTGAGTCAGCTCGTTGGCTTTTTCCAGATCGGCGATGGCTTCGTTATACCGACCCAATGCAGACTTGGCGCCTGCGCGGCTATTGTATGCGTTGGCATATTTGGGGTTAAGATTAATGGCATTATCAAAATCTGTGATGGCCTCCTTGTACTTTCCAGAATTAGCTTTTGCAACTCCTCGGCTATAATAATATATTACGGATTTTGGATCAAATTCAACGGCTTTATCAAAATCAATAATGGCTTCCAGGTTTTGACCCAAATCCATTTTTGCATTGCCACGGCTATTATATACATTCGCAAGTTTTGGATCAAGTTCTAAAGACTTGTTATAATCAATAATAGCTTCTTTTATTTGACCTAGTTTTGCTTTTGCAGCTCCTCGACTATTATAGAAATTAGCATTATTTGGATGTAATTCAATAGCCTTGTTAAAGTCAATGATTGCTTCAGTAAAAAACCCTGCATTTGTTTTTGTAAGTCCTCGGATATTCAAGTGTTGGGCGTTTTGAGGTTCAAGTTCAATGACTTTGTCGTAGTCTTTAATAGCTTCATCATAATATTTCATTCTTATTTTTGCCGCGGCTCGACTATTATAATACATTGCAAATTTCGGATTAAGTTCGATGGCCTTGTCAAAATCATAAACGGCTTCAATGTTCAGGCCTAAGTCTAGTTTTGTCGCCCCCCTGCTATTATAAGCATTCGCAAATTTGGGATCCAGTTCAATAGCCTTATCATAATCAACAATGGCTTCCTTGTTTTTACCTGATTTTGCTTTAGCCGCTCCCCGGCTATTATAAAAATTGGCATTTTCCGGATCCAGTTCAATAGCCTTATTAAAATCAAGGATGGCTTCAGCGTAGCGTCCTAATTTCGATTTCGCAAATCCACGACTATGGTAAATATTTGCATCTTTGGGATACAGTTGAATGGCTTTATCATAGTCAGGGATGGCTTCTTCATAACGTTCCAGCTTAGATTTTGCAGATCCGCGCTGAAAATAAGTGTATGAATTTTTCTGATCCGACTCAACAGCCTTGTCAAAATCGAGAATTGCTTCCTCGTATTTTTTTAAATTCATTTTTGCGCATCCACGGTTTATATAAACAAAGCTACAATTACTGCAAATTTCAAGGCATTTATCAAAATCGGCAATCGCTTCGCGATGCCGGCCCAGGTTCATTTTTGCCATTCCCCTTGTATTAAAGGCAAAAAGGTCTCCCGAATGGAGGTCAATACCGCGGCTTGCCGTCGTTATGACCGATTCGTAATTACCCAATTGATATTCACACTGGGACGCCATTAAATACGTATGCGCATCAACAGGCTTCAAGTTCATTGCCTGTCTGAAATCAGTCAGGGCTTTTTCATACACATTTAATGAATACCATAATGACCCGCGATACAACAACTCGTCCACCTTTTTATCAATCGGCCAGGCATTATCCACATAAAAAAATTCGGGTTTTTTGCGCCCAATCTTTAAGTTTGACATTTCTGTCAGCCAATCATCAAAACGGTCATCTCCCATTTTGACCAGCCCATCCTCAATATCTGCATAAGAAATACCTTCCTGATATTTATTCTCGACTTGTTTTTTGATTTTTCCGCCTGCAATATAGACCAGTGTATCGGAGGGGAGGAATTTCATACAAAAGCCTTCGGACTGACAATTTGTACCGGAATTCCGCAGTTTCCCCCAAATGATTAAATCTGCATGATGGTCGTCGCGGATTTTTTCAGCTTCCTCGCTTTGGATCGGCGATTCAGAATCCAGATACCGGCACTGGATGGGTAAGTTCCTTTCATTTTTTATTTCATCAATTCTGCTTACAATGCCATATCCGTAACAGTTGGTTTCCTGGGCATTGGCAAAATCCTCAAAACGGGTAATTAAAATATAAAGCGTTGTGGGGTCAAATTCTTCCGGAAACAGGGCCGCTGTTTTTGTTTCAGGCGGGGGCGGTTGGGTTTTGGCGATTTCTTTTTCGGGTTCTTTTAGAGGAAATAGGATTGGGAACCAAAGCAGCATCAACATCCCCAGGCCAAACAGGTTTATTTGCCGGTTAGGCCGGGTAAGCCGGACTTGCCCCCAATAGGGTTTTTTGTGTTTGATCCAAAGCAATAGAAATAACCAGGACGATACAATTAACAGCGACCCCCAAACAGCAATCCTGAGGTTTATCAAAGCCAGTGAATTGCTAATGCCATCAAGTATTGCAGACAAAAACGCAATACCCGCTATAAGGTAAATGACCGATTTTATCGTATACTCAAAAGAGCGTTGCATAGTGAATTCAATATTTGAATGGCACAAGCAAATATATTGAAAAATTATTAAGGGTGAACTTGCTTTTTTGCGGCAGATTTCTATCCATTTGGCAATCACCCGGGCGGCAGCGGGAATGCGGGTAGCGTGGCGTCAGGGTCCAACTTGGGGTTGGGCTCTGACTTTTGAGTTAGGGAATGAGAAAGCCCAGGCACACCCAATCGGGTTTGCATGAACAATCGGATGGCTCATTTGGCTAATATGCGGATTACCCGGGCTTTAGCCGGACCGATAATGCGGTTGATGACCAGATAATGCTTCAGTGCCAGATCAAAAAAATCCTAACTTTGTGTGGTTCGCCACCAGGCGGCCATTGGTTTAAAGTTGATAGATCATGCCCAACGAAGTCAATAAAAACGGTAAAGAACTATTTTTCGAGATAACGCGGATGATCGAGGAAGCAGAAAAAATGATCAAACTAATAAAAAATGCCACCACCCGTTGACAGTTTTTTAAATGAGATTTTCTCCAGCCTGATTGTGGCCGTTACGACTGCTATCATAACCGTCAGGCTTTCCTTACGCCGCTTTGCCAATGAAAAATGGTGGGAGCGAAAGGCAGATACCTATACCCGGATCATGGAGGCTTTGCACCGCATGAAGGCTTATTGCGACGGGATGTTTGCCAATGATACAAGTTCGGAAATGATATCCGAAGAAAAAAAAGCCGACCTCTTTCGAGGATGGCAACAGAGTATCGCAGACCTTCAAAGATCAATGGACATGGGGTCTTTTATCGTCTCAAAAGCTGCTAACCAGGTACTTATGGCATTAATACATAAACTGAATGAATTGAATTATACCGAAACGGAAGGTTACCCCTGGGAAAGATTTAGCCAGCAAAGCCAGGTGATCTCCAATACCCTTGCGGCAATAAGAACCATTGCTAAAAAAGATTTGAACGTCAAATAAATCTATAATTTGTTCAATTTATAAAAAAGAGCTGCCATCCTGAGTCGCAATTTTCAGGTATGCAGCCTTAGGTGAGGGATTGAAGCCGGGATGGAAATTTATCACATCTCCCCCGGGTGAGCGGAAATAAACCTGCCGGGACAAAGTCTCTTGCATCTCTTCTCGCTTTTTATAGGGATTTGAAGCTGCAAGCTTCCAATAGCGGCGTTTGGGTTAGGGTTGGAGCGGCGGGTCTTTCCAGGTGCAGCGCACCGTTATATCTGTAACGGAATGACGAATAAAAGGCCTTCCAGGTGCAGCGCACCGCAATATTCACCAAGCGGGTAGCGGAAGATTTGGCGGCGGCGGTGAATGCCAGTTGTCAGACACTTCCAAAGTGTCTGACAACTGCTGCGTCCAAAGCGGGGCGTTTTAGACGGCAATGCGGGAAGGGTGGCGTCAGGGACCAACTTGGGGCTGGACCCTGACTTTAAATCAGTGCTGGCAATTAATAATTAAATTGTTCTTTTGAAGAGTTTGCTTACCAGTCTTGCTTAAATTTATATGTTCTCCATTCGTAAAATGAAGGGTATTTCCTTCCAGGAGAGTAATCTTTTCAAGGTTAACGCAAAATGACTGGTCTATTCTGATAATGTTGCAGAATACGCGCCTTATTTGTCCGGCGACGAGCCCTACAGCGCATCCCACATGGATTTCGTTTCCTTCTCCTTCGGGAGTATGGATTAGGGTCCGCCCGGTTCCGGCCGGATCGCTTTCTATAAATACGATGTCGTCCTTACCTATAAACCTGTATTGCTCGACGCCGGCCCTATAAGGACGAATGCCGATTTTTCGGCTGGCATAGTTCAGATATTCAAATTGGGAAACGGGTAATTTATAGGTCAATACCGCATCTTCAATGATTTTATCAAGATAAACCTCGTTCTCCATCTGGTTCCGGTCAATGAAAAAACGGGTAGGAATGCCGGCGTCAAAGGCCTGTTTCGCAAAGATGCTGTCCTTGGCATAAGAGGTAAATAAAATAACCTGGATGGATTTTCGCAAGGCGATCATGGCAACATCAATACCGGTTTTTTCTTCTGTTTCTAATTTTATATCAAAAAAGCAAATATCTGGCGGAATTTCGGCTTCCAGCGCTGTTATGGCATCCATTGAGTTGTGTACAAATACCACTTCATAACCCATTTTGGTTAAAGTTTTAAAAGGGATCTGACCTAAAATTTTGTCGTCGTCAAGCAGTAATATTTTCATGATTTAACAGTATTTTTGAAGTTAACGGAATGGAGATTACAAAAGTGGTTCCTTTAGAACGGCTACTAACGGTCCAGGAAAGGGGTTCAGCCTTCAAATCATCGAGATACTCCTTGATGAACTTCATTCCAAGAGATTGTTTTTGAGTAACGTTTGTATCCGGATTGTAACCCGGCCCGTTGTCGCTGATGGTGATTTCCAGTTGTTTATCTTTTCCTTTTACTGTTTTTTTAATTTCCACTACTGCATACCTTTTTCCATGTTTAAAAGCATTAATACAAATTTCGACCAGTATTTTGGCAATTTTTTGCGCTGAGGTGCCCCGGGCATAACCCAGATCGGGAAGGGAGGTCGGGAATGAACAATATTCCCAGTGAAAGGAGTCTTTGATCATTTCCAAAACTTCAGTCAGGTAGGTATTAAGGGGTATGCCTTCATCGAGGTTATCCACATGCATCTTGCAAAAAAGCATGTGAATAATACCTACCCTGACTTCATTTTCCTTGTAAATGAGTGAGGATATCTGATTGGAATTTGCGCTGCTTTCGAATAGGTTGCCAAAGTCTGATTTCAAATAGAGCAGAGAATTTCTAATCACATGCAACATATCCTGTCTGAGGGTTTCAGCCTGTTTCAAGGCTTCATTTGTTTGTTCCTCCAGTTTTTCCTTCCAGGCAATTTGTTCTTTAATCCGTCGTTGCTCGATGGTGTGCGCTTTTTCTCTGGAACTTATATATCTTTCAAGTGAAAAGGTAAATGCCAGGCTTCCGATCAGGAAAATAAAATTTATATTATAATAGGTATTAAACATGACGGCTACCTTCTCCCATTGTTGTCCATTGGGCGGACTTGTACCATTGAAATCAAAACAGGAAAGATAAGCATTGATGAATTGAGCCACGATAGCTGCCAATACAACGGTTGTTGTATAAAACAGCATGCTCAGCCTGGCTTTTTTATCCAGTCGTTTTTCGAAAGATTTCCAAAAAATGCAGAATATCCAGATAAATGCGGTTGAGGAAAGCAGTACATCAAAGAATAAAGGGATGACAATTAATTCTTCCTTCAGTCTACTAACGCCCCAAACTGTTATCAGAAAAAACAAAACCAGGCCGGAAAAATATATTACTTTATTCAGGTATTCGTCATCGTTTTTTATTTTTAGCGCCCGCATTATTTTCCAATTGTAATTTGGCCTGCAATTCTCCATGAAACAAAAGGCCAGAAAAAAAAATAAATTATTCAGGGTTGAATATATTAAAGAGTAAAGTACAGAAGTTTGGAGGTTTTGATTCCAGAGATTAGGAATTCCCCACGACAGCATGGCCAGCGCCAACAAGTATAAAGAATAATCTTTTTCCTGGTTCCTTTTATTTAAATACCAACCTAGCGTGATAAAAACGCCCGCTGCAAAGGAACTCAACACCCGGCGCACCTCCCTCACGGGCAACCTCATCGCCTTTTGCACTTCCTGTTGAAGAATGGCCTGGCTTGATTCCCAATCGATTGCAGAAGTGTCGAGAAACTGCCATAAATCATACAAGTGCCACCCCATAAAACAGATTGAAAGCAATAGAGCCGTCTGGGCAGTGTACTTGTTCGTAAGGAAGCTAAATCTATCCATATCAAATAAGTTGAGAAGAACAAAGTTAGGTTGTAATACCTGAAAGATGTATTCAGACGACCCCGCCTGAATAACGAATGAAAATGGTATAATCTGGAATTCTGGCCTGAATTCTTGCAAATCAGAATTCAACATTGCATCTCACTGGACTTGAATCTGCCAATCCGGCATTTTTGTCAAAAAGCTTGAAATATGACACATGAACAAATGCGTATTGAACGCCAATCCCTCATCAGAAGCTGCGATGGCAACAACTTCAGGCTACCTCCCAATATGTCTTCGACGGAGGAACTCGCTCAAAACCTCCTTGGGAGGGCCTTCATCACAGTTTTTGATTTTAGTGCGTATCGGTTCACCGAACATCTTTTTCTTGAAGCTCTTACGGGTTACACCCCTGCTGAGTTCACCATTGAAAAACTGTATTCGGATATTGTGCATCCCGAGGACAAAGAAGCGGTTATGCGCTACAACCAATGCGCTTACCGCCTCATCACGAACCAAAATTTTACCTTCGAGGCGCTTAAAGACTGTTACTGCTGTAATTTCCGGATTTTCCACAGAAAAGAACACATTTTGTCTGTCCGTCGCTCATGTTATATATACAGACTTGAACCAAAAACAAAAAAACCAACTCAACAGCTTGATATCTGGGAAATCCTGCCCGATTACAGTTTCGACGGCGTTGTACGTCCGACTTTTATCTCGGCAACAAAACAAAATGAGATTTTTTCCTTGTTTTATGAAGAAAATCTTAAATTGTTAAAGCATATCCAATTTACACCAAAACAACTCCAGGTATTGGCAGCAAAAAGTGAAGGTTTGTATGATAAGGAAATTGCCGAAAAACTCCATATTTCACAAAAAACAGTAGAAAAACATGTCTCAGACTTGCTAAAAAAATCAACAACATTTTTACAGCAGAAAGGAATATCCCATGCACGGATTAATGATAAAGATGAACTTATCCGGTTTGCAAAAGCCTATGGTTTGTTGCCTATACCTGTACGTTTTTTGCAGGGTAGGGAAATCCCCACTTGCGCGTAGTTTCCGTCCGATTTAATTTTGTATAAAAAATAACCTCGCCTAAAACCACAATTCATCCGGCTTACCAAATATTTCAACCAGCGGCCTGTTCCGCATTTGATCAAAAATAAATTCAATTCAGAACCAATTTTAATTTTTTTCAAGTACAATCAATCCCGGGTTTCACTGAACAGGGTATTTGCCTTGCCGGTAACATTTTGTTCGAGTCTTCAATTCTCCAATGTCCAGGAAACAAACAAAACAGGAGACTTGACCCGGAAAATTCTTTGAAAATAATTCTTTAACAAAAACCATACAGCTATGAAAGCAAATCCTTTGTATTTCACGGAAGCACTATTGGTCTTCCTTGTGCTAGTTTGCTGCACCAGCGCTTACAGCCAGCTAAGGGTCAGATCGATCTTCTTGAACCCCACCATGTCAAATTCAACGGGTGGAATTGAAGCGGGCATTGAGGGTGCGTTCAGCAAACGAAATTCAGGATCATTCGTACTTGGCGTGAAAGGTTCTTTCTTCTCACTCAAAGGTGTGGTGGACAACCTGATCGGCCTTTCGTTCGGACGTGAACAAAACCGGTATTTCGGCGGCAGGGTTGCATTTAAAAACGACCTGCATTCCCTCCTTGTTAAACGACAACAATACTACCAAGAACAGTGGGCCTTCTTTTATGAAATTAGCGGCGCTTTTACCCTTGAAACGTACCAATCCACGGATACTTGGGTTTATCAGCCGAATTCCGAGGAGCAAATCATCTATTCAAGGGCACGCTTTGTCAACTACATCGGGGATTTTTATGGTGGCATTGGAGCCCGGTATTCCCCTTCTCCAAGATTCAGCATGGAAGCCTTTTTAGGACCGGGGTACCGTATAAAACAAAGCACCATGCCAATCATCGAAAATCCTGTACCTGCAACCCGGCGACATTCTTCAGGATGGAAGGTCCTGGAAGGCATTTCTGGTGTTGACCGGGATTTAACGCTACAACACAAATTCAAAACCTATTTCAGCATCCGCCTCAAAGTCAAATTGGGGCCCCGCCTTTCACTTTAGAATCAATTTTATTCTTTAACAATTTAATCACATTTTGTATGAAAAAAGTGATAAGCCTTAACCTGGCATTTCTCATCCTGATGGCAACCACCGTGCAGTCATCCTGCGAAAGAATCGGGCTGGAATCGGCCCGTACTGTCAGTGATGCGCTGGACAGATTACGTGTAGATCTGGTGAATCAGTCTGAAGAATGGCAATACCTGGTAGCAGAAACCCGCGACCAAATCCGGGATGAAATCCACTGGGTTGTCGACCGTCTGGATGAAATCATGACCGAGGCGCAAAGAAAAATCATGAACGTTACCACCTGTACCTCCGAATTTATTGCCCATTTCATTGTGTACGAAATCGAGAAAATCATGGAAGAGCTGACGGGCAAGGTTGGAACCTCACTGGTGACCGACAAACCGGTAGGCGAAAAGGTTATCTTGTGCCATGTGGACAATCCCGAGATCAACCTCTCTGCCGCTAATAAGACAAAAGAATTGATTTTCAGCATTTTTGGTTACTTCGGTCTCGGAGAAGCAGAACTCGTTTTATTGCTCAAAAAGAACAACGGTACCCCGGTCAAACTCCCGGATGCTATCTCCACACTGGGCAATAACGAAAAGCGCATCGACCTTGAAGGCGCTTATTTTACCGGCGTACTCGAACAATACGATTTCGTTTTGATTGCGGACGCCGCAAGTAATAAAGTCCTCAGTACTATTCGCATCAAATCTTAATTTAATATCATGAAGACCTTATTTTTTTTGATGGCTGTGCTTGTCGCAGCCACTCTTTTTTTCGACTGCAGCCCTCCAGATATTGAGGGCCCGCCAATGGAAGACCCACAGCCTGACACCATTCACAAACCGTCATTTGTGGCGATCCGAATGATCGACGTGGTAAAAATCCCGAAGAAAAACGGTTCAAATAATTGGGATATTGTTACTGTAAACGGGAAGCCGGATTATTGGCCTGATTTATTCATGACCATCAAGGATTTTCGTGATGAAATTTCATCTGTTACAGATACGCTTATTCATTCGACAACCTACAATGCGTACAAAGTTAAAACGCCTTTGGGTAGCTGCAATGCTGACCTTGAGAATGCCCTTTTTGAAAAAGGCGACCTTCCTCTCGGATTACCATTGAACCGGACCTATGAATTTACGCTGATTGACCTGGATGATTTTTTCTTTTTGTGGCCCATACTTCCTACCACAATGTCCACTTTTATTTTTAATCCGTCGGACTATACCGATCGACCCAGGGAAATCATTCTTTACAGCAGCGGCGATTGCAAGTTTGTGGTCAAATTATTTGTGGACTGGTTTTAATCAGCCAAGAGGATTGCCGGCAAAACGGCGATCCAATGCTTTCGCATAAATAAAACTGACGAAGCAGGGATTGTACTTTCAGTCCCTGCTTTTTTTCTATAACCCGATTCAAAAGGCGGGTCGTCTTTTCAGCTTTCAATCTACCCCAATTTTCCCTATATTTGCCCAAATCCCCATCCAAACGCCGCCTCTCCCACCGGAAAACCGAAGGCAATTCAATCCCAATTTTCAACAAAGTTTTCAGTAATTTACTGAAAATCAATCCAATAAACATTAACCCATAACCTTTTTATACCCGCCCCGTATAAACAGGTTAGCAGCATACCGATCATAACCCTATGATTCCCAAACCTGAAACGAGTTCATAAAAAATGGCAAAATCCAGTACGCAAAAAACCGAAGAACCGCTCGAACGCCAGCTCTGGAAGACGGCCGACAAACTCCGGAAAAATATCGACGCCGCCGAGTACAAACACGTCGTCCTCGGGCTCATCTTCCTGAAGTATATCTCCGACGCCTTTGAGGAATTGTTCGCCCGGCTCCAGGCCGGCGAAGGCGACTTTGCCGGGGCCGACCCCGAGGACAAAGACGAGTACAAGGCCGAAAACGTGTTCTTCGTGCCCCGCGAGGCGCGCTGGCAGTTCCTGCTGTCCAAGGCCAAACTGCCGGAGATCGGCCAATTTGCGGACGAGGCCATGGACGCCATCGAAAAAGAAAACCCTTCCCTCAAGGGGGTCCTGCCCAAGGTGTACGCCCGCCAGAACCTCGACCCCACCAGCCTGGGCGAACTGATCGACCTCATTGCCAATATCGCCCTGGGCGACGCCAAGGCCCGCAGCGCCGATGTCCTCGGCCATGTGTTCGAATATTTCCTGGGGGAATTTGCCCTGGCGGAAGGCAAAAAGGGCGGCCAGTTTTACACCCCCAGGAGTGTGGTGGAACTGCTGGTGGAGATGCTCGAACCCTACAAGGGCCGGGTTTTCGACCCCTGCTGCGGCAGCGGCGGCATGTTTGTGCAGTCGGAGAAATTTGTGCTCGAACACCGCGGCAAAATCAACGATATTTCCATTTACGGGCAGGAAAGCAACCAGACCACCTGGCGGCTCTGCAAGATGAACCTCGCCATCCGGGGCATCGACAGCAGCCAGGTGAAGTGGAACAACGAGGGCTCGTTCCTCAACGACGCGCACAAGGACCTTAAAGCCGACTTCATCATCGCCAACCCGCCTTTTAATGTGAGCGACTGGGGCGGCGACCTGGTGCGCACTGACGGGCGCTGGCAATACGGCACGCCGCCCACCGGCAACGCCAACTTCGCCTGGATGCAGCATTTCATCTACCACCTGGCGCCCGACGGGCAGGCCGGCGTGGTGCTGTCCAAAGGCGCCCTGACGTCCAAATCCTCCGGCGAAGGGGATATCCGCAAGGCTTTGATCGAGGCCGGACTGATCGACTGCATCGTCAACCTGCCGGCCAAGCTGTTCCTGAACACGCAAATTCCCGCCGCCTTGTGGTTTTTGAGCCGCAACCGGACTTCGGCAGGCTCGGCCAACGGTCGAAAGGCATTCCGCGACCGCAGCGGGGAGATCCTCTTCATCGACGCCCGCAACCTGGGCCGCCTGATCAACCGCCGCACCCGCGAGCTTTCGGCGGAAGACATCCAAAAGATAGCGGGCGTGTACCACAACTGGCGCAACCCCGGTGGTGCATACGAAGACGTGCCGGGTTTTTGCGCTTCCGCCCCGATCGAAAAAATCAGAGACCTGGACCATGTGCTGACCCCCGGGCGCTACGTCGGCCTGCCGGACGATGAGGCGGATTTTGATTTTTCGGAGCGGTTCAACAGCCTGAAGGCAGAGTTGGAGGCGCAGTTGCTGGAGGAGGCGCGGTTGAATGAGGTGATTTTGACTAATCTGAAAAAAATCAGGATTGATGGGTGAGTGGAGGGAAACAGAATTTTATAAAATGCTCGTTGATGAAAGCATTTCCTATGGGGTTGTTCAGCCAGGGTCACATACTGAAATAAACTCAGTTCCAATAATTAGGGTAAATAATATTAAAGATGGCTCTATAAGAATGGACGATGTTCTTAAAATAAATAAATCAATAGAAGAAAAATATAAGCGAACTAGGCTTAAGGGAGGAGAACTCTTGATTACTATTGTTGGAAATATTGGAGAATGTGCAATTGTTCCAAAAAGCTTGAAGGGTGCGAATGTTGCTAGAGCAGTTAGTGTTGCAAGGATAAAAGATGGATTCGATACCCGATTTATTAAATATGCATTTAAAACGGACGATATTATTTTTCAGATGTATGGTAATACTAATGATACTGTACAACCAACTTTAAATTTATCTTTACTCAAAATATTAAAATTTAACCACCCTTCCTTTCCCGAACAACAATCCATCGCCCGCATCCTCAGCAGTTTAGACGACAAGATCGACCTGCTCCACCGCCAGAATGCCACCCTGGAAGCCTTGGCGGAAACGCTTTTCAGGCAGTGGTTTGTGGAGGGGGCGGAGGAGGGGTGGACTATTAGACCGTTGAGTTCAATTGCAGATTTTTTAAATGGATTAGCTTGTCAAAAATTTCCGCCAAAAAATGAGCTAAATAAGTTACCCGTTTTAAAAATAAAGGAACTAAGTAATGGCATTTCAGAAAATTCCGATTGGGCAAGCACAGAGGTAAAACCTGATTACATAGTGAGAAATGGCGATGTCATTTTTGCTTGGTCTGCTTCTCTAATGGTAAAACTATGGAATGGAGAAGACTGTATTTTGAATCAGCACCTTTTTAAAGTCACTTCGCCGGATTTCCCAAAATGGTTTTACTATTTATGGTGCAATTTTCATTTGGCAGAATTTATTGCAAAAGCTACCAGTCATGCGACTACTATGGGACATATCAAAAGAGGAGATTTAGACGAAGCAATGGTTTTAGTGCCGTCAAATGACGAATTAAATGAAATGACAAAATCAATGGGGCCGATTATTGAAAAAATTATAAGCAACAATAACCAAATTCGGACACTCGCTATTCTCCGGGACACCCTGTTACCAAAACTAATGAACGGAGAGGTCAGGGTTTCGGAATAGGAACGTAGGGAGTTGTCAGACACTTCCAAAGTGTCCGACAACTGGGATAAACCATTAAATTGCAGGTTGTTTTAATGAGCATCCGGAAGCCTGAAGGGCTTCAATATGAATAACCTGGGGTGTCAACCCCAGGGTTGCGATCAACCCAATTACGGAGAAGCCTGGAGGGCTTCAATATTTTACCAAAACACCATGAAGGTTACCGAAAATCAGATCGAAACATTCGCCATCGGCTTGCTGCAACGGCAGGGCTACACCTGGCTCTACGCCCCCGATATCGCCCCCGACAGCGAAAACCCCGAGCGGGACACCTTCGAACAAGTCCTCTTGCCCGGCAGGCTGCAAAATGCCGTCCGCAGGATCAATTACCGCATCCCGGGAGAGGCCCGGGACGAAGCCATCCGGGAGGTCCGGCGCATCGCCTCCCCCGACCTGATCGCCGGCAACGAAACCTTTCACCGTTTTCTGACCGAGGGCGTCCCGGTCTCCAGACGGGTGGATGGCGACGACCGCGGCGACCGGGTCTGGCTCATCGATTTTCACCATCCGGAAAACAACGAATTTGTAGTCGCCAACCAGTTCACCGTCGTCGGGAACGGCCATACCAAACGCCCGGATATCGTCCTGTTTGTCAACGGCATTCCGCTGGTGGTCATCGAACTCAAAAACCCCGCCGATGAAAATGCAACCGTCAGGTCGGCTTTCCGGCAGATCGACACCTACAAGGCGCTCATCCCCGCCCTGTTCGCCTGCAACGGTTTTGTGGTCATATCCGACGGCCTGGAAGCCAAAGCCGGTTCCATTTCCGCAGCATTCAGCCGGTACATGACCTGGAAATCCGCCGACGGAAAAGCGGAGGCTTCGCACCTCGTCAGCCAACTGGAAACCCTCATCGCGGGCATGCTCAACAAAACCACTCTGCTCGACCTGATCCGGCATTTTATCGTGTTCGAAAAATCAAAAAAAGAAGACCCCGAAACCGGGATCACCACCATTTCCACCGTCAAGAAACTGGCGGCTTATCACCAATATTACGCCGTCAACCGGGCCGTGGAGTCCACCCTCCGGGCGTCGGGTTTTGCGGTGGTCATGGAAGAAACGCCTCTGAGCCATGCGATGGAATCCCCCGAAAGTTACGGCCTTCCGGGGGTAAAAAAACAACCCCGGGGCGACCGGAAAGGCGGCGTGGTCTGGCATACCCAGGGCAGCGGCAAATCCCTGTCGATGGTCTTCTACACCGGCAAGATCGTATTGGCGATGGACAACCCCACCGTCGTGGTCATCACCGACCGCAACGACCTGGACGACCAGCTCTTTGATACATTCGCGGCATCCAGACAGTTGCTCCGGCAAGAACCGGTGCAGGCCGAAAACCGGGAGGAACTGAAACGCCTGCTGAAGGTCGCTTCCGGCGGGATCGTCTTTACCACCATTCAGAAATTCCAGCCCGAAGAAGGCAACGTGTACGAACGGCTGTCCGACCGGGAGAACATCGTCGTCATCGCCGATGAAGCCCACCGCACCCAATACGGCTTCCGGGGAAAGATCATCGACGACAAAGACGACCGCGGCAACGTCGTCGGCAAAAAACTGGTGTACGGGTTCGCCAAATACCTGCGCGACGCCCTGCCCAACGCCACCTACCTCGGCTTCACCGGCACGCCCATCGAAAACACCGACGTCAATACCCCCGCCGTTTTCGGCCATTATGTCGATATCTACGACATCGCCCAGGCCGTGGAAGACGGCGCCACCGTCCGGATCTACTACGAAAGCCGCCTGGCCAAAGTGAACCTGAGCGAAGAGGGCAAAAAACTGGTGGAAGAACTGGACGACGAACTGAACGAAGAAACCCTGACCGATACGCAGAAAGCCAAGGCCAAATGGACCCAACTGGAGGCCCTGGTGGGCAGTCCCAACCGCCTCCGGGCCGTTGCGGAAGACATCATCCGGCATTTCGAACAACGCCAGGAAGTTTTTGAAGGCAAAGCCATGATCGTGACCATGAGCCGCCGGATAGCGGCCGAGCTCTACGATGCCGTCATCCGGATCAAACCCGAATGGCATTCCGGCGAACTGACCAGGGGCGCGATCAAGGTGGTCATGACCTCCGCTTCTTCCGACGGCCCCGCCATTGCCCGCCACCACACCACCAAGGAGCAGCGCAGAACCCTGGCCGAACGGATGAAAGACCCCGACAACGAGCTGAAACTGGTCATCGTCCGGGACATGTGGCTCACCGGGTTCGACGCGCCGAACATGCATACCCTGTACATCGACAAACCCATGAAAGGCCATAACCTCATGCAGGCGATCGCCCGGGTGAACCGCGTGTACAAAGACAAGCCGGGCGGCCTGATCGTCGATTACCTCGGCATCGCCGCCGACCTGAAAAAAGCCCTATCGTTTTATTCCGACGCCGGGGGGAAAGGCGACCCCACCACCCTCCAGGAAGAAGCCGTACAACTGATGCTGGAAAAACTGGAAGTGGTGTCGCAGATGTTCCACGGTTTTCCCTACGAAGATTATTTTGAGGCCGACACTTCCAAAAAACTGTCGTCGATCCTGGCCGCCGAGGAACATATCCTGGGTTTGCCCGACGGCCGGAAGCGGTACATCAACGAAGTGACCGCCCTGTCGAAGGTATTTGCCATTGCCGTGCCGCACGATGAGGCCATGGACGTGAAGGAAGAAGTGGCCTTTTTCCAGGCCGTCAAAGCGCGGTTGGCCAAATTTGACGCCACCGGTTCCGGCAAAACCGACGAAGAAACAGAGACCGCCATCCGGCAGGTGATCGACCGGGCGCTGGTCTCCGAACAGGTGATCGACGTATTCGACGCCGCGGGCATCAAAAAGCCCGATATCTCCATCCTTTCCGAAGAATTCCTGATGGAACTGAAAGGCATGGAGCATAAAAATGTGGCGTTGGAAGTGCTCAAAAAACTCCTCAACGACGAGATCAAAGCCAGGGCAAAAAAGAACCTGGTCAGGAGCAAATCCCTGCTGGAAATGCTGGAAGACGCCATCAAAAGGTACCACAACAAGGTCCTGACCGCCGCCGAAGTGATGGACGAACTCATCCGCGTGAGCAAAGAGATCGTGCAGATGGACAATGAAGCCAGCATCCTCGGCCTGACGGATTATGAATACGCCTTTTACACAGCCGTGGCCGACAACGACAGCGCCCGGGAACTGATGCAACAGGACCAACTCCGCGAACTGGCCGTCATCCTGACCGAGCGGGTCCGGCAAAACACCTCCATCGACTGGACGATCAAGGAGAACGTCAAAGCCAAACTGCGGGTCATCGTCAAAAGGACCCTGCGCCAATACGGCTACCCGCCCGATATGCAGAAACTGGCGACGGATACGGTGCTGAAGCAGGCGGAGATGCTGGCGGAGTTGTGGGGAGACGAGGGGATGGGGTGATTGGGTGACGGAGAGATTGGAGAGGCGCGAGGTTTTTATCTCTGTCCGCCGACTTAAACTGGATACGCAAGTCGGAGGCTTGAAAGTAGCCGCATCGAGGACGCCTTTAGCGTCCCGCTCGCGAACAGCAGCTTATAAAACCCGGCAGGTTGTCCAGGGTCCAGCTTGGGGTTGGGCTCCGGCTTCAGGCAAATAGCGGGCATTTCACAATAAAACCCGGTCAAATTTTGCTAAGATGCGTCGATGGATTAAATTTGGCATTATAAACCATTTATAATCCATCAGTTATGAAAACCTGCCTTTTCCTGCTTGCCTTACCGCTGTTTTTTGGCTTTTTTCCGGGACCACCCTGTTTTCCGTGTTCGGAAGTCCGGCCCGCAGTTGCCGGTTCGCGCGCAGGCAAAGACCGGGCTGTTTTTTTCGCCGTTGAAAAATACAAAAGCCCCAAACTCACCGATCTCCAAAATCCGGTAAAAAACGCCCGCGATATTGCGGGAGCGTTGAAAAGCCGTTTCGGGTTCGATACCCTGGTCCTTGTCAACCCAACCCAGGCGCAAATCATCACTAAACTGGAAGAACTCAAAAGGTTATATACCCGGAATGATGACGGCAAACACCCGGCGGACGGACAATTATTCCTCTTTTTCAGCGGCCATGGCACGGCCCAATATGACAATGGGTTTTTCCTGCCTGCCGATGCCGAACCTGCCAGTCCCTGGGAAAAAGGAATCGCTTATGAAATCTGGCGTCCCTTCATCAACCAGATTAATTGTCGTCATATTCTTGTGGCGATTGACGCCTGTTACAGCGTCCATTTCGATCCCGATTGGAAAAACAGGCCGGACGGCGATTTCAAACGGCCGGGCGAGATGACGGACGACCAGTTGGTATTGTTCAATTTTGAAAACTATAAAGCCCGGGTGTTTTTCACTTCTGATAACAAGGAAAACCGGACGCCCGACCGGTCGAACTTTGCCAAAAAACTGCTGGAAGGCCTGCGTTCCGGTATCGCCCGGGACGGCTTTTTGACCAGCAAACAAATTTTTGCCAATTTTGTGGAGGGCGCTATCCCTACACCGAGAGCAGGCGCCTTCGGGGATGATGAAGCCAGCTCCGCTTTTTTGTTTTACGACCTGCGTCAACCGGCCAAACTTTCAACGTCAGGGGTAAATACAGCGGCTGAAGACCGGGCTTTTGACAAGGCCCGAAGTCGCAATACAGTAGACGCCTACCAAGATTATCTCGACGTTTTCCCCAACGGCGTACACAAAGCGGCTTGCGAAGCGGCCATTGCCGCGCTAAAAAAGAAAAATGACCCCGGGCAATCAACAGGCCGGGATAACAATAACCCCCCGATCCTTAATTCGGCGAAAGATAAAACCCCGGCGACTCCTCCGAAAGTATGGAAGTATACCCACCTGACCACACCAGGAGAGTACGAAGCGCTTGCCCAAACCAAAAAGGATCAATCCAAACCGGAAGATGCGCTTACAATCATAACCGAAGGGCGGCAACGATTTCCGGACGATTCACCTTTGCTCTTTGCCGATATCAATATTAACCTGGCTTTGAACAACCTGACGGTTCTTCCGGATAAACTGAAACAGGCCATTGCGCTGGAACCCGAAAATGCGTCGCTGTATGTAACGCTCGGAAGTGTATATGATAATTTCTGGCAAAAGTATTCTTCTGAAAAAAACACCGGGAAAGCGGAAGAAGCCTTTTCAGAGGCCGAATTTTATTATTCAAAAGGGCTTTCGATCGATCCAAAAAATTTCGACTGTCTGTACGCCGCGGGAGCGCTGCATTACAACAAGGCAGCTTTTCTTACCCAGGAATTGAATGGACTTGCTGATGATTTTTCATCTGAAGGTTTAAAAAAACACCAGACATTAAAAGACGAGATAATGAGAATTTTTCAAACATCGCTCCCCTATTTTCAAAAAGCAGAAGCCATTGATCCGAATGAGATGAATACGATCATTGCCTTGAAAGAGATATATGGACGGATGGATAATATTACCCTGGCTTCAGAGTTCCAAAAACGTCTTGAAACCCTCCGGAACGGAAATAAAAACCCCGCTTCCTATTTCAGGTTTTAATTCTCCAACCCGCCCCCACAAAATATTCCTCCCACCCATCATCATCCGCAAGAGTCCTTCGGCCAGGTTGACCATACGGCTCATTATTACTTTGCGTCCAAATCCGATGGAGATTGCAGCGACCGCCTCTCCGAAAAGGTCCCTTTGTTTTCATCTCGCTCAATATAGGGATTTGAAGCTGCAAGCTTCAAATAGCGGCGTTTGGGTTAAGGTTGGGGCGCCAAGGCCTTTGAGGTGCAGCGCACCGCAATATTCACCAAGCGGGTATATCGATTGAATGCGTCGATTTGAAACAAACTTTCGACCGGGCCAGCGGTCCGACATCTTTGTAACACCGTCCAATAGCCAGGGCTTCCGGGCCGTAGGTCCGGTATCTTATGCCGGAAGCGCCGCAAAAGGTTAAAAAGATAACCGAAACCCGGGCGGGCAACCGGTTTTGACCGCTCGTTTCCTTCTGCTTCGGTAGGGTAGATGCCGGTCCGCTGGACCGTTTCGTGGATTCCGACGCCGGGGGACAGGCGACAACCGGGTCCTTCGGGCCTTTGGACCTTGGCGCGGTTGGCGCTGGGGGCGGTATCCGCCACTTTTTGCAACTTCGGCGTGCAGGGGATCAATACATACAGCAAATTTTCAATCTGCACTTTAGAAACGCAATTCGCAGGGGCGGACGGCCCCATGCATTGCAAGGTTTTGATAACGCCGGCTGCGTGATGAGCGAGATTGGATTCACGGTAATTGTTGTCTGTCCGGTAGGCGAATTTCACGAAATTCGCCCTGGTTAAATGGCAGGCAGGCCCCACCGCCCTGAATATCCTGGAAAGGAGGCGGTTGAACGGGTCGCAGGTATAGTCGTCCCGAAGGGATCCCTTTGGGATAGAACTGTGATCGATGAAAAGTTGTTTGCCACTTTTATCCGCCCGCTTTCCGGGCGGACCGACCTGGATATGTTTCCATTCGCTTCAGGGTTATATGCCATTGCAAAGATCGGCTCGGGTTGTCCGAAGGACTCTCCAAAGGAGTTCCATGAACCTGCTGAGCACTGCCGCGACATTGGCCTCCAGGTGTCGGACACTTCCGAAGTGTCCGACACCTGCTGTCCCACCTATTGCAAAGACCCCCGGCGGGAGTGGCAGTAAACTGGCCGGGACACAGTCCCTTTGGTTTCGTTTCGCTTGAAATAGGGATTTGAAGCTGCAAGCTTCAAATAGCAACAGTTGGGCAAATGGCTGAAGATTTGAAGCCAGCGGGGGCCCACCCGGATTCCCCTCAACCTTTACCCCACAAAATATTCGCCCCCAGATCAATAGGGGCCCCCACCCCTTTTCTCCATCTTGCGAGAGAGCGGGACGAGGCCGACGCGAAGCATAAAAATAAATTATATGGATGACCTATTTTGTAATATAGATGGTAAAAAAAAGAAAGTATTTACCAGGTTGTTAATGCCTTTTCCTAATCAATTTATTAGTTTTATAGATTTGGGCGACTTGAAAAACGGAAATACGATTTTCCTGATTAATGATGAAATTGTGGTGTTAAAAGGAACCCTTAATATACCGATTAAAGATTCTCACCATTTTTTTTCATGGCATATCTGGATTAGTGTAAGTAAAAGTGAATTCTTGAAAAACATAGATCCAATAACAAGAAACCCGATAGATGATCAATTCATTTATCAAGGAAAACTAGAAAGCAAACTTCTGTTTTATGATGATGTGGAAGGCTGCGATATGGGTTGTCGCTTGATTGATAGCGTTGGAGAATCCTTGCCGATTATTGAAGTACAAGGTCAGGGAGAGTTAAAGGATGATCAGGTTAACGGCATATCCATGGAAAAAGTAACGATGTGGATGAAAAAAATATATTCGAAACGAACTGTTTAATTGCCTGATAAATGAGGGGCCAACCAGGATATTTCAACCCTTAAATAGGGGGCCCCACCCCCTTTTCAACATCCTGCATAAGAAAACCCGCCGACCGTTGGTTATCCGGCGAAGTCGGGCGTTGTAGCTGAGTACTTTAAACCATTGGCTGTGAGCCCCGCCCAACCACGCTTTAGGACGTGATCTGGCGGGTAAATGTGGGTTTTGAGCCGTAGGCCGTCTACCCGCGCTCGTTGCGCGACAAGCTGTAAACCGTCTACCGTCCACCGTGAGCCGTAAACCAAAAAAAATGTTCAAAAATTTCTTGAAAATCGCCTGGCGGAACCTCCGCCGCAACCAAAGTTACGCCGTCATCAACATCCTGGGCCTCGCCATCGGGGTCGCCTGCTGCCTGCTCATCCTGTTGTGGGTGGCCGACGAACTGAGCTACGACCAGTGGAACGCCAAAGCGGACCGCACTTACCGCACTGCGGCCGAGATCAATTTCGGCGGATCACACCGGAACTACGCCGTTTGCCCGGCGCCCCTGGCTGCCGCTCTGCGCGCCGATTTCCCGGAGGTGGAGACCGCCGTCCGGTTCCGGAATTACGGCCCCTCCCTGGTCAAAAGGGAGGTGCAGAATTTTAAAGAGCTGAATATCTTCTATACGGATTCCACGGTTTTTGACGTGTTCAGCATCGAACTGACGCAGGGCGCCCCCAAAAACTGCCTCGCGGCGCCCAATACGGTGGCGATCTCGGAATCCATGGCCCATAAGTATTTTCAGGGGGAAAATCCGGTGGGCAAAGACCTGACCTTCGACGACCGGACCAAATTGACGGTCACCGGCGTCTTCAAGGATATGCCCCACAATTCGCACTTCACCAGCGACTTCCTGGTGAGCCTCAACGGGGTGGAGGAGGCCAATCAGCAGGTCTGGGTCAGCCACAATTTTCAGACGTATTATGTGTTGCGCGAAGGGGCCGACGTCGCGGCGTTCGAAGCCAAAGTCTTCCCGCATTTGCTGGAAAAATACATCGGCCCGCAGGTACTGGGCATGATGGGCAAAACCTATGAGGAGGTGGCCCAGTCCGGCGCCTTCATCCGGTATTATTACCAGCCGCTGACGAGCATTCACCTGCATTCCGACCTGGTGGGTGAAATGGGCCCCAACGCCAGCATCCAGTACGTCTGGATCTTCACCGCGGCCGCTATTTTTGTGTTGCTCATCGCCTGTGTCAATTTTATGAACCTGTCTACCGCGCGTTCGGCGCAAAGGGCTCGCGAGATCGGCCTGCGCAAGGTGCTGGGTTCCAGGAAGTGGGACCTGATCCGGCAGTTCCTGAGCGAATCGGTGTTCATGGCCGCGCTTTCGTTTGTGCTGGCGCTGGGCATTTCGTTCCTGGTGATGCCGTATTACAACGACCTTGCGGGCAAAGAACTGCGCATACCGGTCGGCAATCCGGCGTTCTGGGCAGCCAGCCTGGGCGGCATCCTCCTGGTGGGGTTGCTGGCGGGCAGTTATCCGGCGTTTTACCTTTCCGGGTTCCAGCCCATTAAAGTTTTGGCAGGCAAGTTGATGAGCCGGACCAAAGGGGTCAGCATCCGCAGCGTACTGGTGGTATTCCAGTTTTTCATCGCGGTGGTCCTGATCCTCGGCACAATGACCATCCGGGAACAATTGGGTTTTATCCAGCACAAAAAACTGGGTTTCGACCGCGATCAGGTGCTGATCGTGGACGATGCCTACGCCCTGGGCAATAACCTCCTGGCCTTCAAAGAAGAAATGTTGAAAAACGCATCGGTCAAAAGCGCCGCCGTCAGCAGTTATCTGCCGACGCCCTCCAGCCGGAACGACAACCCGGTGTGCAGGGAATCCAGATTGGGGGACGATGTATGCGTATCCATGCAAAACTGGTATGTCGACCGCGACTACGCACCTACCCTGGGCCTTGAGTTCGTGGCCGGCCGGAATTTCTCCCGGGATTTCCCGACGGATTCCACGGGGTTGGTCCTCAATGAAACGGCCGTCCGGAAATTCGGCTTTGACGAACCCATCGGCCAGATCGTGTATGTGCCCGACGATTTTGGCGAAGGCGGCCCGAAAATGGTTCCCTTCCACGTGATCGGCGTAGTCCGGGATTTTCACTACGAGTCGCTGCGGCAAAATATCGGCGCCTTGTGCCTGCGGCAGGGTGGGAGCAGAGGGGCCATTGCCTTAAAACTGGACAGTGGCGACGCGGCCGGAACGGTAGCCGCCGTCGAGCGGATCTGGAAATCGATGGCGCCCGGGCAACCTTTTAACTACTACTTCCTCGATGAATCCTTCGACCGGGTCTACCGGGCTGAAAACCGCATCAGCCAGATCATCGGTGTATTTTCCGGGTTGAGCATCCTGGTTTCCTGTCTGGGTTTGCTGGGACTGGCGGCTTTTGCCACCGAGCAGCGCATCAAGGAGATCGGCGTCCGCAGGGTATTGGGCGCCTCAGTATTTGGCATTGCAGGGCTGTTCTCCAGAGAATTTTTGCGACTCGTCGCGCTCGCCATCCTGATCGCTACGCCCCTGGCCTGGTGGGGGATCAGCAAATGGCTGGAGGATTTTGCCTACAGCATCGATACCGGCTGGTGGAGTTTCCTGCCCAAAGCCCTCCTGGCGGGGCTGATCGCATTGCTGGTGGCCGGGCTGACGGTGGGTTTCCAAAGTCTGCGGGCGGCCCTGGCCAATCCGGTTGATTCGTTGCGGAGCGAGTAGGTGAAATTGGTTTGTCCACAGGTCCGAAGGTCCAAAAGACTCCGGAGGGGTTGTTTGGGGTTGGTTGGGGTTTGGTGTTTGGGGTTGTTTGGGGTTGTTTGGGGTTGTTTTAACCTGCTTCGGGTGGTTAGATGCCGGTCTGCCGGGCCGCTTCGTGCGAGATTGTTATCCGAACCACATGTTAACTTAGTGCTCCTCAGTGTTCTCAGTGGTAAAAAGTGGTAAAAAAACGCATACTATCCAAAACTCACTTAAAACCATTACAAAACCAACCGCTGCCGCAACGCCTCATACAACATAATCCCCGCCGCGACGGAGACATTAAACGAATCCAGGTCGCTTTTTTGTGGAATGATGAAACGTTCGGTGGCCATGCGGGCAACAGCCGGGCTGATGCCGGTTTCTTCCGATCCGACTACAAAAGCCAGGGGAACCGTCAGATCCAGGTTAAAAATAGGTTTACCGGCCTGCAGGTCGCTGGCATAAACCTGCAACCCTGAATCTTTGAGCCACTGGATGGTATTCACCAGGCTATGGGTCCGGCAGACAGGCAGGCGGGCAAGTGCGCCGGCGCTGGCTTTCATGGCTTCAGAATTGATTTGCGCGCTGCCTTTCAGGGGAACGACCAGGGCCTGAGCGCCACACACTTCGGCAGAACGCGCGATCGCGCCCAGGTTCCGGACATCTGTCACCCCGTCCAGCAAAACGATGAGCGGGGTTTCCGACTGTTCAAAAACCATCGGCAGAATATCCTCCAGTTCGGCGTATGCGATCAGCGACACCAGCGCCGCGACGCCCTGGTGATTGCCGCCGGCGAGTTTGTCCAGCTTTTCTTTGGGGATCACCTGCAGGTGGACGTTGCTGCGTTTGCACAGATGCCGCATTTCCTTTTCGAGCTCACCCCGGATCCCTTGCTGCAAAAGCACTTTGTCGATGGCCATGCCGGCCTGGATGGCTTCTGCCACCGGATGCCGGCCGTAAATCACCTGCGCGTCTTTTACCCTTGGTTGCTTCATTCGCTTATTTGTTTTACACAGCCATTGGGCTGAACGCTTTTCTCAACTCATCCGGCTGCCGCAGACTTAGGACTAACCACTTACGACTTACGACTTTTCTGCATATACTTCCAATTACGGGGCTTCCCCTCCGTCATCCATTCCAAAGCGGTGGCGATGCGTTTATCGCGGGTGGTTTCGGTTTTGGCCTCCCCGATCCACTCCAGGTATTCTCGTTTGTTGGAGGGGCTGAACCCGTTGAACGTGTCGAGCGCAGGCTTGTTTTTCCGGAGGGCTTCGCTAAAGTCAGCCGGAATGTCCGGTACTGCGTTTGGATCAGGTTTGGGTTTGGGCGGCAGTTTAATGCCTTCGTCGTTCAGACGGACGGCTTCGAGCAGGTATTTCAACATGACCTCGTCGGAGGGCAGGCCGGCCAGCGAGGTGATCCGCCCGAAATTGCTCATCGCATTGGATTCTGCTAATATCTGGTCGGGGTCGGGCAGGATGGCTGCTTTCCAGAACCCGAAAGCGCAGTGCGCCTTGAATGCGGCCATATGGCAAAGCGGGCCTTTATAATCGAAATGCGGAAATCCCCATTTGATTGTTTCTTCCACCTCCGGACAGGCCGTATGCACAAGATTGCGGATATGGATTAAAACCGGCCCCGCAAAGTCTTTCGCTTTGGCGATATAATCATCAATCCTGGGATCAATCTTTCCCATAGTTCCTGTTTGTTTTTGTCCAGGGGTGAACCACTTTTCCGAATCGTCAATGATCCAAATCCTGATCCTTAGAAAATTATTTGGATGTAAAATTACATAAAAAAACAAGTAAAGTTCTCATCCCGGAATGTACCATGGAGGTTATTGCTTTCACTCTTTTGTGTTGAAGCATCCGGTTTCCGTCATTTGGTTTCAATGGAAGAGGTGTTGTTTAACACAAAGGCACAAGGGAATCACAAAGAGCACAATTTCCTTCGTGTACCTTGTGGAGTCTTTGTGTCTTGGTGTTGAAGCATCCGGTTTCCGTCGTTGGGTTTCAATGGAAGAGGTGTTGTTTAACACAAAGGCACAAGGGAATCACAAAGAG
>CAZLEF010000008.1:0-66147 GCA_964558465.1 uncultured Lewinella sp. | reverse complement strand
CGCCATTTCCTTTATGGACTCCCAGGTAATTTTTGAGTCTGGTAATTACCCCAAGGGTAGGTTTCTCACGGTGTAGCGGTTTATGTATGTCATTTGACCCTCGGCGGGAGCAATTTATACAACAGCGGCGTGACGATCCGGCTCAGCAGGGTTGAGGAGATCAGGCCGCCGATCAGTACCCAGGCAAGGGGCGAGATCAGGGGCGAGTTTTCCAGTACCAGCGGGATCAGGCCGCCGATGGCCGTCATAGTCGTCAGCAAAATGGGCAAAAAGCGGGTTTCGGCGCCTTCCAGAATGGCTTCTTCCAGCGGCATGCCCTGTTCCCGGAGTTGGTTGGTGTAATCCACCAGCAGGATGGAGTTCTTGATCTCGATGCCCACCAGGGCGATCATGCCGATGGTGGCCACGAAAGACAAGGTTTCGCCGATCAGGAACAGTGTGACCAACGCCCCGATAATACCCAGCGGGATGACGGACAACACGATGAAGGTGCTTTTGAACGTCCGGAATTCCAGCACCAGGATGGCCAGCAGCCCAAAAACGGAAATGATGATGATGGTCCCCATGCCACCGAAGGATTCTTCCCTCGATTCGCGCTCGCCGGCCGCTACGAACCCGTAGCCTTTTGGGAAATCCATCTTTTCCAGTTTGGCGATGATCTCGTCGGTCAGGGCGTCGGTATTATAGCCTGTCTGGACAAAAGAACTGACGCTGATGTACCGGTCTTTGTTGTAGTGCCGGATGACGGAGGGCGACGTTTCCATACGGATCTCCGCGATCTGCGAAAGGGGGACCAACGCGCCGGAAAGAGAAGTAATGTAGATCCGGGAGAAGGTTTCGAGGGCTTTTTCCGGATCTTTCATGATGGTGGCTTTGATGTCGTACGATTCCCCCTCTTCACTGCGCAGGGCGCCCAGGCTGAGGCCGGTCATGCTCAATCGGACGGTCTTGGCCACTTCTGCCAGCGGAATGCCCAGCAGACCTGCTTTCTCCCGGTTGACGGCAACATGGAGGTCCGTTTTTTGGGTGCGCAGGGCGTTGCCGATATAGATGGTTCCTTCAGTGTTGGCCATCACTTCCTCTACCTGGAAGGAGAGTGTCCGGAGTGTATCCAGGTTTTCACCGAATATGCGGAAATCGATCGGTGCCACAATTGGCGGCCCTTGCTGAAACTGGATCACCCGGATCTCGGCGCCCGGGTAGGCAGCGTACCGTTCGCGAAGCTCATCGGCCAGGGCGGTGATCTCCGGTACCAGCATTTCGGGGTCTACCTGTACCAGCAATTGCGCGTAATTCGGGGCGTTTTCCCGCTGGAATTCATTGTAATAAACCCTGGGATTGCCTTTGCCGACGTTGGCGCTGACGCTGGTGATGTTCTCCTCCTGCTTCAGGTCCTTTTCTATTTCGGCGGTAATGCGGTTCGTTTCATCCAGGTTGGTTCCAAGCGGAGCTGCTATGTTCACCAGGAACATCGGTTTTTCTGAAATGGGGAACAGGCTGAAGCCGATCACCGGCACCAGGAAAAGACTGGACACAAAAATGGCGGTTGCCCCCGTCAAGGTGATCACCGGGTGTCTGAACGACCAGGCCAAAACCTTCTGGTAGGGCTGGTTGACCCAACGTTTGAACAGGCGCAGGAAAAAATTGCCTTCGGGGCGTTCTTCCTTGCGCAGCAGCAAAGCGGACAAAAACGGGATGATGGTAATAGCGACAAAAAGGGAGGCGATCACCGTCAACATGACGGACATGGGAAGGCTGCGGATAAATTCCCCGGATCCCTCGGGCAAAAATGCCAGCGGGAGGAAAGCCAGCAATAAGGTGGCCGTACAGCCGATCACCGCCACGCCGATCTGTTTGGTCGCCACAATAGCCGCCTCTTTCCGGGAATAACCCTGACGCATAAACCGTTCGATGTTTTCCACCACCACAATTGAGTCGTCCACCAGCAAACCCAGGGCTACGACCATACCCACGATACTCAATTGATTTAGGGTGAAGTGGAACAGGTCCAATAACGCCAGGCCAATGGACAGCGACAAGGGGATGGAGATCATGACCACCAAAGACGCCCTGAACCCGAGGGGTAACAGGGTGAGCAAAACCAGGCCGATAGCGATCAAAAAGTCTGTACCCAGGTGGCCCAACCGCCGTTTGACGCTTTCCGACTGGTCGAATGCCTTTTCCAGGCGGATATCTGGCGGCAGCGACGCCTGGAACGCATCCATCACGGGTTGTACTTTTTCGTTGACTTGCAGGATGTTTTTTCGGTCTTTGAGCATAGTGATTACCCAGATGGCCCGCTCGCCGTTGAGCCGGGCGATATGGTTGACCTCCTCGTCCGTCATTCGCACGGTGGCGATATCCCGCAGGTGGACGAGATGGCCTTCCGGCGTCGTATGCACCACGGTATTCCGGATGTTTTCAATCTGGTCAAAATCGCTTTCCGTTTTGATATTGAAACGACGGGGCCCAAGATCTACGTGGCCGCCGGGAATATTGATGTTACTGGCCTGAATCAGGTTGAGCACCTGGTTCAGGCCCAGCCGGAACTGTGCCATTTTTTCGAGGTCGATGCTGATCTCTACCTCTTGGTCGGGTACAGCCTGGATCTCCACCCGCTTGAGTTCCTTGACCTTTTCCAGGTCTTTTTGCAACTCCTCGGCTTGCAGACGCAGGGTTTCGTAACTGGCAGTGGGGGAGACCAGCGCATGTTGCAGGATGGCCACATCCGAAGAGGCGGCGCGTTGCACCTCGAGGGTGAGCAGGTCGGCCGGGAGGTCCGGGCGCAACCGGTTCACTTCTCTGATCACGTCGTTGTTTTTGGCGTCCACGTCTACGCCGTAAGTGAATTCTACCTTCATGATCATCACCCCGTCCTCGCAGTTGGTGTCGATCCGTTTGATGTCTTCCAGTTCGTAGAGCACATCCTCCAGCGGATCGGCGACGAGTTCTTCCATATCGGCGGGGCCGGTACCCGGGTAAACGGCCAGGATGATGAAAATGGGCGCGCCGAAGGGCGGGTCTTCCCCGCGCGGCATATTGAACAATGCGTTCATACCCAGCAACAGGGCCATAAGGAATATGATGACCGTAAATTGGTAGTTCTTTACGGAGAATGCTGCGATTTTCATGCGTTTTTGTTTAATGCTTTTGGCGGAGGAAAAGGTTTCAGTGCTTCATGGTTTCAGTGCTTCATGGTTGCAGTGTTTCATGGATTTGAAGCCATATAACCATGAAACCATATAACCATGAAACCCTTTTAATCCTTAATAATTTTCACCCGCTGCCCGTCCTCCAGGTATGGCGCCCCGTCGGTGACAACGGTCTGAGCGGTTTCCAGGCCGGAAGCCAGCACTACCTTATCACCGAGCAGGCGGTCGATTTGGACGATGGATCGATGGGCGATGGATTCGTTGTCCACTGTGAAAACGGTACCGGATTTTCCGCTGCTTTCCACCAGGGCTTCTACCGGGATGAGGACGCGTTCGGCGGTGGATGCAGGAGACAATTCGAGGGATGCGACCAGGCCGGCGGCGAGGCGTTTACCCTTGGCATCGATGGTCAGTTCCACTTCAAAGGTGCCGCTGCCGGGGTTGCCGACGTCGGCCAGGGTTTTGACCCGTCCTTCGAATGCCTGCCCGGGGTAAGCGTCCAGGCGGATGGCGGCTTTATCGCCGGGTTGGAGACGGGCCCAGTCTTTGTCCGTCAGGCCGGCTTTGACGACCCAGTCGGCGGCGCCGGTACCCAGGATATAATACACCGGCGTGCCGGGGCCGACGATCTCGCCCTCGTTCATCAGTTTGGCGATGACTTTGCCCGATATCGGCGCCCGAACCTCGGCATAACGCTGGTTGAATTGGGCGATGGCAACCGCTTCTTCAGCCAGTTTTACGCCTGTATTGGCATTTTGCACTTGCTCGAGGGTCGCTACGCTGTCGGCATGCAGGTTTTGTGCCCGGGTGTAGTCCCGTTTGGCTTTTTCAAGGGCCACGTTGGCTTGTTGGACCTGCGCGTCGATCTCGGTGCGCTGCAGGGTTGCCAGGAGTTGACCGGCCTTGACAAAAGCGCCTTCTTCCACAAAGGTTTTGGCGATCACCCCGCCGACCTTGAAGGCGGGCCGCGCTTCATTGGAGGAGTGCACCATGCCGGTAGCGATGACGGGCGCTGAAAGAACGGCGTGTTCCACAGGCGCCAGCTTGACCGGTGTGAGCCGGGTTTCGGCCGCGGTTTCGGGGGCCGGGTCCTTTTTACCGCAGGCGATCAGGCCCAGGGCGAGGGTGATGATGGATAAGATTTGGGTATTCATTTATTGATTCGATTGATTGGATTGATTCGATTGATTGGATTGATTCGCCACGCCGCAGCGTGGTCGGTTGATTCGATTGATTCGATTGGTTGGATTGAAACGAAACCCATCGAATCAACAAATCAACGCATCAACAAATCAACAATTTAGATTCAGTCGAGGGGATAGGCAGCGTCTGCAAATTCAATCTCAGCCAATTGCCACCAGACCTTGTACCGGGCGATGGATTGCTGGAGTTCGGCGTTGGTTACCTGGGTGCGGGCGTCCAGGACCTCGATAAAATTCGCCTGGCCTTCGCGGTATCGCCGTTGGATATCGGAATAATAGCGGCGGGCCGAGCGGATCTGGTCGGAATAACTGTTGAAGGCGCTGAAATGGGCTTCGAGCGAATTCCGGTTGGTGGCCGCCTGCAGGGCGATGAAATCCCGGACCTGTTCCTTTTTTGCCTGCAGGGCATTCAGTTCCAGTTTGGTTTGCTGGATTTTGAGCAGGTTTCGTTTGCCGGCGTAGATCGGGATCTCCACGGATACCCCCAACAAAGCATAGCCGCCCCATTCGAAGTTGAAACCCTGGCTGCCGAGGTCCAGTTGAGCGCCCACTTTCGGTTTGGCGTAGGATTCCTGTTGGGCCAGCACCAGGTTTTGGATCCGGGCTGCGGATTCGAGTTGTTGCAATTCTTCGCGGGAACCGGCCTGCGTTTCGAGGGTTCTTCCGGGAATATCCAGGAAAAGCGAGTCGATGATGATGGGAGCGGCATAATCCCGTTGTAGCAGGTGGTTGAACCAGGCGGCGGCGTTTTGGGCGGCCACCTGCGCCTGATCCAGTTGCGCCTGCAGGGCGCTGGTTTCACCGTCAAGCCGGACGAGGACACCGGGCAGGGCGGCGCCGTTGGTGACCAGGCTCTGGTTGACCCGCTTGCTTTCGGCCAGCAATTCAAGACCGGTTTTATAAATGCGGATGGCTTCGGCGGCCTGCAGGTACTGGAAATATGCCAGTTTGATGTCGCGGGCCAATTGCCGCCTGGTTTGGTTGATATCGATACCCTGGAGGTTTACCTGTTCCTTTTTGATCTGCTGGTTGTAGTAGATGTCGCGGTTAAAAACCGGCTGGACAACCCGCACTTTAGCGTCGTAAAAGTTGTTGGGCGCCAGTTGTTCCTTCACATTTTTCAGGGGCGAGAACTGGTTGGTACCGGTGAGATCGTTGAGGGTATTGTATACCGGATTGAGCAGGTCGCCGAGGGGAAGGTCGATGCTCCGGCCGCCGGCGGCGAGGGAGTAATTGACCCCGAAAGTTGCGGTCGGAAGGTTCAACCGGCGGGCTTCGTCGGCAGCGATTTCAGCCTTTTGGGCCTGGAACTGTTTTTCCTGCAGCCCGTGATTGTTTTGCCAGGCATCCCGGATATAGCCGTCAAGCACGGTTTTTTGGGCGGTCAACAGGCCTGAACCGGGTAATAAACAAAGCAGGACAACGATCTTTGGGTGTTTTAAGGTCAACATGATAAACATTATTTAGAAAATGGACAGTGTTTAGGAAATTGGCAAAAAAATAAACAACAGTCTTTTTTGAGGAATTGAGTAACTGATTATTGAGGAATCGAAATCTTTCAAAAAATCATCCCTCAATTCCTCCGCGCCTTCTGCGCGGCACGCACTTCCTCAGTTCCTCAACCTGTTACAAAGTTCATCCGCCGCTTTCAGGATCAAAGGTTTGACGATTTCTTCCGGCAACATTTTAAAACGTTTCCGGATCCAGAGGGAGGCCAGGCCGTGGACGAGGCCCCAGGCGGCGAGGCTGATCACATCGGGGTCTTCTTTTTTGATCAATCCCTTGTCCATGGCTTCGACGACAGTATCCTTGAGCAGGTCGTAGTTTTTGAAACCTTCTTCCCAACCGCATTGGTGTCCAAGGGCTTCCATAGGTTCGCGGAGGATGAACATCAGGTCGTACAAATCGGGGTTGTCAATGGCGAATTGGAGGAACATTTGCCCGAGCGTGCGGAGCCTTTCCATCGGGTCTTCGATCTCCTTCACTACGGCCAGGTGTTTGAACAACAACTCAAACGCCATCGTATGCAGTTCCAGGAAGATGTCCGCTTTATCCTTGAAATACAGGTAGATGGTACCCGGGCTGTACTCGATGCGTTCGGCGATGTTGCGGATCGAGGTTTTTTCGTACCCCAGTTCCACAAACAGGGCCATGGCCGCGTCCAGGATATGTTGTTTGAGTTCCTGTTTTTCCCGTTCTTTTCGCTCTGTGATTCCCATTGAAATGATTTACACTGCAAATTTACTGAACAGTGTTCATTTTGTCAAATATTTCCGAATAAATTGCGGAATTGGGAGGGTGGATGGTTGGATTTGGGGGATGAATGGGAGGGAAGTATTCAGTCTGCAGTTGGCAGTCTGCAGTCTTTCCGGCGTTCTCTCTTTGTACCGCCGACGTCTCGTCGGTCGGGCCGGATGCTAGTGCCCCCGGCACTAAATTCCTTAACGCTAAATGGCCCCTTTTACCGCCATACTGCGTTGCTCGTTGGTCACATAGTCCCGCTATGCTCCCGCCTCGCGCCTTGTCTGGCGGCAAAATGGTCTCATTTAATCTGTTAAGTTACTTAATGCCAGGGGCACTAGTCCAAATGACCGCTTTTTATGTATTCATGTGCGCACTCAGGGAAGACCTCCGTTCTCAGGGCCGGCATCTAAAGCAATGCGACAATACCGAAGTAGGAGCCCGCCGGCAATTCGGAATGTGGTATGGGTTCGAAGTGGACCCGGAAGCCGGTTTTCATCAAAAGGTCTTCCCAGGTTTTTTTCGGAAAAATGCCTTCTGTGGACCGATCGTGTACACAGCGGATTTCGCCGTTTTGCCCTCTCATCAGGTACACGTATTCCGTTTTCACCATCGTATCGTCCGGATTGCTGTCGTAGGTCCATGCCAGGTACCGGATGCCGCTGGATCCGTCGTCGTGTCCGCCGTGATCCGTACCGGGCACAAAGGTTTCCTTGAAGAAATCGGGTGTGATGAACAGGATGCCGCCAGGATTCAGGTGGAATTTTGCGGTCTGGAAAACCTTTTCCAGGTCCTCTTCGGTGGTTATGTACATGATGGCGTCATGAATAAAAACCAGATCGAAGGTTTGGTTCAGGCGGATCGCTCGCATATCGCCCACAAAGTGCGCGCATTCGGGGTTGAGCCCCTTGCTTACGCGGATCATTTCCGGCGCAATATCCGTTAGGGTAAACGCGCATTTTTTCTTGAGGTGGAAGGCGTTGTTGCCGCCTCCGCTGCCCAGTTCGAGCGCGGTGCGGACATCCGGTTTGTACTTTGTGATGGCGCCCCAATAAAGGTCTGCTTCTTCTGCGTAGTCCCCGGGCGATGAAAGAAGATGCCACCAGTCTGCCAGTTCGTTGTAAAGGCGCATATTACACTTTCAGTTGTTTCAACAATTCATCCAGGTTGTTCTGGGCCATCTTGAGCCCTTCCTCCATGCCCATGTCCAGCACCGTTTGCAGAGCCTCGGGGTTGGGGTATTTTGCGGTGGTTTTTACCAGTGTGCCTTTCGGCGTAGAGGTAAAGGTGTTTTCCCAAACCGCCACCGGTAAATCTTCATTGATATTGCCCTGCTCGTCGCCAAAGGCGTCCTTGCCTTTGAACCAGGCTTCGCGCTGGATTTCGGAGTAAATCTGCACCCCGGCATGGCGCTCTCCTTCGGGGCCTACCATCGCGTATATCCATTTGCCGCCGGGTCTGAAATCCATGCTGATGGTTTCGCACCGCCAGGGTTTGGGCGCCCACCATTGGTCGAGGAGTTCCGGCTCCGTCCATGCCCGCCACACGAGGGGCAGTCCGGCTTCAAATTCACGGCTGACCTGCAGGATGCCGTTCGTCAGATCTTTGATGACTTCTGTACTCATTGCTGATTTTTTTTTAATTGGTTTAACACTTCGTCCAGTTGGTTGAACCTGTCCTCCCACAAGCGGCGAAACGGTTCGAGCCAGTCGGCGATTTCTTTCATTTTTTGCGGATTGAAATGGTAATAGATTTCCCTGCCTTGTTGTTCCTGCCGAACCAACTGGCACTCCGTCAGAATATGAATATGCTTCGATACCGCTTGCCGGCTCGTATCAAAATGCGTGGCGAGGGTATTCGGCGTCATAGCCTGGAGCGCAATCATGCCCAGAATGGCCCTCCTCGTGGGGTCGGCGATGGCTTGAAAAACGTCTCTTCGCATGGCTTGAAATTTAAAATGCAACTAATTGGTTGCAATTATACATGCAACCAATTGATTGCGCAAGTTTTTTTGGAAAAGAATTTTTGAAAACGGAAAAATTCCATGCCTTTCCCGGAATCTTCCATTCCCCGGGTGCCGGCAACGGCGGAACTTTGCGGTAAAAAATCGGTAAAAGAGGTTGTTTGACAACCCTCACATGCCCAGTAAAATCAACTCTTTCCCCTCCACTTCATGGACCTGTCGCCGGATACGCGTTTCCCAGGGCAGTTCTGCTGATGGTTTTTTCTCGAACAATACCAGATAACCCCGTTTTTGGCCCAGTTTGTCCATATATCGGGCGATCTGTTGAAGGCCTTCGGGTTCCGACCATTTGTCGTGGTTCATCTTCAGTTCGATAGGGATGACCTGGTCCTTCCAGAAAACCGCCAGATCGGTACGGCCGTTGCCGACGGCCATTTCGCGTTCGATTCGGCCTCCGCCGTTGATGATGCGTTGGAGAAAAGCCATGAGCAGGAGCTGATGGCCGGCTTCCTTGTATTGATAACGCTCGAGCCAGGATTCGGAATGCCGGCGATAAAATTCGATAAAGGCGGACAGGAGTTTGTCCATGTCAAGGCGACCATCGGGGTGGAGGTACCACGCGGTTTGTACAAGGTCCTGATTAATGCCGTCTGTAAAACTGCTGTTGAGGATGCGTGTGATGATTTCGCGATAGATCGGGTTGGAAAACTGAACAGGACTTTCTTGGGTTATGATACCCAGATCGCGACAATAGCGGAGGGCGTCGTTGTAGCCGTCGAAAGCCGGGGGTTCGCCGTTGATGATGCTCATCAGGATGGGGCGCACCCTGGGGTCGTCGATCTTGTCGGCGAGGCTGTCCAGGTGGGTTTGGCGTTGGGCGATGAGGCGTTCTTTGGCTTCCTCCACCAGGTCGGGAGTGATTTGGCGGGTGTAGTCGTTATCCAATAGCTCGGCTACAATTTCATTGGCCAGGGCATTAGTGAGCCAGGGCTGGCCGCCGGAGTATTCGTACAGTTTTTCAAAAACCGCATCTGAAAAAACCTGGCCGGTGTCCCGGGTATGTTGATCCAGGAGGCTGCGGACTTCTTCCCGCCTGAAAGTGGGCAGGAAAAAAGATTTAGCCTTCACATTAAAAGGGGAGCCTGCGCCGATGGAGGGGTTGCCGGCGCGAGCGCGCAGGCGGTATTCACGGATATCGCGAAGCCCGACCAAGGCCACTGACTGGGGAAAATTGGCGGGCCGGGTCTGGAAGCCGTCCCGGAGTTGGCGCAGGGTGGAGATAAGTACGTCGTCGTAAAGCGAATCCACTTCATCCAGCAATAATACCAGAGGTTTGGGCAGGGCCCTGCACCAGTTGGTGAGGTAATCTCCCAGCAAGGAGGGACTTTTGTCGTAAAGGTCGGGTTGCGGGGGTAAAAAAGCCGGATCGACAAAAATTGGAGCCATCCGGTATATGGTCCGGATAAACACCATATTCGCGTCTTCGACGGTAATACTCGGATACCCGGCCGATTCCAGCGAACACACCGTAGCGACGTATTTCCCTTCGCGATTGAGGCGGTGGGCCAGTTGGTGGAGAAAGGTGGTTTTGCCGGTCTGCCTGGGGGCATGGATCAGGAAATATTGTTTGGATCCAATGAGGCGGGAAACATCGTCATAAAGATTCCGGAAGGGATCCACCATGTAGTGATCCGCAGGATTACAAAGACCGGTGGTGTTGAAAAAACGGCTCATGCAGGCAAAGATAACGGATTTTGGCGGATGCGGCATCCGGGCGGGGAATCTCTGTTCCGGTATCCACGTGGTTCGGCGCCGCCGGTCACTTGTCCGCCTTCGCCTCCCGGTTGAACAACAAAGCCTTTTCTACCCAAAAATCGAGGTCGGCATCGCTGTCAAAACCTTCCGGGTAGACGAACAGAAAGCCTTTCATGGGTTTTCCGGTGAAATCCATTTCCCGGCAGCCGGGGCGGAGGAGCAGGTCTTCATAGTCAGCTTTGCCGACCCGCACCATGAGGCGGTCCTCGCCCGACTTGCGGTCGGTATCCACGCCGATGCACATTTTTTCATGGACCATAAAAACAAGTCCGCCCATCATTTTTTTTCAAGGACGCTTCCGGAAGAGGCGAACCGGTTGCGCACCCGTTCGGCTAAAAATTCGCTGTAGGGCATTTTTTGTTAAAGTTTAAGCGGAATGTTAAAAATTCCTTGCCTGTTGAAGAAAGTATGGTAACAACCACATCACATAGCTGATATCCATATTTCAAAACGCTTTTCACCATGAAAAATACAACAATTTTCCTGTTCACATTATTCGCATGGCAAGCTTTTAGCCAATCCAATGTCTATTTCGGGCAAAAAGACATGGTTTATCCTCAAAAAGCGGGTATTTACGAAACGGTTGAAGATTTTTTGACTGACTCCGTGAAATTCGCCGGCAATTACAATGAAGCCCGGAATAAAATCAAACTGGGCTACCAGCACCAGCAATATTTAGGGACTGTCAATTTTGGCGACACCTATTACAAATATGAAGACGCTCCTTTTTTTGGTTATAAGGATGATTGCGGCAATCGCTACAGGATAGTGAACGGAGCCGCCTATGTCGTGTTGGCTGCGGGCGCCATATGGATGTATTCACAGGAATATCGAAACGGTATTTACACAACGGAGGCCAGGGCCGATGACTTTATAAAAAGGAAGAAAGAAGGTAAAAAAATTCAAAAATACGCTGCCGAACAGTATGTAACTATCTGGTATGCGGTTGGGTTAAACGGGGAAAGAATTGCTTTAAAAAACTGGAAAAAAGCCCCCTCTGAAAAGCTGGCAAATACATTGTTTGCAAAAGATGCCGGTATTGCCCGGCAATTTCTGGAAGATACGAAAGAAGATTATTCCCTTTTGTTCCAGGATAGTTATATGAACAACCTGGAGCGCATCATTTATTATGTTGAATTGTATAATCGGCAGAATAACCGGTAGTCAATCGGAATTTAATTCAACTTCTTATAACCCTTCTGACAACACCTCCATAAGCTTGGTATTTTCCACTGAAGAATAATCAGTTAACATAGGGTAACAACCTATCCCTCCCATTGATATCCATCTATCTGGCTCGATACCTATCGAATCCGAAACGAACGCTTAAAATCACCATCGTATGTCCTTTCAAACCAAAATCAAAAACTTTCATGCTGTACGGCTGTCTGTACTGGCAGACGGGACCTACAAGGTTACCCTCACCAACGAATGCGGCACCTTCAAAACCAGGACGATCGATATCCAACCCTCCCCAAATGCGCCGTTACAGATCAGCATGAGCGGGATGGACCCGATGTGCGCAGGCGATGGTTCCGGTGGAAAGGCCGGCTGAAGATGGAAGTTCAACCCAGGATGTGGAAGCGACCTCGCTGGCGCCGGGTTTGTATTTCCTGCAGGTAGTGGCGGAAGGGCGGGCTGTTTTTTCCCCACCCATAATTACCAATAGAAGTAATAGTAAAGACCAGCCGGGCCGCTGCCCCTCCCAATCGGAACTGCCGGTTGCAGCCCATCGTTTTGCCTTCCTGTTCTGTCTTATCTGTTTTGACGGCTGTTTTTGCGCATTGATGTCATCCGTGATTTTCACCATTCAGCTGTCCCTGAAATTCGAGGCGGCCTATGATGCAAAAAACCGATTTCAGTAAGGCAAAAATTTGCTTTGTTTTTTTTCTGAACACCCCTAATTTTGGGTTCAAATCCATCCAATGAAGAAGCATCCCACATTGTTCCAACTGTTGGCAGGTTTGTTTGTCTGCCTTTTCCTCGTCTCCTGCGCCGGCGCCGAACCAGTGACAGAGTGCCTGACGGGAAGACAATACGGTTTTTTCTTTGGCCTGTGGCACGGCTTTATCACCCCGGTGAGCTTTGTAACCAGTCTGTTCGACGACCGCGTCGCTATCTATGCGGTCAATAATACCGGCGGTTTTTACGACCTGGGGTTTTTGCTCGGTTCCAGCGGTTGGGGATTTCTTGCTGGGAACAGGAGTAAGAAGAAGTGATGGGTTGGTTAGGAGTTAGGAGTTTGGAGTTTGCGCCAGGGGCGTCCTCCATAGGAGTCCCATGGATCTTCGGGAGTGTTCGGGGTTATGCCAGGTTGCCCCGTTCCAAAGGGGTGATTTTGTCCTTGCCCGGTATCGGATGGGCGGGTAAATTTGTTCTTTGTGGCATTATTCACCTTAACTTTCGGAACATGGAACAAAAACGCTCTCCTTACCAACAAAACCTGCAACTCAAGAAGGAATTTAAACGGCGTGGTCTGGACCTCTCCGAGGTCATGGAATTCACCCCCCTGGATCTGAATCTGGAAAACCGTCGATTGCTGTATTTGCTCGATTTTGTGGCGCGCTACCAGTCCTGCGGCAGCCGCGAAGCAATGGAAGCGGAGAAAGGCGGTTTCGTATTTCCGCCCATCTACCCGATGATTTCTCCCGACAGCGATTGGTATCGCTTCGAACAGTGGCTGCAAGGCAAACCGGTGCGCAAAACATTGGCGGAACAATTGCCGGAAGCCAAAGCTTTCAGGAATCCGGAAAATATTCCGGAGGAAGAATTAGAAACAGAACTGGAAAGATTGGAGCAGGCGATCGATCAGGCTGGTTTTGGCATCGGCCTTTGCACCGGCATTCCGCCGCGCCTGATCTACAATTTCTTGTTCGAAACCCTCGATGAAATGTTCGAACTGGACGGACCAGATGGATCCGGCGGGTGGGTCCTTGATGGCTGTTCCGGGTATTGTCCCGGGTGTTTTCAGCGGCCCTGGTGCGATTCGGGCGTCAGTTCTTGCTGGCCTGAAGACGAAACGGCTGGAATAATGCACCTGACAGATGAAGTCCAGGCATACGTTTCAGCAAGCCCGCGATCACTGGACATCCTGCGGGAACTACAGGCGGAAGAGGACGCTCGTCATGCCCGGTGGAAGACTGAAAATCCGGATACGGCGAATGAAGAGGAAGATCCGGAAAATGGGCGGCTGAATTGAGTGTTTTGCGGGGAAAAGACTTTGAAAAAACCGTGTGGTTTAAATAACGGATCAGGTTCTCTCAATGAAACAATCCCTAAATTTGCAGGAAACGGATAAAATATGTCCTACGAAGACTTTCAACGCCAATACGACCAGGAATCCGAAGCGTTTTATCATCAGTTGGAAAGCCTGTCGGAAGACGAACTCCTGCGACTGATCGCCGATAGAAACGAAAGCCGTTTCAGGATTTGGGCAGGCGGCGACAACTACGTTTCCTGGCGGGTACTGGGCGAAAAGGGAACTACAGCATCCGTTCTGCCGTTACTGGAGTTGGTCAGCGACCTGAACAACCCCTACCTGATCCGCTACCACGCCTGCGCCGCCCTCTTCAATATTGCCGGCCTGGACGACGTCGATCTCAAAGGGCAGGTACAGTATGGCCTGGATAAAAACCGGCAGCGGGTCGACCAACAGGATGCCATTAACAAACTGAGGGCAATCCTGGAAATTTGATTTAAAAGGTGACGCTTAAGTCAGAATCAAAAGGGTGCAGACTAAAATTTTCAAAAAATCTCAGGTAACAATTCAAACCCCCCGTTGATTTTTCAACAGATACGCCGGCGCTGACAACGCATCGCCCGGACCCAAAACGAAATTAACCAATCAGCTATGGGAAAAATTTACCTTATTCTGCTCACGACGCTCGCCGGGTTAACCCAAATGGCCGCCCAAAACTGGATACAGGCTAACAGCCCGGATTTCCTGACCGTACCTGACGGCCAAACCGCCAATGTATATCCGTCTGTGGTTTCCTTTTCCGGGCAGCAACCCTATATTACCGCCGTTCGGGTGAATTTCCCCGAAATTTCCGGCGCCGGGGACGTCGCGGGGCTGGACTTCCTGCTGGAATCACCATCCGGCACCAAAGTCATCCTGCAATCCGACCTGAGCACGGCCAGCCCGTTTTTCCAAATTACCAATATCTGGTACCATTCGGAAGGGACCCTCTTCCCCTTATATTTTGGAGGCAATGCCTTGTTTCACCCCGTTAATGCCGGTTCGCCGGCCGATACGTTCCCATCTCCCGGGCCGGGCATTGTCATGCAGCCGGATCCGACCTTTGCCGCCTTTCTCAATGAAAACCCCAACGGTACCTGGAAACTTTGGGTAGTGGATGATACCACCGACGGCAGCATATTCTATTTCAACCAGAAATGGAACATGGCCGTCAAAACAAGCCCGGCGCCCGTTTGTCCCTATCCGGAGCCGCCGATGGTGGTCGGCCTGACGGATTACGCCGCAACCATCGCCTGGACCGGCAACGGACCGGCCGACTCCTGGGATATCTACCTCAGTATGGGTTTCGACGTCCCGGACGAAAACACGGTCCCTACCGTCGCCGCCTGGCCGCACGATACCATCGTGCTGAACGACCTGACGCCCGGATCTTCCTACACCTTCTGGGTCCGGTCGGTTTGTCCGGACGGCGGCCGAAGCGCCTGGATCACCATCTCTTTCAACACCACCTTCACACCCTGCGAACACACCCGTCCGGTCGGTTTATGTCAGGAGATCAACTGCGATACCATCCCCCGGCAACCGAGTTTTTTCTTTGTGGAATCCAACTGCGGAACGGGCACGCCGGAGTGGTTTTTCACCTTCACCCCGGAAGAATCAGGCCCGTACTGGTTCAACATGCTGGAATTCGGAACCCGCATTTTCTGGCGACCGGACACCGCCGCCACCGACTGCCCGATATGGGACTGGAATTGTATCGACCCCGGTTTTGAGTTCTATAAACCTTTGTTCTGGGATACGCTCACCGGCGGTCAGACCTATATCCTCATGATGGAGAATACCCATAAAAACCCGTTTTTCAGCATATCCGAATGTCCGTTTCCCAGGGTACAGGCGTACGCAGGCTTCAGCAGTACGGATTCCCTGTCCTTGCTCATAAGCAACCTGCCGGTTGATTTTGAATCGGACTCCATTGAGGTTTACATCACCCCGGCTTCCATGCCGGCCCCCGACAGCGGGACGCCCCCTACCCCCGGAGCGCATTGGACAGACTCCACCTTCACGATCAGCGCAGGCGGACTGCCGGGTGGAACAGCCTTCCATTTTTACATCCGGAAACGCTGCGACGCCGCCCGGGTATCCTGCTGGCAGGGCCCGTTCGGGGCAAGTACGCAACCGCTTTGCAGCCAGGCCGTTTTCCTGGGTGTAGATACCGTGACGTACAGTTGGGCGGATATTACCTTCACCTGGGACAAATACCTGGCGGGTTCCGATAACTGGACCCTGCGCCTGGTATTGTATGGTCAGTATCCGGAAACCGCCACGGCCGGGGATTTTAATATCAACGCCAATTCAGCGGACACGATCCGGTACCGGTTGCACAATATACCTTCCTATCAGCCGCTTCAGATCTATCTCAAGGCCCACTGTTCCGGTATATCGCCGGAGTCGCAGCCCTGGCAGGGACCGTTCGACCTGCCGGCCGGCACGACGCCCCCGATCCCGATCGAAGATATCTACTGCGGTGAAGGACAGGATACCTATCCCGACGAGTACGATTTCGGCGGTTTTCTCTATGTGCAGAACCCATGTTACCCCTATTATGTCAGCATGAGCGAAAGGATACTCCGCTACCGCGCCAATCAGGACGGGATGCTGGAAATCGCCTGGAATGCCGGCTTCGGGGGAAACGCGGGCTCCGGGACCGGCTTTTTCATCAAATCCGCGGGCACGGTTCCCGGCAACCAGGGCTGGACCTATCTCGGCTGCTGGAAATACGGCGCCGGCTGGAATCCTGCCGCTTATGAACTGCCTCCATTTGAAGTACAGAAAGACTCCACCTATTATATCCTCTGCGACGGTTTCGATGGCACGGCGGCCCATGTACCTGGTTCATTCCCGTTTTACATTGACGGCTGCGAGGTCACCTGTGCCGTCGTGGACACCATCCTGGTGGATGCCTTCACCTCCACAACCGCCACTCTTCGCTGGAACAATGCGGCGCCGGGCGGGCATTATCAGCTTTCCTACCGGCCGGCAGCAGAAGGGTTAACCATCGGTACCGGTACCGTCATCACTACCGATACCTTTGCCGTCCTGACGGGGTTGGTCCCGTCGGCCGAATACCTGTTCAGCATCCGGACCTTCTGCTCCCCGACCGACCCCAGCCGGGAAAAAAACGTGACCTGGCAACTGGGTGATAACCGGATCATCCGCGAATCCTTTTTCAGCCGTTGCAATCCCTTGTTTGAGCCCCCCGGATCGACCGCCGTTTCCAATTACGAAGTATTTGAGATCCGGCCTCCGCTGGACGGCAACTATCTGCTGACTTTCATTCACGACGACGGCTACCTTTATGCGGATGAATTCCAGCCCGGGAACCCGGAGGCCAACCTGCTGGCAAGCACGACCGAATACGGTCCGAACGGCCGAAAGGAACTCGTTCATTTTCTGGAGGCCGGAAAAACCTATTACTGGGTTGCTGCCGGCGTGAACGGCAGTTTTTACCTGGAGGGGTACCACAACCTCAGCTTCGTGGCGGACGGTCCGGCCGAACTACAGGTCATTACCGCCCGGTGGAACACCCGCGAACCGGGGCCCCACGGCAGCCTGTCCGTCGAATACGCCTGGGTAAGCGGAGTTTGTCCGGACACCTCGGGTTGGGTGCATTTCTACCAGATCGGCGATCCCGAAAACCCCGTCAGCGACAAGCTGCTGCTTTCGCTGAAGGGATACCCCGACCCGGGAAAACTGGCGGGCCTGCCCCTGCTGGTTGGCGCATTCGGCGGTGTATCCAAAATCACGAACCCTCCGGCGCCGTTTGTGATGAACCCGTCGGGATGGTACGAAATGAAACGCTTCTGGGTCATGCAGGATCTGACGCCTGAACAACAGACCGACTCCGTGATGACGGTCCGGTTCTATTATACCCAAAAGGATTTTGACGACCTGAAAACGGCCATAGAATCGGAGGGCGGTCAGCTTCAGTCACACGAGGACATGTATTTCCACAAGATCAACGGCTTCCACCATGTTTCCAATATCGACCCGACTTACGGCCATCCCGGCATCCCGGCCGCTTCAGCCTGGGATCAGATGGGTTACTGGGAATACGCCAACGGCACGGAAGCCGGTCCCGACACCTGGCGGCACGGGGCCTACGGCAACGATCACTATGCCGAAATGACCATCCGCGGATTCAGCGGCGGTGGCGGCGGCGGTTCGGTGAACGGGCGGGGTGCACTGGATGCGACGGTAAAAACAACGAATCCGAATAACCTCCACAGCCTGGCCATTTGGCCGAATCCTACTTCCGGAGCCTTCACCCTTGAGCTGGTCCAGCCTGCACAACCGGGATTGATCATACGGATAACCGATCTGACCGGGCGGCTAGTCCGGGAAACGGAGATACAACCGGGTAGTATCGTGAAAAACCTGGAATTGAATGGTTTGCCGGACGGTATATACGTTGTGCAAATCCTAACCGATAACCGGATGATAGGCGTTTCGAGGGTATTAAAACAAGAATAATCTTTGCAGGCAACCCCTTTATCCCAAAATAACCGGTCAAACCGGCCCTTAACCACTTCTTACTTTTTTTAATATGAGAAAACCAATTATTTTCCAGATCGCCATTCTGTTCCTGACCGTCTCCGGCTGGAGCCAGTCCTGCCTGCCGGAGGGTATTACCTTCACATTCCAAAACGAAATTGACCAGTTCCACAACAATTATCCGGGTTGCAAGGTCATCGAAGGAAACGTTTATATCATCAATAACCAAATTACCAATCTGGATGGTTTGCTCGGTCTGACGGCTATCAACGGGACGCTCTATTTGCAGCATCTTTCCCAGCTCGGCACCCTTCACGGCCTGGATAGTCTTCGTTATATCGGGATGGATTTTTGGCTGACCAATGTACCGACCGCCGGCCTGATGCCCTTAAATAAACTGACTACGGTCGGCCGCAATTTGCTGATTCATGAAAACAGCCAGTTGGCCAATCTTAACGGCCTTGAAAACCTGGATACCATTGGCGGATCCCTGCAGCTTCGGCGCAATACTATCCTGGAAAACATCAACGCACTTGCCCAGCTTTCCGCGATCGGCAACAGTATAGACATCGACGAAAATCCGGCACTCAACAGCCTGAACGGCCTGGGGAATATCCAGGAACTCAGCCAAAGTCTGCTCATCCGCAATAATGCATCCCTCAGCGACGTGTCCGGCCCCGGCAACCTGATATCTATCGGCGGATATCTGGAAATCAGCGGTAATCCTCAATTGACTGCTCTGGGTGGTTTGGTCCACCTCGATTCCATTGGTGAAAACCTGATCATTGAAAACAATCCCTTACTTTTAAACCTCAATGGGCTGTCAGGCCTCTCTACCCTCGGCGGCAACCTTTTTATCCGGTTGAACCCTTCACTGGCCACCCTGAACGGTCTGGAGAATATCGACCGGTTTCCGGGAAACATTACCATTGCAGAAAATATGCTGCTGACCAATCTGGCCGGGCTGGAAACCGTGGATTCACTGGGGGGAAACCTTGAACTCCTGGTCAATGAAAACCTGACCAGCTTGCAAGGTCTTGAAAATCTCGTATTTGTTGGAGGCGACCTGGCCATCGTGAACAGCCTCAAGCTTACGAATCTGTCGGAAATAACCCAGCTTAATCACGTTGGCGGTGCAATCATATTGGAAACGAACATGCTGCTGGAAAGCCTTTCCGGTCTCGAGAACATTGCTACCCTTGGCGGATTGACGGTATGGAATTGCAATAAGATTACCAACTTTCTGGGGCTGGGGAAGGTCAAAACCATCGGCGGGGACATTTCCATTTTATCGAACAACCAGTTGCAAAATTTCAACGGGCTGGACAGCCTTGAATTATTACTGGGCGGTTTGCGATTCAACAATAACCCAAAGTTAAAAAACATCGAAGCGCTTTCCAATCTTACCGCCATCGGCGATTTCCTTGAGATCACGGTCAGTCCGATGCTCGGAAGCCTGAGCGGATTGGATAACCTGAGCGCCGTCGGCGGCAATGTGGCCCTTTCCGGCAATACCGGCAACCTGAACGGTTTGAACCGCCTGGTTACCGTGGGCGGCAGCCTTGACATCAGTTTTAACAGTCAGTTGACCACTTTGCAGGGCCTGGATTTGCTGACTACTGTCGGGGCTTCGCTGTATATATCGGGTAACGATCAATTGCAGGATCTGAACGGACTGGAAGCCCTCACGTCTATCGGGGAAAGCCTGTATATTTCAGGTAATTACAACCTTGGCAACCTCGATGGGTTGGGCAACCTGGCCAGTGTAGGAAGCCAGATCATCGTCCGCGACAATCACTACCTGTCTGAATGCGCCATCGCCATTATTTGCGGTTTTTTACAATATAAATATGATGACATTCTGATCCAAAACAATGCTTCAGGCCCCTGTAGCGAACCCTGGAATCTTTGGGTTTATTGCCCCAGGACCCAGGTGGCAGCATCCGTTCAGATAGATGCAGACGGTGACTGCCTGGCCGACGATCCGCCAAAGTTTGCAAGCGGTGTCAAGGTGCATCTTTACAGCGACACCCATTCGCCGGCCGTTACGGCGACCGATTCTGCTGGTAATGCATCCTTCCGATATTTTAACAATGGTCCATTTTTGCTCGATTTACCCCAGTTCCCCTCGGCTAACTGGTCGGTTTGCCGGGATACGATTTATTTGGTCCCCGGATTGGTAGCCGACACCATGCGGGCTGAATTCCTGTTGAAGCCGGAAACGTTATGCCCCGAATTATCCGTAAGCTTGGGTCTGCCGCCCTTTTTCCGCGGCTGCCTGGTCAACTCGGTAGTAGAGGCGACTACCTTGAATATTGGCTCGGTACCCGCTTCAGGCGTACTTTTCACCGTGGTTGTGCCGCCCGTTTTCGAAGTCCTGGACGCTGTGCCGCCGCCGGTCGGACAAAGCGGCGATTCCCTGTTTTTTGACCTTGGGAATCTGCCGCCCTTCGCCCCTGCTACCGTCAGACTGACCGTAAAAACTTCATGCGATACATTCTTGCTGGGCCAGACACTCTGTTGGGAGGCTTTTTCAAAAATGGAAAATCCCTGTCCAGTTACCCCGATCGTATATTCTAAAATAAAGTTAACCTCCGAATGTATTGGTGATTCTACGATCAGGTTTAACCTGGAAAATGTCGGGAATACCCCAACTCAGACTCCCCACTCCCTGACGATTTTCCGAAACGACGAAGCCGTCAAGTCGGGAGTTTTCAGCCTTGGCGTTTTGGAAAGTAAAAGCTTCGACATGCCCGCAGAAGGAGCAACCTGGCGGATGGAGGCTACCCAGTATGACAATGGCGCCCTTACGGCTGCTGCGCAGGAAAATTGCGGCGGCCTGACCCCTGGGCTGGTCAACGCCTATTGGTTGGACAATGGTCCGTTGGATTATGATTTCGACTGCCGCGAAGTAATCGGGGCCTTCGACCCCAATCAGAAAACAGTTGTACCGACGGGTATTGGCCCCGACCGGCTCCTTCCGGCGAACCGCCCGATTCGGTACACCATCGACTTTCAAAATACCGGCACGGATACGGCTTTCCGCGTTCGGTTGATCGACCAACTGTCTGAAAAACTGGACCCCCGTACTTTCCGCCCCGTTGCGGCGTCGCACCCCTATACCTGGCGGATCGTCGACGAGTATTTGCTCAATGTGCTTTTCGACCCTATCGCGCTGCCTGACAGTAATATCAACGAGCCGGGATCTCACGGGTTTTTTACCTTTGAGATCGATCAGGTTCCGGATCTTCCGGATGGAACCTGGATCGAAAATACGGCTTCCATTATTTTTGACGCCAACCCCGAAATTTTAACCAATTACGTTTACCATGTTATCGGGAAGCTTATTACAGATCGGGCAAACGATCCTGTGATCGATCCTGTTTTATGGCAGGTCTCGGGCAATCCGACGCGTGATGAGGCTTTTTTCAGTACCTCCGAATTCATTCCCGGCACAAAACGATTCGAATTGTATGATGCTGCCGGTCGCCGGATCCGCACTGCTCAATTCGACGGGCAGGAATACAGGTTCCAGCGAAACGCATTACCTGCCGGCCTGTACTTTTTCAGGATACTGGATTCGAAGAGAAGGGTATGCGCGGGTAAAATTGCGGTGGTGGAATAGAGGATACTTCAAAAACTAAATAAAAATATTTCTCAGGGAACAAGTATATTTGCTAGGGCTCCGGAGTTAAAACAGGAATGATCTGTTCCGGAGCATATTTACAGCGATTTTAGTCCACACAAAACAAGGCCGAACGCCTCATTTGCGCGAATCATCTGTCTTTGGAAATGCACTCGTCCTGTTCATAATTCGATTATCCGATTTAGTACCCTTTTGGCTCTTAATTGCCTTCCTTCAGGTTTCCCCCCAAAGCCTCCAGGGGGGGTGTACATCAAACGAATAAACCGTTTCCTTATGAAAAGCTCGCTTTACGTTGTCTCGGTTTTTGTCATGACGCCGGCCTTATTCCTTTTTGCCCTTACGGTAAGCGCCCAGTTTCAAAACATCTATGGTGCGGGCCCCAACACGACGACCTTCTATAAAGCCATCCCCGACGGGCCCGACTTTTATGTCCTGGGCGCCGTAAACGGGTTTGCCAGCGTTTCCAGGATCAACAGCGCCGGGGTATGCCAATGGACCCATACCCTGGACATCGGACACTGGGTAGATGCAGAAGTCGTACCCGGCTCCGGAAACCTGATCATGGTGGGTGGCGAAGCTTCGGCAAATCGCAGCCTCATCGGTGAACTGACGCGAACGGGTGCAGAAGTTTGCATCACCTTCCTGGATGAGCCCGGGCTGGAGCGCCTTTTCCGTATCGACCGGAATCCCGGCACCAACACCTATTCCGTACTTGGTTTTCACAATACGCCTTCTACCCTGCGGGACGTGGTCCTTTATAATATCTCCCCCAATTGTGTGATCAACAGCAAAAAACGGTTTTTCAGTACAGTCGATGACGATTTCTTTCAGGATATGGAAGTCATGGCAAACGGGGATATCGCAGTGGCCGGCCCCCTGGGCGGCAGTGCGGTGATTTTCCGGACAAGCAGCAGCGGCAACTTTGTATCCGCCGTGCAGGGCCCGGCGCAGTTTTCCTACACAGACCTGGCCAGGACCGGCAACGGCGACCTCCTGGCTCTTGCCAACTCACCATCCGGATTTACCCCGAGAGTCATGCGCTTCGACGCCGATCTGTTTCCGGTCTGGGAAATATCCGTCAACGGGATGTTATCCCTGGATCAGATAATTGACGGCGGGAACGGCGAAATTTACGTAATGGGCAGGGCCAGCATCGGCGGGACCTGCTGCCAGCCGGTGGTGGTGAAACTGGACGACAGCAACGGCCCGCCGACAGCGCCCGTGTGGACCAAATACCTCACCAACCTGGGAAATTATGCCTCCTTTATGGCCTTAACTCCCGGCGGGCAAATAGTTACTGCGGATGGCCTTTTCGGACATCCCAACAGCATCGGCCTACAGGATGGCGTCCTGATATTAACCGACCGCGACCTGAACTCCGATTGTACGGTTGATTTTAACGTGACCCTGACCCCCGATAACACACTTTTTGACGGGCCTGAGCAGCCTGAACTGGTTGCCGCCGAAATGCCCGTAAAAACCCCTATAACCGGCACACTCGTGAACCTGAGTCAAACTTCGGTATGCGCCACCGAACCTTGCGAAGCATCCGTTGCCGTCAATTACGTCGACAACTGCGGCCATGTTCAGATCATCAGCACCAGTACCGGCCTGCAGCCCTTCAGTTACCAGTGGTGCAGCGGCGAGAATACCCCGGATCTCGACCTGCAACTGCCCTGCGGGGCGTACACCTATTGCGTTACGATTACCTGCGCCGACGGCTCCATGTCCACCGTCACCCAAACCATCCAGGTTTCGGAGAATATTCCGCCGCAGGCGGTTTGTGTACCCGCTTTCTCGGTGACGCTGGACCCGGACTGCACCACGACCCTGACCCCCGTCATGATCGACGGCGGCTCCACCGACAATTGCCGGATTGAGTCGATGGCGGTCAGCCCGGCCGTCCTGACGGGTTGCGGCGATTTTGAGGTCACGCTCAAGGTCACCGACTGGTGCGGCAACATGAGTACCTGCACGACCAGCGTGCAAACCATCGAGACCACACCGCCGATGATCACCTGCCCGCCGAATGTGCAAAAAACCTGCGATACGGACATCACCCCCAACTTTACCGGTACGGCTACTGCCACCGACAACTGCACCTCCGTACCGGTGATCACCTATGCCGACCTTATACTGGGCCAATTGCCCTGCGACGGGGTCATTCAACGCACCTGGACGGCTGCCGACAGTTGCGGGAACGAAGCCTCCTGTATCCAGCTTATCACCGTGAAGGACATCGAACCTCCGATGATCACATGCCCGCCCGATCTGACGGTCGGCACCAACCCCGGCGAATGTTTTTATACCGGAACCATCCCCTTGCCGACCGCTACCGACAATTGCAACCCCAACCCGACGGTGACCTGTTACCTGGTCACAGAATCGGGGTTGGTGCTCATTACACCCCAGACCAAATTCCCCAAAGGCGACAATACCATCTGCTGCATTGCGGACGACGGCTGCGTGGATGTGGGATCGCTGTTGTGTGAAGCGCCCTGTGAGGCCGGCCGATGGGCAGGAGCGGGCGGAGAGCCGACCGGCGGGCCGGCCAGTTTACTGACCACCCTGGATGTGCAGCCCGGTATAACCCCCCAGATGTTGGTCCTGGAAGGCCTGATCGGCGGCGATTGTTACGATGTTTCCAATATTACCGCCCGGGGCGAACCCAGTCAGTCGGGCACTTTTTCCAACGGCCTCACCAATGTGGGTTTTTCATCCGGGGTCATCCTGGCAACCGGGCCCGCCATTCTGGCCGTCGGCCCCAACGACAGCGACAGCAAAGGCATATCCATCGGCGGAAGCAGCACGCCCGATCCCGACCTGGCCACCCTCACCGCGGGCACCCAATTCGATATAGCCGTCCTGGAATTTGATTTTATCCCGACTTCCGGCATTCTTTCCCTAAACTATGTGTTTGCTTCGGAGGAATACTGCGAGCTGGCCGGCAATGCGCTCCACGATGTCTTCGGCATCTTTATCTCAGGGCCCGGGATTCCGGGCGGCAAACAAAATATCGCGCTTATACCCACAACCACTATCCCTGCCGGTATCAGTACGGTGAATCACATCTCCTTTAACGGGTTTTACATCAATAACCAACCGGCCGGCAGCGCCAATTTATGTGGACAATCGGCGGCAACCTGGCCTGCGGTGAATGAGCTGCAATACGACGGTTATACCCTCGGGTTCGCAACGACCGCCAATGTCATACCCGGTCAGACCTATCATATCAAGGTCGCGATCGCAGATATAGGCGACGGGCTCAACGATTCCGCCGTATTCCTGAGCGGCGGATCATTCAGGGCAGGCGCCGTAGCTTCTCCCGCCTGGGTGGTGAACGGCGATCCGGACCTGAAGACCATCTATGAGGATTGCGGTACGGTTGAGCTGGTTTTTGACCGCCTGCCCCCGGCTACCGCCCCGTTAACCTTTGCATTTACCGTAGGCGGGACCGCCACTCCGGGGATCGACTACGTCGCGCTGCCCTCAAGCGTCACCATTCCGGCCGGACAGGACAAATTTGTGCTGCCGGTGACCATCCTGAATGAAGGCGTGTTGGAGGGCGACGAAACCATCGAAATCACCCTGGCTAACCCATGTTCCGCCGTCACCCCGCAGGAAATACTGACCATCCGCGACTTTCTGCACACCCAGGCCAAATGCACCTTCACCCTGACGGTGGAGGACCAGGAGCCGCCGATGATCACCTGCCCGCCCGGTGTGACGGTGTATGCCGGACTGGATTCGATGGGGACCTGTTCCGCCGTCCTTTCAGATCTGGCGCCTGAACTCTCCGACAATTGCCAGATGCTGATGACGGACTACGTTATTTCCGGGGCTACGACTGCTGCCGGCAGCAATTTCCTCAACAGTACGACCTTTCTGGAAGGAATCTCAACCGTGACCTATACCGTCACCGATATGGGCGGCAATACAGATACCTGCTCCTTTACGGTGACGGTGATCTGCTTTGATGGACAAGATGAGAACTGTTGCCTGGAATGGGCCGGACAATTCGGCGGATTTTTACCCGATGGAGGCAATGTGGTCACCGCAGATGCCGCCGGAAATGTATGGATAGCCGGATTTTTTGAAGGCACAGCCGATTTTGATCCAGGACCTGCTGTTTATAACCTGACCGCACAGGCCGCAAGGGACGCTTTTATTGTCAAATTATCTCCGGCAGGCACTTTCCTTTGGGCCCTGCAAATCAAGGGATCCGGTTTTGATGCCATAAACGATCTCACCCTGGATCCTTCCGGCAATCTGTATGTCACGGGCGCTTTTCAGGGCGTTGCCGATTTTGATCCCGGCGTCAACACCTATAACCTGACCTCACAGGGGGCGATTGACATTTTTGTATTCAAACTGGATCCGTCAGGCGGTTTTCTCTGGGCTTTCGGCATCGGCAGCAATTCGCTGGATATGAGCAATGCAATTGCCCTGGGTACCGGCGGAGACCTTATCCTTGCCGGTCATTTCGCTGGTCCGCTGGACTTCGATCCGGGGCCCGGTGTGGCCGGCCTTGTTCCGACAGGCTCGTCCGATCTTTTCATTGCAAACTTCTCCTCGTCGGGAGCCTTCAACTGGGTGAGGCAAATTGGCGGGCCGTCATCTGAGACAGCGGCTGACCTGGTAACGGACCTTTCAGGAAATATACTGGTCACGGGCTCATTTACCGGTACTGTGGATTTTGATCCCGGACCGGGGGTCTTTAATCTGAGTTCCGGCCTGGCCGGATCAAGCGATATTTTCATCACCAAATTTGACGGGGCCGGGAATTTTTTGTGGGCAAGCTCATTTTCCACGGTCTCCGGAAGCAACTCCAATGCGGTCAACTCGATTGCGGTGGATGTTTCGGGCAATATATTTACCACCGGCTTGCTATTCGGCCCTACCGATTTTGACCCCGGGCCCGGTACGGCCGCCCTGAACCCCGTAAGCCCGTCGGCAGCAGATATTTTTGTTTCCAAATTGTCTTCCACAGGCGCCTACGCCTGGGCCAAACGAATGGGCGGATCATCGGGAGAAGGCGGAGAGTCGATAATCACCGATTCTCACGGAAATGTTTATATATCCGGCGGATTTTCGGGGACCTTTGACTTTGATCCCGGGCCGGGGGTAGCTGTGCTTTCCTCACCTGGCGGGGCCAGTACCTTTGTTCAAAAACTGACCAATGCCGGCGACTTTATCTGGGCCAAACCCTTTGGAGGACTTTCCAGCCAATCCAGCGGTTTGGATCTTTTTGTGGCCGCCGATGAGTCCATTTATTGTTCCGGCGCTTTTCTCGGATCCGGTGATTTTGATCCCGGCGTCAAAACGTATACCCTTACTTCTGCCGGGCAATCAGACGCCTATTTCTTCAAACTAAGCATGTGTACAAAATTAGATACTTGTTATTGCGGCGCCTTTACCGATCTGTTCATCCGCGGCCCGCAAGGCGCCATGAGCCGGCCGGTATTGTGCGGAGGTCCGCCGCTGAACATAGGGTGCCCGGCGCCGGGTGTCGGTTTTACGCTGACCGGCAGTTTCATGTGTGCAGGCGACAGTTGTACATCCACAGCGGACATGGATTGGAGCTTGTATGGCCCGGACAACAACCTCATCGCCAGTGATACGACTTCGGCCGACCCATGGTTCGGTATCAATCTCCCCTCTTCGGCTTTTTCGCAATCCGGCGTTTACACCCTGGCAATATCAGGGCATTGCGGCGCTGACAGTTGTCCGTGCATCATCCAATTCATTGTTGAAGAAGGTTGTATGGAAACCTGCCCTTGTGATCTGGCCGACCTGACCAGCGACGTCAATCAAGGTTTTGCCACAGCTTATTCCGCCAATTCTTGCAGGGTTTGTTTCACCCCACTGGCGCTCACCGATTGCGACGATGTGGAGTGGCGGATTGATAATCCTCAAGGGCCGGTCATAGGCATGAGCAGCGGCAACCAGACGTTCTGTTATGCTTTCGCAAATGGGGGGACATACACCGTTTATATGACGGTTATCCGCAAACGGGCCGACGGCTCGCTCTGCGAATCTTCTGTTAAGGCCCAAACCGTAACCGTGACTTGCCTGGCCCGGACCGTTTGCGACGCCTCCCTATTGCCCAATCCCGATTTTGAGGAGGGCGCCATTGTCGGCAGCCTGGGGATGGAAGGCATGATAAGCGGCTGGACAAGGGTTTGGGGCGATCCGCATGTACAGGAGAGCGACGGCAAAAAGAGGGTTCGCCTGGCCGGCAACCTCAGGAGCGCCGGCGTATTGAGTACCCTTGAGCCGGTCTGCCTGGAAAAAACAACCGGCTCGATCTCCCTTCGTTTCGGCATCAGAGAGAAAGGTCAGCGCGGCAGACTGATCATCCAGTTTTTCACCGGTGATGTTTACACCTTTGGGGAGTGCAATAGTGAAAATTGTTTCCAGGCGGTCAGTATAGAACTGCCGCCGGCCGATACATCGGAGGAATTTGATGTGGTCATTCCCTACAACTTCAGCGCCTGGACGCCTGCCGGACTCTGTAACGGCGAATCCGGCGTTCTGGCCCGTCCTGCCATTTTTGTGACCAACGACCTGTCGGATGAGCAGGGCGCCGACACCCGGACGGTGGTGGATGTGGATTATTTCTGTATGGAGGTTATGCCGGTGGGCGTCAATCTCCTTCCGCGAAGCTTGCCGATGCGCCTGTATCCCAACCCGAACCGCGGCGCCTTTACCCTCGAGTTGCCGCAGGCAGCCTCTTCCGGTATGACCATCCGTATTGTCGGACTCACCGGGCAGGTATTGCTGGAGCAAGAGGCAGAAGCCGGTCTCATACGGCAAACAATAGAAGCCGGAAGCTTGCCCCCGGGGCTCTACTTCGTGCAGGTAATGAACAGGGGCACGATGGTGGGCGCCGAGAAATGGGTGAAACAGTAAAAATGAAATTGACAATCTTCGGTTGACCTGCATCAGGCCGGCAGAAAATCCAGCGCGGACCGGCGTTGCTTTAAATTTTCAACCTCACCGGCAGGGAGTCTTTTTAACAGGGCGCCCTGCCGCCATTTATGCAGTAATTCCGCATACCAGATGCAGAAATACGAGGCCCCTAACAATAGGGGTACGGAAACCGCAATCCAAATATTCGAAGTGATCCAACTGATCAATAACCACAGGAAGATGTACACCAAAAAAGCCCCCAGCGAAACGCCCATCGCTACAGAGGTTTTGAATTCCAGCCGGCGCACCCTGTTTTCTGCCAGGTATTTGCCCGGCCAGAGTGGCAACCAACTCCACAAATAGCCCAACATGGCGGGTAAAAACCCGAAGGTGAGCAGGAACCCGTTCAGCGGATGAAAGGCGTTTTTTTGAACCAGCGTGGCATCTTCCAGGCCTGTTTTGTCCAATGCCGTGAAATAGCCCTTTTGTTTCGCGTTCCATTCAGCATAATCCCGGTCGTGCATCGCGTTCACCCTGTCGGAAATTGTTTTTTCGGCCAGCAGTTGTTCTTTTTTGTCCGTGATCACCGGCCAGAAAGGCCGGGGGTGGTCAGACCGGTAAAGGATAAAAAAGCCTTCGGCCACTTCTTCCCTGTCCTTTTTTATAATGACCACATTGGCCTCCAGGCGGTTTTTGATCTCGTCGGTAAGCGCCGTAACCCCTTTCGCTTTATTTTCCCGGTACAGCCCAATAAAATCGCTTGCCTTGATCGGATCGTCAAAGATCATCATCACTTGTGAACGGAACTGTTCCGCATAAGTATAGGTGAAACCAACGGGTACAAGATAAATTTCTTCAATCCCTTTGGAATCCAGGGCGTCGAGCGCGATGCGGGCCGCGCCTTTCCGAATGGGCCTCATCCGCTTTTCATGGGTGGCGTTTCCTTCCACCGAAACCAATATCGTTTCCTTTTTTCCGTCCGGTTGGAACAGATTATCAAAAGTGGACAGGTTCGACTTGACTTTAGCAAAACCGGATTCATGCATCCGGTACAGGGGCTTCACATGCAGAATGCCAAGCAGGAATGCAAAAAGGGGTTTGTTATAATAATCCCCCCGGGTCAGAAAATGCAGGGTACGGTCCTGAAGGGCTGCCAGCAAGGTTGGGTCAATAAAAGCGGTGGGATGATTAGCGACAAAAATGACCGGTCCTTCCTTCGGGATGCGTTCTTTCTGGATCAGATCAATATTCCTGAAAACCGTTTTTAAGGTAAGAATGACGATCGGCTTTAATATTTTGTACAGCATTTATCATCCCAGGTTTATTCTGACAATCGATGCAAAGCTATTTAATTTTGGTTTACAATGAATGCCATGGAATTTAACCTGGAACTTTCATTCCCCATTTCCGGTTAAATCCGGATATTCATTCATTTGTGACCTATGCGAAAATTAGCTTCCATCCAAAAGATCCGCTCGCTTGCTCCGATCGAAGGGGCCGACGCCATCGAAACCGCCGCCGTCCTGGGTTGGCAACTGGTCGTCAAAAAAGGCGAATTTCAGGTCGGCGACCTGTGCGTGTATTGCGAGATCGACAGCATTCTGCCGGACAGACCTGAGTTCGAATTTTTGAAGTCCCGGGGAATGCGCATCCGGACTATTCGCCTGCGCGGGCAGACCGTCCGGTTTTTAACCTGTTCGATATCGACCGGTACGCCTACCTGAATTTTGCGGAAATGAACAGTGCGCTCGACCGGCTCAAGCTGCCGATGGTCCCCGTATTGGACGGCAATTTCACTTTGCTCAATGATATTCAGGCACTGGTTGCAATGGCCACGCGGCGATCGGCCGTCTCATCGGATGTCTGGGCGGAAGGTATCGTCATCAGGCCTTTGAAGGAGCAGCGGTATGACGGCGAACGAGTCTCCTTCAAGGTCATCAACCCGGAGTTTTTGTTGAAATTCGGGGAGTGATTTCCTAAGCTCCCCGAAGGCCGATCCTTGCCACCGCCTCCAGCGGCGCATCGTCCGACCAGACAGGTTTCAACAATAATCCGTTGGCGGAATCCGCCAAAGCGATATCGTTCTCAAAACTGAGCGGGCATTTGCCGTATTGGTCGTAGGGTGCGACGGCGGTATAAACGTAGTCGCAGGTCGCCTGGTCGAGGTAAAACTGGGAATTGAGTTGCTCCCGGTCGCCGATGAATACCTTGAAATGGATATGCGGTACCCGGCCTTCGTACCAGCCGGGGAAAACGGTGTTGAACTCCACCCATCCGGTAACATCCGTCCGTTGCAAGCCTCTCAAAAAACGACTTTCCTGTACGGGGTCTACATGGTATTCGCCGTTGCGTTTTTCACCGTGTTTTCCTACCAACAGGAAGGTCTTCCAGATATCATGGGCGATTTCCGCCGGGTAGCCGCTGTACACGCCGTCCGCGTCGGTATGCCATACCTCCACAATCGCGCCTTCAACCGGGGTGCAGTCCGGATGGCGAACTACCTGCATGCGCAGGTTCATCTCCTTGCCTTTGCGGTCTTCCCGGATGTCCCTCCGTTCGGGTGACGGGAAATAAAACGGACCTTCTACCTGGCGGGAGGTCATCACGCAGATCTCGCCTTCAGAAACAGGGGCGGGTGTAAGTTGAAGGTTGGCATTGTGCTGCTGGCCCATCCCCCAGCGAAGGATGAAACGGCGGCCGAACCAGGCGGCCGTCAATCCTGCGCCGAGGATACCCAGACCGCCCAGGATGAATTTTCTTCGGGTTGATCTTTTCATGACCACGTCCTTTTGTTTTAAACGAATCCTCCGAAGGGGGTCCTATGGACAATCAATTGTTGATTTTTACCCGAATGGCTGCGAGGTACCACGCCACGGGCGTGGGGCGGGTGTTGATGCGTTGATTCGAACCTGCAGCCGCCAATCGAACCAATCGAACCAATCGAACCAATCGAACCAATCGAACCAATTCTCTACTTCACCTTCCCGAATATCCACCCCGTCACGCCGCCTGCCACAGCGCCGGCCAGGGTATTGCCGATCACGTCGTAAGGCAGCCAGTTCCAGGCATAGGCGGTAAACGTGGAAGCATTCCAGATGCCGTACCAGAGCACGACCAGAAAGGTAATCCAGGCGCCCGCAATAGCGCCGCTTTTAAACGTGCTGATATTGAATTTATGCAGCAGCACGGCAACAAAAAACGAAAGCACGAGGCTGCCTGCTACCCCCGCCACCATGTTCATTTCTTTTATGCAGGCGGCGTTTTCCTGCATCCATTGTTCAGCCATTCCGCCGAGGAGGCCCATAAAAAGGGCCATTGCAACTGCCATTCCGGCGACCGCGCCGCCCAGGGTTCCCAATAAAATTTTCTTTTCCATGTTGTTTATTTTTAGGTTAAAAGACTTACGACTTACGACTTACGACTATTTTATTTCGCCGCAGGCAAAGACTGAATATACCGGTACAAAGCCTCCAGTTCAACGTCGCTCAGCGCGCCGATCCCTTCGAAGGGCATAAACTGGCCGTCCAGCGCCTTGCCCTCCGGCGTTTTTCCAGTGCGGAAAGTGCTGGTGAACTGTTCGAGGGTCCATTTGCCAAAATTCCCGCTTTTGGAAATATCCGGTACGGGCGGCGATACCGGGTCGGGCGCTTCGCCGCCGCCGAGGTTGTCGCCGTGGCACACCTTGCAGCCGCTGTACTTCATCATGTACTCGCCGTGTTCGACAGTGGGGCCGACAGGCGGCGCGGAGATGTTGCGGGCTTTTTCATGGTCAATGACGTTATAGGCAAATAAATTGCCGAACAAACCGGCGCCGGCCATGACCCTGGCCATGTAGTTGAATTGCCGCGGGGCAAAATTGCGTTCTACCGGCGGCAGCGATTCGAGGTAGGCAATGACGCAACCCAGGTCCTGGTCGCTGAAATGGGTATAAGCTTCGCTGGGCATCACCATCAGGGGGTTGCCTTTTTTGTTGAGACCGTGGCGCAAAGCCCGGACAAAATCCAGGGTGGTATAGCCCTCCGTTTCGCTACCCTTGGCCCGGGTCAGGTTGGAGGAGGGCAAGGTGCCGATGGCGGGGTCGTCGAAAAAGACCTTGCCGCCGAGGTCGGCCCCGTGGCAGGAACGGCAACCCACCGACAGCGCGCGGCCCCTTTCGAGGGAGACAGAATCGGATGGAATGTCCACCGGCGCCACCTCAACCGTGTAAACTTTGTTAAATTCACCGAGGAATTTTCGGGAAAGGATCCAGGAGGTCAACAGGGCGATCAGGATCAGACTCAGTAAGACGATCCCGACCCATTTGAGTACTTTTTTCATGGTCTGGTACTGTTTTGGTCTATTTTCTTCCGGGTTGGTTGCCCGGCTTTAACGACACAAAGATGGGATGAACCACTTGCCCTGGTCATGCGCAGGTTTTCGTAAATGGGCTACGCAGATTTGCGTAATTTTGGAAGGACACGTGTACTTAATCAAATAGCTCGTGCAATTGGGTATTGCCCAAAACCCTGAACCCGTCCCTGAGAGGATAGCCTTCCTGCACGGGCGCAATGATGACGTTGCTGCGCGTTTGAAGGTCGGCGGCTGCAATGATCATACCTTTGGTAACTACAGGTGCTGAATGGTACTTGATCTCAATCAGCGTGTCAGGAATACCGGCTTTGATAATGACCAGGTCCGCCTCCGTGCCGTCTTGGGTCCGGTAAAAACAAAGTTCATGACGTGGCGGCAGCATGGAGGCAATTTCCTGGATGATATAGGCTTCCCACGAGGCGCCTAACCCGGGATACCCCTGTAATTGTTCAAAGGTGATGATAGCGAGCAACGCATGAAGCACCCCGGTATCGCGGATATATATTTTTGGCGACTTGACCAACCGTTTGGAGATATTGGCAAACCATGGTTGAATCCGCCGGATCAGATAGGACGATTCGAAAAAATCAATATACCGCCGGACGGTAGGCCCTGTAATACCCAGCGAATTGCCCAGCATTTCAAGGTTGAGCAAATTGCCGTTCAAATGGGCGAGCATGGTCCAGAGGCGACGGGTCAATATCGGATTGGCGCTGAGCCCCAGGAGGGGTAAATCGCGTTCGAGATAGGTTTGAACGAAATAATCCCGCCATTCTGAACTGGTCGGGTCGTCGCCGGCCAACAAACTATCCGGAAACCCTCCCCGTAACCAATGGGTTCGGTAATCCGTATACTCAGCCACCTCGGGGTAAGACAAAGGATGTAATTCGTAATAGGCAATCCGTCCGGCTAAAGACTCCGATGCATCCCGGATCAACTCTGGCGAGGCAGATCCAAGTAAAATAAACCTTTTGGGTACTCTGAAACGATCGATCAAACCCCGCAGGACCGGGAACAAACCCGGCACGCGCTGCACCTCATCCAGAATGACCGTTTTCTCCTTTAACGGTTCAAGAAATAACTCTGGATCGGTGATCTTATTCAGGTCGGCAGGATTCTCCAGATCCAGATAAACGGACGCCTGTGGCCATAAACCGGCCAGGTGTTTTGCCAGGGAAGTTTTTCCCACTTGCCGCGGACCGACGATAGCTACAGCAGGAAAATGATCCGAAAGCCTTTGAATGTCTTTTTCTGCCGATCTTTGGAGGTAACGGATGGTCATTTTTTATCATTACCCTGCAAATGTAAAGAATAATTTTGATTTTGCAGGGATTAATAATGGGAGAAAATGATTTCCAAGATTATTTTACAACAATTTTCAACGACCTCCCTTCCGGTTTTCCATCGGCGCCACTGATCCGGATCAAATAAACTCCGGCAGGCAACCCCGTCATATTGATCCGCCCGAAATCATCGGGAAAGGCGGTCAATGGCCGGATCTGACGGCCTGCGGTATCGAACAGCGTATAATGCGTCTGTCTTGTATTGCGACCCTGCACAAACACCTCCCCATTGTAAACCGGATTCGGCATCACCCGCAAAGGCGGAGCGGCAGGATCGGGCGGCGGCGCAGGCCCGCATTGGCCGGGCAAATGGGCATCCAGCCAGTCAAGGCGGAGGCGGATCCAGTTTTTCAGTTTGTCGATCTCACCCACATACGTGGATGGAACAGGCGGTATCTCCGGGGCGCCGGTATTGACGCCCAGGATCTGCCAGCGGGCAAAATGGCGTTCCTGAGCGACTGCCAGGGTCTGCGCCACGCTATCGATATAGGCGTGGATCTTTTCGGTAGCCAGGATATCTTCCCGCAGGGATTCGTACCGGCAGCGCAGGCGGTTGGCAAAAAACGTGTCCTGCAGCAACCGGGGCAGCCAGTCGGGCGCGGGAATATCCGAGCCGCAATCATTAATGCGGTGGGAAAAACCGCTGCCGTCAGTTGCGCTGAAATGGCATTGGTCGATGTTTTTCCAGGCCCAGTCGAAGTCCCAGACCGGCCCGGCGTGCAACAGGCCGCCGTCGCTGTCCTTCGCCTTGTAGAAATAACTGCTCTTTTTAAAACCGTCGATGTTTCTGGCAACTTCCTGCAGGATCAGAAAATCGATAAAGGAGGGGACGTCGATGTACTTCCGGTATCCTGATTGGGGGTCGGCAAACTGTTCGCCATAAAGCGCCGTTTCAAACTGGTGGATAAACGTCTGGATATAAGACTTTTGTTCGGGCGCGATATCTTCGGGTTTGGGGTATTCATATACGTAATGGACGGTGCGGCCGCCACCGGGGTAGGTCCCCGGCCAACTGTCGGCAGGGCTGTAGTAATCCACCTTGATGATGTACCCGCCGGTGAGGTCGGCGCCGGAAATTTCGTCAGGGTCCAGTTTGGCAACGTCCACCCGGCCTTTATCCCGTTTGATGCGTTCACAAAACAGGTAAATGCCGCGATAATCGCCGTTGAGGGTGGCCTCCACCAGCCGGGCGCGTGGCGCGTAATGGCCCATTTGCCGGAACAGGTGGAAAGACAGGAGGTTGCGCATCAGGGCGCGGTCGTTGTAGTGGGTGATCAGAGTCCAGTCGCTTTCTTCCGGCCAGCCGAAGGGGGTAATCTCCAGCTCTTCGCCGCCTTCCGTCCGGGTTTCCATGGCGTAGGAGCCCTGCGGGTAATGCTGGCTGCTGGCGCCGCGGCGTTCGATGCCTATAAAGCCGCTGTATACATTGGCCGGATCGTCGATGTCGTTGAGCTGCCCGGGCCCGTTGTCGGTGATGTCCAGCCGGGCCAGGATTTTGGGTTCATCCGGGATTTCCTGGCCCGCGGTTTCGATCCGGACGATGGGCAGGTTGGAAACAGACAGGGTTTGGGCGGGCAGATGGCGGGCCGGCGCGAGGGCGAAGGGCAGCAGAAGGAGTGATTTTCGGTTCATGCGGATAAAGGTAGGTTCTTTAATTTTCCTTGTCGCAAAATTGAAGAGCCTTTATGAAGCAACTTTTGGCGCCGCTATATTTTCCAAGGATCGATTAAAGATAAGTCAGGAAATCCTGAAAAATCCGCGACATTGCGCGTGACCAAGGTACAGCCATGAATAATAGCCGTTGCTGCTATTATTGCATCCGGAAGTTTCATTCGCCTGGTTTGACGAATGTCAATTACTTTGTAAACGACGGGGTCATTTATTGGAAGACGGTAAAAGATAAGAAGTAGATCCTGGGTTTCTTTTTTTCTCGATTTGTTCGATGAAGGGATATCCTAAAGTTTCCATGTAGGTAACATCTGAAACCAGTTGTTTTTTGGCTAAATAAATAACGATATTTGAATCCAACAATAATTTACGACCACTCATCTCGTTGCTGTTTTTGCCAGGCTACAGGGTCAGTTATAGATTGGAACAGAGGTTTAGATTGTTGGTCCAAAACTTGATTCAATTGAGTCAATTGGCTTTTGGAATGACCAGAAGCAGGAGGTGAAGGTTCACCGGAAGGCGTTACCTAAACGATTTTTACATAATCTAAAGTCTTCAGGAATTGTACCAGCAACGAATAACGACTTTCCTCAATGTTCAAAATCAATTGATCCATGGAATAAATTTTATAATCAGAATCAATCAATGTTCTTTTAATATCAAACAAAAATAAGCAATTTTTAGTTCATGTACAAACTTGTTTGTTGTTAAATCGGAACGCCGTTCCCTTTTGCCCTGTTCCAAATTGCCGGTTTTGTCCTTGACAGGGATTCCGCCGGCAGTTAATTTTGCTGAAATCAGAACCGTTGAAGCTTCTTTTGAAAACTTTCTCCGCAATTTGGGTAGGAAATATGCCGGAATTGACTTATATTTCGTGAAAAATTACCCCCGAAGATCATCCCAAAAGATTCATTACCGAATTCGATAAGATCGAATGGAATCACTTTTTCTCAACCGATCGACTCAGGCGGAAGAAAGGTTTCGTTCAGTTAAACTTTTAGTTATGGAAATTAAAGACAACAGGCAAATCGAAATTTTTCATACCCTTGAAAAAATCGAAAGGATAAATAAGGCCATCCGGTTCCATCTTTCTGCGGACCAGGATGCAGACAAGCTTGCTATCGAACAATACATGCAGATCAAGGCTCAATTAACAGAGCAGTTATTGGAGCTTTTGGAGCAAATGGGTTTGCACCTCCAGGTGACCGCAGCTTAAACATCTAATGAACTACCAATCGAACCCTCAGCTCGAACTCGCGTTCAACTACGTCATCCACACCGACAAAAATATCTTCCTGACCGGTAAGGCCGGCACAGGCAAAACCACTTTCCTGCACCAGATCAAACAAACCCCGCTCAAACGGATGGCTGTGGTGGCCCCCACCGGCGTCGCCGCCATCAACGCCGGCGGCATGACCATCCATTCCTTTTTCCAGTTGCCATTTGGGCCCTTTCTGCCGGGCAATACCCAGGACATCAACCGCCAGCGCCGGTTCTCCCGCGAAAAAATCCGGGTGATCCAAAGCCTCGACCTGCTGGTGATCGACGAGATCAGCATGGTGCGCGCCGACCTGCTCGACGGCATCGACGACGTCCTGCGCCGCTACAAAGACCGCAACAAACCCTTCGGCGGCGTCCAGCTCCTCATGATCGGCGACCTGCACCAGTTGCCGCCCGTGGTCAAGGACGACGAATGGGACCTCCTGCGCGACCTCTACCAAACCCCCTATTTTTTCAGCAGCCGCGCCCTGCAACAAACCCGGCCGGTGGCCATCGAACTGAAACATATCTTCCGTCAGTCGGACGCGACTTTCATCGAATTGCTCAACAAGGTGCGCGACAACACCCTCGACGCCGAAGTGCTTGAAACCCTGAACAGCCGCTTTGTCGCCAACTTCCAACCCCCGGAAGAAGACGCCTATATCACCCTCACTTCCCACAACGCAGCCGCCCACGAGATCAACGCCGAAAAACTGGGCGAACTCCCGGGGAAATTAAAACGCTTTAAAGCCGAAATCTCCGGCGACTTTCCGCCCCACGCCTACCCAACGGAGGTGGAATTGGAATTCAAAACCGGGGCGCAGGTCATGTTTGTGAAAAACGACCTGTCGCGCGAAAAACGGTATTACAACGGCAAAATCGGCCAGATCACCGGCATACGCGACGATACGATCTACGTGAAATGCCCGGGGGAGAGGGAGGAGATCGAGGTCCAATCCGTCACTTGGGAAAACGTAAAATATACCCTCGACGAACAATCCAAGGAGGTGCAGGATGAGGTCATCGGCCAGTTTACGCAACACCCGCTCAAACTGGCCTGGGCCATCACCATCCACAAAAGCCAGGGCCTGACCTTTGAGCGGGTGATCATCGACGCGCAGGCGGCTTTTGCCCACGGCCAGGTATATGTAGCGCTCAGCCGGTGCAAAAGTTTTGAAGGCATCGTGTTGCGGTCGAAGATCATCCCTTCCAGCGTCCGGACGGATGCCAAGGTCAAAAATTATACGGACGAAGCGGATAAAAATGCGCCGGATGAAAACCATCTGCGGCAATCCAGGATCAGCTACCAACAGACCCTGATCCTGGAACTGTTCGGATTTTCTTCCTTGAAGCGGCATTTCGAACGACTGAACCGGGTGTTCATGGAGCACGAAAACGCGCTGATGGCCAATAGTTTCCAGGCATTCAAGGCTTTGTTGGCAGAAGCTACCACCGCGGTCTTTCCGGTGGCCGACAAGTTCAGGGCCCAGCTTCAGACTTATTTTGCGCAGGACGCCATGCCGGAGGAAAACGAAGAGCTCCAGGAACGCATCCGGAAAGCCGCCGCCTGGTTTTCTGAAAAAATGGGCGACGGCTGGCAGAAAACCGCCGGCAGTCTGCACATTGTCACCGAAAACAAGGCGATCAGCAAAACCCTGACCGAAGCCCTGGAAAACCTGCAAAAGGAGATTTTTGTCAAAAATACCTGTTTTGGCGCCGTGGCCCAGTCCGGTTTTTTAACCCAGGATTACCTGCGGATCAAAGGCAACGCCGAACTCGATTTTCAGGCCTCCAAACGGCAGGCCGCCCCGGGCGCCGGCACATCCGGAGTTCCCAAAAACATACCCCATCCGGAACTTTATGCCCAACTCAGAAAATGGCGGGAAGATATGGCGGAAGAACTGGATGTGGAACTGTTCGCGGTACTTCCCAACAAATCCCTGGTGGATATGGTCTCCCTGCTGCCGGTCAGCCTTACGGAATTGAAAAAAGTGCAGGGCATCGGGAAAGGAAAGCTCAAACAATTTGGCGACGAACTCGTAGGGCTGGTCCGGAAATATTGCCAGTCGCTGGATATGCCCATCCCGGAACCGCCCCCTCCGCCGCCGCCCAAAATCGATACCAAAACCCAAAGCTTTGACCTGTTCAAATCCGGCAAAACCATCGATGAGATCGCCGCCGAACGCGGGTTGGTCCGCTCCACGATCGAAGGCCACCTGGCGCATTTCATCCGCCTGGGCGAACTGGATATCATGGATGTAATGGAGCATGACGCTATTGTGGAGATTTGCAATTATTTTTCAGAAAACGGCCCCGTTCCAAGCGGAGAAGCTAAGGCTCATTTTGGCGAAAAATACACGTACGGCGAACTGAAAATGGTCCAGAAATTTGTGGAGCGGGCGGAGGAGGAGGGGTATGATTGAGGAGGAACCGCGTTGCAGAAAAACGCCGATCGCGAAGGGCTGCGCCCCGTTGCGGAATAACCCTCAAGTCATTGACTTGCGCCCTCGTTCTCACCCATTTACCGGGATCCAACCATCCCACCGATCTCCCGGATCAAAATCAAACGGTTAAAAATAAATTGATTCCCGCCCTCCCAGGTTTTGAACCGGAGCGTAATCGTATTCACCAGGGGATCGATGCGGATATTGCACAACACCTTGTTTTCATCCCGCTCCCTGGCCGGATGACGGGTGTCGAACCAATCCGAAACCTGCGTCTGCCGCTGCCAGACCGAAAAAGAACAACCTGCCGGGTCTTTGATGTAATCCAGGTACAGCCGGTAATCGCCAGGTGGCACGCCTTCCAAAGGAATGCGCAAACCCGCGTTTTCAGAAACCGTGCAAAAGTAGGTTTCTCCACCCGTAGGGTAAGCCCAGCGCGGTTGGATCGCGATCCCCCCGGCGATGCCCAGGTTCAGTAACTGGGGGTACAACATCAGGGTATCCGGCAGAAAAACGCCGGTGGTTGAATTGGCGGGCGCCTTGGCCGGAGAAGGCGGAGTGTCGCTGTAATAATAACTGACGGAGGTGTAATCCGCAGGCGCCGAATTGCGGGTAGGGCCGTGTTCGATGTCGTGGTAAAAACTTTTTTCGAAAGATATTTTGTCGCCCAGAAATAACCGGAACCCGCCGGTCCTGCAAAAAGGAAGGGAATAATCCAGGGCGCCGGACAAGGGCAGGCTCATGGCCGCATCCCAGCGGTCGGACAGGGCGTACCACCCGCCGTTAAAGTAATCCTCCGACCCCGTGCCGTGCATGCGGAACTGGCCGTCAACCGCCGTGGAGTCATCTCCTTCAAAAAAAATGGTCATCCCGGATTTTAACCCCTGCGCCTGCAAAACCGTGCCGACATAATGGCCTTTTCCGGCGACCGCCAGCAAAAGGTGAGGTTTGCCCGGGACAGCGGGGTTGTTCCGGTTCCAATGGGTATAGAACTTGCCTTCTTTCGCGGGGTCTCTGGCTTGCAGCGTGTATATGATTCTGGATTGGATGGCAACGGGAGGAGCCTTGTTGCCGTCGTCCGGTTTCCGGTAAATGAGTTCGACCGTGGCGGCCTTATCGAAGGGCATGGGGAAATAACAATAATTCCGGTCGCCCTGTGTGCCGGCCAGCCAGCTTTTCATGGAAGCCTTGCCAAAGGCATAACCGAAAAAATCGGCCGCCGGGCAAAATACGGCGGGCGCCTTTTCCTGGTCCCAGGTAACCCGGATATCCAACTGTTTGGCGAGGCCTTCAAATGCTGTTGCAGGTTCAAACTCCAGCCCCAATATCCTGCCTCCTTTTTTAAGTTTGAAGACGGTATAGGTTTCTCCTGACCGGATTTGAAAGTTGCGTGTTGCTGTTAAGGCCGGCTGACTGGGGTAAAGGTCGGCAGCCGACCAGGATGTTTTGGTCCAGGCCGATTGTATTTTTTGTAAGACGTGTTTTTCATCGGCGGTTAATTTCAGGTCAAATTTTTCCACCGTTGTGCCTGCCGGGTACCGCCGGTACTGGATCTGGTGGAATTGGGTTCTTTTCCCCTTGAATACGATCCGGCAGTTCTCCTGAAACGGAATGGGCAGGTAGCAATAAAACCCGCCCAATTGATTGCCGCACAACGGATGGATAAAAGGGAAAACCTTGCCGCTGAACAAGTCGCGGTAACATATGGTGAAGGCCGGCCTGGAAAGGTCGTCGATATAGAAATCGAGGCTGTCGTCGGATGGGGTAGGGGTCCAGATTCGGTTGATCACCCCGGGGCCCTGGGCGTCGAAGATTACGAGGGTGCTGTCGGCATTCCTGCGCAGGAACGAATACCTGCCGCTGAAGCCGTCGTCGTTGCCGCCGGTGGGGTCATAAGAAGACACCTGAGCGCAGATGGTGTTGTCCAGGTAAGAAGGCAGGGCGGCTGCGTCCAGCAGTTCGTTCAGGGCGGTCTGGAGGGTCACGGGTTGGGCATTCTGCCCGATCGCGGAAAGCGGAAAAATAAAACTGACCAGCAAAAAAGAGAAAAAAAGAAAGGTTGGTGAATTTGTTGGCATGTGGATTTGATTTAGGATACTCAGGTTCCGCCAAAGCTATAAAAATTAATGGAACAGCCATATCCCTGACAAGCAATGTCGGTAAGGGATCAGTTATCAACGGCAGCTACTTTTTAAATTTTAAATTTTGCATTTTACATTTTACATTTAAAAAATTGATTTTCAGTTTGGAATAACGAACCTCATCCTCATGTTACCAAAATTTACCTAACTTTCGACCCAAACCGACAAGATCATGGCCTTACCCACCCGGGCCGCCGCCCGGCAACTGCTCGAACAACACGTCAAAGATCCCTATCAGCGGTATCACGCCCAAATGGTGGCTACAGCGATGGAGGGTTACGCCCGGCATTTTGGCGAAGACCCTGAGCTGTGGTACCTGGCAGGTTACCTGCACGATCTGGATTTTGAAGAATACCCGGAGGAGCACCCCGGCGTGTCCCTGCAATGGTTTCGCGAATGGGGATATCCCGAAGATTTCATCCATGCGGTGGAAGCCCACGCCTACGGTTACCACGGTTTCAGGACCCTGCCCCAAACCCGCTTGGCCGCCGCCCTGCTGGCCTGCGATGAGATCAGCGGCATCTTTTTTGCCTACCGGAAGGTGAATCCTATTCCCTATGGACAAATGCAGGTGAAGTCGATCAAAAACCGGCTTAAGGAAAAAGCCTTTGCCGCCAAGATCGACCGCAGCACGATCTACCTCGGGTGCGAACACCTGGGAGTGTCCATCGAGGAGCATATTGGGCATTTGGTTGGTTTTTTTGGAGAGATGGCTGCAGAGTAGATTTTGGAATATGGGGTTGTGTCAAAAGATCGGGCTGTACGAAGATCTGAAAGATTCTTGTTACTTTTACCATGAAAGGCGCCGACTTAAGCGCAGGATAGCTCAGCAGCAATGATCGCAGTATTCCTCGCCCTGTTAATTATGCTCCCCGTTTGTGTTCATGCGCAAAAGGCTAATTTTGAATTCTACACCACCGCCGAAGGCCTTTCCGGCAACCTCACCCATGGCGCGGCGCAGGACCGGCAGGGATTTTTATGGATACTCAACGACTATAAACTTCACCGCTTCGACGGGCGCAGTTTCGTGTTGTACACACTGCCCAAAGAATTGCCGGGCAGCAATGCCGGACTGGAAGGGCCATTCCTGTATGAGGACTCTCTGCTGTTCCTGTTTTCAAAAACGCACGGGATTTTGATGAATCCCGAAACAGGTGTTTGGGAGTCATTTCCCGGGCCTTTTGAAAAGGGTGAAAAAAAACAGCTTGGGGCCATCAATAATTTCAAAAACGGCGACCCTGCACTGCTGGTTTACTCAGAGAATGAGGACACGGTCAGTCTTTGGCGCTTTCACAACCGGCGTTTTGAAACTCTGAATATTACCAATCTTTTTCCTGCCCGGGGAAAATATTTTGTAATCGGTCCGGACAATGAACTATTGGTCTCTTCCAGTTTTTATGAAACCGGATTAACAACCACTGCAAGAAACACGATCGAAATATACGACTTGGAGTCCGGGAACAAGTCCGAAATTCAATTGCCTACCCTGCCCCCGGATGGTTATATCCGCTATATTTATCCGGATAAAAATGGTCTGATCACCATTTTAACGAGTGAAAATCTCTACGATGGATTAAAATACAGGATTCACACGGTACGCGATTTTTCAGAAACACCGGCGCCTCACCCGGTCAACCGTATTCTCAAAAAAACAAGCATAGAAGCCGGAGCAATTTTGCCGGCAAAAGACGGCAGCTTATGGCTCACAGGCACTGACGCTGATCGCCGCCTGTATTTTTACAATGCCCTGCAGGACACGCTGTACGATTTTACCCCCAACCTGAAGTCTTTAATTCCCAACGTAAACCAAATCATCTACCCGTTCATTGACAAAACCGGAACGGTATGGGTCATGACCAGGTTGGGACTGTTGAAAGTGACGCTTCAGGAAGCCGCATTCAGGCAGTTCTTTTCCCAATCAGCCGAGTTGTGCGGCGGCGATTGCAGCATCCGGGGCTTTGCCGAAGACCGGCAGGGCAACATCTTTGCGAGCTTTTATCATGGCATCGCCCGGTTCGACCCGAAACGGGAAAACCCATCGGCCGTTTTTTCTCCGAAAACCGTTCCAATGCCCCTGCCCTCCGGCCTGTTCGCTGATGACAACGGCCTTTGGTTGAACAACGGCCAATTGATGGACGCACAATCCGGCAGGATAGGCAACATACAGGGGTCGAAAGCCATGTCATCAGAAGAGGGCCTGTTCGCCCTGTGGAAAGATGGCCGCCTGTGGTGGGTTTACGAGCATGAACTTTTTTACCTGGACAACCGAAATGGTCAATTGCAATGGACGAAGGTACTCGAACTGCCCTACAAAGGAGCTTATATGACCGAGGCTATCCATGCAGGGCAAAGCAGCAGAAATCTATGGATCAGCCACAAAGGCCGCTTGCTCCAATACGCCCCCCCGGATAAAAAACAAACCTGGTTTGACCCGACCGACTGGGGATTGCCGGTCAACCGTATCCTCGCTATTGAGGAAGACCGGGACGGCATGATCTGGCTTGCAACGGATATTGGACTGGTCCGTTTTAACCCCGGTGTGGAATCGGGACAAACGCCTGCCCGACTTTACACGACCAAAGATGGGTTGCCAAATAATTTTATCTGCGGTATGCTGGCCGAGGGCGACTCCTGCCTCTGGCTCAGCACCAACCACGGGCTGTCCCGGTTTCATATTGCCGGCGAGTCGTTTGTCAATTTCTTCGAAGAAGACGGGTTGACGCACAATGAGTTCAACCGGAGGTCCTATTTTAAAGCCGGCGACGGGCGCATGTATTTCGGCGGCCTCCGGGGGATCAATGCCTTTTACCCGGATCAACTTATGAACAACCTGCGCAGGGGGAATGAAGCGGCGAAGGTCGTCCTCAGTTCCTTTGAGTTCACGGATGAAAGGCAGGATACCGTTATCAGGATATACGATTTTGCCGTCGCGCCGGAAATTCACCTTTATCACTGGCAGCGGTCCTTTACGTTCGAGTTTGCGTTTACCGATTTCCACAATCCGCTGGAAGTGGCCTATAGCTACCAAATGGAGGGCTATGAAAACGCCTGGTCCACACCCTCAAAATTCAACTTCACCCGCTTCAGCAGCCTGCCCCCCGGTAAATATGTGTTCCGGGTAAAAGCACGGGACAGCCACGGCATGTGGCGCCAGAATGAACTGGCCGTCCGGGTAGTGGTTCACCCCCCCTGGTGGGCTGCCTGGTGGGCTTACCTGATCTATGCCGCAGTATTTGGCGGCCTTTTGTATTTTATCCGGAAATCCGAAATCAACCGGCAGACTTTAAAAACCGACCTGGCACTGGAAAAGCTGGAAGCCGATAAACTGAAAGAACTGGACAGTTTCAAAACCCGCCTTTATACCAACCTGACCCATGAATTCCGCACACCCCTGACCGTCATTCTGGGCATGAACGACCAAATTAAAAACGATCCGGGGAAATACCTCAGCCAGGGAACCCGGCTCATAGAAACCAACGGGAAAAACCTGCTCAACCTCATCAACCAACTGCTCGACCTGTCGAAACTCGAAAACAAATCCTTCAGGCTGAAACCCGAACATGGCGATATCGTGCCCTACCTGCGGTATGTAACCGAGTCGTTCCAGACTTTTGCCAACAGCAAAAACCTGTCGCTCCGCTTTCTCACCACACTGGAAAGCCTGGAAGTTGACTTCGACCCCGAACAAATCAAGCAGGTAATGACCAACCTGATTTCCAATGCGCTGAAGTTCACGCCGTCGGGCGGGGAGGTAAAAGTTCGGTTATCCGTGGACGGTGAACGGCCAATAGGGGATACACCGTCCACCGTCCACCGTCCACCGTCAATCGTCATTTCCGTTTCTGACACCGGCATCGGCATCCCCGAAAAAGACCTGCCCCATGTCTTTGACCGCTTTTACCAGGTTGACAGTTCACCTACCCGTCAGAATGAGGGTACCGGCATTGGGCTGGCCCACACCCTGGAACTGGTAAAGCTGATGGGTGGGATGATTTCGGTGGAGAGTAAACCGGGGAAAGGAACGACTTTCACGGTCAACCTTCCTGCAGCCCTTGCCCGGGAAGAAGAGGTGGTGGAAACCTTTGTTCTGCCGCCCGAAGTCCCGGAACCGCTCGTTCCATCGCCCGAACCGGGAATTACCGGCGACCCTGCTCTGGATTCCGACGGGAAAAAGCTCCTTATCATCGAAGACAACCCCGACGTGGTCATTTACCTCCGGACCTGCCTGGAAGAACTTTACCGGCTCGACGTGGCCTACAACGGCAAAATCGGCATCGAAAAAGCCCTGGAAACCATCCCCGACCTCATCATCAGCGATGTGATGATGCCGGAAAAGGATGGCTTCGAGGTTTGCGATACGCTGAAAAACGACGAACGCACGAGCCATATTCCCATCATTTTGCTTACGGCTAAAGTCGATGCCGCATCAAGGATTGCCGGCCTGCGCAGAGGGGCGGATGCCTATCTGGCAAAACCTTTTGACAAAGAAGAACTGCTGGTGCAACTGGAAAATCTGGCGGAGATCCGGCGGCGGCTCAGGGAGCGGTATGCCGGAGGGGCGTCTGAACCCGGAAGTCCGCAGCCCGGGCATCCAGCAGTGTTCGAATTGGAAGATGCCTTTATTCAAAAAGTGAGGCAAATAGTGGAAGTGCATTTCAGCGACGAGGATTTCGGGCTGCCCCGGCTTTGCCTGAAAATCGGCATGAGTCGCTCGCAACTGTTCCGAAAAATGAAAGCGCTGATCGATGTATCGCCCTCCGATTTCATCCGCAATCATCGTCTGAACGAAGCCCGCAGGCTGCTCGAAAGCACCGACCTCAACGTTTCCGAGGTGGCTTGGAAAGTCGGATATAAGTACCTCTCCCATTTTTCAAATTCTTACCAGGAGTTTTTTGGCGAACCGCCGAGTGCAACCAATAAATAGCTGATTATCAAAACGATGTGATTTAAATAAATGAATCTGCGCAACAGATTTGAAAACTTTTTTTGCCCTTTGCTACCGTTTTTAAAATGCCTGAACCCGATTTGAAACGTATTCCGGCCGGGCCGTCCACATCTTTGCACCATCGGTTTTACGAACCGGCACGGGACACAAATTCTTCGCTTAAAAACAATTTATCATGAAAAATCTGATCGTTTCTTCACTCTCCGCTTTCGCTCTTTTGGTTGCCCTGTTTCCGTTCAATTCGTTGAGCGCGCAAGATACTCCAAGCATCCTCGCATCCGCCGGCGCACTCCAGAACGACCGGTTGGCCAATCCCGGCGACGATTTACCCATTGAAAATAAAATCAGCGATCGCCCAATCTACCGTTTCGAACTCTCCGCCGGACAACAAAACGCCCGCTTCGACGATCTGGATGCCTACGTGGCAAAACACCTGACCTATACGGATCAAGCCAGAATAAACTGTACCGAAGGCGCCGTGAAGGTACTCGTCGTCATTTCGCCGGAAGGCAAAGTGCTGGAGGCCAGTGTGCTGAAATCACCCGGCAAAGACCTCGATGCAGCGGTACTGGATATGGTGCGCAAGATGCCCGACTGGACCCCGGCTATGAACTACGGCATCCCCGTGAAAGGAAAAGCCATATTGGAGGTCGCTTTCAGCCTCCGGTAATGAAGAATGAAAAAGTAATTGGAAGAGTTAATCATTAGCGGCAATGTATTCTGGAAACATCCCGACAATTCAAAAACATGGGGCGATATCGTTTGTATCAATCAGGTCGGTAATGAGACCACATTTGAATTTGTGATTACCAAGACACAACCCGGAGGATCCGCTGGAGGGCGCCTGACCATGACGGTAAAAGACCTGGGAACCCTGGCAATGCGCAGCCCAATGACCAATGGGCGCGGTATACCTGCATCAACTGTCCTTGCAACTCTCCCGGCATACAGTTTTTAACTGCAATCCTTGGCTTTGATGAAGCCGATGGCAATATCGTGGTTCATTAAGCCAGGCCCGGATCGAACAGAATAACCGAATACTCCCTGCCGGCAAGCCAGCATTTATTTGTGGTGGATGCCGGCTGGGGGTACCAACCCTTTATTTGCAACCAACACGAAACAACCCCTACAACCGCACCCGGTAAGAAACACTCAATTTAATGAACGGCCCGTCTCCCCAGTTAACCTCAGTGAGGTAGTCCCGGTTGTCGATCCCGGTACGGATTTTCCGAAGCAGGCCAAAACCGGGTTCCAGGGTGATGCAAACGTGTTTTGCCGGGTAATAATCCAGGTAAACGGACAACTGGTTGTCATCCAGCCGGATATACTGCCCGTTGGAAAGCCGGTGGCTGCTGGTGAGTCCGCGGAAAGTGGCCCCTCCATACCATTTTTGGCTCCACCGGCGCTCGTAGGTGAGCCGGCCGGGCAATATGCCGAAGAGATAATTTTTCTCATCTATGCGCCAGTCAGTACCCAGCAGCGGCATGATATACCATCCAAAGAATTCTTTATTGACATATATGCCAAAACGGAACTTCTGTTGCGGCTTCCGCGCCAGAGTGGCAAATGTGACGGCGCCATATTGGAATGTGTTGGCATCCAATAGCTTTTCTCCGCTCCAGCGCGTAATGGGCAGGACGGTGAGCGACCATTTCGAGGATTGAAGCGGCAGGATCAGGCCAACCGGTAACGCCAGGCTATGCACGGTGGGGTAGACGACCTCTTCATCTGCCGAATCCAGGTTCCATTGTTCGTAGTACGGGCTGAGGAGCAGATAGCTGCTTTCTTTCAACTGTATGGGTAAATCGCTGCCGGCCCAGAAATGGGTGAAAGGGGTGGCCACAGGCTTGGTTTTTTCGAATGCATACGTATATCGCACCTGGATGGGGTCCACATAGGGCTGCGACCAAAGCTGCGCGGTAAGGAACAGGACACAGCATGCCAGCAGCATTCCGTGTAATGTTGTTTTTTTGAACCTCTGCTTCCACCTCCCCCAGGTGGCCAGCAACCGGTTCATCATTCCCATCCAGACCGGGGCCGCCGTTACGTTTTTTTCTGGATCGCCTTCACCCGTTCCGCCGCCGCCATACAGGTCTTCCATGATCTTTTTTACGGATTTTTCGACCATTCCCCGGAACGGGATTCTGGCCATCAGTCCATAAATAGCAGCGTTGCCTTTGGCGGCGGCGCCGGGGTGCTCTATGGCATAGACGACCGCTTCTTTCACGTCGTCGAGGTATTGGTCGATCACCTCCACGTTGGTCGGCAGCACGGTGACGTGGATGCAGTCCGGAAACTGCTGGCGGTCCACCATCCATCCCTTGTCTTCCAACTGGTCGGCAATGACAAAAATATCGGGCTGGTTGCCTTTTGTGGTGTAGGACAGGAGGTTCATGCATGATTCACCCACGATGACAATGCCGGGAATGGTCGAAAGCCCGGCGCGCAACCGCTCTGCACCGTCCATCAGTTTTTTGGCCAGGGCCAGGTATCCCTTTTCGCCCAGGTGTTTCATGCCTGCCCATGCCGCCGCGATCGGGCCGCCGCCCCGGGTTCCCAACAGGGTAGGGGATATGTATATGCCCCCGGGGTAGTCTGTGGTGACCACAAACTGGTGTCGCAGATAATCCATGCTCCGGTAAACCAATACAGAGGCGCCTTTAGCCCCGAAGCCGAATTTATGCATGTCCGCGGAAATGGAGGTCACGCCGGCTGCCCTGAAATCCCACGGCGGTATATCGTAGCCCAGCTTTTCAACCCAGGGCAGCATGAAACCGCCCAGACAGGCGTCGACGTGAAAGGGGAGACGATGGCGGACGGCGATACCGGCAATGGCTTCAATCGGATCCAGAACACCGTTGGGATATCCCGGGGCCGAAGCCGCAAGGGCGATGGTGTTTTCATTGATCAGGGCTTCTATCGCTGCTGGTACGGCGCGCCTGTTCTCATCCACCGGCGCTTTTCGTATTTTTAAACCAAACAAGACGGCCGCCTTGTCAAAAGCGGGGTGTATGGTGGCCGGCGCCACGACTTCAGGCTTAGTAATTTGCGGACGAAGCTGTTTTGCCCGCTCTCTGTAACTGAACATGGCCAGCAAAATGCTTTCCGTACCGCCGGATGACATTACACCGACGGCATCTCCGTCGCCATGCAGCAGGTGTGCGGTCATTTGCACCACTTCCCGCTCCATCCTGTGCACACTCTTGAAAGCCAGCGGATTGATATAATTGGCGCTGAACAGCTCGCTGTTTGCGGCTTTCAGCAATTGGTCATGGGTTTCATCGATGTGATAGACCAGACTCCAGGCCTTGCCCGCTTTCCAGTCGACATCCTCTGCTTTCATCGCACGAATCTGCCGCAGGATGAGATCGGGTTTTTCGCCTTGCCCCGGAATGCATAATGGTTGGTTGTTTGCGCTCATGGTGCAATATTTGGACGGGGTGATTTTGTTTTCAATACCACGAACAACAAGATCAACCCGATGGTGAACCATATCCCCAATGCAAAGATGGAATTGCGCATGCTGCCGGTCAGGTTGTCCAGCGACCCCCACATGATCAGGCCGCACATCATGGCCGTTTTTTCACAGACGTCGTAAAAGCTGAAATACCCGGCGTTGTTCCCGGTTTCAGGGATCATCTTGGCATAGGTGGATCTTGACAGGGACTGGATGCCGCCCATGACCATCCCGATGAAAAATGCCGCAATGTAAAAATGGGTGGGGGTAACGATGAAATAACTGCCGGCGCAGATCAATATCCACATGGTTACGGCGATGATCAAACCTTTGACATTGCCGGTCTTTTTGGAGATCCACGCAAACAGGAAGGCGCCGCCGATACCCAGGTATTCCAGCAAAAGTACAGTAATAATAAGCTGAGTGAGGGTGAGGTGGATCTCTTTTTCTCCAAAAGAAGCCGCCATGAACATCACCGTCTGAACCCCCATGATGTAAAAGAAAAAGCTGAACAAAAAAGTACGGACCTTATGCTGTGATTTCAGCAGATTCCATACCTTGACCAATTCCTTGTACCCGTTCAACAGGTCGCTGCCACGGTGTCTTTCGACGTAAAGGCCTTTGGGCAGAATGCGCAGCGGAATCTGTGCAAACCCGATCCACCAGATGCCCGTGAGCAGAAAGGACAGCCTTGGGAATAAGGTATCGTCTGAAACCCCCAGGGCTTGCTGGTTCAGGATGAACACGAGATTCAGAATAAGCAGGGTCGAAGCGCCGATGTACCCGAACGCATATCCCCGGGCGCTCACCCGGTCCTGCCGGTCTTCCGTCGCAATCGCCGGCAGATACGAATTGTAAAATACAATGCTGCCGGAATAACCGATGGTGGCAAACAACATGCCCGCCAGCGCAAGGTGGACCAGATAATAATCGGTAAAAAAGAAAAGCATCATGCAGCCGACCGCCCCCATGTAACAGAAGAATCTCATGAAAGCCCGGTGACTGCCGGTGTAATCGGAAATGGAAGAGAGCAGCGGCGAGATCAAAGCCACCACACCAAACGCAATGCCCAGGTTGATGGAATAAGCCGCCGTATTTTCCACGCTCCATCCGAATAAATCAATCCGGGTAGAACCGTTTACGCTGGTTATGGAATTGTAATACGCCGGAAAAATGGCCGAAACAATAACCAATGCGTATGCGGAGTTGGCCCAGTCGTACATGGCCCATGCATTGATGGTTTTCCGGTCGTTCTTAACCAAAGGGCCAGGTGTCTGAGGAGTTGATTTCAGGGACATTGTTTTGGATCGTCTTGAAAAATTAAACTCGTACGCATAAAATTAAACCAATCCTTCATAAAAAGAACTGATCCTGGTCATTTGATGGATTGATCTGCTTCCGTACGTCTTGTCAGGCGAAGAAGGAAAATTGTTTATTTGGCGCCGCAATTCAACCTTTTTAACCCAGCAAATTTACCGTCCAAATCGTTATTCTTTAAAGATGGAAAAATTGCGACCATCTCTTCCAAACCATCAAACAATTCCTCCCCCAAAAAACAATTCCAAACCACCCCAAACAATTCCAAACCACCTCAAACATTTAATTCCCTCCACCCATAAATTTTTCACAACCATGATCCGACTGTTGACACCCTGCTGCCTATGGCTATTTGCCATGCCCCTGATGTTTCAGGGCTGTAAACAAACGCTGGAAAATGCTGCCGCTACACCCGAAGAAGGTGCGATCGATACCGATCCTGGCATCCGTATCTTCTATCAAAAAGTGGGCGACGGCCCCCAAATAACGGTCATTCCGCTGGGTTTCTGGCTGTACGATGATTTTAAACACCTGGTCACTGATGACCGGACTTTCATCTTTTACGATATGCGCGGCCGGGGGCGCTCCTCGTACGTACAGGATACCCTGGCCATTTCCATCCAGAAGGACGTACACGATCTGGAAGCGGTTCGCCGCCATTTCGACCTGCCCAAAATGTCGCTCATCGGAGAATCTTACCTCGGGTTGATGGTGGCGATGTACGCCCGGCAGTACCCGGACAGGGTGGAAAAACTGGTTCAAATTGGGCCGGTTCCGTTAAAATTTGGTACCCGGTACCCGCCGGAACTGACCAACCCCGAACCGGTACAAACGGATACGGCGGCCCTGGGAGAATTGTTCCGCCTGTTCAACAATGGCTGGGCCAATGAAAATCCGGATGAATTTTCCCGCCGCTGGTGGATGGTCAACGACCGTATGGCCTTGCTGGGGGATACGGCCAAGGCCAAAAACTATGGCCCCCAATGGGGCGGTCACCTTCAATATGAAAATGAGCGTTACCCCCATTTCGACCGGCACCTGAGGTATCATTTCAAAAGCATTCAAAACCTGGGGCTGAAACCCGCTGATTTTCAAAACCTCAACATCCCGGTACTGGTCATCCACGGTACCAAAGACCGGAACGCACCTTACGGCGCAGGGCGGGAATGGGCTGAAATTTTCCCTGACGGGACCTTGCTGACCGTCGAAGGCGCCGGCCATGTTCCCTGGATCGAACAACCCGAACGGGTATTTAGCAGGATTGATGAGTTCCTGAAAAAGTAAGGCGAACCCAAATATGAGGGATCTCAACCCGAAAAATGGAGGTGAAAAAATCCTTACAAAAAAATCCCCTGCAAACGAGTCGCAGGGGATCAAAAAATTGGATTTGTTAGTCAGCCCTTAATCGGGCAGACGAGTTGCACCCCCGGGTCTTCCCCGGAAGTTGATCGTTGATGGTAAGTAGCTTTCAGAACAGCCATCTGCCTTTTGGCGCCGGTGCCTGCCAACTTCAGTCTTCAGTGGGCAGTCTTCAATCTTCAGTCCGCAGGTCGTTAATTGTGGAATGAATTGTTATTTGACAACGGATGAAAAGACTGCCAACTGCCAACTGCAGACTGCCCACTGCAGACTTAATTCATCATATCATTCCCCTCATTGGAGGTCTTCATATTCTTCCGTTTGAACAACGTCGCGTCCATTTTGCCGAACCGGTAAGAGAAGTTCAGCCGTACAGTTTGGGGATCGCGCACCCGCCAGGTATCCTGGATGAAAATATTGGATTCCGTATAGGTTCCCGACCTGCGTGTCCGGAAAATATCCTGGACATTGAGCGTAAGGGTGGCCTTCCGGTTCAGGAAATCCTTTTTGACGGCCATATCCACAAACCAGTTGGCCAGGGTATAACCTTGCGCCGTGTTGGTTGGGCCGCCGCCCCAGTGCATCCGGTCGTTGCTGACCGGGGTGAAACCCGCCTTGCTGCGGTATTCGCCGGAAACCTGGAAACTGAATTGCGCAGGCAGTTTCACCTGGATATTTTCCTTGATGAACCAACTGACCCGTTCATTGACCAAATCGCTTTCCACGTTGGAGGCGTCAACTTTTGAATTATAGATGTTCAGGTTGGTCGTCAGGTCGAAGGTATTCAAAAAGGAATTTTTCAGGGTCAATTCGCCGCCATAAGCAATGCTGTTCTTCGAGTTGGCAAAACTGGCTACCACGATGTTCTGATCGAGGTCGGCGTTGTATTCCGTAAACTGATAACGTGTAATGAGGTCCGTAGCTTGTTTGTAGTACAAAGAAACCAGCAAATTATGGCCTTTGGCAAAGATATTCTGGTACGATAATTCCAGCGAGTTGGTGAATTCCGGCCTCAAATCGGGGTTGCCGCGTTGCAGGTTCAGCGAATCGGTATAATCTGTGAAGGGCATCAGTTGGAAGAAATTCGGCCGGCTGACGCGCCGGGTATACGAAAACTGTAGGTTGTCTTCTTCATTCAGTTTGCGGGTGACAAACAAACTCGGGAAAAGGCTGAGCGGGTATTCATTCGTGAATTTTGACCCCGAATCGGTCAGCTCGCCCGTATAACTGCTGCTTTCTGCCCGCAAACCTACCTGGTAACCCCAGTTGGTAAACTGATGGCTCAAAGAAGCGTAAGCGGCGTACACCTGGTCGTCAAATTGATAATGGTCGGCAAAAGTAGGCAAGGCGATCCAAACATTTGCGTCCGGATCAAAAACGGAGTTGTTGTTGTCGTTCTTGTTCCGGCGGATGGCTGCACGGACACCGGCTTCCAATTTGATCTTGTCCGTAATGGGGTTGACATAATCTGACTGGATGGTGATGAACCGGCCGCCGCCGCTGCCTTCCTGGCGCTGCTGGGTCTCGTACCCGGAATCGGGGTAACGGGTGGTGAAATTCCCGTCGCCCAGAAAACGGACGCGGTTGTAGTTCAGGTCGGCGGTCCATTCCTCACCTGCTTTCGGAAAGAGGTGTTTGAACAGGATGGAAGCGCCTATGTTGCGGAAATTCCGCTCATTGGTAGTCGTCCGGAAGGCTTCGCTGCTGTTGCTGAAACCCTGGAAAATGGAGTCGGTGAGGATCCGGATCTGGTCTTCCGGCTCGAAATGACCGCGGTTGTAACTGCCGGCAAGCGTCAGGGTGTTGCGGTTGTCCATGAACCAGTCCAAACCGGCCCTTCCGTTGGCAAAATAACCGCTCATCTGGTTCTGGTTCGCCTGCAGGACGTTGGTCAGCGGGGTTCCGAAGAAGTTCTGGCGAAAGGTTTCGCCTTCCGAAATGCCCTGCATTTTATTTAGGTTGCCGCTGATAAAAGCGTTGAGTTTACCCTGGCGGGCGTTGAGGTCTCCACCCAGGTTGAAGCCGCCCCGGGAGTTGACCCCTGTGCGGATATTCCCGTTGTAACCCACCCGGCGGTCTTTTTTCAGGACAATATTCACAATGCCGGCCTGGCCCCCGCTGGCGTCGTATTTGGCGGAAGGGTTGGTGATGACTTCTACCGTTTCGATCGCTTCGGCCGAGATCTGGTCGAGTGAAAGGGTAGAGGGCCGACCGTCGATGAAAACCTGGGGAGAACCGTTGCGCAGGGTGACGTTTCCATCCAGGTCGACGGAAAGAGAAGGCACGTTTTTCAGGGCGTCTTGCGCCGTACCGCCGGCGGCGGAGGCGTCTTTATCTACGCGGTATACTTTTTTATCGAGGGCGAGCGTGGTCGTGCTGGCTTCAGCGGTTACGGTCACGGTTTCAAGCACCTGGGTCGACAGATCCAGCCTGATGTTGCCGAGATCCTTGTCCAGTTTGCCGGCCATATCCTGGAAGCCGCCGTTCGGAGCGTTGCCTTTGCCCGGAGCTTGCAGGCCGAAAGTGACCTTTTGAGTGATATCTGCGTAACCCAGAAAGGATATTTGAAGGGTGAAGTCGCCGAAAACAGGTAGGTTTTCCAGGCTGAAGTCGCCGTTTTCTTCCGTTACCTGGCCGGTGATCAGGGTTTCCTGCGGGCTTTTGGTAATGGTGTCAAATTGCGTCTTGAAGAGGGAAACGGTTGCATAACCGATCCCCTTGCCTTTTTCGTCCACCACTTTGCCGTAGAAACGGCCGTTGTTCATTTGTGCCGGCCTTCCGGCGCCCGGAACGGGTTGTGCATTCAGGCCGGAGGCAAACACAAAAAGCAGGACAGGGAGAAAAAGCCGGAGACTTTGAAGGGAAAGGTGATAAATTGAATTTTTCATTTTGTCAGATGATTTTAATAGCCGAAATTGGAATCCGGGTACAAAGAAACGCTGTTTTTAATTGCCCGAAATGAGAGTGTAGACCACCCGGCTGAATGTGGAGACGAATACCTGGAATGGGGCTATTTTTAGAGTTCTCAGTTCCCAGTCTGCAGTTCCTCCACGCCTGCGGCGTGGCACGCACTTCCTCAGTTCCTCAGTTCCTCCCCAACTGCAGACTGCCAAACTCCTCAAGTATCCGGAATCCCCCTTTTAATCCACAAAATGACCGGGTTCATCTCCACTCGGTTCATGATTGGATTTAAACCCTTAACTTTGAGGTATTTATTGATCAACTGAAGTTATGCCGTCTATTTTTAAGATCAATTCGGACCGGTTTTACAAACTTGCTTTCCTCCTGGTTTTTTGGTTGACCTGGTACGGTCTGCCCTTTATCAACGGACGGGGAAATGAGCATATCGAACGGTTTCTGATTGCCATGTTGCCGGTTTCCATGATCTATATTCCACTGTTTTTTTTGAACAGTGAATGGTTGATCAAACGGATCTTCCGCCGCAAGGGCCTGGGGGCCTATCTGCTTTACCTGATCGGACTCATTGGGATTTTTACCATGATCCACCTCCTCCTGAAGGACTGGCTGCTGCCGGCAGAGTTCGTCCGGCGGCGAATGGATGTGTTCTGGTCGTTTGTACCTGTTTTTTTTATGTCGGCGATCAGTACCGGTTACGGTTTTATTACCTATCTGATCGGGCAGGAGCGACTCCGTCAGGAAGAACAGCGGGAGCGGCTCCAATCCGAACTTTCATTCCTGAGGTCCCAGATCAGCCCGCATTTTATTTTCAACATTCTCAATAGCCTGGTTTACCTCATCCGCGCCAGGTCAGCCCAGGCGGAAGCGGTCACGATCAAACTTTCCGAATTGATGCGGTATATGCTCTATCAGTCGGAGGACGTGCAGGTTCCTCTCGAAAAGGAACTGAACTACCTTAGGAATTATGTGGAATTGCAAAAAATGCGTTTTGAGGAAGATGTGGTGATCCGCCTGAACATAGAAGGTTACGGCGGTATGCAGTCGATCGAACCGATGCTCATGATCCCCTTTGTGGAAAATGCGTTTAAACACGGGGTCGGATTGATCAAAGACCCTGAAATTGATATTTCCCTGACCTATGATGAATCAATGCTGGATTTTTGGGTGAAAAATAAGATCAACCCGGAAAATCAGGAGGATAAAGACTCCAGCTCCGGGATCGGTTTAAAAAATGTGAAACGCAGACTTGAATTGCTTTACCCGGGCGCTCATCGCCTGACTTTCAATAATGACGGAGAATGGTTTACCGTCCACCTGAACCTGCAATTTGGCCTTGGACAGCATAAAGCCAATGGAAAATCTGCCTCCCCGGCCCTGAAAAATTGAAAACCCCAAACCAGAAATGAGGAACCGAGGAATTGAGGAACCGAACAACCCCAAACCCCAAACCAAAAAACAAACCATGAAACTAAAATGCATTGCCGTAGACGACGAAAGTATGGGGCGGAAACTCATCGAAGAGTACATCCGGCAGATCCCTTTTCTGGAATTGGTGCGGACTTGCAAAAATGCATTTGAAGCCATGGAAGCGCTGCAGGAAGAAAAGGTCGACCTGATGTTCCTCGATATCCAGATGCCGGGTATGTTGGGCACCAAATTCCTGGCCAGCCTGCAAACCCGGCCGCTTGTTATTTTTGTGACCGCCTACGCTGATTACGCAGTGGAAAGCTACGACCTCGATGTGGTGGACTACCTGATGAAACCGGTCAGCCAGGAGCGATTTACCAAAGCTGCCTACAAAGCGTTGGAGGAATGGAAACTGAGGCAGGGACAGGCGCCGGCTGCTCCCCCGCCGGCAACCCCGGAACCTGCTCCGGAGTTCTTTTTTGTGAATGTAGAATATGCGCTGGTGCGGATCCCCATCCGGGAAATCACCCATATTGAAGCGATGAAGGATTATGTCAAGATCTTTCTGACCAATATCCCTAAACCCGTGTTGACCAAGTCATCCCTGAAAGGCATTGAAGAAAAATTACCCGCCAAAGGTTTTCTCCGGGTACATAAATCCTTTATCGTCGCCCTCGATAAAATTGAATCGATCCGCAATAACCAGATCTATATCGGAAAATACGAGATCCCTGTCAGCGAAGCCAACCGGGATGAATTATTGCGGTACCTCAATAATGCCTGATACGCAGGCCCTCTACCACGGGTCGGCCTCATTTATCCAGCGCATCCCATATTCCCGGCCCCGAAGCTTCTTCCCCTCCCAAATGGCTTTTCACCTGTTCATTACCCAGAAACAACAAGCCGAACAGAAAGGTCCCGAGGCCGATCACGCTCATCCCGATCAACAGGAACCCCTCCCGTTCCAGGTTCAGTTCTTTACCCAGTAAAAACATAAAACCGGCCCACCCGAGCATGGCTAAAAGAAGAACCATCTGAAAAACGACCCTTACCCATTTCCAGCGCAGGATTAACCCCAGCGATAACAGCAGGATCAACAGGCCAGACAGAAGAAATCCGAGCCCCGGCACAAATTCCTCGTGGTCCAGGAGGTTCGTATCTCCGGATTCGAAGGAATAGATGTCCCGAAACAATTCATTGAAAAACTGTGCGCCGATGGCGATCAGGAACAAGGCTATGCTGAGCATCAGAATAGCAAATAAATTGACCAAATTCAGGCGGTTGGTAAACATACTCAGGCGAATTCAGCCAACTCCAGCCACCGCATTTCCTTCTCCTCGAGTTGCAATTTGACGGCATTCAGATTTTTGGCCAGTTCAGCAATCCGGTCAGGGGTAATTCCGGGGTCGGCAAATTGGGTTTCGATCTCCGTTTTCTGGGTTTCCAGCCGGCTGATCTCCTTTTCCAGCCGGTTCATCTCCTTGCGCTGTTCAAAGGTCAGGCCGGGGCCGGAACTCGCTGCAGGCGCCTGTTTCGTTTCTTTTGAAGCCTGAACGCGTTCCCGTTCCTTTTTTTCTGCGACTTCCTCCCGTTTGATGTCCCGGTATTCGGTGTAGTTGCCGTTAAAATCCCGGATCTTCCCTTCGCCTTCGAAAATGAACAGGTGCTGGCAGAGTTTGTCCAGAAAAAAGCGGTCGTGGGAGACGATCAGAATACACCCGGGAAATTCCATCAGAAACTCTTCCAATACGTTGAGGGTGATGATATCCAGGTCGTTGGTCGGTTCGTCCAGGATCAGGAAATTGGGGTTTTGCATCAATACGGTCAGCAGATAAAGGCGCCTTTTTTCGCCGCCGCTGAGTTGGGAGATGTAAACCTGCTGGTGCTTCCGGTCGAACAGGAATCGCTCCAGCAATTGTTCGGCAGTCAGTTTCTGGCCTTTTTCAAGTGGGATAAACTCGGCGATCTCGCGCACGACGTCAATTACGCGTTTGTCTTCCGCCATTGACATCCCTTCCTGGGAATAATGCCCGAAGACCGTGTTCCCGCCTGCGATGACCCTGCCTTCGTCGGGCCGGACTTCCTGGGTCAGCAATTTCAGAAAGGTGGATTTCCCGATGCCGTTGGGGCCGACAATACCTACGCGTTCGCCCTTCTGGAATTTATAGGCGAACTCCTTGACGATCACCTGGTCGCCATATCGTTTACTGATGTATTGGGCTTCGAGGATCTTTTTGCCAAGGCGCTGGCCTTTTATGTCGATCTGGAGCTCTTTTTCTCCTTTGACATTGCTCACTTTTTCCTTCACCTCATAAAAACCGTCCACCCTGGACTTGGCTTTGGTACTCCGGGCTTTGGGCATCCGGTTGACCCAGTCCAACTCCTTGCGCAACCATTTGCGGCTTTTTTCCAATTCAATATTCTCGTTCTCATTCCGCAGGGATTTTTTTTCCAGGAAAGCGGAATAATTGCCGGTGTAGCGATAGAGTTGCCCGCGGTCCAGTTCAACAATAGTGTCGCATATCCGTTCGAGGAAATAACGGTCGTGGGTCACCATCAGGATGGTCAGGTTGGGCTGGCTCAGGTATTCTTCCAGCCACTCGATCATGTCCAGGTCCAGGTGGTTGGTCGGTTCATCCAGGATGATCAGGTCGGGCTCATCGATGATCATTTTGGCCAGCGCCAGGCGTTTTTTCTGACCGCCTGATAACGTGCCGACCGTTTGTTCGAGGTGAACAAATCCCAGTTTACCCAGAATTTCCTTGATGCGGGCTTCAAAATCCCAGGCTTTCAGGTCTTCCATACGGGCCACAGCCGCCTGGGCTTCCTCGTCGGTTACTTTGAAGAGCAGGCTGTGTTCGTATCGTTTGACGGCCAGGATCAGGGGATTAGGGGAAACCAGGACTGCCTCCAGGATCGTATGTTCCGGATAAAAATCAGGTTCTTGCTCCAGGTACCCCAGCCGCGCATCCCGGTGGATCAATACCTTGCTATGCGGCCCTTCGCTTTTGTCTTTGCCGCCGGCTACCCGTAACAGAGTGGATTTGCCGGAGCCGTTTTTGGCCACCAGCGCTACTTTTTGACCCTTATTGATCTGAAGGGAAACTTCCTGAAACAAAACCTTTTCACCGTAGGTTTTGGTGACGTTCTCCAGGCTGAGGTAATTCACGCTTTTATGGTTGTGGTATTCTTCCGGATCATTTCGTTTATAAAACGGCAAAAACCCGGAAACAGTTGGCAAAGATGCGAATAAAAGCGAAAATGTTCAAGCCGGATATTTCCAGTCCGCAGTCTTCAGTCTGCAGGTCGTTAATTGTGAAATGAATTGTTATTTGACAACGGATGAAAAGACTGAAGACTGCCGACTGCCAACTGCCAACTGCCAACTAATCTACCCGCCCCGCTTCCGCTTCACCGTAGTGGTCGTCTTTTTTCCGCCGCCTTTTTTACCCTGGACCTTGGTCGTTGAACGTTTAGCGGTAACCGTCCCCCCGTTTTTACCTTTTACCGTGGCTGTGCGGGTGGTTTTGGATACAGACCTTCCGCGGGGCCCGGTCGCTTTAACGGTTGTCGTGCGGGTGCGCACCACGGTTGAGTGGGTCCGGCGGGGTGTATAGACGCGGTGAGCAGCTACGACCCGGTGAGTCGTTACGACATGATAATGCGGGCGGAACGGGCGTACATGCACCCGGAAGGCATGCAGCGGGTAGGGGCGCCAGGGCCTCCACCAGGTCGGATAGGCGCGCCAGCGCCAGGGAGATATCCAAGGCCGGTAACCCGGTGCGTAAACGAACCGGACAGAGGGCCAGAAAAATACATTGACAACGATGCGGGCAACCTCAAAATCAGCCGACGGACCGCCTTTGCCCTTGCTTTTAGCCTCTTCTTCAAAGGGTTCTACGATCACCTGCTCGCCAAAAACATCCTCGTCGCCGATGATCTGTAGGATCGCTTCTTCCGGGCCCTGTTTTTCGATTTCAATCACCGCTACATCCTGCGATTCGGCTTCGCTCACCAACGCCTGCAAAACGATGGCATGGACCTCGCCTTCCATATTGTCGATCACCCGGATATAGTCGGTTTCTCCGTCTTCGTTCAGATCGAGATTGTTGACGTTGCTTTGTTTGTCGTTGAGCAATTGCTCAAACGCTTCCGGCGAAGCCGCTTTTTTGAAAAGCTCGAGGGCGCCTTCCAGGCTGAAATGATCGCCGGCGAAGCCGGTGCTGTCGATCGGTTCATCCTTTTGTTGTGCGTTCAGTGGAACCGCAAAAAACAGGGATGCCATTGCTAACCCCAAAAAGTAATTCCTGAAAGTTTTCATTCCAAAGGGTTTTAACGTTAAAAAATATGAGTTAATAAGGAGTATTGGCTGGATTAGACCCGGATTGAAGGTAAAGGTTTAATGGGGTCGGAAAATAAAAATTTGGATGGGCTTTTTTGAGGAATTTTAACTGCCTTTGGGCCGGTCGGCCCCATCGATTACTCGATTACTCAATTACTCAACTTTGGGAAAGCTAGCCCCTTAAAGTTCATCCCGAACCCTGGACTATACCAAAATTCGGGATGACTCATGTTCTGCGTTTCCCTGCGGCAACCTTTGCGGTTGCCCTCCCCTCCGGACTACTTCTCTATTCCAATCAGATCATGAAGAATATTCAGGGTTTCCCGGATATAAATATCCTTGGAAACGGATTTGACAAATGAATCGTTGCGCGCTGCCTTGGATTCGTCGGCGTGAATGCTGGGCAGATCAACTTCGAGGTTGACAACACCCATATTCACCACATCCTTGAACAGGTCTCTATACGCGTCGGCTTCCGCCTTTTGCGCTTTTTCCATGGCAGTGAAGGAGGCAAGGTCCAGCGGGAAGGACGATTCGTCGTTCTGCTGCTTCAGCCGTTTGGCATTTTCGATCACTTTCTGGAATACCTGACTTTGTTTGACCCGGCTTTCACTGCGTTGTTTAAGCTGATCCAGGTGATCCAGTTTCATGACGGTTTGTTTGTAGGGCACCGCATTGATCTCAGACCAGGCCAGGGCATTTTCTTCCTCTTTTTCACCGGTCGGCAAATAATAGTAAGGGTCCGGCAGAATAATATCCGGTACCACGCCGCGCAATTGGGTGGAGCCGCCGTTGATCCGGTAAAATTTCTGAACCGTCAGTTTGACTTCCCCCAGCGGTTTGTAGTCTTCAAAACCGCGGATGGTGCGATCAAGATCAATAAACCGCTGAACCGTGCCTTTGCCGTAGGTTGAAGTAGAGCCTACAATGACGGCGCGACCGTAGTCCTGCAAGGCCGCAGCCAGGATTTCCGAAGCGGAAGCGCTGTTGTAATTGACCAGAACCGCCAGCGGCCCGTTGTATTGCACGGAAGGGTCCGTATCCATTTTGACCTCAGGCTTCTGACCCCTGGATTTGACTTGTACGATCGGGCCTTCTTCTATGAAGTATCCCGACATCTTTACAACGTCATTGAGCGAACCTCCGCCGTTGTTCCGCAAGTCGAGGACGATGCCGTCCACTTTGGCCGCTTTGAGTTTTTCAATTTCAAGGGCGACATCGGTTGCGCAAAAACGCCCGTCGGCATGCTCAAAATCGGCATAAAAACTCGGCAGGTAAATATAGCCGATCTTTTCGCCTTCCACGGCGCCGTCCAGGATCAATGATTTGGCAAAATTTTCTTCCAGCACCACGATATCCCGGATAATGGAGATCTCTTTGATGGTACCATCTACCTTCTTCTTGATGGTCAAACGCACTTCGGTGCCTTTATCGCCGCGTACCTGTTGTACCACGTCGTCGAGGTCCCAACCCTTGATATCCTTGGCGGGCTGGTTGCCCTGAGCTACCTTGAGGATAACATCGTCAACCTCCAGTTCCTTTCCGCGCCAGGCCGGGCCGCCAACGACAATGGTGGACACCCGTGTAAACTCGCCGTCGGTACCCAGTTGCGCTCCGATCCCCTCCAGGCGGCCGCTGAAACGGATATTGAAGTTCTCTTTATCGATCGGCTTGTAATAATTGGTATGCGGGTCGTATACGCTGGTCAGGGTATTCAGATAGATGCTCAACCGGTCTTCACGCTTGAACTTGAAGAGCCGTTCGTACCATTTATCCAGCATGTCCAATACTTCTTTGCGGGCGGCCTGCTCCAGTTCTTCCGGCGTTTTTTTGTCGGTTTCTTCGCCCTTGCCTTTCTGCTCTTCCAGCTTGTCGGCGTACCGCGTCAACGCTTCGTATTTGAGGTACTGCCGCCAGTATTCCCGCAAGTCGGCGTCGTTTTTGGCAAAACCCCGTTTTTCACCATCGGCTTCGAAGGCTTCTTTTTTCGTGAAATCAAAGGGCGATGCCAGGATTTCCCGGTAAAAACCCTGGGTTTTTTGCAGGCCTCTGTTCAGCAGTTCCATTGAAACTTCAAAAAGGCCCAGTTCGCCGGTTGAGGTCTCATCGTCAACCAGGTCGCGATAAGTTTGCATCGTATTGATATCCTCCTGCGTCAGAAACCTGCGCCCGCTGTCGATATCATCCAGGTACCGGTCAAAGGCTTTGTGAGAGAACTCATCGTCCAGGGTAGGCGGTTGGAAGTGCATATATTCCAGTCCGCGCATCAGCGTGCGCACCAGAACTGCTTCCTTTTCCTGGGTGTTTACTTTTGGGAAATAGGCAGCCAGTAACAAAATCCCTGCCGTCAGTACGGAAAAAAAGACTGTTCCTCTCGCTTTCAACATAGCCGTCTCTTTTGGTTGCATGAAGAATTACTTACAAAGATAAAAAATTTAGGTACATGGATGCATACCACACTCCTAAACGTAATTTTAGTTTAAAAACATGTCCAGGACGACAAATTGTTCTCCCAGAATCGTGCCAGTTTTAAAATTTAACGTTTTGATAAGTTAAATTTGCAGTGGAATATAATTTACCCTTCGCCAAATATGAAACAGAGCGACCTTCGACCGGAACGATCCGACCTCGACCGGCTTCTCAACCTGATTGCTTTTGCAGCCATGGCCGGACTGCTGGGTTATACCCTCTGGGTTTACCCCCAATTGCCCGACCGCATACCTATCCACTTTAATCTCCGCGGCGAACCGGATGATTATGGCTCCAAAATCATTTTTCTGATCCTGCCCGGGATCGCCCTGGCATTGTACGGCCTGATGACCATCGTCAACCGAAAACCACAAAATTTTAACTACCCTTTTGCAATAACGCCTCAGAACGCGCAAAAACAGTATGGCCTCGCCTCAGGCCTGATCATCTGGCTCAAAGCCATTGTCATGCTCATGATGGCGTACCTGGCCTATGGCATGGCTCAGGTTGCCCTTGGCCGGGCCGCAGGACTGGGCAGCGGGTTTTTAATCATATTCCTGGGACTGATATTTGGCGCCATCGGTTACTATTTTGTTCAAGCCCGGAAATACAGGTGATTCAGTCCACCCAACCGTCTACCGTCCACCGTCCACCGTCCACCGTCCACCGTCCACCGTCCACCGTCCACCGTCCACCATCTTTAACCTTTAACCTTCATGTACCTGGTTCTCCACCCCTTCGACCTCCAACTCCGCCACACCTTCACCATCACCCACGAATCGCGCAAGGTGCAACCCTCGCTCATCGTCGAGTTGCAAAAAGACGGTCATTCCGGATACGGCGAAGCCGCCGCCACCGCTTATTACGGCGTGACGATGGAAGGTATGACCCGCGACCTGGAGGCGCTGCGCCCGTTCCTGGCTACAGCCCGTTGGGATACCCCTCCTGAATTGTACGAGCAGGTCGCCCCCCTGTTAGCGGGTTCGCCGGCTGCCCTCTGCGCGCTGGATATGGCCGCCAACGACCTCTGGGGCAAAATGCTCGGCAAACCGCTTTACGAACTCTGGGGCCTGGACCCCGCCCGGACCCCGCTGACCAATTATACCATCGGCCAGGCGCCGCTGGATGAGATGGTCGCAAAAATGGATGAAATGCCCTGGCCCATTTACAAGATCAAATTGGGGACCGATCGCGATATGGAGATCATCAAAACCCTGCGCAAACATACGGATGCCGTCTTCAGGGTCGACGCCAATACGGCCTGGACGCCGGAGCAGGCCGTCGATATGTCTTACAGGCTCAAAGACCTGGGGGTGGAATTCATTGAGCAACCCCTCAAACCCGGCAACTGGGAAGGTCAGGCTCACGTTTTCGCCAACAGCGCCTTGCCGGTGATGGCTGATGAAAGTTGTCATGTGCCTTCGGATGTGGCCAGGTGCGCCGGTTATTTTCACGGCGTAAACGTGAAACTGGTGAAATGCGGCGGCCCGACGCCCGCCCTGCGTATGCTGACCGAAGCCAAAAGCCTGGGCCTGAAAACCATGATCGGCTGCATGACCGAATCCTCGGTAGGCATATCCGCCATCGCCCAACTGGCCCCCCTCCTGGACTATGTGGACATGGACGGCGCCCTCCTCCTGGCCAACGACCCCGCCGGAGGCGTGCGGTTTGAATTCGGACGGGCTATTTATCCCGCCGGGGCGGGGACGGGGGCCTGGTTGCGGGGGTGAGGTTCCAGGACTAAGGATCGCTTCTGAAATAACTGTCGGATTCCGGGTGTTTTCAAAAGTTCATTTATATACTGGTTACCTCAAACCAGCCTGTTATTTTACTCACTGTAGCGTATGTGTTTACGCCCTTGAACGGTTTAATCATGATTTTACAAAGTTAATCATGTCAGCCTATTTCAGGAACAGACACTCCAGTCTCCCAGTCTCCCAGTCTCCCAGTCTCCCAGTCTCCCAGTCTCCCAGTCTCACATCGTCGTATACCCCGCATCCACTGGCACCAGCGCACCGGTGATATAACTGGCTTCATCCGAAGCG